>NZ_JBCNNP010000024.1:0-59294 GCF_039594315.1 Pantoea sp.
GATAACCAGACTCTGTCCATGTAAAGGATGACACTTTAACTTAGCTATGAAGACGACATCTTAATAATGGATAGACACTAATTATAGAGGCAAAGCTGACCTGGCCGTTATGAGCTAAGCTGACCTGGCCGCTTCGGGCTACCTGCTGAGGAACCTGTTATGGCGGCTTCTGGTGCGGAGTTTTTCACGATGAACGAAGTTAACCGGCTTAAAGTTATCCAGGACGTCGTCGACCGGCGGCTGACAACACATCTCGCAGCTGAGCGTCTTGGCATTTCCGACCGGCACTGTCGCCGCCTGCTCCAGCGCTACCGCGCAGGCGGCCCGTTGGGTATGGCCGATCGGCGGCGCGGTAAGCCCAGCAACTACCAGCTGCCTGCTGGCCTCGCTGAACGTGCGATTCAGATCATCCGCGAACGCTACGCTGATTTTGGCCCGACGCTCGCCTGCGAGAAGCTGGCCGAGCTGCACGGCGTGACGCTGTCTAAAGAGACTGTACGCAAGCTGATGATGTTGTCAGGCCTCTGGATCCCGCGCAGGCATCGCGCCCCTAAAATTCAGCAACCTCGCTACCGGCGCGCCTGCGTTGGCGAGCTGATACAGATTGACGGCTGCGATCACCGCTGGTTCGAGGAACGCGGCCCGGCCTGCACGTTGCTGGTCTACGTGGATGACGCGACCAGCCGCCTGATGCAGCTTCACTTCGTCCGCTCCGAGTCCACGTTCACCTACTTTGAAGCCACGCGCGGCTATCTTGAACAGCACGGCAAGCCGCTGGCATTTTACAGCGACAAGGCCAGCGTTTTCCGCATCAACAACAAAAATGCGGCTGGCGGCGACGGTCAGACGCAGTTCGGGCGTGCGATGAACGAGCTGAACATAACGGGCATCTGCGCCAACACCAGCTCTGCCAAGGGCCGCGTGGAGCGTGCGCATCTTACGTTGCAGGACCGGCTGGTTAAGGAACTCAGGTTGCGTGATATCAGTACGCCTGACGCGGCTAACGCCTTTGCCGCAGAGTTTATAGCGGACTACAACCGGCGTTTCGCGAAGGCACCGAGGCATGATTTTGACGTGCACCGTCCGCTCGATGCTGACGACAACCTGAACCAGATATTTACCTGGCGCGAACCGCGTAAGGTTTCGAAGGCGCTGACGGTCCGCTACGATAAAATGCTGTTGCTGCTTGAGGATAACGATGACAGCCGCCGCGCGATGGGAAAATATCTGGATGCCTGGCAGTACCCGGATGGCCGCGTTGAACTCAGAAGCAACGGCACTGTTCTTCCCTACTCTGCCTACGACCGGATGTCTGAAGTTGATCAGGGTGCGATCGTAGATAACAAGCGGCTTGGCCATGCGCTGGCCGTGGCTAAGCTGATGCAGGACAAACGTGATAACACGCGGTCTCAGGCACTTCCGGAAGGTCATGGACCAAGCCGCAGGATTGCGAAGAAAGATCCAGCTAAAAAGCGGCAACGTGCGGTTAATGAAGATGATTTGGTTGAAGCGCTGATTGATTTACAGTCTCGAAGTCATGATATATTTCCGCAGCATTCAGATGAATGCCTTGCCGTAATAACTCTGTATATTCTTGCGGGCCTCATGATATTCATAAGACGTCATTTCAATTTTATTTTCCGCTAAATCCTCAAAATAAACAGACATTGAGACCTGATGATCGCTGACGGTAAAGGGAATTGCACGAGACGACAGCGTTTTCATCAGCTCACTGAAATAACAAGGTTTAATAGTGAAGGCCACCGTATGCCCTGGAGACTGGTGCCGTCTTTCAAAAAGTGAAAGCGCCGCTTCATTATTCTTCAGAACTAAAGGTCCCCCCTGAGTAAACCAGAATAACAAGGACTCATCACGAACAAATCCCAGCACTTCTTTGTACCAGACCTCGGCCACTTCTAAATTATTCACATAGAGATGAACATGGTCAATTTTCATTACAGACACGGCTACCTCGCAGGCTGATTACCAGCGATAATAATTGTGGACTGCCACACATATTGCAAATGGCACAGCACTGAAAAAAACTTTATTTAACATAAATTCATTGAGCATCTACATTTTATATATTGGACATCTCAGTTTTGCCTGAACCCGGCCATCTCTGCTTAGCTTCAACACTAATTGTTACTCCAAAGCGCTAATGTCGTACGGGGGAGATGCGGATATTTTGTTGGACTGGTTATGTTGAGATCCTTAGATGCTGCCGGTACTTCACCGGGCTCATTGCACCTAATGAGATTTTAATACGCTCCTCGTTATACCAGCGTATGTACCTGTCCAGGAAGCACATAAAATTTTCCAGCGTTGCACCCGCCCAGTTTCTGCCGTAGTACATTTCATTTTTGATCCGCCCGAAGAAGCCTTCGCACGCTGCGTTATCAGATGAGCAACCTTTGCGCGACATGGACCTTATTAGTCCCGACGCGTTCCGATCGTCCAGCTCACCACTTTGCCGTCAAAGCAGTCAATAACTGGTGATAGATAGACTTTGCCTGCTGGGATCTGGAACTCGGTTATATCGGTCAGCCACTTTTCATTTGGCCTGCAGGATCGAAAATTTCTGGCGAGAAGATTTTCAGGTGCCGGACTGATTTCTCCGCAGTAAGAGCTGTAACGACGCCTTCCGGCTCGTTTAACAACAAGCTGCTCTTCAGTCATCAACCTGCGGACGACCTTCTCGGAGATATAAGTGTTATTTTCACGCAGCATCGCGTGCAGACGCCGGTAGCCGTAGCAACGGTAATTCCCGTCAAAGAGTTTTGTCATCGCCACGCGTATTTCAGCGTACTTATCGTGCCGACGCAGCTTTGCTTTGTGATAGAAATAGCAACTGCGCGCAAGTCGCAATGCATTAAGCAGCTCAGCTAAAGCATACATTTCCTTAAGGGCATCAACGACCTGGGTTTTCTCCCTGTTCTTCAGGGTCTGGAAGCTGATGCCCATGTCTTTTTTTATCAGTTCATTCGCTTTAGTCAGAATGTCACGTTCAAGCTGCAGCTGATGGACCTGCTGTTTGAGCCGTGCGACTTCTTCATGCAGTGCATCCTGGTTTTTATCCGGAGAGCCTGATTTACGTTTACGCATGGATTGATAAGCCTCATCGTCGATTAAGTCTTTCTTCCACTTGTACAGAACCGGAACGCTGACGCCTATATTTTGTGCAATTTTAAGAGCCGTTCCGCGCCGGTTGCATAGTGCGCGAACAGCCTGGGTTCTTTCATCCGGACTGAAGCATTTGTTGGTATTCGAGCGAATAATCAGCGGACGTCGTCCCGGATAAATCTCTGTGACCCAGCGTTTAAGCACTTCGCTGCTGGGATATCCGATGGCGCGGCAAGTGAAAGCCAGGCATCCACCATGCGTAAGATAATGCTCAACAGCGGCGACTTTCTGCGCATGCGTGTAGCGTTACCTTGGCCTTAATTCTCTCGGTAAATCACCCTTCTCTTCATAAATACGGACCCAGCGGCCGAGCTGTTTTATGGAAGGGTAACCTAATTCCCTGACTACTACGGACGCTTTTCTGCCATATCGATAATAGAGTTCAACAGCGCGAATCCGGTCCTCATAAGAATGCATAAATCATCTCCTGAAGGTCCAGGAAAACATCCGCACTCCCCTCTGGCTATATTGAGATGTCCGCTTTATCGTCCTTTTTCCAGGGCTACCTGCTGAGGATCCTGATATGGCGGCTTCTGGTGCGGAGTTTTTCACGATGAACGAAGTTAACCGGATCCACGTTTATCGCAGATTAGCTGTAGCAGCGTCATGCCGATATCAGCAATTAATTACTGCGTGCGCCACATGAGAAATGCGCCATAAGCACCAATCTTAGTTGAGTATTCTTGTGGAGCTCCATCCGCGATGACTTCGAGCACTTTACGCCCTGTTATCTCCGTTGAATAACATGTGTCGCTGAAGCCAAGGTAATGCGTGCCGTTATCTACATACGCTGTGACATATTGGTTTTGTTTTAGCATTGCGACCATCTTACCGTCGACTTCGATCATAAACTGGCAAGAACTGAGAATGCTCTCCCTAAACTGCTTCATCCTAAAAACTTTGATTTTGGTTTGTTTCTTGCTCGGATTGGGCGTGACAGCTTGATCGTTAATTATTGAAGTTGTCGGTCCGTAAGGTCTTGCACAACCGACCAAAGCAAAAATAGCTAATGTTAGCATTGCCTTTTTCATTATGTTCTCCATGAGTCATGCGTGTTTCGTAGCCAATAAGTTTTCGTTATCGGCATCAATCACATTCACATTAGATATTTATCATTACCCTTCGGTATTCCCTCCGAAAATTTAACTCCGACAGTCGATACGGGTTCTCACCATGATTGGACAGAGATTAGCCCTAAATTAATTTTGGTCATTAATCCAGTATTGAGCAGATATCAGGAATATTTGAGGGGTAAACTACGTCGTCAGTATTTCGCAATTCATTGAGATTCCACCAGTGATAGTTATCAATGACTGATTTTTCATATTCAGTCCACTCGTGGTTGTTTATATCTTCATCACCAATTTTAATTAAATAAAATCGCTCATTCGCCAGAACTACCTCACCGCTAGGGAGTGTCATTTCAAAAGTTCTCGTCGTTAACGACTGGCCCACATCGTTAACATAAATGCCGGTTTCTTCTCTGAGTTCTCGGATTGCTGCCTGCTCAAAAGTCTCTCCTGATTTCACGCCTCCACCAGGAGTCGCCCAGTATGTTCTACCCGCCAGCGCATCATTTTCATGCCTGAACCTGAATAATAAAACCTGGTTGTGGGAGTTGATAATAAGCAAGCGGGCTGAATCACGGGTACGCACTGGATAATTCCTTGATCACTCAAAATAAGAAAACTTGCTTACTTTCCCCAGTTAATCATCTCATCCAGACCGGAAAGCAACGATGGAAAATAACTTTGGTCGATTCCAAACGAATCTTTCACTGTCACACTTTCAGCTGGATTCTCTGGTCGAAGAGTCAATTCGATAGCAACAGATCCATAACGCATGTTTATAAAGTGAATCGTAAGCTGGTTTTCCATACTCTCAAAAAACACATTACTATGGTCGGTTCCATCACGTAAACATTGATACAGTGTATTGAGGGAATCCTTTAAATCGGCTAATTCTCCTATCTTGAAAGAAGCTTGAAATTGCGTTTTTAATGCAGGGAGTTGGTACTCAATATAGGTCCTGATCCAGTCATATTCTGGGGCTTCTGGCGTGATGTCCCGTTCGAAAGGTGAAAGCCTTAAAGTTCTTGCTCCGCTGACAATTTCAATCATCTTCAATTCCACGACTTATATAAAAAAGTGCTTCAGAGCGGCAGGCACACTTCACCCAGCATCAACCCGAAACATCTCAATCCGCTCTTCCAGCAACAATTGTTCGAAACCTTCCGGTGGTGTGATATCGGTAAAGAACGCATGCACAGAGCGTACGTTATTCACCGCAACGGCGGCAGAGGCGGAGAATTTTGTGTGATCGGCAATCAATAATGTTTGCCGCGCGTGAGACATCATGGTGCGCGCTACGGTGGCTTCATTGACATCAAATTCCAGCAGCGTGCCATCGTTGTCGATTGCGCCGATGCTGGTGATCAGATAATCCGCGCGAAAACCCTCGACGAAACTCACCGTATTCGGGCCGACAATGCCGCCATTGTGCGGTCGCAGCGTGCCGCCGGGTACCATCACCTCAAGATCGGGATTCTTATACAGAATGTCGGCAACACGCAGGCTATTAGTGATGATGCGCAGATCGTTGCGATAAACCAGCGCGCGCGCCACGGCTTCAACCGTAGTGCCAATGGTGATAAATACCGTACAGCGTTCAGGCAGAAAATCCGCGACGGCTTCTGCCATCAACTGTTTTTCACGCGTCAGTGACAACTCGCGCTGTTCGAAGGCGACATTCATCACGCTGGAAACGCGCCCTGCACCGCCGTGATGGCGTGTAATCAGTCCCTGTTCGCTCAGTTTGCGGATGTCGCGGCGCACGGTTTGCGTGGAAACATCCAGCAGTTGCGCCAGTTCTTCAATATTCATGTAGCCGCGTTCAGCAATCAGGCTGATTAACTGATCGTGGCGGGGATTGCCTGTCATCTCAATTGCGCTCATTGTCCCTCCGATCGCCATAATCGACAGATTTACTCAAACTGTGACAAAAATGTGCGGGTTTGTTGGCGGTCAGGAATACCTGCACGCCCGCCCGGTTGGGTGCATTTTAGCGCTGCAACGGCGCTGGCAAAGCGGATCGCGTCTAGTTTCGCTTGTCCTTCTGCCAATGCTAATGCCAGCGCACCATGAAATACATCGCCGGCGCCTGTGGTATCCACCACATCTGTCTTGAAGGCAGAAATATGACACAAACGATCATCCTCGCGCCACTTTATCCCATCACTGCCTTGTGTCACATAAACGATTCCTGGGGCGATGGCATCGGCAAACGCTAATCCCGCATCGGCAAACTCAGTCGCGGCGAAGCGTGCTAACCCCGGCGTTGAGAATACCGCATGAGTGCTTGACGCCACCAAATCGGTGATGTCCTGTGTCGTCACATCACCATCCAGCAAAGTTGGCACTCCAGCGCGCGCCGCCTGGCTAAACGCAGCGTGCGTACCTTGATGCCAGCGCACATCACCCAGCACCAAATCATATTGTGTGAAATCAATCGCCTTAAGCCAGTCGGCATCAGCGGGCAGATCTTTGCTGGGATAATTGACGATCATCCGTTCGCCCTGCTCGTCGACCAAAATAGTGGAATGCGTCGATTCGGCATTGACCACTTTGCGACAAAACTGTGTGTTAACTCCCCAGCTTTGCAACTCCGCTATCAAGGTTTCCCCCGCCGCGTCATCGCCAACACGACCGATAAAATCGACCTGCGCGCCCAGCCGCGCAATAGTCACCGCCGCTGTTGCCGCAGGCCCGCCGCCGCACTCTTGGTAGCGCTGTGCTTCATATTTGCCACCTTCATTAGGCAAACGCGGCAGGAAATAGAGACGGTCGAGAACAGCAATGCCAACACAGGCTATTTTGATCATTTTTGTCACCAAGTGATTAATGTTGTCGTTTAATGCGCATTGTAATGACATAAATGATCAAAAAAGTGATCCTCGTCCCGTTATGTTGCCTGAATTACAAATATGCTCAAAAACAGACAGAAATTGCCATTTCTAATCACGCCACACCAGGAGAATGTTATGTCCACCATCGGTTTTATTGGGCTGGGACAAATGGGTTACCCCATGGCCAGCAATCTGGTTAAGCACGGTCATACAGTGCGCGTTTTTGATCACTCTGAAAAGACGATTCAGCAGTTAGTCACACTCGGCGCGGTGGCGGCGCACAGTCCAGCCGATGCAGCACGTGATGCCGAATTTGTCATAACCATGCTGCCAAATGGCGACATCGTACGCGATGTTCTGCTGGGCAAAGATGGCGTATGCGAACAGCTTTCTCGCGATGCATTAATGGTCGATATGTCCACCATTCATCCACTGCAATGCGATGAATTAATTAGCGAATTAGCGCAACACGGCTTCAGCATGATGGATGCGCCGGTCGGCCGCACCTCTGATAACGCCAAAGATGGCACCTTACTGATTCTGGCGGGCGGCACAGCAGAGCAAGTTGAACGTGCTAAACCGGTACTGCTGTGCATGGGCAATGAGTTGATTGCCGCGGGCGGCCCTGGCATGGGGATTCGCGTCAAGCTGATCAACAACTATATGAGTATCGCGCTTAACGCGCTGTCGGCAGAAGCGGCGGTATTGTGCGAATCCCTCGGCCTAAGCCTTGATGTTGCCATCAAAGTGATGAGCGGCACCGCAGCGGGCAAAGGCCATTTCACCACCACCTGGCCAAACAAAGTGCTCAAAGGCGATCTCTCGCCGGCCTTTATGGTCGATCTGGCGCTCAAGGATCTGCGTATCGCGTTGGATGTCGCGCAACAAACTCAAGCGCCGCTGGAAATGGGTGCCAAGGCCGAAGTCTATTATCGCGCCGCCAGTGAACAAGGCCGTGGCCGCCAAGACTGGAGCGCCCTGCTTTCCCACGTTCGCCAGCTCGCTAATCGTCCCGATTCCCTTTAATCCTTAACTGTTTTGCCAGGAGAGATCTATGTCTAGCCAACCTGCTTTTACCCTTCAAGATATTGCCCGTCCAAACGGCGGTTTTGCCATGCTGGCGGTGGATCAGCGTGAAGCGATGCGTCTGATGTTTGCGGCTGCTGGCCAGCCTGCGCCGATTGACGATAGTGTATTAACCGAGTTCAAAGTGGCCGCCGCGCGCACCTTAACGCCTTATGCCTCGGCGGTTTTGGTCGATAAACAGTTCTGCCTGGATGAAATCGTCAAGCAACAAGCCGTTGCAGATAATTGCGGTTTGATTGTTGCCGCGGATAACTTCCTGCCAGGCAACGGCATTCCGGTCGATAGCGTTGAGATTGACCGCAATATCGATCCGCATGCGGTGCGAGCGATGGGTGGCCGCGCACTGAAACTGCTGGTGCTGTGGCGTGAAGATGAGCCTGCCGAACAGCGTCTGGCAATGGTGGCGGAGTTCAATCAGCTGTGTAGTAGCGCCGGACTGGTCAGCATCATTGAGCCAGTAGTCCGTCCACCGCGTCGTGGCTGGCACTTTGACCGTGAAGCAGCGATTGTGCAAGCCGCGGCGGAGCTGGGCGATACGGGGTCTGACTTGTACAAAGTTGAAATGCCACTGGGCGGCAAAGGTGACAAACAAGCGCTGCTCAGCGCCTGCCAACGTCTTAACGATCAGATGAACATGCCATGGGTGATTCTCTCTTCTGGCGTAGATGCCAACATCTTTGGCCGCGCGGTGAGCGTGGCGATGCAGGCCGGTGCTTCAGGTTTCCTTGCGGGTCGCGCGGTGTGGGCTTCGGTGATTGGCGCTCAAGATGCCAACACCATGTTGCGCGACGTGTCAGTGCCTCGCCTGCAACGTCTGGCCGAAATTGTTGATGAAGGCATTGCTCAACGCTAATTCGCGTCCAGCATCATGGAGAACAATATGCAGATTACTCAGGTTGTTTTTTCCGATATTAACCAGGTTCAAACCGAAACGGTTGAGCAAGACTGGCGTGAGTTAAGTCCATCTGAAGTGCGCATTGCACCAGCGTTCTTTGGCATCTGTGGTTCTGACCTGCACGTGTTACAGGGTCACCATCCGTTTGCCAAACCACCGTTGGTGCCGGGGCATGAAATTGCCGCGCGCGTGCTGGAAGTGGGCAGCGCCGTGACCGGCATTAACGTCGGCGATCACGTGGTGGTCGATCCGATCATGGCGTGTATGGAATGCCGCGCCTGCAAAGCCGGACAGTTTAACCACTGCGAACCGCCGCAGGTGGCAGGTTTCCGCGCACCGGGTTTTGCCCGTTCACAGCACATTGTCCCAGCGCGCAATTGCCATGTCGCTCCGGCATCGTTGCCGCTGCAAACCCTGGCGTTTGCCGAACCGGCAGCCTGCGCGCGTCACTGCGTTAGCCGTATGCCACAAACCTCGCTGGAACAGGTTCTGGTGATTGGCGCGGGCACGATTGGTCTGTCGATTGTGCAGGCGTTGCGCATTATGGGTGCCGGCGATGTCACGGTGGTTGAACCGGATGGCGCCAAACGCAAGCTGGCGGTCAAATTGGGCGCAGCGCGTGCCTTCGCACCGGGCGAGTTACCCGCAGAGATGCGCTTTAGCGGCGTAATCGATGTGGTCGCCGCGCAGGCCACACTCAACGAAGCCTTCCAGCGGGTTTACGCAGGCGGCACGGTGATGTGCATGGGCGTACCCGGCGGCCCGCGCGAGATTCCGTTGCCGATGATGCAACGTTTCGAGCGTGACCTGCTCAGTTCAGGCATGTACATCCCGGAAGATTTCGATGAGGTGATCGCCTGGCTGGCCGATGGCCGTTTCGATACCCGCGAATTGATCAGCGATCTGTTCCCGGTAAGCGAAGCCGACCAAGCCTTTGTGCGGGCGCAACAAAATGACTCCATCAAAGTCTTGCTTCAGTTCGCAGACGCCTAACAACAATCAATATCCGTGGGGCATGTAATGCCCCTGATTGATAACAAAGAAAAAGGATAACGTGATGGCGCAGATTATCTCTCCAACCCCCTACACTATTCGCCGCCCGCAGGATGTCATTGACATTGTTAATGAAAATTCGGCGGTGCGTGCCAACACCTGGATTGTCTTTATCGCGCTGGGCGGCATCTTGATTGATGCTTACCAGGCGGCGATGGTCGGTTTTGGCAACAAATATATCGCCATGCAATTTGGTATCTCGCCGGGGCTCGCGGCCACCGTCAACGCATCGGTGCTGATCGCTGCGTTGATTGGCGGTTTGCTGGCGAACCGGGTGATCAACCGTTTTGGTCAGCGCAAAGCCTTTCTCATCGGCATGGCGCTGTGCACCCTCGGTGCCGCCGCTGTCGCCATCGCCCCGAATATCTGGTGGGTGCTGGTTTGCCGCATCGTAATGGGCTTTGGCCTTGGCATTGATTTCCCGCTCGCCACCAACGCGGTTGCCGAGTTGCGCGGATCGAAATCAAAGAAAACCGGCACCTCGGTCAACCTGTGGCAAATGGCGTGGTATGTCTCAACTACCGTGGTTTATTTGGTGCTGTTGCCGTTGTTATTTTCCGGCGTTGAGGAAGCGCAACTGTGGCGCTACGGCATCTTTATTGGCGCGCTGTTTGCGGTGCTGATCATGGTGCTGCGCTATGTGTTTATCGGCGAATCTGCAATGTGGGCGGCGCGCGCCGGACATTACGATCAAGCCTGTAAGATTCTGCGTAACCGCTACAACGTGCATGCCAGCGTGGCGCCAGAAACACCGGCACAGCGAAACCAGGAAACAGAAAACACCGTGCAAGCCGGCTATGGCGTGCTTTTCAACGCACGTTATCGCCGCCGCACGCTGCTGGGCTGTATTGTTGCGACCATGCAAGCCTGGCAATACAACGCGGTCGGCGTGTATCTGCCGCTGACGTTGGCCGGTATTCTCAGTGGCGGATTAAGCGGCGCGTTAACCGGTTCGGCCATTGTTAACGCCGCTTGCGGCATTACCGGTGGATTGATTGGTTCGCTGCTGTTGCAACGCTTCGGCACGCGTCGTCAGTCGATGTATGGCTTTGCGGTGGTGGCGCTGGCGCTGCTGGCGTTAGGTGCGCTGGCAACCACCAATCCGTGGCTGTCGCTCGGCTTGCTCGGCACCATTATTTTCTTCCACTCAGCGGGACCGGGCGGATTAGGCATGACCATTGCCACGTTGTCATATCCGCCAAGCATTCGCCCTTCTGGCGTCGGTTTTGCACGTGCGATTATGCGCACTGGCGCGATTGCCGGGCTGATCTTCTGGCCAATGCTGTGGGGCGCACTGAAAACGGACGCGTTTTACTGGATGGCGCTGGTGCCGTTCATTGGTTTCCTGACCTGTTTGTTGATCAAATGGGAACCGTTGGGTGCCAACGTTGATGCCGAAGATGCCGAAGTTCTCAATAGTCTAAAAAGATAAAAACCAGGCGTCGGCACGCACCGACGCCGTCTTACCGTACCCTGCTGCGGGCGTTCCCGCAGCTTTCTCACATCTGGAGAGGAAGCGTTATGTCTGACTCTGCATCATCTACGCAACACGGCCTGCGCGGAAAACCGATGCGCCGTGTGGTCATGGGCAGCTTTGCGGGTGCGCTGCTGGAATGGTATGACTTCTTTATTTTCGGCACCGCCGCCGGACTGATTTTCGCCCCGTTGTTTTTCCCGGAAAGCGCGCCGAATACCGGCATCATTGCAGCGTTTGCCACCTTCGGCGTGGGTTTCTTCGCCCGACCACTCGGCGGCATGGTGTTTGGTCACTTTGGTGACAAAATTGGCCGTAAAGTGACGCTGATTTGGACGCTAATTATCGTTGGCACCTCAACCTTTTTGATTGGTTGCATTCCCAGTTGGCATAGCATTGGCATCTGGGCACCGATCATTCTGATGGTGCTGCGCTTGATTCAGGGCTTTGGCCTCGGTGGCGAATACGGTGGTGCGGCGCTGATGACCATTGAATCCGCACCGCCAACCCGGCGCGGATTTTTTGGTTCGCTGCCGCAAGCCGCAGCATCGGTGGGATTGATGCTGGCTACCGGCGTGTTTGCGCTCTGCACCCATTTGCTGACGCCTGAGCAATTCATGTCCTGGGGCTGGCGCATTCCGTTTTGGTTATCTGCCGTGATGCTGATCGTCGGGCTGTTTATCCGCCTGCATACCGATGAAACGCTGGATTTCCAACGCAACCGTCCGCAGCTCGATACGAAGAAAACGCCGTTGCCGATCGTGACCTTGTTCCGCGAACATCCGCGCACCATTTGGCTGGCGTTTGGTGCGCGTTTGGCAGAAAGCGTGTCGTCTAACGTGATCAATGCTTTTGGTATCGTCTATGTTTCAACTCAGTTGATGCTGTCGCGCGATGTGCCGCTGACTGGCATGATGGTGGCCTCGGCGGTGGGCATTGTGTCTTGCCCGCTGATGGGCTGGTTGTCGGATCGTATTGGGCAACGGCGCGTTTATCTGATCAGCGCCGGATTCTGCGTCATCTACGCCCTACCGTTCTTTATGCTGTTGAATACGCAGGACGCATTCATCATCACGCTCAGCATGGTGCTCGGTTATAACCTTGGCCCAACCATGATGTTCGCGGTGCAACCGACGCTGTTTGCCAGTTTATTTGGTACGCACGTGCGTTACACCGGATTGTCATTTGCCTATCAGTTTTCATCGATTCTCGGCGGCATGAGCCCGTTTATTGCCGCGACATTGTTGTTGCTCGGCAACGGCAAGCCGTGGTTGGTGGGGATGTTTATGATGCTGGTGTCGCTGATTTCATTTGTCTGCGTATGGAAGATTAACGCAACGGTGAAGCAGGTGAGAAAGCACGGCGTGTCAGAATGCGTTTCACCGTAGGATGCGCATTTATGCGCGTCGTGTTGAAAAAGTGGTCGCCATAAATGGCGACCCTACGATTGTTTATGGGATCAACAATATCTTGGCCGCCGAAACCTGCTGCGACTCCAAATCGGCAAACGCCTGTCCTCCTTCACTTAACGGGCGGGTTTCAACCCAGGCAAGATCGCCCAACGCGCCCTGTTCCAGCATCGCCAACGTCAGGCAAAAATCGTCCATGTTGTAGGTATAAGTGCCCAATAGCGTGATCTCGCCCAAGGTGATTTTGCGCATATCGATTTCACTGGCCCACGCTTGCAAACCAATATGCATAATCACGCCACCCGGTTTCACCGCCTGAATCGCCGATTGTCGCGTAGGTGCGGCGCCAACCGCATCAATCACCACTTGATAGCTGGATTCGTCGAGCGTGGTTGTCAGCGGATTAATGCTGATGCAACCGGTATGGCGCTCCGCTGCTTGCGCGCGCAAGGCATTGGTTTCCGCCAGCGTGATGTGGCGACATCCCCAAGCCCGCAGCACTAAGACCGTTAACATGCCGATCGCACCGCCGCCGATCACCAACGCCCGCGTTTCTGCCAGCGGCTGCGTCAGTGCTCGCTGGGTTAAGCGCATCGCGTGCACCACGGTGGCAGCTGGCTCAGTCAGAGCCGCGTGATTCACCGAAATTCCCGTTGGCAGCGGCACCACCGATCGAGCTGGGATCACCATGTATTCAGCAAACGCACCCGGCCAATCCATGCCTACCATGTGACGATCGCTGCACAAATTATCGCGTCCCTGGCGGCAATATTCGCAAGCTCCACAGGTAATCAGCGGATTGGCGGTAACGCGATCGCCCGGCTTGAAGCGTGGCGACTGGCTTTCGACAATTTCCCCGGCCAACTCATGCCCCAGCACCAAACCTGGTTGACGGCGCGGATCCTGGCCGTGAAACGCGTGCATATCCGAACCACAAATCCCGGCTGCGCCAATACGAATCACCACCTGATCACTTCCGGTTTTTAGCTGCGGATAAGGACGCTCCTCAATGGCCATCTCATACGGACGGCTATACACCAGCGTTTTCATAATTCCTCACTTAATCAGCACAGAACCGTTAACCGGTATGCGGCCAGCGCCATGCGTTTGTCGCCACAGATACACGGCGCAAGCGGCACTTGTCAGGCCGATAACCAGCACATAAGCGCAGATCAGCCACGGACGTCCGCCCAACATATCGGAGAAAATGGTCGCCAGCACCGGCGTCAAGCCACCGGCAAACACGCCGGAAATCTGGTAAGCGAACGAGATACCGGTATAGCGAACGGAAGCGTCAAAGCACTCTGAATACACCGAGGAGAGCGTGCCAAACACCGCGGCATGGAAGATGCCGAACGGAATGACAATCGCCGTCCAGACAATCCAGATGTTGTCGGGATGGTTATGCATCAAAGCAAACGACGGAAACGCTGACAGCGCCGAAAGCGTTGCGCCCATGGCGAAGATGCGCGCACGTCCGTAGCGGTCTGCCATGTATCCCCAGAACGGAATAAAGAAGCTCATGACAAATGCGCTGGCGAGAATTGCCACAATTGCCTGATCGCGCGGAATATTGAGTGTTTGCGTCAGGTAGGTGAGCGAAAACACGCCGAAGATATTAAAGAACACGCCATCGATTAAACGCATGCCCATGCAGGTGAACACCAGCTTGGTGTGTTTACGGAACAGTTCTACCAACGGAATGCGTTTCGGCGCATGTTTCTGCGCTTCCTGGGCTTTGAGGAAGTCCTCGGTTTCCGCCACATTTTTACGGATATAAGTGCCGATAATCACGAATACGCCACTGAGCAGGAACGGCACGCGCCAGCCCCACGACATAAACGCTTCATCAGGCAGCAGGAACGAGGCCAAACCAATCGCACCGGCCGCCAGCAATAAGCCCAGCGACATACCGACCTGCGGAATACTGGCGAAGAAGGCGCGATGTTTTTCCGGCGCGGATTCAAAGGTCATCAGCACCGCGCCGCCCCATTCGCCACCGAGTCCAATGCCTTGAATCAAGCGACAGAGAATCAGCAGACAAGGTGCCCACAAACCAATCTGGTGATAACTGGGTATCAGGCCGATAAACACCGTCGCACCGCCCATGATCACTAACGTCAGGATCAGCATCTTTTTGCGCCCCAGCGTATCGCCGAAATGACCAAAAATGATCGCGCCTAACGGTCGGGTTAGAAAGCCAATCGCAAACACGCCATAAGAAAGCAGCGTGGTGATAAAGGGATCGCCTTCCGGGAAGTACAGTTTGTTGAACACCATTCCAGCGACGGTGCCGTACAGGAAAAAGTCATACCATTCGATAGTCGAACCGAACAGGCTCGACAGCGTGACGCGTCGCAAGTTGCCGGCAGCAGGTTTTTGCATGATGTATTCCTCTGCGATCAGATAGCGCTATAGCCACCATCAATCATTAAGGTTTGCCCGGTGATATAGGCGCTGGCGTTGCTGGCAAGCAGCAAAGTCGCGCCCTGTAAGTCGTGCATTTCGCCGTTGCGCCCTAAACAGGTGCGGTCGGCGTGACGATCACGTAGTTGCGGATCGTTGAACACCGGCCCGGTTAACGCGGTGGGGAAAAAGCCGGGGCCGATGGCGTTGCAGGTAATGCCGTCGCGCCCCCAGCGTTGGGCGATGGCGCGCGTTAATTGCACAATGCCGCCTTTACCGGCGCCATACGGCGCGCTGTTATCAAATGCGCGTTGCGATTGCAGCGAGGCGATGTTGATGATTCGACCCCAGCCGCGCTGCGCCATCGCCGGTGCCAGCGCCTGCGTCAGGAAAAATGGCGCTTTCAGATGCAGCGCCAACTGCTGATCCCACGCCGCTTCAGTAACCTCGTCAAACGGCTGCCGCAGATTGACGCCGGCCGCATTGATCAGAATGTCGACAGCGCGACATTCAGCGGCTAACGCCTGCAATTCAGCCTGTTGAGCGATATCCGCGCATAAATAACGCGCAACGCCGCCCTGTTGCGTTAGTTGCCCTACCGCCTCAATCAAAGGCGCTTCACGACGCGCCGCCAGAATTACCTGCGCACCGGCAGCGGCCAGCGTTTGCGCCATGGCAAAACCGATGCCACTGCCGCCGCCGGTGATCAGCGCGGTTTTACCGCTTAAATCAAATAACGTTGCGGGATGCATAGCGTTCTCCTCAGCGCGTAACCGGTGATCCAAGCTGGAAACTCTGCCCAGCGAAGTATTTTTCCAGTCGCACCTCAGCGGTCCGCGCGTGGGCTTCCATCCCTTCCATGCGCGAAATACGTGCGGTGGTTTGCGCAATCTGCGGCACCGCATCGCGTGACATCTGTTGCCAGGTGAGGGTTTTCAGGAATTTGTGCACCGATAATCCGCCGGAATAGCGCGCGGCACCTTTGGTTGGCAGTACATGATTGGGGCCGCTACATTTGTCGCCAAACGCCACCGTGGTCTCTTCGCCAAGGAACAGCGAGCCGTAGCAACTGAGGTTATCGCGCCACCAGTCCAAATCCGCTGCATGTACTTCCAGATGTTCAGAGGCATAACGATCAGAAATCTCAACCATCTCTTCGCGGCTGTCGCAAACAATCACTTCGCCGTAATCACGCCAGGCGCAACTCGCCGCATCGCGCGCCACTGGCGGCAGTTGATCAATCAATTGCGGCACTTTTTGCATCACTTGTTCAGCCAACTCGCGCGAATTGGTGAATAACCACGCCGGCGATTCGTGGCCGTGTTCAGCCTGGCCAACTAAATCGCTGGCGACGATATCCGCATCGGCATGTTCATCCGCAATCACCGCCACTTCAGATGGCCCGGCAAACACATCAATCCCGACCTGGCCGAACAAGGTACGTTTGGCTTCGGCAACAAATTTATTACCCGGCCCAACCACTACATCAGCGGCTTTGCCGGTAAACAATCCCCACGCCATGCTGGCAATCGCCTGCACTCCGCCCAACGTCATAATGGTGTGAGCGCCAGCGCGATGAAACGCGTAAAGCACGCAGGGATGAATGCTCTGCCCCAAATACGGGCCGGAACAGGCGATGATGTTCTTCACTCCCGCCGCGCGAGCCGTGGCAACACCCATATACGCCGAGGCGATGTGCGCATATCGTCCGGCTGGCGCGTAGCAACCGACGGTAGAAACCGGCAGTACTTTTTGCCCGGCGACTAATCCGGATGGCAGCGTGATTGCAAAATCTTGTACCGATTGGCGTTGCGCACAGGCAAAGGCATAAACCTGATCGATGGCGTAATCGATATCGCGACGGACATCGGCCGGAACCTCACGAATTTGCGTGGCGATCTGTTCCGGCGAAAGAATGATGTCGCCAGTCCAGCTATCGAGTTTTTGAGCGTAATGGCGCACCGCCGCTTCGCCCTGATCTTTAATGGTGGCAAGCATCTCTTCAACTACCTGCCGCGCCTCTGCCGTATTGGAATCCGGCGTTTTAATCGCTTTTTTTAACCAGCTTACAGACATACGTCACTCCAGAAGTAAGGGATGGGATTCCTGTGTCATATACATGACTATCGTTATCTATAGTGAGCGGCGGGTGTAACTGCAAAAGCAATGTGAACAAAAAGTGATCAGGATCGTATTCGATATGCAGAATTACTAGGGCGATCACATTTTGATTACCTCCAGATAATCCTTATAAATTAAACCATTATCCCTCATCGTTTTTAGTGATTAGCCGTTTCATCCTTTAATTTGCGCGCTTTGCCATGACGATCGTGAAGCGGATCGCAAAACCATCTGCGCATATCAAATAATTTTTGCCATCTGCATTTATCTATCATATGTCATATATATGAGTTCAATTGTTGAACGATAAGCGGAGGCAGTGATGAGTATTGATTTTGTCGTACACGATGACGGCGACTCAGTGGGAGTCGTGGTGGTGGAAGGAATTGAAGCTGGCCAAACCCTCACCGGCTGGATCATGGATCAGAACAAAACCATTGAATTTGCAGTGAAAGATGCCATTCCGATTGGCCACAAACTGGCAATCCGCGATCTGAATGTGAATGACACCGTGATCAAATACGGTCAAGACATTGGTCGCGTGGTAGCAGCAATCAAGCAAGGCGAGCATCTGCACGTACATAACGTTAAAACGAAAAGGTGGTAACAATGGAAATCAACGGACGCAAATTTGCTGGCTATCGTCGTGAAAATGGCCGAGTCGGTATTCGTAACCACGTGATTGTGCTGCCAGTGGATGATATCTCCAATGCCGCCGCCGAAGCGGTTGCCAACAACATTAAAGGCACCATCGCCCTGCCACATCCGTATGGACGTTTGCAGTTCGGTGAAGATCTGGAGCTGCATTTCCGCACGCTGATTGGCACCGGCTGCAATCCGAATGTCGCGGCGGTGATCGTGATTGGCATCGAGCCCGGCTGGACGCAACGCGTGGTCGACGGCATCAAAGCCACTGGCAAGCCAGTTGCCGGTTTCTGGATAGAACAAAACGGCGATCACAACACTATCTGCGCAGCCTCACGTAAAGCACGTGAATTCTCGCAATATGCCTCTGAGTTGCAACGTGAAAGCTGTGATATCAGCGAGTTGTGGGTTTCTACCAAATGCGGCGAATCGGATACCACCTCCGGTTGCGGCGCCAATCCTTCGGTTGGCAATTTGTTTGACCGCCTGTATGAAAACGGCAACACCCTGTTGTTCGGCGAAACCTCAGAACTGACCGGCGGCGAACATTTGGTGGCGGCACGCTGCGCTAACGATGATGTGCGCCAGAAGTTCCAATTTATGTTTGATCGCTACAGCGCGATGATCGACCGCTGGAAAACCAGCGATCTCTCGGAGTCGCAACCGACCAAAGGCAACATCGAAGGTGGCCTGACTACCATCGAAGAAAAAGCGTTGGGTAATATCCAGAAGATCGGCAAAAAATGCCGGGTTGATGGCGTGCTGGATAAAGCGGAAATGCCAAGCGGTCCGGGATTATGGTTTATGGATTCCTCATCCGCGGCGGCTGAAATGGTCACGCTGTGCGCGGCGGGCGGTTATGTCGCACACTTCTTCCCAACCGGACAAGGCAACGTTATCGGCAACCCGATTTTGCCGGTGATCAAAGTCTGCGCCAATCCACGTACCGTGCGTACCATGTCAGAACACATTGATGTGGATGTTTCCGCCGTGCTGCGCCGCGAAATGAATTTGGATGGTGCCGGTGACGCGCTGCTGGAATCTCTATTGCGCACCGCCAATGGCCGACTGACTGCCGCCGAAGCGCTGGGTCATCGCGAGTTCGTGCTGACGCGTATTTTTGAAAGTGCTTGAGTTGGTGCCCGCTGCTTGCGGCGGGCGTTTTTTCATCCCTGATAAATTCCTGAACAAATCCCACTTCAAAGCTGATTAAAATAAGCATGATGCCGCGTCATCACGGTTGATACGCGGTACTCTACCGGTTTGTCCTGAAAATCGCGGGCGATGCGATGAATCCGCAGCAGCGCTTCGCCTTCTGTTGCTTCAAGATGCAGCACTTCATCTGGCCCAGCATTGATGGCTTTGATCTGCTCATGCGCATTGGCGACAGTGCAAGCGTATTTCTGTTGATACAGCTGATAAAGTGTATTCGGCAGAATTTCGGGATCGCGATCCAGGCCAGCGAAGCGCGCGGCGTCAACGTAAACGTGCTCCAAAATCGCCGGTGCACCATCCAAATCGCGTACTCGCCAAATGTGAATCACTTTACTGCCCGGCGCGATATCCAGCGCGTTCGCCTCTTCTGCCGAGGCGGAACGTAGATGACGTGCCAATACGCGTGAAAGCGGTAATGAACGCTCGCCGCTGTCACGCAATACATTGAAAAAGCGAAACAGTGCGCTATCGGAATCATGTGCCGCCACCACCGTACCTTTACCCTGATAACGGATTACCACGTTGTTGCTGACCAATTCATTCAACGCCTTGCGCAAGGTGCCGATGCTGACGTTATAGGTTTCCGCCAGACTGGCTTCGCTGGGAATGTAGGTTCCCGCTGGCCATTCGCCTGAAGCAATGCGTTCCAACAATAGCTGACTGATTTGCAGATAGAGCGGCTGAAAGATCGCAGACTTCACTTCCGCAGATGCAGAGATTTCAGAATTCATATTTCACTCCTGCAACAAACACCCAGAAAAAACTGCCTGAAGATTACTATGACATATAGAGGAGTGGCGAGCCTGTCTGCTGGGTAAAATGCTGGATTCGCATCACTCTTTTCTAGGTTTTGTGAGTTGCCTCGCGAAATATCCCAAGTAGAGCTGAAGATGCAGTATGAACAGCCGAGATAGACGAACAGAACGATTTATATTTATCTTATTGATTATAATTAGTTAAATTGCGAATCCATAACCGGCAGCATGTTGGTTAACTGATATTCCGATTAAGCATAACGTTATAATGAATTTTTCTTTATAAGGCGGGTGCGGCACTCTTAATCCTATACAGGAGGAGAATCGCATGGCTGACATTTCAATTTCTCGCTATCACCACGATGTAAAACGTTACATTCCTGGCGTATTGCTTACCGCCGCTATTGCCTTCGTGACCGCGTGGTTGGGCAATCAGCCCGCCATGATGGGGCTGGGTTTGGGCGCCCTGACGCTGGCGATCATCGCGGGTATCGTGATTGGCAACACGCTGTATCCGGGGATTCAGCAGCACTGCGATGAAGGCGTGCAGTTCGCTAAACAGAAGTTGCTGCGTCTCGGCATCATCCTTTACGGTTTCCGCCTGACATTTCAGCAAGTAATGGATGTCGGCCTCAGCGGGGTGATCATCGATGTGATTATGCTGAGTAGCACTTTCGCCCTTGCCTGCGTTTTAGGCGCACGGTTGTTGAAGCTTGATCGTCAAACCGCGTGGCTGATTGGCGCGGGCAGCAGCATTTGCGGTGCCGCCGCCGTACTGGCGACTGCGCCGGTGGTTAAAGCAGAATCGTCGAAAGTGTCGGTTGCCGTCGCCACCGTGGTGATCTTCGGTACGCTCGGCATCTTTTTATATCCGATCATTTGGCATGAGCTGGCACCAATGATTCCGGGCGTTTCACTCAGTCAATTCGGCGTTTATACCGGCTCAACCATGCATGAAGTAGCGCAAGTGGTAGCGGCAGGACATGCTGTTAGTCCAGAAACCGAAAGTGCAGCGGTAATTGCGAAGATGCTGCGCGTGATGATGCTGGCGCCGTTTTTGTTGCTGCTCAGCATGATGATTAGCCGTCGCAGCGATGCATCAGGCAGCGCCAAACAAGCCATCGTTTTCCCGTGGTTTGCGCTGTGGTTCATTGTGGTGGCGATTTTTAACTCGTTCCACTGGCTGCCTGCGTCTGCCGTTGCTGCCATCAACCTTTTCGACAACGTGATTCTGGCGATGGCAATGGCGGCATTAGGGTTGAGCACTCGCATCAGCCAACTCGCCAGCACCGGCGTGCGCCCATTCTTGCTAGGGTTGATATTGTTCGTGTGGTTAATTGTTGGTGGCGCAGCCGTGAATTTAGCGGTGAACCATCTATTCAACTAAACCAGTGTTAACGCGCCTGCCGATATCCCGCAACTGCGAGTATTTTTCCAGCAGTTGCGGGCCATCGTCGAGGCTCATCGCAAACATCCACATGTAAGTCATCACCGAATAAATATGACCGGCATCGGAAACCCCGTACCAGGACATGGTGAGAATAGTCATCGCGAACAGCAATGCTGCAACCGTACCAATAATCAGATATCCCGCCGCTTCGCGGTCCGAAAGCCCAATGCGCAGGCGCGCCAATACGCCATAATGCTTGGTGAGTGAAAACGGCGATGCGCTGCTGACAAACGCCACCTCTTTTTCCAGCCGATCGTTGAGACGTCGGAACAGCGCTTCGTTCTTGCGCATAAAACCGGGCAAGAAAATGCCAAAGGCGATCAAAATTCCCACGCACGCCATGCCGGTCCAAAACTCGATGATTAACAGCATCACCGCCGCGCCGGTAATTGAAGCCACCGAAGTGATCAGCAGCGGCAGATGTTGCTCGAAGAAATCGACAAACTCACGCGAAAGCGCCACGCGTGCGGCGACGGTGGAATGACTGTGATTTTCTTTGCGCTGCGCGACGATCACCGGCACCGCCAATTCTGCATAAATGCGTGCAAAGGTGCGTGTATCCACACTGCGGCGTGCTGCGCCAATCACCCACATCACGAATACCATTACTGCATATAAAACCGCGTGCAGCGCTTGGCCAGACATAATGGCATTGATGGCAAACCCGGCCAGCAGCGGGTAAAGCAGATAGGTCAGGTTCTCGGCGATGACCAACAAAAATGTTAACGCGAGCTTTTTTCTGTGGCGATAGCCCAGCTGTTTCAGCGTGATTAAAGCGGAATGTGGCGGAATTGCCACGCCAATATTTGAAGTTTCCATTATCTTTTGTTCTGTTAAAATTGGATTTTGAGCGGTTGCTCAAACTCGGCGAGTGTATTTGAGCACTTGCTCAAAGTCAACGCGAGAGAATGGATGAAAGAATCAAAAGAGATTTTACGAGCAAAGATCCTCGACGCGGCCATCGTGCTGTTTATCGAGAAAGGCATTGATAAAACCAGCACGCGCGATCTTACCGAACACGTCGGCATTTCGCGCAGCCATATCTATCACTACTTCAGCGATTGGCAGGCGCTGTGTATTGAGGCGTTGGAACGCTTCATCCATCGTGAACTGGAAGAGTTTGAGCAGCAGACCCAAGCGCTCTCTTCGCGCGATCAGCTTAATGCGTTAATCGTGAGCTTTTTGCCGGAAGCCGCTGACGCATCATGGCAGTTGTATGGTTCGCTGTGGCAACAAGCGGCACATGATGATGCTTACGCGGATTTAGCCGTGTTAGTCACACAGAAATGGATTGCCGTGATTGCGGGAATTATTGAACAAGGTATTAAAAACGGCACGTTTAAGGAAACGGATACCGCACGCGCCGCGCGTCAATTGGGTGCAATGCTGAACGGTTATGCCGATTTGTTGATTATTCGCCCTGCGCCCGAAGAGTGCCGAATTGCATTGGCGGACATCGAACATTTTGTCAGTTTGATTTTGTAAGTAAGGTCGCCATTGCTGGCGACCGAATGACCAGAATTACAGCTGCTCACCATTGCTGGCAATCACCTGCTTATACCAATCGAAACTCTTCTTTTTACTGCGCGCAAAGTTGCCGGTTTCATCATCATTGCGATCGACATAAATGAAGCCGTAACGTTTGCTGTACTGTCCGGTGCCAAACGACACGCAATCCAGACATCCCCACGGCGTGAAGCCCATCAAATCGACACCATCTTCCAGCACCGCTTTCTTCATCTGCGCAATGTGCTCGCTTAAATAGCGGATGCGATAGTCATCATTGATCTCGCCGTTGGCTTCCACCTTATCCACCGCGCCAAAACCGTTTTCAACAATGAACAACGGTTTCTGATAGCGTTCATACAGCGCATTGAGCGTATAGCGCAGCCCAACCGGATCGATCTGCCAACCCCAATCCGACGCCTGCACGTGCGGGTTTTTACGACTGCCAGGGAAAGCTTCTAACGCGGTTCCTGCGGTTTGCGTCGCCGTGGCGTATTCCACCGCATTACTCATGTAGTAGCTGAAGCCGAGGTAATCGGTGCAACCTTCGCGCAGAATTTGCTCATCGCCTGGCTGCATTTCGATATTGAATCCACGGCGTTGCCACTCTTTTTTGATGTAGGACGGATACGCGCCGCGCATGTGTACATCACCGAACAGATAGCGTTCCTGCATGGCTTTTTGCGCATACATCACATCATCCGGATGGCATGACCACGGATAGAGCGGCACCATCGCCAACATGCAGCCAATTTTGAAGTCAGGATTGATTTGGTGTCCCAGCTTCACCACCCGTGCACTGGCAACAAATTGGTGATGCAGCACCTGGTACATCACCTCTTCCGGCTTCTCATGATCGGTAAAGATCACCCCGGAATTGCTGTAGCCGTACAGCGGTTTACGCCAGTTACGCTGGTTATTGATCTCGTTGAACGTCATCCAGTATTTAACTTTGTGTTTGTAGCGTTTCAGCACCACTTCGCTATAGCGCACAAACAGATCGATCAACTCACGATTGAGCCAGCCGCCATATTGCTTCACCAGATGCAGCGGCATTTCAAAGTGCGACAGCGTAATCACCGGTTCGATGCCGTGTTTGAGCAACTCATCAAACATATCATCGTAAAACTTCAAGCCTGCTTCGTTGGGCGTCAGTTCATCACCCTTCGGGAAGATACGCGTCCACGCAATCGAAGTCCGGAAGCATTTAAAACCCATCTCGGCGAACAGCGCGATGTCGTCTTTATAATGGTGATAAAAGTCGGTGGCTTGATGATTCGGATAATGTTTGCCGGGAATGATGCCATCGGTGATTTCACGATCAACGCCATGCGCGCCGCCGGTCAGCACATCAACAATGCTTGGCCCCTTGCCACCTTCGTTCCAGCCGCCTTCAACCTGATGCGCTGCAACCGCGCCACCCCATAAAAAATCTGCTGGTAATTTGTCAGACATAATCTTTCCTTTTACCTCAATTTAACGTTTCTCTTGGCGTTATTGCCCATGACTTTTACGCAGTCCCTGCACTTCACGATGCAGATAAATCAGTTCTTCCACTAAGTCACGGCACAACATGGCGTTCATTAGATGATCTTGTGCATGTACCAGGATGAGATTGACCGGCACTTTGCCGCAGCCTTCATCGGCACCAATCAACTGCGTCTGGATTTTGTGCGCTTCTCGGGCTGCGCGTTGTGCGTCTTGCAACAAGGCATCGGCGGCGGCCCAATCTTGCTTTCTCGCTTCCTGTAGCGCCTGCATTGCTGCTGAGCGTGCTTCACCGGCGTGGATGATCAGCTCCATCACCGTGGTTTCCATCTCCAGAACCTCACTCATGACTTCATCTCCTCAGCCAGGGATTCTTGCACCATTTCCGCTTCTTGCTGCAAAAGCTGGCGCTCGTACATTTTGAAAAACGGGTAGTAAATCAAGGTCGATAGCCCAATCAGGAAGGCCACCAGCACCACCGCACGCCAATCCCAACCGGTTGACCAGGCTGCACCAATCGGGCCAGGCGTGGTCCACGGTGCCAGCGAAATCACATGGTTAACCAGGTTGGTGCGCGTCGCCGTCCAGGCTATAACCGCGTTGATCAATGGCGTGGTGATGAAAGGAATGAACAGCAGCGGGTTCATCACCACCGGAGAACCGAAAATGATCGGTTCATTGATGTTGAACATGCTGGGAACCATGCCGAGACGACCAATCGAACGCAGATGCGCCGAGCGACTGCGCAGGTACAAAATCACCAAACCCATGGTCGCGCCGGAACCGCCAACGGTGATAAAGAACTGCCAGAACGGTTCAATAAAGATCTTAGGGATCGCTTCACCGGCGGTTAATGCTTCCTGATTCAACCCAAGGTTGCTCAGCCAAAACGCTTGCAAAATGCCGCCAACAATCGCCGCGCCATGAATGCCGGCAAACCACAGCAGATGACAGAGCAATACCGCGATCAGCACCGCAGGCAGGGAATCGGCGGCGGAAATGATCGGCGCGAACACCGACATAATCGCTTGCGGGATCAGCATGCCAAAGTGGCTCTGCATGAACAGATTGAGTGGATAAAGCGTCAGAAAGATCACCAGGATCGGAATCAGCAAGTCGAACGACTGGCGAATTTTCGGCGGCACTTGCTCCGGTAGCTTGAAGCCGATGTTGTATTTCACCAGCAGGTGCATCACTTCGGTACAGTACAAACTGATTAGAATGGCAGTGAAAATGCCCTCGCCGCCCAGCGAAGAGACCGCCAGCGCGCCATCCTTCTGCGGCGCCGCGACGACTAAGAAGGTCATCAATGACAGCAGCGCGGCCATCAAGCCATTGAGCTTGTAACTTTGTGCCAGGTTATAAGCGATGGCCGCGGTAATAAATACCGCCATGATGCCCATCGTCATGTTGTACGGCATCATCAACTGATCGTTGTATTTGTTAACGATGCCCAACCACCACTGTGCAAATCCCCATTGGCTGGTTGCACTAAATGGGGGATGCGAGAACAACAGCATAAAAGAGCCGACAATTAAGAATGGCATTGAGGCAATAAAACCATCCTTAATCGCGACCACATGACGTTGCGATGATAATCGAGCCGCAATCGGACTTATTTTATTCTCGATCACCCCAAATAATGAATCAGCCAATGTACTCATTATGACTCCTTGTGTGATTCAATTAAGGCCAGCGCGGCCTTAAGAATTTTTTCACCATTGAGCATGCCGTAATCCATAGTATTAATAACGGTTACGGGCTTGTTGTATTCGGTTGCTTGTTTTTGGAAATCAGCCAGCTTGTATTTAATTTGTGGCCCAAGCAGGCAGCAGTCATATTCTGCTATTTTTTCATTAAACTCTTCCATGCCCACCGCATCAATACGCGCGTCCAGACCTTGCTGCGACGCGGCTTTCTGCATTTTTTGCACCACCATGCTGGTGGACATTCCTGCCGAACAACACAATAAAATTTTAACCATGACATCCTCCTTTTTTTTGAATTCTTGCGCGTCATGGGATTCTCTGCAACCGGTTACAGATTCATTTTATCTCTTTTGTGATCCACAACTCATCTGTGAGTTTTTCATATTTAACCCTTAACATTAAAATAATCTGCAACCGGTTTCATATTATTCTGTTAGTGATACCTTTAATTTTTATAAGGATAGTGTTAAGCCGCAATTGGAGGATTCGTTATCATGAGAATTCGGCCTACTTCTTTTGGCATGATTATTAGTTACAATGTGCCCGGAGACTTAAAAGGAAACAGAATGATTACTATGCTAGATGTGGCAAAACGCGCCGGCGTGTCAAAAGCCACGGTTTCGCGCGTGTTGGCTGGCCACAGTTATGTGTCGAAGACCGCACGTGACAAGGTGATGAGCGCGATCAATGAGATGGGATATCGACCTAATCTGGTTGCTCGTAATCTGGCAACCAATCGTTCGCACAGCATAGGTTTAATGGTGCCGAATACCTTATATAAAGGCCCCTACTTCAGTGAGTTGATGTTCCAGGTGGCGACATTAACCGAGCAATTGGGCTCGCAGTTAATGCTGGCGGACGGCAAACACAACGCGCAGCAGGAGCGCGATGCCATTCATTTCCTGATAGACAGCCGCTGCGATGCCGTGATCATCTACCCACGCTATTTGAGCGTGGATGAAATCGATGATCTGATCCCAACGCTCAGTAAGCCGCTGATAATCCTCAATCGCCGGTTAAAAAAATTCCCGCAATATTCAGTGTGTGTCGATCATGAAAAAGACACCTTCGATGCAGTGAATTATCTCATCCAGCAAGGACATCGCGATATCGCGTTTATTAAAGGTATGGACGGATCGCATACCGGCATTAGCCGCTTAAAAGGATTTCGCGCCGCATTGGCACACCATAATATCGTGCAGGCTGAATCGTTAATATTGGATGGCAGTTGGACCAGTGAAAGCGGCAGTGAAGCGGCGAAGTTATTACTGGCACGCCAGGTCACCTTCTCGGCGATTGTTGCCAGCAATGACGATATGGCGATTGGCGCGGCTTCTGCGCTGCATCAAGCGGGAAAACGCCTACCGGAAGAGGTTTCCCTGCTGAGTTTTGATGATATTCCCATCGCTTCTTATTTCATTCCCGCTTTAACGTCTGTGCATGTACCAATGGCTGAAATGGTCTCCAGCGCATTAATGCAGTTATCACAGATGTTAGAAGGTCATGACGTCACGCCGCTGCCGTTAATTTGCGGTGAGTTAAAGATTAGAAACTCGATAACGCCAGGGCCACACATTGATGAATAGTCAATCACCGTCAGCTTCCCTTATTGATGATGCCATGCTTCAGGCGCTGATCAGCGGCTGGGCGAAATCGCGCGGCGGCAATGATGTCAGCGTCACGCATCAACCAGGACGCAGCCACTGCGTATTTAAATTGCCGATTGGTGTGCGTTCGCGCGATCGTGAATCTTTCTACTGGCATGACGGTGATAATATTGCGTCGGTGCGCAAGTTTCACAAAGGCAAACATCACTATCTCAGTATTCTCAGCACAGATGCGTTGCCAGAGCCGCAGTTAACCCAAGCGGGCTATCAATTTTGCCTGCAAGAATTGCTGATGTATCGCGCGATTGGAACAGAATCATACACCACGACGATCCCGGTGCAGCGCGTGCAAACGGCGGAAGAGGCGGAATGGTATAACCGGCAGAGAGGCTTTAACGTTATTCGCGCTGAGCATCTCACCGACGCCAGAATGTATGATTTTTATACCCGCCATCATGCGCAGATGTCATCTTACGCTCGGGCTATTCATCAGGATGATTGGTTTATTGTTGATGATGTCCTGACCTATCCCGATCATCGCCGTAAGGGTTTGGCATCGGCGCTGATACACACTATTGCCGCCGCCGCGCAACGCGCCGGAGCCAAAGGCATGATTTTGATCGCCAGCCAAACCGGCATTCCGCTGTATGAACGAGAAAAATTTAGCGCTGTGATTCCACTGCGCGTTTATAACGCATCTCACTAATCGATTTGTTTAAATCCATTATTTTGTGGCTTAAGTCCATAATCCAGACTTAACACCCAAAATAATGGTGTTACCCCCTCACACCTTTTTCCGTTTAACTCTATAATATTGGGTATTAACTTCACTTTCGCGCGATAAGCCCCATTATGATGGATTTAACCCTCAGTAAACCGGATGAAATCGTTAAATTATTGTGCAGCCGATTGCGCAAGGAGCGTCTCGCGCAGCAGATGACGCAAGCCGAAGTGGCCGCCAGAGCCGGAATTGGAGTGAATACGGTTTCGAATCTGGAATCAGGTCGCAATGTCGGCTTTGAAAGCCTGGTCAAAGTGGCGATGGTGCTAGGCCGAATCAACGAGCTGGAAGCGCTGTTTGCCCCCAAAGTAGATAGCCTGGATGATCTGCTGCGTTATGAAGAAAGCGCCACTCGCCAGCGGGTTAAAAAGGGAAATCATCATGGTAAATAAAGTCGATGTTTGGTACGAAGGCTGGGGTGAGCGCCTGCACTGGGGAACGCTGGTTTCGTCCACCGCGCTGACCGGACGCCCGGTGATCATGTTCGAATACAGCGATGCGGCGATTCGTCGTGGGCTGGAACTTTCCGCCTTAACTTTACCGTTGCAAGGACCGCGTTTACGCAGAGACTTCCCCGCTCATCAACTTGGCCTGCCCGGCCCGGTTTATGATGCGCTACCCGACGGCTGGGGAATGTTATTGATGGATCGCTTGTTCCGCCAACGCGGACTCAACGCCGCGCGCATCGGCCCCTTAGAACGCTTAACCTACATTGGCGATAATGCGATGGGCGCGATGTCGTTTGAACCTTCTCAACCCGATGCAGATGAAGCTTCAGAGGAGATTGCATTAGACCAACTCGCCGCAGAAGTTCAGGAAGTGCTCGACGGCGAAGGCGGCGAATTTTTGCAACGGTTGTTGCAGATGGGCGGATCACCGCAAGGTGCCAGGCCAAAAGCGCTGCTCTATCGCGATGGCGACAGCGGCGTTTTCAGCACGGTGGCTTCAAGCGAGCGAGAAGCATGGTTGATTAAATTTCCCGCGCGCCATGAACATCCCGAAATGTGTGCCATTGAAGCGGCTTACGCGCAGTGCCTACGTGAGTGCGAGATAGCAACGCCAGACACCGCGTATTTTGCCCTGCCGAACGGACAAGCGGCCTTTGCATCGCGTCGATTTGATCGACAAAACGGCATGCGCGTGCCGATGCAAAGTCTCGCGGCCTATACCGGTGCCAATTATCAAACGCCAGGTGCGCTGGATTACACCAATTTTCTACGCGCAACGCAGCACTGCACTAATGATGTCCGCGAGAAAGTCCGCGCCTTTGAACGGGTGGTGTTTAACATTGTTTTCAATAATCGCGACGACCATCCGAAAAACTTTGCCTGGATCATGTCGGCAAATGGACAGTGGCAACTCGCCCCTGCGTATGACGTCACTTTTTGTGAAGGCCCCGGTGGTTATCACCAGATGGATGTAATGGGCGAGGCTTTAGATATTAAGCGCAAACACATCATGGCGTTGGCGCAACAAGAAGCTAATCTCACCGCCGCACAAGCGGGTGAGATTGTCGATAAATACTGTTCCGTTGCGGCTGATTTTGCCACTAAAGCAGCCGATAGCTTTCCCGATCAAATCACCGCTAAAACGCTGCGACTGGTGCAAATGCGAATCGACGAGAATATAAAAAACCTTGCACGATAAAGGTAAAAACACCTTTGTTTACAGTTGTTAACGCCTGGATTTATGTGCATCGCTACAATGAGTTCTGGTTACTAATAAGGAACGACCCCAGTGCGTAAACTTTCATTTATCGTATTAACGGCAGGTTTGTTGTTGTCAGTCACTTCACAAGTTGAAGCCAAGGGATGTATTAAAGGCGCGGTGGTCGGCGGCGCGGCCGGTCACCTGGCGCATCACGGCGTTGCTGGTGCAGCGGCGGGTTGTGCGGTTGGTCATCATATGGCGAACAAGAAGCAGAAAGAAGAAGACAGCAAAAAGCAACAAACTCAGCAATAACCAGTAAGTGCATAAGCGCACATTCCGTAGCGGCGCGATTTATCGCGTTCAGTTGATTTTTAAGGTCAACATAACGCAATAAATTGCGCCGCTACAGTACGTGCCTTTTAGTGTCGGCTTCTAAGGAGTTCTGCATGCAACTCCTGCAGCGAACAACATCCCAACTGTGCCAGCGTACGATCAATCTCCTGAATCATCGTCGCAAGCGTACGTTCAACCTGCGCTTCGCCGCCGCACGCTACCGCATACAATAACGGACGTCCCAACAACACCGCATTGGCTCCCAGCGCCAGCGCCTTCACCACGTCGGTGCCTCGCCGGAAACCGCTATCAATCAGCAAGGTGAAATCCTCACCCACCGCCTGACGTGTCGCCGCCAGCATCAACATTGGGCTGATGCTGCCATCCAGTTGTCGCCCGCCATGATTAGATAACACCACGCCATCCGCGCCCAGCTGTTGCGCTAACAGCGTATCCTCCACCGTCATAATCCCTTTGATGTACAGCGGGCCGTGCCACTGTTGGCGTATCCACGCCAGCGTTTGCCAGTTCAGCGTTTGATCCATCTGGCTGGCGAAATAGGCCGCTGCGCCCATGCCTTTTTGATACTCCGCGGGCAGATACGGCGTTAAATTGCCGAAGCCCGGCATGCCGTGTGGAATCAAGGTGCGGCGCAGCCAGCCAGGATGACAGGCAATGTTGGCCATGGCTTTCAGCGACAGTTTCATTGGACGGAGATAATGGCGTTTATCGCGTTCGCGGTTACCGAAATGCACCGCATCCACTGACACCACCAACGCTTCGCAGCCGGCTTTTTTCGCACGTTCGATCAGGTTCAGCGTCACATCGCGGTCTTTCAACACATACAGCTGAAACCAGCGCGGCCCATTTCCTTCCACAGCCAATTGCTCAATCGAGGCGGTCGAAACGGTACTTTGAATATGGCCGATGCCGTGTTTAGCGGCGGCACGCGCCAGCATCTGATCGGCTTGATAACGCAACATGCCGTTGTAACCGGTTGGCGCCACCAACAGCGGCGCGCTTAACGCGCTATTGCCGAGTGTGCAGCGTAGATCGCGCTGACTGCTATCTTTCAGCACTGGAGGCGCAAACTGCCAGCGATCAAACACCGCCATGTTGTGCGCCAGGGTTTTCTCATCGTCCGCGCCACCCTCCACGTAGCTGAAGGCAAAAGCGGGCAGCACCCGCTGAGCACGTTGGCGTAAATCATGCCAATTCAACATCATTCGGCCGGTTCTCCATAAGCCGCATAGCTGCGCTGGATGGCAATCTGATCGGCGATGTATTTGGCATCATGCCAAACGCCCCAGATAAAGGTCGAGCCGCGACGTGATTGCCACGGCAAGCCGAGGAAATAGATGCCATTTTCTTTCGCTACGCCGCGAGAATGCACTGGGCGCTGCTGTTCATCAAAGCAATCCACCTCCAGCCAGCGGTAATCGGTGGCGTAGCCGGTCGCCCAAATGATGGTGCGAATGCGCTGCTCAGCCAGATTGAGTGAAAGCGTCGGATTGAGCAGGCAATCCGGATCGGCCATAAACTCACGCGCCGCCGGTTCAGGCGGCAAATCCGCGCCGTTGGCGTCAATCCACGCATCTGCCGCGTCCAGCACTGATAGATAGTTTTCATCACCGAGACGCACATTGTTTTGCAGATCGTCGGCGAAATAGGCATTAACGCCGTCAAAATCACGCGCAACGCCGGTGAGATGAATGCCCTGATGTGCCAGGCGTCGGAAATCAATGGTTTCCCCGCCGCGCGCGCCGCTCACCGCAATCGTCACGTGTTCTTTGTGCGCTTCTTTGGTCACCGCATCCCACAAACCCAATACGCCGAGCCACCAACAATAATCGCGGCCGCGATAGGCACGTGGCGGACGATCGTGCGCGCCTACCGACAGCCACACGTCACGTCCAGCACGCTGCAATTCATCGGCAATTTGTACGCCCGAGGAACCGGCGCCAACCACCAGCACCCCGCCTTCTGGTAACTGTTGCGGATTACGATAATGCGCCGAATGCAGTTGGTGAATACTCTCGGTGGTGGGCGCAATGGCCGGAATGATGGGTCGATGAAATGGCCCGGATGCCGCCACTACACGTTGCGCCTGAATAATACCGTCGCTGGTTTCCACCGTATATCCAGCACGTCCACGATTACGCGTGACTTTATTTACCGTGACGCCAGTACGAATCGGCGCATTAAATTGTTGAGCATATTTTTCGAAATAATCCGCCACGCCCTCTTTATTAATAAAACTATCGGGATGCGCATCAAAATGCCTATTGGGAAAACGGTCGTGCCATGCGGGACCATTCGCCACCAATGAATCCCAACGCCCGCTCCGCCACGCTTCTGCAATACGATTTTTTTCCAGCACCAGATGCGGGATATTTAACGCCGTAAGATGTTCACTCATGGCGATGCCCGCCTGCCCCGCGCCGACCACTACAGTATCGATTTCAGTTATTACCTCTGACATTGTCACATCCTCAAAAAAAGCGGCATCGCGCTTCGCGCGGGTTATTCAGCGCGAAGGTCATTAATCAATTAGTTTTTAGAGCGAGTGATATTGGCGATTAAAATAGAGCAGATTGCTGCCGGTCTGATTATCAATAATATCCAGCACTTCGCAGAACAACACATCGTGGCTGCCAACCTGCGTGCTATTGACGATGCGGCAATCCAACGTCATCGCCGCGCCCGCTAATGCCGGAGCTAAACCCTCACGTTCGATCCAATCGATCTTACTGAAGCGATCGGCCATCGCGGTTTTACCGCCGAACGCCGCAGAAATCGCCTGCTGCCCGGCACTCAAGGTGTTGATACACACATGCCCATTTTCCACCGTGGTTTGCCACGCGGAAGACGCACGATTGAGGCATACCAACACCGTGGGCGGTGAATCAGTCACGCTGCAAACCGCCGATGCGGCAAATCCGGCTTTGCCGTGCGGGCCATCGGTGGTAACGACGTGTACCGCCGCTGCCAGTTGTGCCATCGCATTACGGAACCGTTGCTGTGCACTCAACGCTTCAACGTCCAGCATCACGCTCTCACTCGGCATAATCAGGTTCCTCGCGATCCAGAATGCGCTTCATCTCGTCAAAATGGGCGATGGAGAAATCACGGATGCCTTCCCAATCACGCGCGGTTTTTTCCGCCACTTCCGCCGACAACACTTTCAGCGGCTGCTGCGTGGCGTAAGCCTGAACCAAAATCTGGCAGGCGCGCTCCAGCGTGTACATGTCATCAAAGGCTTCACCGATGGTTTCAGACGTCACCATGACGCCGTGATTGCCCATCATCAAACGCGATTTGTCGCCCATCATCGCCACTAAACGCGCACCTTCATCTTCGGTATCGGCCATGCCACCGAAATCGCTGTCCACCGCCACGCGATTGAAGTAACGCGCGGTGTTTTGTTCAATCGGCACAATGGTCGGATCGGCCAAGGTTGACAGCGTGGTGGCATAAATCGGATGCAGATGCATCGCCACACGAATATGCGGCGCGCGGCGATGCAACTGACCATGAATCGCCCACGCGGTGGGATCGACCGCGCCGCCGTCAATGCTGCTGGCGTCGTCGGCATCCAGCAAAATCAGATCGCTGGCGCGGATGGTGGAGAAATGCTGCCATTTGCGGTTCATCAGGAAGCGACGTCCATCGGCTGATACCGCCGCACTAAAGTGATTCGCTACCGCTTCATGCATGCCGAGGCGAGCAAACATGCGAAATGACGCGGCCAAATCGATACGAATCTGTTTTTCACTCATCACAATCACCTTAATTAGAGACGCGCTTGGTGCGCGGTTTCACGGCTTGCATCGCGGCAAACAACACCACAACCACCAGCAACACCATGGTGGACGCCGCAGCCAGCGTTGGGCTGACTTGCAGCAGGATGTCGTCCCACATTTGTTTCGGAATGGTGGTTTTCATGCCGCCGCCCATAAACAGCGCCACGGTTAATTCCTCAAAGGAAGTCAGGAAACCGATGACAAATGCCGCGGCTAAGCCACCTTTGATCGACGGCAACGTCACACGCCACAGCACCTGCAATTTGTTGGCACCGAGCGTGGCCGCTGCATGATCAAGTCGCCAGTCGTGGCCCTGGAATGTGGTCAGCAGGATGACAAACACCATCGGCAGCGCAATCACCACGTGACCAATGGCAATGCCGGTATTGGTCGCCACCAAGCCGAGCTGAGCCGCGAAATAGAACAGTGCGATGGCAATCACAATCGACGGAATCATCATCGGTAGTAGGAAGAGGAAGAACAACCAGCCGCGCGCCCTGCTGTTTGAGCGCACCACGCTGAGTGCTGCCAGCGTACCCAGCACGCAGGTAATCAGCCCGACCACGATGCCAATGCCGAAGGATCGCAGCGTCGCGCCAACCCACAATGGCGAGTTGAACCACACGTCAAACCACTTCAGGCTGAAGCCCTGCGGCGGAAACGTCAGAAAACTGCCGCTGGTGAAGGACATCGGAATCACCGCCAATACCGGGAACAACAGCACAAAAATGGCGAGGCAGGCGTAAACCCCCAGCAAATTTACGCGCAGTACGCGGCCTAGCGATGCGTCATAGATCCTGACGATCAGCGATGAGATTCCGGCGATGGTTTTCACCAGCGCTAATCCCATCAAGCGCAACACGCGGCTGTGTGAGGAACGCGAAGGTTGGCTTTCACCGGCCAGCGACGACAAGCCAAAAATCAGGTTATACACCGCGCAACTGATCAGCGCCGCCAACACCAGCACCACCGCCAGCGCGCTGCCAAGCTGCCAGTTTTGCAGCTCATTAATCTGCATGATGATCATCTGGCCCAGCATCATTTCACGCGGGCTACCGAGGAAAGTGGGCGTAATAAAGAAACCGAGGCTGCTGATAAACACCAGCAATCCCGCCGCCGCCACGCCGCGCATCGATTGGGTGAAATAGACGCGCCAGAAGGCCTGCGCGCGGTCAGCACCCAAGGTAGCCGCTGCCAGTGTTAAGCGGCGATCCAGCTGATTCATCACCGGCAACATCGTCACCACCGCCAGCGGCAGCAGCGTGTGCACCATGGCGAAAATCACAATGTCGCGATTGAACAGGAAATGCAGGCTGGAGAAACCCAGCGCCTGCATGATGTTTTCCGCAAAACCGTTGCGCCCCAACAGGATCAGCCAGGTGAAGTTTTTCACCAAGGTGCTGCTCCAGAACGACAGCAGCACCAGCAGCGACACCACTTGCTGCGTGCGTTTCGACAATCCCGCCAGCCAATACGCCAGCGGATAACCCAGTAGCAAGCACCACGCGGTCGTCCAGAAAGCGATATTGAAGGTGTTGAGCAGTACGCGGTTATACACGCCAGTACCAAAAAAGCGCGCAAACGCGGCAAACGACAGCTGGCCGCTGCGATCAAACAGGCTCAGGCTGAAGATGCGCAGCGACGGCCAGATCAGAAACAGCAGCAGAAATAACACGCCGGGCAGCGCCAGCCATAACGCACCGAAGCGCGGCCATTGCAGCGTTCTGCGTTCTTTTTTACTGATTTCAATCAGGCTGGTCACGGGTTTCATCCTCCCAACTTAACGGCTATGACGGTTAGCCGGACGCGCTAACCCAAGATGGTCACGTAAGGTGCTGCCGCTGTAGGCTTTGCGGTACACGCCGCGACGTTGCAACTCCGGCACCACATGGGTGATGAAATCGGCGAGATCGTCAGGCACCACATGGAAACTCATCATGAAGCCATCGGCCGCATCGCTTTCCATCCACTCCATCATGTGATCGGCGATGGTTTGTGGCGTGCCGCACAGCGTGACTTTGCCGCGCTCATAAGCCGCATACAGCTGGCGCAGCGTCAGTTTTTGCTCGCGGATCATCTCGGCGATCATGTTGAAGTAGGATTGGTGGAAATTGGCTTTGGCCGGGATCATTGAGATCGGCACCGGTTCATCCAGCGGCAAACCGCTGAGGTCGGTTTCCAGATCGGCGCTTAAACGCATAATGCCGACGTCCGGATGGATCAGGCGCTGAATTTCCTGATATTTATCTTCCGCTTCAGCCTGGCTTTCGCCGATCATCACCGACAAGCCGGCGAGGATTTTCAGATCGTCTGGCGTGCGGCCAAACTTCGGCAGACGGCTTTTTAAATCGGCATAAAACTTTTTGCCTGCCGCTAAGGTTGGATCGGAAGCAAACACCACTTCGGCGGTTTCTGCCGCGAAGTTTTTGCCGGTTTCGGACGAACCGGCCTGGATGATCACCGGGCGTCCCTGCGGCGTACGGCGTATGTTCAGACCACCAAACAGCTTGAAGTATTTCCCTTCATGGTCAGTGACGTGATATTTGGCCGGATCGTAATAGGTCACCGATTCGCGATCGTAAATAAACGCGTCGTCTTCCCAGGTGTCCCACAGGCTTTCGACCACTTTGTAGAATTCATGCGCGCGAACGTAACGCTCGTCGTGAGGCGGCAGTTTGTCGAGGCCGTAATTCCGCGCGGCGTAATCGTTGGCCGAAGTCACAATGTTCCAACCGGCGCGACCATGCGAAATATGGTCGAGCGAAGCAAACAAGCGCGCAATGTTGTACGGCTCATAGAAACTGGTTGATGCAGTCGCGCCCAGGCCAATGCGGCTGGTGGCACCGGCAATTGCCGACAGCAATGTGACCGGTTCGAAACGGTTGTTGTATTCCGGATTGCGGCTGTGCACATGCAAATTATCGGTACGCGTGGCGGGTGTATCGGCGATAAAGAACAGGTCAAACAAGCCCTTTTCCGCCAACTGCGCGACAGAACGGTAATGATCGATATCGGTGGCGGCATCCAGAGGCGCGCTGCTTTTCAGCCAGCAGGCCGGATGATCGCCCTGCGGCTGGGCCAACAGGCCCAGATGAATTTGTCGGTTACTCATGCAATTCTCCAGCGAGTGATAACGGGATTAGCCTTCAAGCAGCCATTCCTGGAAACGTTCGTTAACGGCGTCGTAGTTTTTCGACCACCAACCTTCATCACGGCGTTGCAGCCCTTCGAGGTTTTTCGGATAGGTAGTGAGCAGTTCGGCTTTGCTCTGCTCCATCATCTTCAGGGCGTTGTTGTTGCTTGGGCCGTTACTGGTCATCGCCGAGTACACCGCCTGACGCTCTGGCTGCATGCAGAAACGCACAAACTGCTGCGCTTCTTTCAGCTTCGGTGTGCCAGCAACAATCGACCAACCATCCACGCTGTAAGTGCCTGACCAATCAATCTTCACTGGCGCGCCAGACTTAATCGCCGCAATCGCACGCGCGTTCCAGGTATCGGACATATCCACTTCGCCGCTTTGCAGCAGTTGGGTGTTTTGCGCGCCGTTCGACCACCAGACGTTGACCGATTTGCGGATCTTGTCCATCGACTTCATGGCGCGTTCGATATCCAGCGGATAGAGATCTTTCGGCGCAACACCATCAGCCAGCAACGCCATTTCCAGCGTGCCACTTGGCGAGCGATACAGCGCGCGACGGCCTGGGAATTTCTCGGTATCCCAGTAATCCGCCCAACCGGTTGGCGCACCGTTTTTAAACTTGTCGGTGCGATACGCCATCACCGTTCCCCACACCGAGAAACCAAACCAGTTGTCGGTGATCATGCCCGGCAGCACATCACTGTTTTCCGCCATATCCAGCGGCGCGACGTAGTTTTTGTCTTGCGTCAGACGTTGCACGTTGTCTGGCGTCACCATCGCCAAATCCCAGATATGCGAACCGGCATCCACCGCCACTTTGAATTGCGTAACCGGGTCAGATTCATGCGCCACGTTGGTGATGCGAATACCGGTTTCTTTCTCAAACGGATCGTAAAATGCCGCACGCAGCGCAGGAGCAATCGCGCCGCCGTTGTCGGCAACAATCAGTGTGTTATCGGCGGAGAAGGCGCGTGGGATCCACAACGAAGGGGCAGACAATGCCGCACCGGTCACGGCGACGGTTTTAATAAAGTCTCGCCGACTGGCTGGTTTCTTAAACATGACTCATGACTCCCTATGCAATTGATAATAAAGACAGGATCAAGCGAAACGTGCGTTTAGCCGCTAATCAGGCGCGCATGTGCGGTGTGCCATTTTAGGGAAACACGTTCCCCTAACTGACGCGTTTTCTGTCCGGCACTTTGCCGGGCGGTGAGTAATGCGCCGCTGGCGAGTTTGATCAGCAAGCGAGTTTCGGAACCGACATAAATCGACTCAACCACTTCACCATGCAGATAACCGCCTGGCGCGTCGTGCAGTTCGATATATTCCGGGCGAATCACCATCGTGGCCTGTTGCTGATTTTGCGTGGCGGATAAACCGGTCGGTAATGGCATCACGCCATCGGCATTGGTGAACTCACCGCTGGCACTGACCACGCCGGAAATCATGTTGGAGATACCAATAAAGTCGGCGACAAAGGCGCTGGCCGGACGCTCATAAATCTCTTCTGGCGTGCCAATCTGCTCAATACGACCGGCGTTCATCAGGCAGACGCGATCGGACAGCGCCAGCGCCTCTTCCTGATCGTGGGTGACGAAGATGATGGTGGCGCCGGTTTCGCGGTGGATGCGCTTGATCTCGACCTGCATGCTTTCACGCAATTTACGGTCGAGCGCGGAGAGTGATTCATCCATCAGAATCAGCGACGGTTGATAAACCAGGCAGCGCGCCAGCGCCACACGTTGCTGCTGGCCGCCGGAGAGTTCACGCGGGAAACGGTGACCAAAATGTGCCAGGCCAACCATTTCCAGCGCATGAGTCACACGCTTCAGACTTTCGGCACGCGAGATGCGGCGCATTTGCAGCGGGAATGCCACGTTCTCTTGCACTGTCATTTGCGGGAACAGCGCGTAGTTCTGGAACACCACGCCGATATCCCGTTGATGGGTTGGCGCGTGGGTTTTATTGACGCCATCAATATAAAGCTCGCCGCCAGTCGGTTCCGCCAGGCCACAAATCAGCTGCAACAGCGTGGTTTTGCCGGAGCCAGACGGGCCTAAAAGCGTCAGTAATTCGCCGCTGCGCACCTCAAGATCGACCGGATGCAACGCGGTGGTGGCACCGTAATTTTTGGTTAAACCTGCGCTGCGCATTTTAATTTCCGGCACAACCGCAGAAGAATGCATTTCATCCTGATGAGCGAAATAAGACATGTTGCACTCCCGATGCAGGTGATTGGACTGAACGTCTCTTTTATTATTTAACGCGAGCGTTAATAGCGATGTTGAATAGTTATTACGGATTTGGACATCCGTTTTTGTGTGAAGTCACTATGCATACAGCAACGAATTTCGTGCAACCAGTTATTATGTTGCCAGCTGATTTAAAAAAACTATGCTTAGTAAAATCCATTAATTACATATGGATAGAATGAAGTCTTGCGTTAAAAGTGCGACATATAAAAATATTATCACCTCAATAACGGATATTAACGTGCAATATCTCATGCATTAAAATGGCGCATTTTAAGCGCCATAATGATGCAAAGGGATTATTTGCGTGCAGAGTGATTAATTACAGTAAAATATTAATATCCCTGTTCACGATTATAAAGTAATGGCAACGGCAATCCGGCGCGATCGGCATTAATCACCGCAATCGCATGTTGCGCTTTAGCCTGGCTGGAAATCAGAGAAGCGACATGACTGGTGACGATCACGCGCGGATGCTGCCACAGTGGATGATCGGGCGGTAACGGTTCCTGCACAAACACATCAAGCACCGCCGCCTCTACTTGCCCGCTGTCCAGCGCGCGTAACAACGCATCGCTATCAAGCTGCGGGCCACGCCCGGCATTGATCATCCCCGCACCGCGCGGCAGTTGGCTCAACACCTCATGGTTAATCAGGCCGCGGGTTTCATGGGTATCGGGCAGCAAATTAACCAAAATATCGCTGCTGTGCAGAAAAGCATTGAGTTGCTGCGCGCCGCTAAAACCATGAACACCCGCCACGCGCTTCTCGCGCCGCGACCAGCCGTTGACCGTAAAGCCATTCGCCAGCAAACGTTGCGCTACCACTGCGCCGAGGTTACCCAAACCCAGAATGCCAATGCGCGTGTCACTGGCCAGTCGTCCGGTCAGATGATTGGCCCATTGTCGCTGGCGCTGCGCTTCGATGATTTGGGGGATTTGGCGCAACAGCATATAAGCCGCCATGGTGACGTAATCCGCCATGCGCGCGGAAGTTTCATGCGTCACCATGCGTGTTACCGGGATATGCGGTGGAATCAGCGGATCGCCAGTGATGTGATCAACGCCGGCTCCTTCGCTGATAATCACCCGCAAATTAGGGAAGCGCGCCAACCTGCCCGGTTCCGGTTTCCACACCAATGCATACTGTACCGACTCGGGTTCAACCGTGTGATCGTCCCACAATGCCACGTGCAAATCGGGCAACGCGCGACCAAAAAAATCGCGCCACTGCGGCAATTCATCCGGCGGTACAAAGTTAACCAATAAGGTTTTTGCCGCGCTACTCATCGCCGGGTACACCGTAGCTGGGCGCTTCACGCGGATCGAGCGCGCGCGTCACGTACGCTTCCATCTGCGGTTCGTAGTCCAGCCACAACTGCGCCAGGATCTGCACCGGATCCTGTTCCGACCAATCTACCCGCAGATCAACCAGCGGCCAGGCATAATCATCCACCACTTTGACTGCCGCAGAGTGCACCGGCCCTTGCTCACCGCCAGCTACAACGCCCGCTTGCAATGCCGCCACTAAGCGCGAGGTTAATTCACCGGATGTGGCTTCAAAGGTCTTCACCATCGCCGCAATCACCGCGCGGTCGGCCAGCATATTGCCAGCGGCGACGCAATTTTCCCCGCTCACCACGTTCCATGTCCCCAGGGTTTGGCTGCCGCTGAAATGGGCCGTTGCGCCGGCGGCATCAATCACCGTCACCTGGCGATAATCACTGAAACGATCTTCCGCCATCGCGAGTGCTAACGCCTGCTCGGCGGATTGTCCTTGTTCTAAATGCGCCAGCACCTGTTGCCCCAATAGCGGTAAGGTAATGTTCTGGCTGGACACTGCGCCCACACCGGCCAGCAACCACGGACAGCGCGCACCAACAGCAATACTTGAAGAGCTGATTGCCACGCCAAGCTGACCCGATTCCGGACAGCGGGCGGTAATCGAAAACGTCATAGATCCTCCTGGAAATAATTCTAAGAGAAAACGGATAAGTTAATTTGAGCCTATGCGATGCGTAATACGCTTTACAATATTTAAAAACGACACAAGCTATATAAAAAATATTACTGTTCGCATATGTCGTAGCGGCGCAATTTATTGCGCGATAAATCGCGCCGCTACGATAGGTGCGGCAATTGCTTTTCTATAAAAATTAAACTGGTCTTAATTCTACCGTCCGGCAATATTCCATAAACAGTTTGGCCGGTTGCGTCGGTTCATTATTTTCCAGATAGGCCATGATTAAGGTTGAGGCTTCCATTTCGTCATCAATATCCAGTTGCACCACTTGTTCACCGTCATAAGTGAAATGGGTAAAGGGCCGAGTTACCAGTACAGAAAATCCTAATCCTTGCCCCACCATACAACGCACCATTTCTATTGATGGCGAACTGTACGCCACTTCAGGATGATAGCCTTTAGCTTTAAATATGCTGATGAAATAGTTTTTGCTTGGCACCGCATCCAGCAAAATCATCGGCTCGCGGCTTAATTGCTGCAAGGTGACGCTGGTTTGCTGTGCCAACGGATGACGCGCGGGCAGTAACGCATAAGGTTTATGTGGCGCGTTGAGTTTCTCTTTATAGATCGAATTGTCCAGTTCCAGGTCATAAAGAAAGGCCAAATCAAAGCGGCCGCGATGCAGCCCGTGCATGATTTCATGCTGTTCGCCGTCATAAAGTTGCAGCGTGATATCGGGGTACAACTTTTTGAACCCGGCGATCAAACGCGGCATATACAGCGGTGCGGCAGATTCAAAGCAGCCGATAGCAATGGTTCCGGAGGTAATTTCATTGTCGGCACGTGAGTTTTGTTCGAATTCATGCGACAGCCGCAGCAGCTCTTTAGCTTTGTCATAAAAACGCCTGCCGCCCGGTGTTAATGAAACGCCCTGAGCATGATGGCGCAGCAATAGTTGCTGCTCGAAGGTCTCTTCAAGATTTTTTATCGCGATAGAAATGGACGGCTGGGCAATATGCAGTTGTCGTGAGGCTTCGGCAAAACTTTCAGTTTCCACCACGGTGACAAAATATTTAAGCTGCTTAAGGGTGAAACGGCTCATTGGCGACCCATTATTTATAATCACACTGTGAAAATATTTCCGCTGGAGGATAATAAATAATGCAAGCAATGTGCCAGATGGGGGATTTAAGCAATGGCGCCGGTTAGGAAGGAAATCAGATTATGGTGCGCACCACGGTAAAACATTTTATTGAAAAATTGCGCAGCGATTGTGCAAAAGAAGGTCACCATTTATGGTGACCACGATATTTTATTTAAACAAATCGTCGCGATATTTAAATAATTCCAAATCAGACGTCAGACCTAATTTCTTCATACCGGTCTGCTTATGTCCGCTGATGGTTTTACGGCTGCGTTTCAGCTTAATCGCAATCTCCACCACCTGCATACCATCGATAAAGCAACGAATCACTTCCGCTTCACGCGGTGTCAGACGCTTACTTAAATGCGCCATGCGCGACGCGTCATCAGTTGAGGCTTCACTCTGCTGCTGCAACAATGCATTACGTTCGCGCTTACGAATCGGCAACTGGTCCAACTCATTGGCAATGTCGTCCGGCAGTGAACGTTGCCCGGCAGCAATGGTTCGAATTGCGGCAAAATAGCGCGGCGTCTCTTCGCGTTTGGTGATGTAACCTTTTATCCCCAATTGCAACGCGGCGTGAATCACCGCCACGCTCTCCATTGAAGAGGAGAGCAGAATTTTCAATTGCGGATGATGCGATAAGATCTGCTTAATCAGCGATAAGCCATCCAACTCGTCATTGCCGAGGATGTAATCCAGCACCAGCACATCCGCATGGTTGATGCGCAACCAGTCCAGCAAATCTTTGCTGTTGCCAAAAGTGGCAAGCATGCTGATATCCGGCTCACGGGTGGCGGCGACTTCAAAAGAGAAGCGCATCATCGGATGATCATCGAGCATCACCACCGCAATTTTTTTATCGTCCAAAAGCGTCATCATCAACCTCAATCTGCCGGATTACTTGATACGGCCATTTAGCCAATTCAGGAGCATACCAGAACCTGCATAACCGCGGAAAATCGCGCTGTAACCGTCATAACGGTTAGCGATCTCTTCCACCCGATTGTTGTAATAATCCGACTCCGCGCTGAGCACATCCAGCAGCGTGCGTTTCCCTAAGTGATACCACTGATCAAAAAAGTCTTTACGGATTTGGTCGGATTCAACACCGAGATTGCGATACAAATCGGCGCGACCCAAACGCGAACGTGCATCCTGATCGGCGGCGCGTACGCGCTGCTGTAAATCATCAAGATTCTCTTCAGCTTCTTCACGTAACGCTTCGGCACGCTGCACCGCTGCCCGTTCAGACGCGCTGGCGGAACCGCCACGGAACACGCCCCAACTGACGTTAACGCCGGTTTGCCATGCATCTTCGCGCCCGTAATAATCTTTAGCGGTGCTTTTACTCACCACCCAATTCACTTTTGGCAGATTCGACGCTTTTAGCGCCTCCGCATCCGCCAGTGAAGCGGCGGCCTGCGCTCTGGCCTGATTGAGTGTTGGATGACTTTCTGCTTGTTTCAACAACACATTCACCGAACCAGGCTGCAAATTCCAGCTGCGACTTTTTGGCAAGTTTATACGCTTATCACCGACTAAGCGTTGCAGCGTAATTTCGCTATCGCGCAGGTTCGATTGTGCATTGTCCAATGCTGACTGCGCTTGCAAAAAGCGGCCCTTTGCTTGAGCCAGTTCACTACGACGTCCGGCATCCAGTTGCACCGTGGCGCTTAACATGTTGACCAGCTTTTGCATGCGCGCCACGTACTCTTCGCTGGCTTCAATGATCAATCGCTGCTTAGAAATTTCTACCAGCGCGCTACTCACCTGCCAGGCAAGATCTTCCTGCTGCGAAGCAAACTGGAAATCAGCTGCCTTCACGCCCTGCTCTTTACTGCGAATGGTGTTCGAGGTCTGGCCGAAATCATACAACGTGGTGGACGCCGTGACCGCTACGGCAGGCGTATTGTTGTCACCGTATTTACCACGATTACCGCCGCCGAACTCAACGCGGCGCGATCCGGTGCTGACATCCACCTGCGGCAAACGTGCGCCCTTAGCCGCTTTCACCTCTTCGCGCGCCGCTTCGGCACTGTATTGCGCGCTGAGTAATTGTGGATTGCGTTGCAAAGCCGTCTGTACCGCGCCAGAAAAAATCTGGCGTAGTTGCTCGCTGCTGACACTGCTTTTATCCACCTGCATCGCCGTGCTGGTGTTTTCAGGCAACGCGTAAAAGTCGCTGTCGGCGGCTGATGCAGCCGGGGCGAGCAACAGCATCGCCACCAGCATCGCCAGCTGACGCGGGAATAATTTTTTATGTTTCATCACTCTGTTCCTATCTGCTGTTAGCGTTCACGGAATGCTTCACGCGCCTTGAACACCGGCTTAAGCAGATAATCAAGAATGGTTTTTTCACCGGTACGGATTTCGACCGAAGCGATCATCCCTGGAATAATTGGCAGAGCTTTCGCCCCGACGTTTAAGGTGCTGCTGTCCGTCAGCACCATCACGCGGTAATAGGTATCATCCGGTCGGCCGCTGGCGGTTTTGCTCTCATCCTTCAAAGTATCCGGGCTGATCAACTCAACTTTGCCTTTCAAACCACCGTAGATGCCGTAATCGTAAGCGGTGATTTTGACAGTCGCCGGTAAGCCCGGATGCAGGAACGCCACGTCTGAAGGACGAATTTTGGCTTCAACCAACAACTGATCTTCGCTCGGCACAATTTCCAGGATGTGTTCGCCGGGCTGAATCACACCGCCCAGCGTGGTGACGCGGATGTTTTTCACCGTGCCGTTAACCGGTGCAGTGATAATGGTGCGATCGCGGATATCCGCGCGGCCCACCAGGTTTTCAGTGGTTTGCGCCAGTTCTAGCTCCAGTTTATTCAGCTCTGAGTTGGCATCGGCCTGGAAGCGGTTGCGACGTTCAACAATCTGCGACTGCAAATCGTTGGCCTGACGGCGCATACGTAACATTTCCACTTCAGACAGTAAGCCGCGCGCGGAAAGTTTTTCCGCCAGATTGTTTTCGCGCATCGATAAGTCATAACTGTGCTGCAATGCGTTGACCGCATCGTTTAGCGCTTTCTTACGCGCGTTATAGGCATCGGTTTCTTGCTCCACGACTTTTGGATCAGCGCTGACTTGCGCGTCAAACTCCAATGGCTTGTTGTAAGCTTCCGCACGCAGACGTGCGATGCTGGCCTTCAAGCCAATCTCTTTCTTTAATGCTTCGCGATAGCTGGATTCAGCACGCGTGGCATCAATTCTTAACAACACCTCGCCCTTCTTCACTTCCTGGCCTTCAGTGACATCCATCGCCGAGAGAATGCCGCCCTCCAGGCTCTGAATAACCTGTTCGTGGCTGCGAGAAACGATCTTGGCTTCGCCTTTGGTGATCTCTTCGACGCGCGCGAAGTGCGCCCAGGTGAAGAACACCACAATGATTGTCGCGAGGATGATCAACACCAGATGCGAACCCGGCGTTTTCTGGCTGAGCAGCGATGCCTGAATATCATTCATAAAGGCGGCATCACCGGCGCTGATGGCTTTTTTGTTTTTCATTATGCGGGCTCCTGTGTGGCTGGAGCGGCCTGGTTGGCGGCTTCCCTAGGTGTTATTGGCTGTTCGCCACGTAAGCGGGCTAAAACGTGGTCTTTCGCGCCATCCATGATTACCTTGCCGTCATCCAGCACGATGACACGATCCACCAGCGCCAGCAGTGAAGGACGGTGCGTAACCACCACCAACGTTTGATCTGAAGTGGCGCTGCGCAGGTGTTTGATGAACTGCTGTTCGGTTTGAGCATCCATCGCGCTGGTTGGCTCATCGAGCAGCAATACCGGCGGACGGGCGATCAAGGTGCGTGCCAGAGCAACCAGCTGGCGCTGACCGCCGGAAAGGTTGCCGCCGTGCTCACCCACTTGCAGATGGATGCCTTGCGGATGTCGCGCGGCAATCTGGTCTAAACCGGTGAGTTTCAGCACGCGCATAAATTCGCTGGCGGAGGCATCCGGCATGCCCAACATCACGTTTTCGCGCAGGCTGCCGTAGAACAGGCGTGCATCCTGGCTGACAAAACCGGTGGCGTGACGCCAATCGGCAGGATCGATTTGGTTAACATCAAGTCCACTGCTGAACATCTGGCCCTGGGTAGGCATATACAGGCGCGCAAGGATGCGCAACAAGGTGGATTTGCCGCTGCCGATAGTGCCGAGAATCGCGATACGCTCGCCGCTGCTGATCTTGAGATTGATGTTGCTCAAAACTGGCGGGTTTGGGCGCATTGGCGGCGCAGGATAACTAAATCCAACCGCTTTCAGCGCCATGTTGCCGTTGAGTTCCGGCTCGGCGACGTACTCTTGCTGCGGATCACGATCCACCGGCATCGCCATCAATTTATTCAGCGAAGCCAACGCCGCTTTGGCTGATTGATAGCGCACCGCCAGGCCAATTACCTGCCCTAAAGGCGCAGTGGCACGGCTCGCCAGCATCACGCTGCCGACCAGGCCGCCCATGGAGAGCACGCCAGCGTCAATCATGTACACGCCAACCACAATCAACATCACTGCCTGAAACTGTTGCAGGAACGTCACTGCGTTGGTAGCAAGCGACGCATAACGTTTGGATTTGGAAGCACTGGCAGCTTGCAACGCGCTGGCACTTTGCCAACGGCGTTGCATATGCGCCTGGCCGTTGACCGCTTTCAGGGTTTCCATCCCTTCCACCGATTCCACCAGCACGCCCTGCTTCAAGGCGGCTTCTTGCAGATTGGCTTTCATGATCTTCGCCAGCGGCCATTGAATGGCGATACACACCAGCAGAATCAGCGGCAGCATCAGCAGCGGTACCCAACCCAGCGCGCCGCCAATCGAGAACATCACACACAGGAACAACACCACAAAAGGCAGATCGGCGAGCGTTGCCAGCGTGGCGGAAGAGACGAAATCACGTACCGATTCAAATTCGCGCAGCTGGCTGGCAAAGGTACCGGACGAAGCCGGTTTGTGCTCCATGCGCACCGCCAGCGCTTTACGGAATAACAAGCAGCCGACAATCAAATCGGCTTTTTTACCGGCACCATCTAATAAGTGAGCGCGGATAAAGCGCGTTAGCGCTTCGAAAAGCATCGCCAGGGTGACGCCAATCGCCAGCGACCACAAAGTGGTGAAGGCCTGATTAGGGATCACACGGTCATAGACGTTCATGGTAAAGAAGATGCTGGCCAGCGCCAGAATGTTGACGATCACGGAAGCCACAGCCGCGCTGCGGTAATAGCGGCGATAACGCCACAAAGTGCTGAACAACCAATGCGCTTGGTTTTCTGGCAAGGCTTCTTCGACGCGGCGATCAAGCTTGGCTCCGGGTTTCGCCATAATGGCAAAGCCGCTGTACCAGGCTTCAACTTCTGCGGCAGCCAACTCAACCGGTTGCGGGCTGATTTCCGGCAAAATTACCGTGTAAAAGTCGGCCATTTTGCCGTCGTCACTTTTGCGTGACTTACGATCCAGCAGAATCGCCCCGCCGGATCCTTTGCGCACCAAAATTAATGGTGTTACCTGCATCGGCAGTTCCCACAACGGGCGTTCTACCAATCCAGCGGAAAATCCAGCGTGTTCAAATGCCGTCAATGCCAGCGAAGGAGAAAGCAGCGCTTCCTTGGGTAATTCGGCAACCAGCACGTCCTGGCTGCGGCCGCGTTTATAGTGTTTGCACATCCATGCGACACTTTGCAGCAAGGTATCGTCCACACGCGAGTGGCTGCCAGCAAGTTGTTCCAGCTCTGCTTGGGTGGTTAAGCCTGCATTCATCAGTGACGTCCCGTGGTTAGCCCGTAAACAGGTCAGGGTGAAAAGTTCAGGAGGACGAAAATCAAGACCAAGCTTGTAGCCGGATGTGCATTTCGTCGAAATCGTGGCGCAAGGATAGGGAAATCCAAGAAATGTCTTAATCAACGATTACTTAGGCGGATGTAGGAAAATGCTTATGGTCTTCTTTGGCGGGCTGAGTTCCACAATCCAAGACCCGTCCTGTCTATTAATTTCACGATGTGCGTCAGAATATTCGGCAGATTCGCTACCGAATGGATGACAATGAAAAACGCTTTGCTTCGCTTCTTGCAGCTTTCTTTACTGGCTCTGGTTTTATTGCCAGCGCTGCTGCATGCGCGCGAACAAGCATTGACGTTGGCACCACGCATCGAAGTCAATCCACCACAAGTCACGTTTGCCGCCCCGGTGCGCGCCTGGCTGCAAACTCATCCGGTGATTCGTGTCGGTGTATGGGGCGCTTCACAGCCGCCGGTCAGTCTGGGGATTGAGCGCGGGCAATTAGCCGGTATTGATGCGGATTATCTTTCGCTGCTGGAATCCACCTTACAGGTGCATTTTGATCTGATTCACTACTCCAGCCGCGAAGAAGCCATCAAGGCACTGAATCAGGGCGACGTGTGCATGCTGGCGGTGTGGACGCCAGAACTCACGCCACACTCCTCGGTTTACGCTTCTTTGCCGTGGCTGAACGATCGCGCGGTGGTGGTGACACGTGCCGGGCAGCGTTTACCCGGCGGCAATTTGCCGCTGCTGGCGCTAGATAGCCAAAGCATGCCGGGCATCGAATATTCGCCCGACGCCTTCGAAGATTATTATCACGCCATCAATTCCGTCGCCTTTGGCCAATCCAACGCCAAAGGCTTTAGTCATGCCACCGCCAGCTATCTGGCGCGCAACAATCAGCTGGAGAATCTCTGGCTGTTGCCGCACCCTTCGCTGGGTGAATTTAAGCTGACCTTTGGCGTGCCGAGCGGCGAACCGCAACTGCTCAGTGCCATCAACAATGTGCTGACGCATTTACCGTTGGTGAGTCGCTTGCGCATTGCACATGGATGGGGAATGGATAGCGAAGCGGTAACCGGCTATCCATCGCTCTCATTGACGCCCGCCGAAAGCGCCTGGCTCCAACAGCATCCGAGCATGACAGTGGTGGTCGATGCGCGCCGTGAACCATTAAGTTTTGTCAGTCAACAAGGTGAACTGACGGGATTAGCGATTGATGTACTGCGACAAATCAGCGACCGCTTTGGTTTGCAATTCCACTACGAAGTCGCAAACGATGAAGACCAACTGACTGCATTGATGGTCAAACATCCGCAAGCTTTGCTTGCCAGTAACCTGGCCGTGCCAGGCGAAACTGAAGCGGCTGCGCCCACTTTGGCGCAGAGCGATCCCTGGTTAGTGACACCTGCGGTGCTGGTAATGCAGCGCAACACCATCCAACCCGCCTCGTTGCATGAACTTTCTGGTGAGAAAATTGCCATCCAGCGTGATAGTCCGTTAATTCCGTGGCTGGAAACCTGGTATCCCACCTTGCAATTGACGTTGGCTGATTCAGTTAATCAGGCGTTACAGATGGTGAAGAATAATGAAGCACACGGCGCGATTGCTTCGCAGTTTGCGGTGCAATATCAGCTCAAGCGTTACCCGTTCCAGCAACTGCATCAGTCGCTTTCACTGCCGGTAAAACCGTACAGCATTGGTTTCGCGGCGCAGCGTGAAGATGTGCCCGCACTCGCCATCGTGAATAAAGCCCTGCAACAGATTGAGCCGCAGCGCCTGATGACACTGGCCGGTTCGTGGCGTGACACCTTAATGGCACCGGAACAAAAATCCGAACGCTATTTTTCTCCAACCCTCATTGCCATCAGCATGTTAGTCGCGCTGATTTTAGTGCTGCTGATTGGCTGGTGGATTGGTCGCTTGATTAAGTCACTCGAATCCCTGCGCGAACGTCTGAACAGCAATCAGACCTTGATCCGTCAGTTGCAGGAAGCCAAAGCCGAGAACGATCGCGTACTGGAAGCCCGCAACACGTTTATGAAAAGCATGGGACACGAAATCCGCACGCCGTTGAACGCGATTACCGGTTTGCTCGAGCTGGAGCTGGAACGCCTGCACAGTCGCAATCAGCACAACGAAAACCTGCAAACCGTGTACGAATCGGCTTGTTCCCTGCTTTCCATTACCGGTGATGTGTTCGATATCTTCCGCGCTGAAGCGCGCGACGAACAGAGCCGTATTCGTGTGGTGAATCTGCCTTCGTTGCTGCGCAGCACGGTGGCACTGTTCCAGCAGCAAGCGGAAGAGAAAGGTTTGCGCGTGAATGTCACGGTTGATCCTGCCACGCCGCGAGTGGAATTTGATCCGCTGTTAATTATTCGCATTGTTTCCAGCTTGCTGCGCAATGCGATTAAACACAGCCATCAAGGTGAGATTCAAGTGCTGTTGCGCGTTGATGCGCCGCAGGAAAGTGGTCATTTGCCGCTGACCATTGAGGTGCACAATCCCGGCGACGGCAAACTTGCTGCGCGTTGGGAAGCGCTGCAAAACAGGCCGACACCCGAAGACGATCAGCGTGTTTGGGCGGATAGCGGCTTCAGTATGGCGGCCTGCCAACGCATGTCACAGGATGCCGGCGCATCGCTGCAAGTGACCAGCGTGCCGGGCGAAAGCAATACCGTAAGCCTGCACTTCTCGGCGGTGCCGATGAATGCAGTGCAAAGCGTTGAGCAGCACAGCGTTAAAAGTGCCGCGAAGGTTCTTATCGTGGATGATTATCCGCCTGCCCGCCTGCTATTAACACAACAACTGAAAAAAGCCGGTTATGAAACCATCAGCGCGGTGCACGGACGCCATGGATTAACCTTGTGGCAACAACATCAGCAGGATATCGCCTTAATCATCACCGATTGCACCATGCCTGAAATGGATGGTTTCGAAATGAGCCGCGCGATTCGTGCAGTAGAAAGTAAGGAACAACTGACGCCAACGCCGATTTACGCGTTAACCGCGATGAGCAGCTTTGATGCCGCTGAAGATTGTATCAATGCAGGCATTGATGCCTGTTTGACCAAGCCAATAACGCCTGTCGAACTGCGTGAGATTTTAAACCGATGCCTCAAGTGTGAGGAGTTAGCATGCGCAACCGCGTGATTATTTATGATAATCATCCATTAATGGTGGAGGGTTTATCGCAAGTGATGATTGAGCGCGGTAATACCATTGCCGGGGCGATCTCCGATCCGGAAGAATTGATGCGCGCCATGGTGTTAGATATCCCCTCGCTGCTGATTATGGATATGCAAGGTTTGAGCGAACAACATCTCAAACAGTTGAAGCGAGGTCGTAAACATACGGCGGCTTGCAGATGGTTGGTTTTTGCCAGTTGCGATAGCAGTTGGCACGCGATTCAGCGCTTGAAGTTAGATGTGCAAGGCTATCTCAACAAAAGCTGCGGCCCGGAGTTGTTTCATTCGGTATTGAATGACGTTGAACAAGGTAAGAAAGTGATGGTGCGTTATAGCGATCCCGCCGCGCGCAACCATCAGGACAGCGACTTGATTGCCGCGCTTACCCATCGCGAACGTCAGATTTTGCATGAATTAGGTGCCGGTAAAACCAATAGTGTGATCGCTGGTGAGCTAAAACTCAGTGCCAAAACGGTTAGCACCTACAAGCGCAGCATTATGCAAAAGATGCAGACGCGTAAGGTGTGTGATGTGGTGGATTTGGCGCGGCGCAGCAGTTATTAAGCGGTCACCATCAATGGCGACCTTACAATGGATTGGCGCGTTTTGTAGGGGCGCCATTTATGGTGACCGGGTTACTCTTCTTCCGCAATTTCACTCAATATAGCTACGTCTGCCAACTTGATTTCATATTGGCGTAAACGCACAACTAATTGATTCAAGGCTGGCTGCAACGCAGCAGCATCTTGATGCTCATCACGGCACGCAATCTCTAGTTTCAGACAGGCATCCGCCAGTTTATGTTGTTGAGCGATACGCACACTGCCGGCAATCCGATGCACTACATGGGCAATTTCATAGCGGTGCATTGTCAGATTGAGGCCATCCAATTCAATCAGATCTTCTGCCAACGTCGACACCATCAAATCGCGCATCGCCGCTTCCATTTCACGATCGGCATCGCTCATTTCCGGCGGTTCAGGAACCTCAACAACAATATCGCCCTCAGCATCGTGTTCCGCAGAGATCGCGCGTAACGCCGCTGCCAAACTGCCAATCGAACACGGCTTAAATAAGCAGGTGTTCATACCCGCATCAAGGCAACGCTCAATCACTTCATGCATCGCGTTGGCGGTGAAGCCCATAATCCAGGCTGGTGTACGTCCCAAATCTTGTTCCGATTCACGGATAATTTCAGTCAGTTGATAACCATTTAAACCCGGCATATTGCAATCGGTGATCACCACGTCGTAATGGCTGCGCTGCCACATGCTCAACGCTTCATGTCCATCCGCCGCGACATCGACTTGCTGCGCCAACCAATCTAACTGGCGTGCCAGCAACATGCGGTTGGCAGCGTTATCATCCACCACCAACACATTGCGAATTGGCAGTTTATCGCCCTCTTCGTGCTTATCTTCCTGCTCAAATGCCAGGCTTTCCGCAATCGGCAACGCCAACGTGGCGCGCGCGCAAGTGCCAACACCCTTTTCACTCGTCAGCGTTAAGGTACCGCCCATTTTTTCGCAGATGGTACGGCTGATATACAGCCCCAAGCCGGTGCCCGCGCGACGATTGTCGGCCTGACTAAACGGTTTAAACAGCGCCGCCTGCTGTTTTTCATCGATACCGATGCCGCTGTCTTGTACTTCAATGGTGAGATATACCCGACCCGCCGCCAGATCTTTTTGCTGGGTTAAGGTCAGCGAGACACCGCCGTGATCGGTAAATTTGATCGCGTTGCTCAGCAGATTGGACAGCACCTGCTTGATACGCAGCGGATCGGCCAGCACCTGCTCCAATCCCTCTTCGGGAATGTGTTGGCTCAGCGTGATGTTTTTATCGATGGCCAATCCCTGGAACACTTTCATCAGGTTATCGATCAATTTGCCCGGATGAACCGTTTCCGGGTGATATTCCAGTTGCCCACCTTCAATGCGCGAAATATCGAGGATATCGCCGATCAGGCCGACCAAGCTTTCCGCCGATTCAAACGCCACTTCCAGCGCTTGAATATCTTGCTCACCGCTGCGCCCTTTTTTCAGCGCCATATCCAGCATGCCGATAATCGCGTTCATCGGCGTACGAATTTCATGGCTCATGGTAGAAAGGAATACTGATTTTGCGCGGCTGGAATCTTCCGCCCGCTCTTTGGCTTCACGCAATTCGGCAAACAGCGCTTCGCGTTCGGAGATATCCATCCAACCCGCTATGACACCCACCACTTTGCCGTCGCTGTCCATAAATGGCTGAATCCACTGATACACGGTGACGCCAATAGACGAATCCGGGTTATCCCATAGATCATAACGCCGATCTTCAACAATCGGCACGCCGGTTTTCACTACATCCATTAATTGATTGTGATAAAACGCCGCCTGTTCTGGCGTGCGCAAACCGGGATGTTCACGCATGGTTTTACCCAACGCTTCCTCATACTGCACGCCGGTTTCCACCAGATAGCGCTCATTGCAGTAGGTTAAGCGTCCTTCCTGATCGCGCAGAGAAACCGGGAACGGCATGCTGGTCACTAAAGCGCGCAGTTGGGCTAACTGCACATTCAACTGGCGACGCAGTTCCGCTTTACGCCGGATGATTTGGCGCTGATACAGCGCCCAGCCCACCACTAACGCGATGATCAGTGCGATCAAGATGATCGCGGCGATCAACACATCTTCGTAACGCTGCCAAAAGCTGTCATACACCACTAAATCGCTGGGACGCCAACGGTTCGCCAACTCTTCAATCTCGGCGGGCGGAATACTGAGCAACACTTTGTCGAGGATGCTGCGAAGTTCTGGATCGGCGCGCCCAACACCGAAAGACACCCAAGCCGGCGAGCTGCCGAGCGCGGTAACCAACTTCAGTTTGTTCTGGAAATGGGTTTTAATTTGGTAATCCACCATCACCAAAATTCCCACGCCAGCATCGGCACGACGCTGCTCCACCATCTCCATCATATCGTTGGCATTTTGCGCCGTAATGATGGTGATTTCGGGATAACGCGCACGCACCAGACCTTCAACGCTGGTGTTTGCCACCATCGCCAGACGTTTGCCGCGTAGATCGGGCAGCGAATTTATCTCTTTATCATCTGCACGCGTAGTCAATGCAAAGGTGCTGCGCAGATAAGGGCGGGTAAACAGAATTTGCTGCTCGCGCTGTGGGCTCGGCGTCATCGAAGCAAACATATCAAAGTCAGCACTATTAACTCGATTGACTAATTCTTGTGCGTTATCTGCCGTTTCAAAACTGAAATGTAAACCCGTTTTTAGTGTCACCAGCGCGATAAGATCGCTGACTAAACCGCGCAGAGTGCCGTTTTGGTCAATGATAGTGACCGGCGCGGCCAAATCATTGCTAAACGCCGCCATTTTGACTATCGGATGTTTTGTCATCCATTTACGTTCTTCTTCAGTGAAGATCGGCGCGCTTAGCGATTGATTGATGCCGACACGATCGGGTTGCCAGATACGCAACAGTTCGGTTTTTTCGCTTTGCGGCACATTACCTATCGCCCGATCAATTAATTGCAGCAATTCGCTTGAAGCCGGTGCAAGCACGAAACTGATCTCTTTCGGCGGTAATTGGCTAAAACGCACCATGCGCAAATTATTGAGGAAGTTTTGGCTTAACGAATAACTGTTGCCGAGGTAAACCCGTGCATGCCCAAAAGAGACTGCGCTCAGCGCATCCTGATAGGTGTTGTACATGCGGAAATTGGCATGCGGATAATATTCACGCAGCACGCTGAGTGGCAGATAGCTTTTAACTACTGCGACATCGACATTGCTTAAATCATTGGGGAAAGGATCGTTATCACTGGCGCGCATCCCGAGCACCGGCTGCTCGCTGGCATAAGGTTGGGTATAAAACAGCTCACCACCATCTTGTTTGCTGAGTGATGGCACCACATCAACCGTGCCTTTTTCCAGCGCGGCCAACGCTTGATTGAGAGAGTCGAACTGCTCAATACGCAGGGTTAACCCCAACTCGCGTGCCAGCAATCCGGCGTAATCAGCGCTTAATCCTTCATATTCATCCCGTACGTTGGTCATGCCATACGGCGGGGATTCGCTGGCAAAGCTACCAACAACCAGCTGTTTCTTGTTATGCAGATAATCACGTTCTGCGGCAGAAATCGCCAGCGGTGCCATTTCGACATTAGCGGCACGCGTCAGCAAACGCAGCTCTTTCGCCTGTGCTGTCAGCAATGGCGTTAAGATCAGTAGCAGCAAAAAATAACGGAGGATACGCATAGCCTTTATTACTTGGTCAAATTATTGCGGCGCGCAAAATCAATTAAATCGATCAGCGATTGCGCATTGAGTTTTTGTTTGAGGCGATGCTTATAAGTACTGATGGTTTTCTCGCTCAGCAATAATTGTTCGCCGATCTGCTTATTGCCCAATCCTTTGCCAATGCTGATCAAGACACTCAGTTCACGATCGGAGAGTTGTTCGAGTAATCCAGCGTCATCATGATCATTGATTGGTTGATCATAGGAATGATGGTTAGGCTGTGGGAAAAAGCTGTAACCGCGCATCACCATTTTGATCGCGTCTAACAATTCGCTCATATCATTGGATTTGGTGACAAAACCGTCCGCGCCCGCCTGCTTGCAACGTTGGGCAAAATGGCTACTGGATTGTGAAGTGAGCACCAGGATTTTGAGCGGGAGATTTAAGGTTCGCAGACGTTCGAGCACCTGAAATCCATCAATTTTCGGTAAACCAATATCCAACAGCACCAAATCAGGCAGGCATTCACGCGTTTTCTGAATGGCATCCACGCCATTATTGGTTTCTGCTACAACTTCCATCTCATTGCGTTCCAGCAACATTTTTACTGCAAATCGGATAACCGGATGGTCATCAACAATGATCACTTTTTTCATGGAAATGGAGTCCTGATGACTACGCTGAGCAGGTTATCAATGTGTTCGCAGGGCCGGCTACACTAGCCCGTTTTTACAGAACGGTCTGTAGGAAATTACTTATGCTTATTTTTTCCAGATAACAAGTATTCCGGAAATATTCGCGTTTTTTCCAATATTTTTATTCATCGATAACAGTATAACTTAATTAGCATTTTTGCCAAAAACTCTGGCTGCATTCATTTTCTGGAACCTCTATTTATAACAATCCAAGACCCAGCCTGGAGACCAAGGTTTTTCTGACTGACAAAATCAAAAAATCCCCATTAGGCCGCCTGCGCTTAATGGCAACAAGACTTGGCTCAATCAGGAAATAAAAGATGACTAACGCGATCAGTATCCTCACCGTTGAGGGCAAAACCATTGTTAATACAGCGAATTTGCCTACGCAAGCGGCAGGTAAAGCGGTGCACATTAAAGCGGTTCACGCAGGGAAATACCTGCTGGTGGCCGATCAACATCAAACTGCACCGCAACAGATCGTGGTTAAACGTGTAGGAAAAGATTTACTGATTTTCACCCAGCAAGGTGATGAAACGCCGGAAGTGGTTATTGATGGTTTCTACGATAATCAGGGTGAATTAGTCGGCATGTCATCTGATGGCAGCTATCACACTTATGTCGAGAGCAACAGCAACCGTGAAGCCTTCCTGATGCTGACCGATGGTGGCAGCGATACGCTGGTGATGAGCAGCCAGCAGGCGACAGGTTTAAGCGGACTGGCTGTGGCGAACAGCGGCATCAGCAACACGGCCCTCGCCTTCGGCATTGCCGGTGGCGCGCTGGCGGCAATCGGTGCATTAGTCGCGGCTGGCGGCGGCGGTAGTGGCGGCGGCAGTAAAAATGATCAGCCGCAGCAGCAACCGGTTAGTGGTGACGCAGGCGCGATCCCAGCACCTCAACCCACCGTGCCTTACAACAATGTGGCGATCGATGATCGCGGCGATGTACTTGCACCGATCGCTTCAGGCAGCCTGACCAATGACAATCAGCCATTACTTTCCGGTAAAGGTACGCCGGGCAGCAATGTGCGCGTGTATGACAACGGCCAACTGATTGGTTCCGCTGTGGTTGATGATAATGGTCAGTGGCAATTCAAGCCTGCTACCGCATTAAGCGATGCTAGCCACGAACTTAGCTTCTCTGAAGTGAATAGCGATGGCGTTGAGAGCGCGCAAAGTGCGCCCATTCGTTTTGACATCGATACCCAACCACCGGCTGCACCGGCTGATGTCACCATCACCGATGGTAACGGTCAGGACCTGTCGGCTGGTGGCCTGAGCGATGCCAATCCCCTGCACTTTGCAGGTACAGGTGAACCTGGCGATACCGCGCTGATTTATGACGGCGATAAAGTGATTGGTTCTGCGGTTGTCGGCGCGGATGGACAATGGTCTGCGGATATCACGCTGCCAGGCGATGGCGATCACTCGCTGAGCGTCGGCTTTACCGATCCCGCAGGCAATAGCGGTGCGACCACTAAGCCGGTCATCGTTGATTACGACATCACGCCACCTGCTGTTCCGGCTGATGTGGCAATCGTGGATGATAAAGGCAGCGACCTTTCTCAAGGCGGCGCGACCAATACCAATCCATTGCACCTTGGCGGCACCGGCGAACCGGGCGATACCGCCATTATTTATGATGGCGACAAACCAGTTGGTAGCGCGATTGTCGGCGCTGACGGCAAGTGGAGCGCGGATATCACCCTGCCCGATCAAGGTGAACACGCGATTGGCGTGGGAATGAAAGATCCTGCGGGTAATGAGAGTAATAAATCCACGCCGGTAATCGTTGATTTCGACACCGTGGCGCCAGACGCGCCGGTTGTTGGCGATCTGAAAGACGGCAACGGCGCTGATTTGAGCGCGGGCGGACTGACGAATAACGGCAGCGTTGAGATGTCTGGCAGCGATGGCACTGAAGGCGACATCGTTAAGCTGTATGACGGTGACAAGCTTATCGGCTCCACCACCGTGGGCGCGGACGGCAGTTGGTCTATTCCGGCCGATATCAGCGGCGACGACGAGCACAGCCTGAGCGCCAGCTTCACCGATCCCGCCGGTAACGAAAGTCCGAAATCCACCCCGGTGATTGTCGATCTTGACACCACACCACCGAACGCGCCAGTGATCGGCGATGTCACCGACGGCAACGGCGCGGACCTGAGCACAGGCGGCCTGACCAACAACGGCAGCGTTGAGATGTCCGGCAGCGGCGGTACCGAAGGCGACATCGTTAAGCTTTACGACGGCACCACGCTGATCGGCTCCACCACCGTGGGCGCAGACGGCAGCTGGACCATTCCGGCCGATATCAGCGGCGACGATGAGCACAGCCTGAGCGCCAGCTTCACCGATCCGGCCGGTAACGAAAGCCCGAAATCTACGCCGGTGATCGTTGATCTCGATA
>NZ_JBCNNP010000025.1:0-55625 GCF_039594315.1 Pantoea sp.
GAACGGCCTTCACGCAGAGAAGCCAGCACTTCTTGCTGGTTATTACCAATGCTGGAAACAATACCCAGGCCAGTAATCACTGCACGTTTCATTCAATAATCCTCGTTCCACATATTTGGATGTGGTGCACTCTAGCGTACAGTTGTAAGCCGAACAAGTCCGATCAGCCATTTCCTTTTGTAAATTTGCGTCATGTGACGTCAGTCGTTAAACTCGCGCCACTGCCTGAAATATGAGCCTTTCCCGTGAAATTAACCCCGGTTGAACATGCCCAATTAAACTGGAATGAACAGGGTACACCTGTTTCCCGAGCGTTCGGTGACGTCTATTTCTCCAACGATAATGGACTGGAGGAAACGCGCTATGTCTTCCTCGATGGCAATCACATTCCGCAACGTTTCACCGATCACCCGCGCGATTTATTTATCGTCGCCGAGAGCGGTTTTGGGACTGGTCTGAACTTTCTCACCTTGTGGCAAGCGTTTGATCGCTTCCGCAGCGAACATCCCAGCGCCCCACTTCGTCGCCTGCACTTTATTAGCTGCGAAAAATTCCCGCTGACGCACGCCGATCTGGTGGCCGCCCATGCGCATTGGCCTGAACTACAACCGTGGGCAGAGCAGCTGCAACAGCAGTGGCCGCACGCGTTGCCGGGCTGCCAGCGCGTGATGTTTAACGGCGGCGAAGTCACGCTGGACCTCTGGCTTGGTGATATTAACGCGCTAATTCACACCTTTGATGACAGTCTGAATCGTCAGGTGGATGCCTGGTTCCTTGATGGCTTCGCACCGGCGAAAAATCCGGAGATGTGGACGCCAGAACTGTTTGCGGCCATGGCGCGCATGGCACGTCCCGGCGGCACCCTGGCGACGTTCACCGCCTCCGGCTTTGTGCGTCGTGGCCTGCAAGATGCCGGATTTACGATGCAGAAGCGCAAAGGATTTGGTCATAAGCGTGAAATGCTGATTGGTGTGCTGGAGCAAGTGCCTGAGTTGCCGCACAGCCAACCGTGGTATGCGCGTCCAAAGGCTGAAAGCAAAGAAGTGGCGTTGATTGGCGGCGGCGTGGCCAGTGCTGTATTGGCGATGGCGCTGCTACGGCGTGGCTGGCAGGTCAGCTTATATTGTGCGGATGAAGCGCCAGCGTTGGGTGCATCCGGCAATCGCCAGGGTGCGCTCTATCCGTTGCTTAATCAGCACGATCCGGCGCTGGCCACCTTCTTCCCAGCGGCGTTTGGTTTCGCGCGTCGCCTGTATGATCAATTGCCGGTCGAATTCGAACACGACTGGAGCGGCGTGCTGCAACTGGGTTGGGATAGTAAAAGTGCAGAGAAAATCGCGCAGATGCTCAGCATGCAACTGCCCGAAGCGATCGCTTACGGCGTCAATCAACAACAGGCAGAACAGTTAGCGGGCGTTGATCTCGGCTTTGGCGGTATTTTCTATCCGCAGGGTGGCTGGCTCTCACCATCACAGCTCACCAGCAACATACTGGAGTTGGCACAAACGCAAGGTTTACGCATTCATTGGCTGCATCGCGTTACGCAGCTGACACGTAACGAAGAAAACTGGACGCTGCACTTTAGCGAACAAGCCGCCGTGCAGCATCAAAACGTGGTGCTGGCGAATGGCCACGCGTTGTTAGATATCGAACAAAGCCAGGCGTTGCCGGTGTATGCCGTGGCGGGCCAGGTTAGCCATGCGCCAACCAATTCCGCGCTCGGCCAACTGCGCACCGTGCTGTGTTATGACGGTTATCTCACGCCGGTCAGCCCGAACTTTGCCACGCATTGCATCGGTGCCAGCTATCATCGCGGCGATACGGCGACCGTTTTCCGTGCCGACGATCAGCAAGAAAATCGCCAGCGGCTGATCAACTGTTTGCCCGACAGCGCGTGGCCGCTGCAAGTGGATATCAGTGATAACCAGGCGCGCAATGGCGTGCGCTGCGCCACCCGCGATCATCTGCCGATGAGCGGCAGCGCGCCGGATTACGACGCAACACTCTCGCAGTATGCAGACTTGCCGGAACAGCGCGCCGCCGCAGCCGAAGTAAAAGCAGCGCCAGTGCATAGCAATTTATTTGTGTTGGGTGCGTTAGGATCGCGCGGTTTGTGCAGCGCCCCGCTGGCGGCTGAAGTGTTGGCCGCACAGATGAGCGGTGAACCGCAGCCATTGGATGCCGCCACGTTGGCGGCGATGAATCCAAATCGTTACTGGGTGCGCAAATTGCTGAAGGGTAAAAAAGCCGGACGCTAATCTGCGGGGCGAGCGATCGCCCCGAGAGTTTACGCGGTTTGTTGGCGCGCTTGCAGGAACAGGTTATCCCACATGCTGGTGACCAACACCTGATCGCGCGGCGACAGTTCACCGGCTTCAATCGCTTTGTTCAGACTGTTGGTGACGTGAGTTTGCAGTGCTTCTGCGGTATGTTCGCCGCTGAGCTCAATTTCAGCTACCGCTAAGGTCAGATGACCACGCAGATAGCCGCCCGCAAACAACTCGTCATCGCTGGCGTGATCGACCATATCGTCAATCAGGGCCAGAATTCGGGTTTCAAATTCTACGATCATCTCTTCCTCTCTTCTTATAGCCTTCGCGGATTACAGGTCTTCCGGCCAAGGGAATTGCGCCGCCGTTAATGATGGCGTGCCGTAATAATTCGTCAGTGCATTAATGAAACGGGCCGGTCGCGCCGGAATACCCTGCTCCAGATAAGTCATCACTTGCGCATGCACTTTGCGCTGAAACGCGATGCGATCGGGCTCACAATCGCCTTCGAGATTGTCACAACTGACATTGAAGGGAAAGCCTGCCGCCACGCAGAACAGCCACTCCAGCGCCTGCGGTTTCACTTCAACTGCTTCGAACTGACTCTGCGTTTGCGCATCGCGTCCGTCCGGGCAATACCAATAACCGAAATCTACCAGCTTGCGGCGCGCTTCACCGGCAATACACCAGTGAGAAATTTCGTGCAGTCCGCTGGCGTAGTAGCCGTGGGCAAACACCACGCGATGCCACGGCGATGTCTCATCCGCTGGAAGATAGATAGGTTCGTCATCGCCTTTAATTAGACGGGTCTGAAAATCGTCAACAAAGCAGCCATCAAAGATGGCAATCAGCTGATCGTAATGGTGTGTCGTACTCATAATATTTTTAATCTTTAAAAAAACCGGCGTCATTGTCGCATTGGCAGCCGGTCTTGACGAGTATTGGATTACAACGTGGCGAGCCACGCCAGCAGCGCGCTGCCGTGACTATCCCACAATAATTTGGCGCTCATCACCGCAGAAACGATCACCACCATCGGGCGAATCAGTTTCTGACCACGGCTCAACACCAGTCTGGCGCCGAGTCGCGCGCCGATAAACGCGCCAAGCAGCATGATTGCGCCGGTGCCCCACACCACTTTTCCGCCGAACATAAAGAAAAGCAGACTGCCAAAATTCGAGGTGAAATTTAGGATTTTGGCGTGGGCGGTGGCTTTGGCCAAATTGAAGCCGCACAGCGTAACAAAGGCCAGCGCGTAGAAGGAACCGGCGCCTGGCCCAAAGAAGCCATCGTAAAAGCCAACGCAACCGCCGCCGACTAACGCATAGGCTAAACCGTGCAGACGTTGCTCGCGGTCGGATTCACCAAGGCGCGGCATCAGCAAGAACCACAGGCCGATGCAAATCAGCAACAGCGGCAAGATTTGGCGCAGCACATCAGCTTGCAGATGCTGAATCAGGATGGTACCGGCCACCGCGCCGAGGAAGGTCATGGCGATGTTCAGCCACTGCTCGTTGAGCTTGACGGCACCACGGCGGATAAAATAGAGGCTGGCTGAAAACGAACCGCCGACCGATTGCAATTTATTGGTGGCTAACGCCTGCGCTGGGGAGAGTCCGGCCGCCAGCAATGATGGCACGGTAAGCAATCCACCACCGCCAGCGATCGAATCGATAAACGCCGCCAGTACCGCCACGAAAAACAGCACGCCGAGCACTAGCGGGCTGACAACAAACCAATCCATTGAATTACCTACAGAAGATGTTTATCTAACAACGCCTGACATGACGGCGGAAGTGGCGGAGGCGTTTTCTTCACTGGCGGCGTGCTGCCTGGTTTTTTCGGCAGGAACCAGCTATCCAGCTCAGCGCCGCAGCCATCGCCCGGCGGTTGTGCCGCTTGATCCTGACACTCCAGGCTGCCAGCCGGACAACGCAAACGCACGTGCATGTGCGCGCGATGGGCAAACCACGGACGCACTTTATTCAACCAGGCACGATCGCTACCGGCATCAGCACAAAGCTGACGTTTTATCGCTGGATTAACGAAGATGCGCGTCACTTCGTCATCTTTAGCCGCCAGTTTAATCAGGCTATCAATTTGCGGTTGCCAGTGGCGGGCAATCACCTGCTTATCATCGGCGGAGACCAAATCCAGCGGCTGCGGCTTCAGCAGTTGCTGCGCCGTCCAGCGACTTTTAGGCAGTTGCAGCCAGATATCCACGTCTAAACCGGTTTGATGGCTGGCATGACCGCTGCTAAAACGACCGCCAGCCGCCATGCCCATATCGCCAATCAGCACTTGTCCCAGTTGCAGTTGATGCACCTGCGTACTGAGACGCTGAATAAAGGCAATCAGATCCGGATGACCGAAATAACGCCGTTGATCCTGACGCATCACCTGATAGTTAGGTGAATCCAGCGGCAATTGCTGGGCGCCGATAATGCAGCCGTTGGCGAAGCCGCCAATCGACTGCGGGCTGCCCGCAATCGGCTGATGGATTTGCTGCCACGGCGTGGCGGCAACCGCGGCGGCGCTGCATAACAGCGCGGCACAAGTGATAAGCAAGCGACGCATCATCGGGCTTACCAGCGCGGTACGCTGCTGTTGACGTCACCGTTTTGCGCGCGCTGGCGCAGCAGGTGATCCATCAACACGATCGCCATCATCGCTTCGGCAATCGGTACGGCACGAATGCCAACACAAGGATCGTGGCGACCTTTGGTGATCATCTCGACTTCTTCGCCGTCGCGGGTGATGGTGTTGCCTGGCACGGTGATGCTGGAAGTCGGTTTCATCGCCAGATTGGCGCTGATGGTTTGGCCGCTGCTGATGCCGCCCAAAATGCCACCGGCGTGATTGCTTTGGAAACCGTTGGCGCGAATTTCATCACGATGCTGGCTGCCGCGTTGGGTGATGACCGCGAAACCGTCGCCGATCTCCACGCCTTTCACCGCGTTGATGCTCATCAGCGCATGCGCTAAATCGGCATCCAGACGATCAAATACCGGCTCACCCAAGCCCGGCGGCACATTTTCCGCCAGCACGGTCACTTTCGCGCCAATCGAATCGCCCTCTTTTTTCAGGCCACGCATCAGTTCGTCCAGCGCTTCCAGCTTATCGGCATCCGGGCAGAAGAACGGGTTCTCTTCGACGATGCTCCAGTCTTTCAGCTCACACGCCACATCACCAATCTGCGCCAGATAACCGCGTACCACGATGCCGTGCTTCATCTGTAAATACTTCTTAGCAATCGCACCTGCCGCCACGCGCATGGCGGTTTCACGCGCCGACGAACGGCCGCCGCCACGGTAGTCGCGCATGCCGTATTTCTGTTCGTAGGTGTAATCCGCATGGCCGGGACGGAACAGATCTTTAATCGCGCCGTAATCCTGCGAACGCTGGTCGGTGTTTTCAATCAACAGACCAATTGAGGTGCCGGTGGTGACGCCTTCAAACACACCAGACAAAATTTTCACCTGATCTGGCTCGCGGCGCTGCGTGGTGTAGCGCGAAGTGCCGGGACGGCGGCGATCGAGATCGTGCTGAATATCGGCTTCCGTGAGCGGAATGCCAGGTGGCACGCCGTCAACAATGCAGCCCAGCGCGATGCCGTGTGACTCGCCAAAGGTGGTTACGCGAAAAACTTGTCCGATGCTGTTTCCGGCCATCATGGTTCCTTGTTGCGATGTTGCGGGCGAGCGCTCGCCCTCTTATTTAGTCTTTATAGAATGAGAAGTGATGCTGCGCCGCGACAATTTGCTCGCGCGTCAGCATAAACACGCCGTCACCGCCGTTATCAAACTCCAGCCAGGTAAACGGCACGTCCGGATATTGATCCATCATGTGCACCATGCTGTTGCCGACTTCGCAAATCAGCACGCCCTGCTCGGTGAGGTAATCTGGCGCGCAGGCCAAAATACGACGCACCAGCTTCAAGCCATCGCTGCCAGCCGCCAAACCGAGTTCCGGTTCGTGGCGATATTCGTTAGGCAGATCGTCCATGTCTTCCGCATCGACATACGGCGGATTGGTGACGATCAAATCGTATTTCACCGGCGGCAAATTGCGGAACAGGTCGGCACGAATCGGCGTGACGTGGTTCAACAAGCCATGTTCTTCGATGTTTTGTTCAGCCACCGCCAGCGCGTCGGTTGAGATATCTACCGCATCCACTTCGGCTTCCGGGAACGCGTAAGCGCAGGCAATGGCGATGCAGCCGCTGCCGGTACACATATCGAGAATGTGATTGGGTGAATCAGCGATCAAACCGGCAAAACGGTTTTCAATCAGTTCACCAATCGGCGAACGCGGCACTAGCACGCGTTCATCGACATAAAATTCGTGGCCGCAGAACCAGGCTTTATTGGTGAGATAAGCCACCGGAATGCGCTCGTTGACGCGGCGAATCACGCGCTCAACGATGCGATGACGTTCGCTGGCGGTGAGGCGCGCATTGCGCATATCTTCGGGAATATCCAGCGGTAACCACAATGTTGGCAGAACCAGTTGGACTGCTTCGTCCCAGGGATTATCCGTGCCGTGGCCGTACCAAATGCCTGCCGCCGAAAAACGGCTGACAGCCCAGCGCAGCATGTCCTGAATGGTGTGCAGTTCATTCACTGCCTCATCGACGAATATCTTGTCCACGTAGCCCTCCGCAGGCCATAAAATCAATCGGCCGATAGTGTGCCACGAAGCCGGGCAGAATTCAGCGCAGCAAGGTGAAAAAGCTGACATTTGTTAACAGTAACGGTTAAGGTATGCCACCGGCTGTTTACCAGCTTTTTCTGAATCCATTACCGAGCCATGAGTAAGAAAACCCCGCTAAGCCAGGACGATCAGGAGATGTTTCGCCAGTTAATGAGCGGAACCCGCAAACTGAAACAGGACACTATCGTGCACAAACCGGTAGTGAAAACGCGCGAAGTACCGTTGAAACGCCTGCTTTCTGAACAGGTTGATAACAGCCACTATTTCTCCGACGAGTTCCAGCCGTTGCTCTCCAGCGAAGGTCCGGTGCGCTATGTGCGGGCTGATGTTAGCCATTACGAGCAGAAAAAATTACGTCGCGGAGATTACACGCCGGAGATTTTTCTCGATCTGCACGGTTTGACCCAGATGCAGGCCAAGCAGGAACTTGGTGCGTTGATTGCCGCTTGTCGTCGTGAGCATCTGTTCTGCGCCAGCGTGATGACCGGCCACGGCAAACATATCCTCAAGCAGCAAACGCCGTTGTGGTTGGCACAACATCCGCATGTGATGGCATTTCACCAGGCCCCAAAAATGTTCGGCGGTGATGCGGCATTGTTAGTGTTGATCGAAGTGGAAGAGTGGCAACCGCCTGAATTGCCGTAAAGGCTGCGGCAGAAAAGGAAAGGGCCGCGTTTGCGGCCCATCGAAGATTTAAATCGCTTTGGCCAATTTTGACGGGCTGACCTGCCACTCCAGCTTGCCTTCACAGGCATCTGCATCAAAGGCAACACAGGCAATCGCCGAGGTCGCGAACATCGGCGGCGCTTCCTGCGGGCAGAGTTCAGAGACTAAATAACCCACCAGCGGCAAGTGCGAGATCACTAACGCCGACTTAACACCTTTTTGTGCCAACACCTGCAAATAGCTGGCAACCATCGCGGGATCACCGCCTGGCGTCAGTTCCGGCAATACATCCTGACCGTCCGGCAACTTCAGGTTTTCACGTACCGTCGCCAGCGTTTGCTCGGCGCGCAGATACGGACTCACTAATACCCGATCGATTTCTGGCGTTTTGCCGTTGAGCCAGCTCGCCATTGCTCTCGATTCGTCACAGCCACAGAGGGTGAGAGGTCGAACTGAATCACTCGCTGCTTCCAGAGCTGCGTCGCCATGACGCATGATAAAAACTTGCATAAAGCACCGCTGTTGTTTGTCGATATCGTTCGGTACCACAGCACCAAACGCTTCATTCTGCGAATGAACGGTGTGTTTTACCGCAATGGCTTCGGTATAGTCAACCGGTTGTTTATTAAATAAGCATATCTCAGAATGCGGCTGTGCGGGCCATTTACTAACCCGCTGAATCTGTGCGCCTATTCATGATTGTGCAGAAGTGTAAAAATTCGTTTGCGCTTCTGACATCGCCATCAACGCGTCACAAGGCGCAAATCGCTCGCCATGTTGCTGCATTAGTGACCTTAATGCTTTGACGATGTCGGCAATGCCGCGCTGATCCATATAGCGGAACGGGCCGCCGAGGAATGGCGGAAAGCCGATACCAAACACCGCAGCAATATCGCCATCACGCGCGTTACGAATCACCGATTCATCCAGACAACGCGCCGCTTCGTTCAACATCATCAGCACACAACGCTCGGCAATCTGTGCTTCGCTCTGCTTCGCCTGCGGTTTGACATGCAGCAGCGTATAAATCGAGGGATCGGTTTTGCGTTTACGCGACCAGCGTGATGGCTGATAAAGATAAAAGCCTTTGCGGTTTTTGCGCCCTTTTCTGTCATCGGCGAGAATCGCGCTGACCGCAGACGGCGCGCTAAAACGCGTACCATAAGCCTGCTCGAGAATCGGACTGATTTTGCTTCCCACATCAATGCCCACTTCATCCAGCAGTTGCAGCGGCCCGACCGGGAAACCGAACTTTACTAAGGCGCGATCGATGTGTTCAATCGGCTCACCTTCCAGCAAACAGTGCATCGCTTCATTTATATAGGGCGCGAGAATACGGTTAACGTAAAAACCGGGACGATCGGCCACCACCACCGCGGTTTTTCCCTGCTTGCGCGCTAAATCCACCGTAGTTGCTAACGTTTGTGCGGACGTATTGGCATGCGGAATCACCTCTACCAGCGGCATTTTGTCTACCGGGCTGAAAAAATGCAGACCAATAACGTTTTCTGGCCGCTGCGCTTGCGCCGCGATATCACCAATCGGCAATGACGAGGTATTCGAGGCGAAGATGGTGTGCGGTTGGCAATGACTTTCGATTTCGCTGACCATCTGCTGCTTCAGCGCCAGATCTTCAAACACCGCTTCAATCACCAGATCGCGCTGGCTAAAGCCCTGATAATCGATGCCGCCGCTGATGCGCGCCATTTGCTGCTGACGTTCTGCCGCCTTCAGCTGACGTCGCTTGACCTTATTACTCAGCAAATCCCAGCTGTACTGCAAGGCGTGATTCACACCAGCAAGGTTGATGTCTTTGATGCGCACCGGCAAACCGGCTTTCAGCGCCGTGACGCTGGCAATGCCGCCGCCCATCAAACCGCCGCCCAGCACGCCAATCTGTTGCAAGGCACGCGGTTCAGCATCGGCCATGGCTTCTTTTTTCAATGCGGTTGAGGCAAAGAACAAACTGCGTAGCGCGGCCGATTCCGGCGTCATCGCCAATTGACCAAAGGCGCGCGCTTCCGCCTCATGTCCAGCGCTACTGCCCTGCTCCAATCCAATACGCACCACCTCAATAATACGGTCGGCCGCAGGATAGTTTCCTTGGGTTTTGCTGTGAGTTTGACGTTGCGCCATGGAGAACAAAATCTGCCGCGCTATCGGTCCTTGCAGCAATCGGTCGCGACGAGATAACTCGCGATGCGGGCGCTTTCCTTTATGTACGCGCGCAATTGCCGTCTCCAGTAGGATTGATTGCGGCACCGCTTCGTCAACGATGCCGAGCTTGAGCGCCTGTTTAGCACGCAGTTGCTTACCAGTGAGGATCAACGGCAACGCCTGCTGTACGCCAATCAGACGTGGCAAACGCTGCGTGCCACCGGAACCTGGTAGCAAACCAAGCTGCACTTCCGGCAAGCCAAGGCGAGTTTTGTCATCCAGCGAGCAAATACGCGCATCACACGCCAGCGCCAGCTCAAGGCCGCCGCCGAGGCAAGCGCCATGAATCGCCGCCACCACCGGGAATGGCAGCGCGGCAATCATCGCCATGATCTCCTGACCTTGTTTTGCCAGCGCTTCGGCTTCGTCTGCCGATTTACAGTTGGCGATCATGCTGATATCGGCACCGGCGACAAAGTTGTCCGGTTTGCCAGAAATCAACACCAATCCCGCCAGCTGTGCATGACGGCGCGCTTCGTCCAGCACCGCTTTGATCTGCGGCACAAACTCTGCTTTCAAGGTGTTCATCTTCTCGCCTGGCACATCAATGGTAATCACACCGACATGATCAAGACGCATATGTAAATGAAAGGCGGATGCGTTCATCATTCGGCCTCCAAAACCATGGCTGTACCCAAACCACCCGCCGCACAAGCGGTGACCAATCCTAATCCGCCGCCGCGCCGCCGTAATTCCTGCAAGGTTTGGGTGATCATGCGCGCGCCTGTGGCCGCAAACGGATGGCCGTAAGCAATCGATCCGCCCAGCACGTTAAAGCGTTCTTCATTAACTTCGCCCAACGCATGCGGACGATTCAACACTTCGCGCGCAAAACGTTCGTCGCGGAACATCTTCAGATTCGCCAGCGTCTGCGCGGCAAAGGCTTCATGCATATCAATCAGCGTCAGTTCGTTGAGGGTGATACCGGCACGTTCCAGCGCCAGTGGCGACGCGTAAGCCGGACCCAGCAACATATCCTGCCAGACATCAATGGCGGTGAAGGCGTAGCTGCGCAGATAGCCCAGCGGTTGAATGCCCAATTCACGCGCGCGCCCTTCGCGCATCAGAATCACCGCCGCTGCGCCATCGGTGAGCGGCGTGCTGTTGGCGGCGGTCACCGAACCGTGGCGGCGATCAAATGCCGGGCGCAGTTTGGCGTAATCCGCCGCGCTGGCATTAAAACGAATATTGTTGTCCTGCTCGATGGGTGCTTTCCACGGTGGCACAAAGGCGGGCATCACTTCCTGCGCCAATACGCCAGATTGCCAGGCGCGCGCCGCATGTTGATGCGATCGCAGCGCTAACGCATCCTGCTGTTCACGGGTAATGCCATGACTTTTCGCCATTTGTTCGGCGGTATCGCCCATGCGCAATCCGGTGGAATACTCCGCGACTGCTGGCGGCACCGGCAATAGATCACGTGGACGTAAACGGCGCAAGATGCTGAGCTTTTGGCTAAAGCTGCGCGCTTTGTTGAGATCAACCAGCGCCCGCGCTAGCGTTTTGCTCACGCCGATCGGCAATACCGATGAAGAATCTGCGCCGCCAGCAATGCCCGCATTGATGGTGCCGGCCATCAGACTTTCTGCGACGTTAGCAACCGCCTGAAAACTGGTGGCGCAGGCGCGGCTAACGCTATACGCATCGGTGTGCACGCTTAATCCGCTGCTCAAGACAATTTCACGCGCGATGTTCGGCGCTTCTGGCATCTGCACTACTTGGCCAAACACCAGCTGATCGATCACTTCGACCGGCAACTCGCTGCGCGCCAGCAGTTCGCTGACCACCATGCGGCCTAATTCGAGTGCGGAGATGCCATGGAAATCTGTCGCCTGGCGAGCAAAAGGTGTGCGTAATCCATGAGTAATGGCGATACGTTCGCCTTGACGCGTCAGCAGCGGCTGCGCTTTGTTCATTGCAATCACCTGTAATTTTCGACCGCAGCATCATTGCCAACAGGTCTGACCTGATCATCAGTGTTAACTAAGTGTTGCTAAGTCGCCAATAACCAGAGGAAAAAATTGCGAGGGAATACACGAAAATAGCGAAAGGCTGCCGAAGGGGGATTTCGGCAGCGGAGAGATTAGCGTAAGCCGAGCTGGAAGATCATGGTTTCGGCCTGGCAGGCAAACGTGAAATCGATATTTAAACGCACCGCATCACCTTCTGGCGTGATTTCACTGCGAATGTCGCACGGCTCGGATTCAACCTGACGCGCTCTTTCTGTAAGGTGCGCCAGCATCGCATCAGCCGCGTGACGATCAACCAGCACGCCAGACCAATTTGCGGTGCAATCGCTGTTATCGATCACGCTACCTACATCGACACAGCAGCAAGCTGCCGTTTCGTTCGCACTACATTTATTAATGGCATCAGTCATGGTTTTCTCCTGACGATAATTAAACACATTCGGATCATTTTCTGCCGCAAAGTGTACGCGTGGCGCGATTTCACATCTATCTTCTTGCTGCTAAGTGACGAATATCACAATAAAAATTGATCCAGAACAAAATTGACCGCTATGCTGATGTCGAACCGTCTGGTTTTTGTTAAGCAGATCTGATTTTATCGATCAAATCAGAAATATTTAAAAAACAATATTGCAACAAATACACAGGTCGGACCTATACTCGTCGCACTGGTCTGATATGTGGTTTTGCCGTCAGTCCCTACAATTCGCCGCTCTTTGTTACGCGACGTAACAAGTTAAATAATAAATTTAGATGAGGTTGTGGTCATGAACCATAAAAACCTGTTTGCAAAGTCAGCTGTGGCAGCTGCAGTAACGCTCGTCTGTTCCCACGTTTACGCCGCTGGCTTTCAACTTAATGAATTCTCAGCAATTGGTTTAGGTCGTGCTTATTCCGGTGAAGGCGCAATGGGCGATACCGCCGCTTCCGCCAGCCGTAACCCTGCAACCATGGCGTTGATGGATCGTCCTTCCTTCTCCATCGGCGCGGTTTATATTGATCCCGACGTGAATATCAGTGGCCAAAGTCAGTCTGGCCGCAGCCTCGATGCAAAAAACATTGCGCCAAACCAATGGATTCCTAATATCCATTACGTGCAGCCGATTAATGATCAGTGGTGGATTGGCGCTTCTGTGACATCCAATTATGGCCTGGCGACCGAATTTAATGACGGCTACACCGCGGGCGGTTATGGCGGCAAAACCGACCTAATGACCGGTAATTTTAACATCAGCACTGCTTATCGACTGAACGAGAACTTCAGCTTCGGTATCGGTTTTGATGCGGTTTACGCGAAAGCAAAAATTGAGCGCTATGCCGGTGAATCTGGCGCAGCGCTGGGCATTCCAGCGGATACCCAAATCGCTCACCTTAAAGGTGATGAATGGGGCTACGGCTGGAACGCGGGCATCTTGTATGAAGTGGATAAAAATAACCGCTTCGGCTTCACCTATCGCTCTGAAGTGAAAGTCGACTTTGATGGCGATTACAAAAGCAATCTGCCTACTTACGTGAACTCGCTGCCGCAGGCGCAAATGATGGGCTTGCCTTACGGCACCAGCGGTTCGACCATTCCAGGCTCGTTGACGCTGAATCTGCCGGAGATGTGGGAACTGTCTGGTTACCACAAAGTTGCGCCTCAATGGGCGGTGCACTACAGCCTGGCGTACACCAGCTGGAGCCAATTCCAGGAGCTGAAAGCCACTGGCAGCAACGGTCAAACGCTGTTCTATAAAGACGAAGGCTATCACGACGCCTATCGTATCGCGTTGGGTACCTCTTACTTCTACGATGACAATTGGACCTTCCGTACCGGTATCGCCTTTGATGACAGCCCGGTTCCGGCCGACAAGCGTTCGATCTCCATCCCGGATCAGGATCGTCTGTGGCTGAGCGCCGGTGCTTCTTACGCCTTCAATGAAGATGCGTCGGTGGACTTAGGTGTTTCTTATATGCACGGCCAGAAAGTTACCGTGAAAGAAGGCCCGTATACCTTTAATTCTGAAGGTAAAGCCTGGCTGTACGGCGCGAACTTTAACTACAAGTTCTGATGGCTTGATAGCAATGAAAACGGCGACAGTGATGTCGCCGTTTTTTTATTGCCTGCGATTAACCGCGCGCGGGAGCGAGGTCTTTCACATCCGCGGGCTGTTCGCCCATCTGCAAATGCAGGCGCTTTCCTTTATAAGACGTATGACGTTCGACCACTTCCATATTCAATTCAACGCCCAATCCCGGCTCATTAGATGGAATGATATAGCCATCTTCCCATTGAATCGGACGCTTAAGAATTTCGGCGTGGAAACCATCCCAACAGCCAATGCTCTCCTGAATCAGGAAATTTGGCGTGCACGCCGCCAACTGAATGCTGGCCGCCGCGCCAATTGGCCCGTTATACAGATGCGGCGCGATTTGCGCGTAATGCACTTCCGCCAGCGCAGCGATTTTCTTGGCTTCCAGCAAACCACCGACCCGCGCCACATTCATTTGCAGAATGCTGGCGGCTCCGGCTTGCAGCAACTGGTGGAATTCGTATTTGGTGGTGAGACGTTCACCTGCTGCAATCGGAATCGAGGTGCTACGCGCCACCTGCCCCATCGCTTCCGGTTGGCCCGGCGGCACCGGCTCTTCGAACCAAAGCGGATCGTACTTCTCCAGCCGCTTCGCCAGACGAATAGCGGATGACGGCACCATTTGTCCGTGGGTGCCAAATAGCAGATCGGCTTTGCTGCCCACTGCTTCCCGGATGCGTTTGCAGAACAGCTCGCAGCGATCCAGCACTTCAACAGAGAGTTGATGCCCGGAGTACGCAGTGTAAGGACCCGCGGGATCAAATTTCACCGCCGTGAAGCCTTTGCGCACGTTTTCTGCCGCACATTCCGCCGCCAGATCCGCATCGTCATAATCGTATTCACCACGGCTATTAACCGGATAAAGATAGGTATAAGAGCGCAGACGCGGCTGCACTAAACCGCCCAACAATTGATAAACCGGCTGATTCGCCGCTTTACCGATAATATCCCAACAGGCCATTTCTAGCCCGCTCACCACGCCCATCATGGTGAGATCGGGCCGCTGAGTGAAGCCGCTGGAGTAGCACTGGCGGAACAGACGTTCGGTGTGATGCGGGTCCTGATTCAGTAAGTAGCGCTCAAACACATCGTTGATGATCGGCACCATCGCATCAGGATGAAAAGTGGCAGCATAAATTTCGCCCACGCCTTCAATACCCTCGTCGGTCTTCAATTTGACGAACAGCCAGTACATGCCACCCAGATGCGGAGGCGGGACAGCAACGACATGCGTTTCCAGTGAGATAACTTTCATTGGGCTTCCTTATTTACGATTAAAACGAACATGCAAACGCCAGGCACCAAAGGCACCGCACAAAGTAATCACTACGATGTAGCTGAAGAACAAACGATAGCCGGTGGCGCCAGGGAAATGTTGGGTGAGATAGCCGCTGAGCAATGGCAAATAGATATCCGGCGAATAACCAATGACCGAAACCAAGCCAATCGCTAAACCGGTGCAATGCGGCGGGATGTCGCAGCGATCAAGCAGCGCCCAGTACAGGCCGCGCACCGCATAGGCGAACATCCCCACTAAAAGCACAAACGCAATCAAGGCGATGTGCGGAATGCCGTTGGGCAGTAGGATCAAGCCGCTGACACCCAGCGCGCCGCATACCAATACGCCGCACAGCACGCCAGCACGGGAAAACTTATCCGCCAGCCAGCCGCCGCCGATGCCGCCAATCGGTCGCATCCACATTTTCCCGGCAGTAATAAACGCCGCCAGCGCTGCCGGTACACCGTATTCGGAGGTGCGTAAGTAAGCGGAGAAATTGTAGGTTGACCAGAAGAGTTGATAACCGCAAAACACCACGCTGGCCAATAGCCACAGGTTGGGCTTGCTGGCGAGAGTTTTCAAATCCAGCCATAAATTACTGTTACGTGCGGCCACACGATCCTGATTTTGTGCGCTGGCGGGATCGCGAATAAACGCCAGAATCACCGACAAGGTCACGCACAATGTGGCGTACATCAGAATGACGTGGCGGAAGCCTTTCAGTTCCAAATCCTGCGCGGCGTACCAGCCAAACAAAGCCACCGCCACCGTTGCCAGCGACGCTTCCACCATGCCGCGACCGCCATCCAGAATCCCGAAGAAGCGACCTCGTTCATTGGATTGCGCAATGCTGCCGACACGTTTGATCACTGCCGACCAGAAGGTTAATCCGGTGGATAATCCCCAACAGCCAAATATCACCAACAGCCAATGAAACGCTGGCTGACTGGCATAGAAGAAGCCCAACAAACCGGTGGTGAACAGCGAAAAACAGATCAGAATGCGCGGTGCCACGCGGTCGGCTAGCCAGCCGCTTGGCAGATAACACAGCACAAACACCGTGCCGAGCGTGGAGTAAAGTTGACCAAGTTGCAGATCGTTGATGCCGAAATACGCCACCATGGTCGGTTGGTAATACTGGCGTAAATAGAGCAGCGGATAGATGGTGCCTGCCGCTAAAACCACTAGCGCCAACTGGTACCAACGTTGACGCGTGCTGAGAGTGCTAACCGGTGTTTCAACTGCAGATATGGACTTATCGGGTGCTGATGAAGTGCTGTCTGTCATGGTTTTTCCTTGCTCACAGAAGAAGTAAACCGCTGTTTTATTTCTTCTAAACTTAACCAGATGACAAATGCGCAGCTAGCGGCAATGTTAATTTTGTTAAAGATTTGTGAGATTAAACAGTTCTAAACACGCCAATCAGATTAGGGCCAAAAATTACCGTGAAGTGGTTCTAAATCTCGGATTGGAAATTTAACTTAAGTGTTAAGGAAGGGAAAACGAGGAAATGTCTGACAGCGGTAGAAATTCGGTCAGCATAAATGGCGACCTTACATCGCACGGCGCGATTCTGTCGTAGGGTCGCCATTTATGGTGACCACGAATAATGGGCAAAAAAAATGGCGACCATTTGGCCGCCATCTTGCTGATTAATATCGTTTACTGTGAATCGATATCTTTAAGATCGTCCTGAATCGCGCTGGCGTTCGGGTTCTCTTCCGGCTTCAACTTACCGCCGCTAGCGATAAAGTCATGACGCTGGAAGTAGGCATTGCGAATGAATGCATAAGGATCTTGTTGCTGACGCAAAATGGCATCGGAATCCAGCAATTGCGCGCGGGTTTCCACACCTTCCAGCGTCCACTTGCCGATCGACATCGGCCAGGTCAGCCAGCTTAACACCGGATAAAGCGTATCGACGAAGTCACCGCCATCTTCACGAATGGTGAAGCTGCCATAACCCGGTAATTCCACATACGGGCCGTAACCCACACCATAACGTCCCAGCGTGCTACCAAAGTGGTGCGGCACTTCGCGCGCTAACTCTGGATTGGCTTTACCGGCCACATCAATAAATCCACCCAGCCCTAACACTGTGTTTAGGAAGAAGCGCGTAAAGTGGATACCAGCACGACGCGGTTCACCCACCAAAATGGCGTTGACCATGCTGGCCGGCTCATCAAGGTTACTGAGGAAATTACTGGTTCCGCTGCGCACCGGAACCGGCACGTAATCGCGCCAGGCCACCGCTACCGGACGAACCACATAAGGATCCAGCACGTTGTAGTTGAAGTTAAACATCGTGCGGTTAAAGCCTTCCAACGGATCGCTACGCGGAGCAGGTTCCGTGGTGTCAGCCGGTTTTGAGCTCGCGCAGCCCACCAGCAGTAAACTGGCTAAGGCTAAACCGGTTAGGCGGTTATTCATTATTCTCTCCCTGTGCGGATCAGTAATGTATCGCTTCAGGGCTGCTGTTGATTAATTTCCACAGCCAGTTGCGGATGACCATCCCAGGGAGTGATGGCGCTCAAACCAAACCAGTCGCCAGACTGGGGATTGGCACTGCCATCGCGCGAAATGCGCACCCTGACTTGCACCTGATGCTGCGCCGAAAGCAGGCGATCGGGCATCATGGCATTGCTGTCATCCAGCGTAAGCGATAACGGGAAGTGACTGAGCGGTAAACGCTTCACAGCCACAGGCACCGGTGAAACACCGTCAGACACAGAAATATACATGACTCCGCCTTGCGGTAACATTTTTTCTGCCTGCGGAGCCAGGCTCACTGTCAGTGCCAGATTGCTATTTTGCTGTCCCGCGTCGGTTTTCGCTTGTTCAATGCTGCGTTCGATCATGGTAATACGGCGATCGCCCGCCGGTAACAATTTTAACATCACCTGCCAGGCACCAATCGCTTCATTATATTGCTGCTGCTCGAAGGCATTAAACGCTAACAAACTCAACGTTCGCACATCGCTGTGATCGCGCTTCAACAACTCTTTCAACATCACATTGGCTTGGCGATTGTCTTGCGGATCGCTGGAGCGCGTCAGCACTTCGGCGTAATCCTGCTGCAATTCAAGGTTATCCGGTGCCAGTTGTAGCGCATGTTCAAACGCCTGGCTGGCATCGGTGGCGTTGTTCAGCACCATACCGAGACGCCCTAACATCGCCCAATCATTGAGATTGGTTGAGTCATGCTGCAACGAACTGCGCAGGCCCAACTGCAAACGCGCCAGTTCTTCCATGGTCAGCGGCTGGGCTTTAGGATCCATCACGCGCGCGCGCAAAATAGGATACTCCTGCTGCACGCTCATAAAGGCGGTTTGCTGCGCCAGACCACCGGTTTTCAGATACATGCCAAGCGAAACCACCAGCAGAATGATCACGCCCGGCAGCAACACCCAGCGGCTGCTGTGATGAATGCTGGCGGCATCCTGTTTGGGGACGTCAGTTAACAGCGTTTGTTGCAGTTCGCGCACCATTTCTGGTCGTTCAGCAACCACGCCTTCTTCTTCGTCACGCTCCAGTTCACGTAAACGCTGCTGGTAAAAATCCGTGTTGAGACGATCGCGATCGCCGGTTGTCGCTTCACGTTGACGCCAGCCAGCGCGCAGAAACAGCGCAATCGCCGCGAGCAATAAAACAATTAAGGTAATCCAGAATCCAGTCATTACGGCTTCCCGTCACGCTTGAGTAACGCCGCAAGGCGCTGTTGTTCATCGTCGTCCAATTCGCTGCGGGTTTTACCACGGCGATTACGCAGGATAATAATCAGCGCCCCCAGCACCACAAACAGCGCCGGACCAACCCACAAAATCAGCGTGGATGGCGTCACGGGCGGTTCATAAGTGACGAAGTTACCGTAACGCGCCACCATGTAGTCGATGATCTGCTGGCGATTTTCGCCCTGCTTCATCAGCTCATAGACTTTAAGGCGCATATCCGCGGCGATCATCGCGTTGGAATCCGCAATGCTGTTGTTTTGGCATTTCGGGCAGCGTAAGGAACCGGTGAGTTCGCGGTATTGTTCTTCCTGCTGCACCGAGTCGAACTGATAAGTATCGATCGCCGCCCACAGGCTGGTGCTGAGCAGAATGCCCGCTAAAAGCAGAAGCAATCGTTTCACGCGCCCGCCTCCTTGTTGTACTTATCCCACAGCGGTTTGACTTCTTCGAGCCAGACGCGGTCATTCATGTCGCCTGCGTGGCGATAGCGAATAATGCCTTTGCCATCGATCAGGAAGGTTTCTGGTGCGCCGTAAACGCCCAAATCCAAACCGAGCATGCCATCGCCATCATACAGACTCAGCGCGTAAGGATTGCCCAGCGTGTTCAGCCAGGTCACCGCTTTGGTACGATCGTCTTTGTAATTCAGCCCAACCATGCGAATGCCTTTTTCCGCCAGCGTGTTGAGATATTGATGCTCAGCGCGACAGGTCGGACACCAGGTAGCCCACACGTTCAGCAGGATCGGTTTGCCATCGGTCAAAACCTGCTGATCGTAGATTTTGCCCGGTTGATCCAGCGCTTCGAGTTTGAACACCGGCACTGGCTTGCCGATCAAGGCTGATTCAAGCCGCGTCGGATCATCACCGTTGGCGTTACGTGACAGCTGCCACAGCAGCGCCGCCGCCAGCAGCAGGAACAGCACTAACGGGATAAACAGGATTTTTTTGTTCATGCCAGCTCCTCGCGCTCAGCTTTTTTACGCGAGCGATAGCGCGGATCGAACAGGCAGAACAGACCGCCCACCGCCATAAACACGCCGCCGTACCAGATCCAACGTACAAACGGTTTGTAATAGATGCGCACAGCCCACGAACCGTCTTCCAACTCTTCGCCCAGCGCCGCATAGAGATCGCGCGTAAAGCCACCGCTGATCGCCGCTTCGGTCATCATGGTGCGCGCTGCAGAGTAGAAGCGTTTTTCCGCCTGCATCACCGCTTCCGGTTTGCCGTTGCGTGTTACTTCGATAATCGCTTCGCCACCGCTGTAGTTCGGGCCTTGCAGATTACGCACGCCGTGGAAAGTGAAGTGATAATTGTGGATATCAACGGTATCACCGGCTTTCATGCGCACATCGCGTTCAACGCTGTATTGGGTGCTAAACGCAATACCCACCACCGTAACCGCTACGCCAAGATGGCCTAAAACCATGCCCCAATGGCTACGCGACAAATGGCGCAAACCTTTCAAGAACGAGTGGCGATGGGTTGCGCGTTCATGCAGTTCCATCAGCGTCAACATGATCACCCAGATTGACATCAGCAGGCCGATCACCGTCATCGCTTCAATGCGATCCTGCAACAGCCACGGCAAGGCAATCGATAGAATCAGCGTCACCAATAGAGCCACACCCAAACGCTTCCAAAGTTTCTGCGGCTCATCACGACGCCAGCGTACCAGAGGACCAATGCCGAGCATCAGGGCAAACGGCGCCATCAACCAGGTGAACATGGTATTAAAGAACGGTTCGCCGACCGAGATACTGCCTAAGCCCAGCTGTTTGTGCACCAGCGGCAGCAAGGTACCGAGCAATACCACCAGCATCGCGGCAATCAGTAATACGTTGTTGCCGAGCAGGAATGATTCGCGTGACCAGGCTTCACTTTGCACGCGGCTGCACACCTGGCCGCCTTTTAACGCATACAGCAGCAACGAACTACCAATCACAATCACCAGGAAGGCAAGGATGAACATGCCGCGCGCCGGATCGGAAGCGAATGAGTGCACCGAAACCAGCACGCCGGAGCGCACCAAAAATGTGCCCAGCAAGCTGAGCGAGAACGCGGTAATCGCCAGCAACACGGTCCACGACTTGAAGCTGCCGCGTTTTTCAGTGACCGCCAGCGAGTGCATTAACGCGGTGCCCGCCAGCCACGGCATAAAGGAGGCGTTCTCAACCGGATCCCAGAACCACCAGCCGCCCCAGCCGAGTTCGTAATAAGCCCACGCTGAACCAAGCACGATGCCGATAGTCAGGAACACCCAGGCTGCGGTGGTCCACGGACGTGACCAGCGCGCCCATGCAGTATCGAGGCGACCCGCCATCAGCGAAGCAATCGCAAAGGCAAACGCCACCGAGAAACCCACATAGCCCATATACAATAATGGCGGATGGAAGATCAGCCCGATATCTTGCAGCATCGGATTGAGATCGCGACCATCAATCGGGAAGTTCGGCAAGGTGCGGGTAAACGGGTTCGAGGTGAGGATGATAAACAGCAGGAAGCCGAGGTTAATCATGCCCATCACCGCCAGCACGCGTGCTAACGCATCCTGCGGCATACCGCGACTGAAGATCGCTACCGCTAACGTCCAGGTGCTGAGCAACAACACCCATAACAGCAGTGAACCTTCGTGCGCGCCCCACGTAGCCGCAACGCGATAGTAAACTGGCAGCAGCGTATTGGAGTTGGTGGCGACGTAGCCGACGGTGAAATCGTTAACGACAAAGGCATACACTAAAATCAGGAAAGAGGCCGCGACGCAGAAGAACATGCCCCACGTCAACGGACGTGCCAGCGCCATCAAACGGGCATCCTGACGCGCCGCGCCCCACAACGGGTAAACGCTTAACAGCAGCGCCAGTGCCAGCGCCAGACAAAGTAAGAAACTGCCAATTTCCGGCATCATGATTGCGCACCTGCCTGCTGATAGGCCGCCGCAGGTCCGGTGTGATTCTTCTTCATGGCATCTTCGATTTCAGGCGGCGTATATTTCTCGTCATGCTTCGCCAGCACTTCTTTGGCATTCACCAGGTTGCCATGTTCCAGCACACCTTGTGCGACCACACCCTGCCCTTCACGGAACAGGTCCGGCAGAATGCCTTCATAGCTGACGCTGACCACGCCATTGGCGTCATACAGTTTGAAAGAAACGGCGAGGGTCTTAGGATCGCGTTTCACGCTGCCCGGCATCACCATGCCGCCAATACGCAAGCGTTGGCCCGGCTCTGGTTTCTGGTGATCTTCACCTTTGCCATACAGAATTTCACTTGGCGTATAAAACAGGTCGATGTTGGAACGCAGCGCGTACATCACCAGCGAGGTTGCCAGGCCAAGCCCAATCAACACCGCTACCGCGACATACAGGCGGTTACGACGACGGATATTCACACGGATTCTCCTGCTGCTTCATCGGCAGCTTTTTTCGATTTAGCCGCGCGAATGCGGCGCTCCCTGGATTGTCGCTGGCGAATCTCGGCCAGCAAACGGCGGCGGAACAGCACGGTGTGCAGCATCAGCCCGAATAACGGAATCATGGTGAGAATGACAGCCAGCCAAACGTAAAAGGCATAGCCGCCCATGGCGAAGAAGTCGCTCCACGAAGCAAAAGCGGGTGTCATGATTTGCGTCCTCCCTGCGCGACATCAATCGCCCACGGACGATGGCGCTCGGTAAACAGAATCAGGTTGCGCAGGCGCATTAAGGTCAATGCACCAAACACCAGCAAATAACCGAGAATCGACCAACGCAGCGGCGTGCGCATGCTCGGATCGATGGCCTGTTGCAGAATGCCCGACGATCCCTGATGCAGCGTGTTCCACCACTGTACCGAGAAGTGAATGATTGGCAGATTGACTACGCCCACCAGAATCAGAATCCCAGCGGCACGGCCAGCGGTGCGACGATCTTCAAACGAGTGATACAGCGCGATGACGCCCATATAGAGGAACAGCAGCACCAGTTCAGAGGTTAAGCGCGCATCCCAAATCCACCAGGTTCCCCACATCGGTTTACCCCAGGCGGAACCAGTAACCAGCGCGATAAAGGTGAACACCGCGCCAATCGGTGCCATCGCCGCTGAGACCAGGTCGGCCATTTTCATCTGCCACACCAGGCCGATAAATGCCGCGATCGCCATTGAGGCATAAACGCCCATTGACCACATCGCCGCTGGCACGTGAATGTACATGATTCGGAAGCTGTTGCCCTGTTGGTAATCTGCCGGTGCAAAGCCGAAGCCCCACACCCAACCGAGTAACAGCGTGCCAACACCTAACACCGCGAACCAGGGGATCAAGCGACCGCATAGCTGGTAAAGCCGCTCAGGCTTCGCCCACTGGTGTAACCATTTCCACATTTGCTTAGCTCACAATAAAAAAGAATTCAGGATTCGGTCGCTCTGAGGCGACACGAATTAATGCAGACTGATACGTAAAGCCGCTGCTGTGGCAAACGGCGACAGCGTGGCGCTGACAACTAACATCGCGCCGAGAATTGCCAGATAACCACCGATCGGCAATCCCATCCCCGCAGCATCAATCGCTGCGCTGGCAAAAATTAGCACCGGTATCGACAACGGCAATACCAGCAAACTTAACAACACGCCGCCGCGCCGCAACCCGACGGTTAAACCGGTGCCAATCGCGCCGAGAAAACTCAAGGTTGGCGTGCCGAGTAATAACGTTAGCGCCATGGCGCGCCAGCCGGCAAAATCCAGTGACAGCAATAACGCTGCCAGCGGTGAGAGCAAAATCAGCGGCAAACCGGTAATCAGCCAGTGAGCAATCACTTTGCCCAACACGGTGACAGGCAGCGGCGTTGGCAACAAAAGTAGTTGCTCAAGCGAACCATCCAGAAAATCGTCACGAAAAAGGCGTTCAAGCGCCAGCAATGAGGCCAACAACGCGGCAACCCACGCCACGCCCGGCGCAATGCGCGCCAACTGTTGTGGCTCTGGCCCGATACCTAATGGAAACAGCGTGATAACAATCAGGAAAAACCACAGCGGATTGATCACTTCCGCGCCACTGCGAAAGGCAATTTTCAATTCGCGCTGAATAACCCGGCCTAACATCAAGCCCACTCCGAAGTAAGACGAATTTTACGCACGCGCGCCGTGTTATCGGGCAGGTCCTGATGCGTGGTGAGAATCACTGATCCACCGTTATCGGCATGCGCAGCGAATCGCGCCATTAATTTTTCTACGCCACCTTTATCAATCGCGGTCAACGGCTCGTCGAGGATCCACACTGACGCCGGGCTGAGCCACAGTCGCGCCAGTGCAACACGTCGCTGTTGTCCTGCTGAGAGTTGCGCCACCGGCACCTCTTCGAATCCCAGCAGATCAACTTGCTCAAGTGCATCAAAAATGGCGTCTTCATTGCGGTCGCCATGCCAGAAATGCAAATTCTCTAACGGTGAGAGTACCGATTTCACACCCGGATGATGACCAAGATAAAGCAAGTTTTGTTGCCATATTTCGCGCTGCTGGCGAATCGGTTGCGTTTGCCACAGCACCTCGCCCTCTTCTGCGCGGCTTAAACCCGCCAGCAAGCGCAGTAGCGAGGTCTTTCCAGCACCGTTTGGCCCTTCAATTTGCACGATGTCACCCGGTTGCACCCGGAAGCTCAATCCATGAAACAGAATTCGCTCATCACGAACGCATGAGAGATTAATGACTTCGAGCATAGAAGGGAGAATCACCGCAATGAATGAGGCGGGGATAATACCACAATGAATCTATGGGCCGAAGTCTGTGAACTGGCTCCCACTTACCCCAAATGGGGTAATCGTGCGCATCAGATCAAAGAATTGCTCAAAAAAACACCTTGGTTAAAATTTCGTTACTCTTAATTTGAATCCTGGTAACAAATTGCCCTTGCTAAAACCAGCTACGCTTATTACGCATTGGCATTATCACCCGAGGAAAACATGAAACAATCACCATCAATTTCAAACAGTGACAAGGATGTAGAGAGTGATGAAAAGGATCAAGGCAAGGAGATCGAAGTAGATGAAGATGCCCTGCCCTCGCGCGCTGCCGCCATTCATGAAGAGATTCGCCAGGACGGTGAAAAAGAGTTAGAACGCGACGGCATGGCGCTGTTGTGGTCTGCGGTTGCCGCCGGATTATCGATGGGCGCATCGCTGATGGCGAAAGGCATTTTTCAGGTCCATTTGGAGGGTGTGCCCGGCGCGTTTTTACTTGAGAATCTCGGCTATACCTTTGGCTTTGTTATCGTGATTATGGCGCGCCAGCAGTTGTTTACCGAAAATACCGTCACGGCTGTATTACCGGTGATGCACAAACCGACTGGCAGCAATTTTATGCTGCTGCTGCGTTTATGGAGTGTGGTGCTTGCCGGTAACTTAATTGGTACTGCGCTTGGCGCGTTAGCCTTTAATTACATGCCGATTTTCGATGATGCAACACGACAGGCTTTTACCGCTATTAGCGAAAAAGTGATGGTGAACACACCGAGCGAAATGTTTGCTAATGCGGTGATATCTGGCTGGATTATCGCCACCATGGTGTGGATGTTTCCTTATGCTGGGGCCGCCAAAATCGTGGTGATTGTGATGATGACCTGGCTGGTGGCGCTGGGCGATCTGGCCCATATCGTGGTGGGTTCAGTGGAAGTGCTGTATCTGGTGTTTGCAGGTACCTTGCCGTGGTATGAATTTTTCTGGCCTTTCGCACTGCCAACGTTACTGGGCAATATCACCGGCGGAACGTTGATTTTCTCCCTGATTAGCCATGCACAGATTCGCAACGATATGAGCGAAGCGGCGAAAGCCAAAGCACGTGCGGAACAGAAACGTAAAGAGAAGCAGAAGAAATGATGGCGCTATATTGCTGATAGATTGAGCAAACAACCTGCGCATAGTTAAAATCAGCTTGGTGATGCGCTATACTGCGCGCCCGGCGTCTCCTTAGTTAAATGGATATAACGAGCCCCTCCTAAGGGCTAGTTGCAGGTTCGATTCCTGCAGGGGACACCATTCGTAGCGCCCTCCCTCAAAACAACCAGCGTGCCAAAGCCAGAGTTATCCCCGCAGTACTCATCATCCCGGCGACGATCCATTTGGTTTGCTTGCCCAACTCTTGATGAATTTTGCCAATCTCAAAGTGAAGATCGCTTTTGGTCACATAGTTAGACATGATGATCGCCACATCAATTTTCAACAACCCGATATCCGTCTTCATTTCATCAATGTCGGCTTCGATCTTCGACATATGTAATTCCATGTTTTATCTCCTCTTTAACGCGTCATCAAAACAGCCAACGCGCAAAAGCTAACGTCAAGCCAGCCGTGCTCATCAGGCCAGCAACAATCCATTTAGTTTGTTGGTGAATCGCCTTATGCAAGTCACCCTTAGTGACATAATTTGACTTAATGATTGCTACATCGGTTTTCAACAGCCCGATATCCGTCTTCATTTCATCAATGTCGGTTTCGACCTTTGACATACGTATTTCCATGTTACGCACTCCAGTAAGTTTTCATTGTAATCAATGTGATAGCTTTATTTTTCTTGCTGGCATCATACCGAACGCGGGATAAAAATCTCGCGATTTATCCATTGATGGAAGAGAAATGAGAAACGTATTCAGAAAAATATTGAGGGGTTTGCAGTCGATTACATGAATTTTGGTGGCAGCGTGCAATTAACCTTGTGCTTGTCGCCAGGACGATGGCGTGGCGCCATGCATTTGACGGAAGCGATTACTGAAATGGCTTGAAGAGTGGAAACCACAGCGCAGCGCGATTTCTGTCAGTGGTAATTGGCTAAATTTAAGCAGCTGCAATGCCGCATCCATACGACGACGCATGACGTATTGGTGCGGCGCCTCGCCCACGCTACTACGGAACATGCGCGCAAAGTGGTATTCACTTAACGCCGCTTCGGCGGCTAATTGCGCCAGCGTTAAAGGTTGATCTAATTGCGCATCGATAAAAGCCATCACTCGCCGCAAGACCACCGGCGCAAGACCACCGCGCACCTGTGGCGCTTGCCATTGCACCTCGCTGTAGCGCTGCAACAAATGGGTCATCAGTAGAGTGGAAGCACTGCTCAACATCAGCTGGTTGGCGGGTTGCTGCCAATCGGTACTTAACAGGAAATGACGGTAAAGCTGGGTGATGCGATCGTCTTCGGCAAAGATCTTTTCATGCAGATTGAGCTGCGCAGGACTGCGATCCCAGATTTGTTCGCCCAGATTACGCAGATGATCATCGGTGCAATACAGATGCACAAACGACAAGTCGGAACGGATATCCCACACCGATTCCACGCCGCCCGGCATCAAGCAGAAACGATCCGGCCCGCCGCCATTGCGCCAGCCGTGCTGGGTTTTATGCCAGGTTTCATAGCCGTCGGCGGTATACAAACTCAAGGTGTGGTGATTGCTGAGATTGGTAACGCGATCGCCACTGTTGAACCACGATGCCAGCTTAATGCCGCTCGACAGTTGTACACTGTCGCGCAATTGCGCTTTGTGGCGCTGAAGCATATTAAACGTCTGGTAATCGGTCATGGTTCGCTATCACTCACAGTTCATAAGCGCACAGTGTACGGTTCTCAGCGGACAGAAAACAGGCCATAAGCAGCCACAAGAATAAAAAGCGCAAGATTTTGCAATTGCCGCGCAAAAAGGTGCAAGCCGCTTCTCCTGTTTCACGCCACACTGCGAGCCAGTTATTGCCGGAGAGCGCGCTATGAATGTGATGTTGTACCTTGCCGTGGTTGTGATTTGGGGCACCACATGGATTGCTATCTTTTTACAACAGGAAGCGGCCGACACGCCGGTTTTGGTGGCGGTGTTTTGGCGCTTTTTACTGGCGTCGTTGGTAATGTTAGCGCTCCTGAAGGTGCTGCGCCGCCTGCGCACGCTGGATAAACGCGATCACCTTTTTTGCATGCTGCAAGGCTGTTGTGTATTCGGCTTCAACTTTGTTTGCTTCTATCATGCGGCGGCGTGGATCAGCAGCGGATTGGAGTCGGTGATCTTTTCGATGGCGGTATTGTATAACGCGCTGAATAGCTGGATTTTCTTCCGCCAACGTCCTTCTTTCCGCTTGCTGCCCGCTGCGGTGTTGGGCCTCGGAGGCATTGTCGCGCTGTTCTGGCATGACATTATGGCAGCCGATCCCGCGCCACAATTGCTGTGGGGCGTAGGTCTGAGCGCGCTTGGTACGCTGGGCTTCTCCTTCGGCAACATGATTTCCATGCGCCATCAACGTCGCCAACGCGATGTCTTGACCACCAACAGCTACGCCATGTTTTATGGCGCGATGGTGATGGCTGCATTAGCGCTGATCGATGGCGATTCGCTGGCACCCGCGCTGAATTTACAATGGATGGGCGCAATGAGCTATCTGGCGATTTTTGGTTCAGTGCTGGGATTTGGTGCCTATTTCACGCTGGTGGGTCGTATTGGTGCTAGTCAGGCGGCATACAGCACCTTGCTGTTCCCGTTGGTGGCGCTGACACTTTCCACCTTATACGAAGGCTATCATTGGCACAGCAATGCGATTGTCGGATTGGTGATGATTCTAGCAGGCAACATGGTGATGTTTGTACGCTGGCCAACCATGAGGCGTTTACGTACGGCTTAAATAACGAGAGCGGGCATTGCGCCCGCTCTTTTGTTCCTCTAGCGCCAGCCCTGAACGCCGATATTGAGCTGGTGAGGTTTAGTTATGGCTTTTCTGGCAATCCAGTAAAGCAGGACGCGTTCATCATCTTTGTCGCGGTCGGCCATTGCCAGTAATTTCAGCGACAACGTGGATTTGTTCACTGGTTGATGCTCATCGCTTAACTCGATCACCGCCTGACCGATAATGCAGCAAACCTCATCCTCGCTTGACGCGGATTCATATGCTCGGTCTATCATATTTCCTCCTCTTGAATGAACTCTAAGCCTGGCAAACTTCCCCAGTTTTGCAGGCGATATCCACCGTTCGATACAACTGGTTACACATGCTTACCCACTGCAACCGCTGCGGTTAAAATGACATTAGCCTTGTCATCGTTATGTCATTCATACCCGTTTCGCTGCATTTCATTCCCTCGCTCGGTCCATTCACGCCGCGGTTCAACCCGCACGCGCGATAGCCACTTATCATCAGCCCAGATTCCGCTTTCTCGAGTGAGAGATAAAAATGAAAACAGCAACCAATGCGAATATCCAACGTACCCGCATGCTTACCCTTATCGGCACCATCATAACCCAGTTCGCGCTGGGTTCCGTCTATACCTGGAGCCTGTTTAACGGCCCATTAGCCCACAAGCTGGATGCCCCCATCAGCGAAGTGGCCTTCTCATTTGGTTTACTCAGCCTCGGTTTAGCCATCGCTTCATCGCTGGCCGGAAAGTTGCAGGAACGCTTTGGCGTGCGCAATGTCACCATCGGCGCGGGTGTTTTGATGGCCGTGGGATTCTGGCTCACCGCGCATGCCGATAATTTGATGATGCTGTATCTCAGCGCCGGTATTTTGGTGGGGCTGGCGGATGGCGCGGGCTATCTGATGACGCTATCTAACTGCGTGAAATGGTTCCCGGAACGCAAAGGGTTGATTTCAGCCTGTTCGATTGGCGCCTACGGATTGGGTAGCCTGGGCTTTAAATTTATCTGCGGTGCGCTGCTGACGTCACAAGGTTTGGAAAGCACCTTCATGATTTGGGGCGTGATCGCGATGAGCATGATCATTGTCGGCGCGCTTTTAATGCGTGATGCGCCGCTGCAAAAAACCAGCGGCAATGCGCAGCGCGAAGCCAAAGATTACACGTTGGCGGAGTCAGTACGTTTGCCTCAGTACTGGATGCTTGCGTTGATGTTCCTGACTGCCTGCATGAGCGGTTTATACGTGATTGGTGTGGCGAAAGATATCGGGGAAGGTATGGTGCATCTCAGCGCACAAACCGCTGCCAACGCCGTAACCGTGATTGCGATTGCCAACCTCAGCGGGCGTCTGATCCTTGGCGTGCTGTCGGACAAAATGGCGCGCATACGTGTGATCACCGTGGCGCAAATTGTTTCGCTGATTGGTATGAGTATTTTGCTGTTCACACGCATGAATGAAACCAGCTTCTTCCTGTCATTGGCCTGCGTGGCATTCAGTTTTGGTGGCACCATCACCGTGTTCCCCTCCCTGGTCAGTGATTTCTTCGGCCTGAACAATTTGACCAAAAACTACGGTTTGATTTACCTCGGCTTTGGTATCGGCAGCGTGCTGGGTTCGTTAGTGGCATCGGCGTTTGGTGGCTTCACCGTTACCTTCAGCCTGATCATGACCTTGTTGGTAATCTCGCTGGTGCTGTCGCTGAGCATTCGTGTGCCAAATCGCCAAGCCGTATCAGAACCTTTGCTGCATAATTAATCTCGCTGGATGCCGCTTTCATTGGCGGCATCCGTTTTCTCCATAATTCATCCACAATAAGCTGACTATTGAGAACCACTATTATTAAGCCTTGCCTTTCGGAGTAATCGCGCTATTATTATCAGGCATTCAGCTTATTCCGATTGGATTATTTACCTCCTCGCCGTTTTTAGCATTTAATTGACACATTCCGAAATAGAACCAGAAATAACTCTACATTTCCTGCATCTTCACTCCACTTTTCCGCTGTAATCTGGCTCCATTGGAAAAGAGGAGGACTCTCCATGAAAAAGTTAATTAAGGTTGCATCGGTGGTTGCCATCATGACGATGTTGAGCGGCTGTATTATCGACCACGATCACGGTCGCGGCCCAGGTTGGGGACATCATGGCGGTGGCGGCTGGCATCACGGGTACGGCGGTTATGGTCGACACTGGTAATTGGGCAAAGAATATACACAGCATATAACAAGAAAATAATGAAAATAAAAAGGGCGGGAATTTATTCCGCCCTATTTTTTAACTTTTTACTGCGTAATTACATTGATACCAGGCTTTCTTTAAACCAGGCAAATGACTGTTTTGCGCTGGCAGTGATTCAACCTTATCAAATCCACGTTGACTGCAATAATTCGCCAGGTCGATTTCCAGCGCATCTTTATTCAAGGTGTGCGGATCATAACGATACTGCACGGTATTTGAGCTGGTATCTTCATCTATTCGTTCAAATCCTGGTTTGCTGACGCTACATCCCGCCAGCATAAATAGCGCTAGCGCGCTAATAAGCATTTTTTTCATTAGGGTGTCCTCTCAAGCGTCGCAGTCTAAAATGCAACGCCGCGCCTATCTATAGGAATAAAGCGCGAAATGTCTGCTTAAAGCAAAGTTTTTGCCAATCAAATCGATAAAACCAAACGGCTATACTTATCACTTGGGCAATGCGATTCTGTGTACAGACAAAACGAAGTCTGCACCACACCAGGTGATACTGATAATAAAGAGATACTGATAGTGACCTTCATGCCCGCGCTGAGCGGGCTTTTTTTTGCCCGCTAACCGGTAAGGCTGACCATCTTACGTAAAAGATTGGCCGCTTGTTTGGCAGGCAATGCGAGAATACCGCTGTAGAGATCGATCGACATCGCGCACATCGCGCCGCGATCAACCGCCGTGTCGGCGGGCATATTCAATTGCTGAAGCTTATCGCCCCACTTGCCATACAAGGTTTCCACCACATGTTGCAGATCGCGCTGTGCTGCGGCCTGATCTAGCGGTTGCTCATTACCGGTGCTCTGTTGCAGCAAGGTTTCCAGCGCTTGCGCATCGCGCTGATTCAATTCTGGTGACAGCACCTGTTGCAGATTGACGCCACCGTTGACCTGCGGATAAAGGAAACGAAAACAGCGCTGTGGTTCCTGCTGTTGCAGCGCCTGCATCTCTTCAACCGACACGCGAATGTAGTTGAGGATCGCCTCATCAGAGGCGCGCGCTAAGCGTTGATTAACCAAATCCATCAGCCAACCGCGCATATCACCCAGCGCCTGATCTGCCGGAACACCCGCAAGCCGCTTATGCAGCAGTTCACGATTGAGCAACTGCCACAGCGCGGGTTCCTGAATTTTCAATAAACGATAACCGGGCGCGAGGCTGAGCTGAGCTGAGACTTCACTCGCCAGCGCTTGGCGTTCCTGGCGCGGATGTAGCCAGTTGAACCACAACAGATTCGCCAGCAGCAGCGGTAACAGGAAGAGCAGCACACCTTGCCACACGCGCAGCGAGGTAGAACGCACCAGCAAAATAATGATGATCGCCAGCAGCGTAAACGCCGCTAGCGTAATAGGAAAAAGCGAGAGCATCGAACGAGGTTAATCCTTACGTACGTCAATCAAAACCGGGCAATTGGCGCGCTCAATCACTGCGGCGCTGACAGAACCTTTCAACAAGCGATTAAATGGCGACAAATGACGGCGTCCCATAATGATCATCGTGGCATGCAACAGGTTCGACTGCGCCACAATGGTTTCCGCCGCTTCGCCAGCCAGAATCAACCCTTTCGCCGCAATGCCTGCCCGCAGCAGCGGTGCCAGCGCATGTCGCACCACCATTTCGGCGGTGTTTTGCTCATCTTTGGCGGCAACAAAATCATCGGGATCTTCACCGGCATCAATCTCAATCGGTTGATTGCACGAGGAGTACGCCGGATCAACACAACATAGCACTGTCACTTGCGCCTGATGCGCTAGCGCTTGTTCAATGGTCAGCGCAATCACTTTTTCCGCCACCGGAGAGTTATCGATGGCCATCAGCAAGGTTTTCATCAATTGGTTATCCTTCCACAGCGGTCATTTTGCCAATTTCACCAATCAAGGCGTCTTTGCACTTCAAAATTTCGGTGCGATACAGCGCTTCCTGTTTATGAAAACGCGCTGTCGGCACCAATAAAGAGATAGAGAAACGACCAAACAACGTGTCGATGGCCACCGCCATGGTCGAGATCCCTTCCAGCGTTTCGCCACGATCAATCGCCAAACCGCTGACACGCACTTCGGCGATCAGTTGCAGCAGCTGCGGCAGCGTTTTCACCGTCATTTCGGTCAGCTCTTTATAGGCTTCGCCGACCATCACGCGTACATCTTCATCGCTTTCCAGCGCCAGTAACGCGCGACCGCCTGACGTGCTGTACAGCGGCAGATTCAGCCCGATACGCGGCACCACACGCAGTTCGCGTGACGCTACCACATAATGCACGATTGCCAACTGCGTGCCGTGCGCACGCGCCAGCGATACGGTTTCATTGATATCAGCGGAGAGTTGTTCGAGGAACGGTCGCACGATTTCCACCACATCGCTGTGCACGCTGGAAATCAGCTTGAGCAGCGCTGGACCGAGACGTAAACCGCCCGCACCGCTGCTGCGTACCAGTTGCGCACTATCCAACGCGGCGATGATGCGCTGCACCGTGGATCGCGGAAGATCAACCACTTGCGCAATTTCACCCAAACTCATGCCGCCGGGATGTTCACCCAGCGCATTTAGAATTTTTGCCGCACGCGCGATGACTTGAATGCCACCCGCTTTTTCATCCTCACGGCTTGAGGGGAGTTCAACCATGATGCGTTCCTTTTTGGCCTGCCCTACTTTAACGCGAATGATCGCACTTTTACACCCTGTATCACATTGCAATACATCATACCGATAGGTAAGATGCCACCTGTATCACATCGCAATACACTGCATCAACATAACAATGAGACACCTGCTATGAATGCCCAGCCGATTGCTGCTCCGGCGCCCCATCCTTTTACCCTGCGTCTGGCGTTGGGATTGGTGGGTGTGTTGATTGCCGCGCTCACTTCTGGATTAAACGATCGCGTTACCGATATCGCGCTGGCCGATATCCGTGCGGCGATCGGCATCAGTTACGATCAAGGCAGCTGGATCATTTCCGCTTATCAGGCCGCAGAAGTCGCGGCGATGATGATCGCGCCGTGGTTTGCAGTGACGTTTTCACTGCGCCGTTTTGCACTATTGGTTTCTGCTGGTTTTATGATTAGCGGCCTGCTGCTGCCCTTAATGCCTAACGCGCCGTTATTTATCGCTTTGCGCGTGGTGCAAGGTTTATTTGGTGGCGCATTACCGCCGCTGCTGATGACCGTTGCGCTGCGCTTCTTGCCGCCGCCAATCAAGTTGTACGGTTTGGCAGGCTATGCGCTGACCGCCACTTTCGGCCCCAACATGGCTGCCTCGCTGGCAGCATTCTGGACCGATGATGTCAGTTGGCTTTTCGTGTTCTGGCAAGTGGTTCCCGCCATGCTGATTGCCATGCTGCTGATTGGTTGGGGCTTGCCGCAAGATCCGCTGCGCCTTGAACGCTTTAAGCAAATGGACCTGTTCGGCATGCTCACCGGTTGCAGCGGCATGGCCTTGCTGATTCTGGCGCTAACTCAGGGCGAGCGGCTCGATTGGCTCGAATCATCATTATTCAGCGGCCTATTATTCAGCGCTCTGGCGTTGCTGACTGTGTTCTTTATTAATGAATGGTTTCATCCGCTGCCACTGTTTAAGTTGCAGATGTTGGCGCGACGCAATCTTTCGCATGGTTTGTTGGTGCTGGCGGGCGTGTTGATTCTGTCGCTGTCAAGTTCGGCGCTGCCTTCCGCCTATCTGGCGCAAGTACAAGGTTTCCGCACCTTACAATTCGCGCCGCTGGCGTTAACCATCGGTTTGCCGCAGTTGCTGATTGCGCCATTTATTGCCGCATTACTGAATATTCGCTGGGTCGATTGCCGCTGGATGTTGACGGCAGGCGTCGCGCTGTTGGTGACATCCTGCTTGATGGGCATGCACATCACCACCGATTGGGCGCGGCAGAATTTCTGGCTAATTCAGATCCTGCAAGCGTTTGGTCAGCCAATGGTGATTTTGCCGGTGTTGATGAGCGCCACCAGCGTGGTCGCGCCGCCAGAAGGCCCGTTTGCTTCGGCGATGTTCAACACCGTGCGCGGCTTCTCCAGCATCGCCGCCAGCACCTTAGTCGCCTGGTTTATCAGCCATCGTGAGCAGTTTCATTCCAACATATTGATTGATCATGCCGCCAACCGCGCATGGCTGATGACTGCGCCCAACAGCGCACAATCCAGCAGCAGCTTGCCTTTATTGCCCGATGGTAGCGCCAGCAGTGCGGAAAACCTCAGCGGCTTTGCCACTTTGCTGAAACATCAGGCGATGGTGCTGAGCCTGAGTGATTGTTATCAGATGCTGATTGCCTTTGCTGCCCTGCTTTTACTGTTAACCGCCTGGCTGCCGAAACGCGTGTGGCCGCCACAAACCCTGATTCAACCTGCAACGACGACGTCGAGATAATTGATATGCAAGCTTTTGCAATGAAAAGAACGGTGCTGTTAAGTGCCTTATTACTGGTGTTATTAGCGATGGCATTTTTTGTCTGGTCATCAATGACCGGCAACGATCACCGCACCACCGATGCGTACGTTAATGCCGATTACACGCTGGTGGCGCCGAAGGTCTCCGGCTATATCGCCAGTGTGAATGTGCAAGATAACCAGCGTGTTAAGGCCGGTGAACTGCTGGCGACGCTCGACGATCGCGATTATCGCGTGGCGCTGGAAACTGCTCAGGCTAATTTGCAGGTCAGTGAAGCCAAGCAATTGAGCAGCCAGGCGCAGTTGGAACAGCAGCAGTCCACCATCGATGAAGCGAAAGCCAGCCTAGCGGCAAGCCAGGCGTCGGCGCAATACGCTGGACAAAGTGCGGCACGTTACAACCAGTTGTATAAAAGCGGCACTATCGCCGCGGACGATCAGCAGAAAGCCAACTCGACCCAGCGTTCAGCCTCAGCGGCGGTACGGCAGAGCGAAGCAGCGCTGGCCGCCGCCGTGAAGCAGGTTGGCGTGTTACAAGCCGCGGTGCGTCAGGCCGCGGCCGATGTGACGGCGGCAAAAGCCAGCGTCGATCAGGCGCAGCTCAATCTTTCTTACACGCGCATCGTCGCGCCGGTGGATGGCATGGTTGGGCAGCGTGCTGTTCGCCTTGGCGCGTATGTCAGTGCCGGCACCCGTTTGCTGGCAGTGGTGCCCTTGCAGCAAACCTATATCACCGCCAACTATCTGGAAACGCAGTTGGCTGATGTGCAGCAAGGCCAAAAGGTGCTGGTGAAAGTGGATGCGTTACCCGGCAAGTCGTTTACCGGTCGCGTGGACAGTATCGCACCGGCAACCGGCGCGACCTTTTCCGCTATTTCACCGGATAATGCCACCGGCAATTACACCAAGGTGGTACAGCGTTTACCGGTGAAAATTGTGTTGGATATCAATCAACCGGATCTGGCAAAACTGCGGGTTGGCATGTCGGCAATTCCAGAGATTGATGTCCGCTGAAAATGTGAGCAATATCTCAGAAACGGCCTATTTATTTTTGGGACGAATCCGCGTAGATTATCGCTCGATCCTGTTCTGGGCTTGCCTGGAGCGACCTGAGAAGAAAGCGTGTAGCGCTGATGAACTCCACCTTTCTCTTATTCTGTTCGGGTTACGCGAGTTTGGGATCGCTCGCCGGGTAACCGCTCAGAGGAGTTGCTGTTGTGAGATACGCTTTGATGGGAATTTCTTTTTTCCTGTTACTTTGGGTCGGTACTTTTGTACTGATGCTGTAGAGCCGCCAGACGGGGCGACGCCAGTCGCCCCATTCAGTTTTACTCTTCCTCTTCTTCCAGCGCTTTCACCGTTCCCGGCAAAATGCCATCGGCACGGAACATGGCTTTAATCCCGCGTACCGCCTGACGAATACGATCGCTGTTCTCAATCAGCGCAAAACGCACGTGTGTATCACCGTAATCACCAAAACCGATGCCCGGCGACACACACACCTTCGCTTCCTGCAACAGCAATTTGGCGAATTCCAGCGAACCGAGATGCGCGTAGTGATCGGGAATTTTTGCCCACACGTACATTGATGCCTTCGGCAGATCAACCATCCAGCCCGCTTCGTGCAGGCCTTTCACCAGCACATCACGGCGACGTTTGTACTGCTCGGCGATATCGCGTACGCATTGCTGATCACCTTCCAGCGCAGCAATCGCAGCCACTTGCAACGGCGTGAAAGTACCGTAATCGTGATAGCTTTTGATGCGCGCCAGCGCCGCAACCAGCTCTTTGTTACCGACCATAAAGCCGATACGCCAGCCCGCCATGTTGTAGCTTTTCGACAGGGTAAAGAATTCAACCGCCACATCGCGCGCACCGGGCACCTGCATGATCGAAGGCGCTTTCCAGCCATCATAGGTGATATCGGCATACGCCAGATCGTGAATCACCAGCACGTTGTACTGCTTCGCCAGCGCAATCACGCGCTCGAAGAAATCCAGTTCAACGCATTGCGAAGTGGGGTTCGACGGGAAACCGAGAATCATCATTTTCGGCTTCGGATAACTTTCGCGAATCGCGCGTTCCAGCTCGTTGAAGAAATCAACGCCCGCCACCAGCGGCACGGAACGTACCTGCGCACCGGCAATCACCGCGCCATAAATGTGAATCGGATAGCTCGGATTGGGCACCAACACGGTGTCGCCGTGATCGAGCGTTGCCAGCATCAAATGCGCCAACCCCTCTTTGGAACCGATGGTGACAATCGCTTCTGATTCCGGATCGATTTCGACCTGATAACGGTCTGCGTACCAACGCGAAATCGCGCGACGTAAACGTGGAATACCTTTCGAGGTTGAGTAACCGTGCGTGTCTTCGCGCTGCGCCACCTGGCAGAGTTTTTCGACGATGTGCGGCGGCGTGGGGCCGTCTGGATTTCCCATCGAAAAATCGATGATGTCTTCGCCGCGCCGACGTGCAGCCATCTTCAATTCAGCGGTAATGTTAAATACATACGGGGGCAGGCGTTCAATACGCGAGAAACGACGGGGTGTGCTGTTATCAGCCATGAGATCCTCTGGATTACGTAAGCGCCCGGACCGTCCGAGCGACGTGGGTCACTGTGGTGACCGCCCCAAGAACATAACGTGCTGATAACAAGATTGTCGAGAGCAGAATAAAAAAATTCTAATTCTCAGGATTCAGGCGACCAAACACCCAATCGCTCACCCATTGGCCGTTTAACAGATAATTATCCCGCAGCGTACCCTCAAGCTCGAAACCATTCTTCTCCAAAATACGTCGTGACGGCCAATTCCCCTCAATCACCATCGCTTTCAGCTTATGAAATTCTGCTTGCAGCAAAAAAGTACAGAGCGCATCAAGCGCTTCACTGCCGTAACCTTGTGCGGTATACGCATGCAGCAGCATGTAGCCTACTTCCGCCTGACGATAAGGATGCCATTCCGCGCTACAGCCAAACAAACCAATTGGCTCGCCCGTTGCACGGATTCTGGCGACCAGGCAAAGCATGTGAAAACTGCTGGCTTGCCACGGCGCGAGCCGCTCGGTAAAGCGCTGGCGGATGTCATTTTCATCCGGGATTTCACTGACCCACGTCATGGTGGCAGTGTCTTGATGCACCGCTTTGAAAATCTGCCAATCTTCCGCCTGTAATCGGCTCAAGGACAAACGTGGGGTAAGTAATTGCATTGCCAGGCTCCGCGATTTTGTATACGGCAACATAGCAAACTGGATCTACCACAACCAGCGATCGGCGCACGGTTTGGCTAATCCTCTTTTTACTACTCAGGATTTCCTCTTTTTTTTTGATACGCTATTTATGGTGACCGAAAAGCCTAAAATTGATCCAAGCTATAAGAAGCGTCTGCAGCTTGCCGTGGTGCTGGCGGATCTCGATCACATTTTTTATCATAGCCGCATTCTTGCTTTGTCCGAGAGCTGCCTTTGCCTTCCCACTTCGACATGCTGCTGGCGGTATTTGACCGCGCAGCGCTGATGCTGATCTGCTTATTCTTCCTCACTCGCACGCGGGTGTTCCGTCAACTGCTGCAAAAAGACGAACATTCGGTGCGTGAAAAAGTGGTGGTGACGGCAATCTTCTCGCTATTCGCGCTGTTCAGCACCTGGTCTGGCATTAATGTCGACGGTTCGCTGCTGAATGTGCGCGTGATTGCGGTGATGTCCGGCGGCATATTGTTTGGCCCGTGGGTCGGGATTGCGACCGGCATCATCGCCGGTTTACATCGCTATCTGATTGATATGGATGGCGTTACAGCGGTGCCTTGTTTGATCACCAGCATTATTGCTGGCATTGCCTCTGGCGTGATTAATCGCCGCATTAGCAAAGAGCAGCGTTGGCGTGCCGGGATTCTCGGCGGCATGCTGTGCGAGAGCCTGACCATGCTGCTGATCGTGCTGTGGGCCAAGCCGATGGCGCTGGGATTAGCGATTGTTGCCGAGATTGCGCTGCCGATGATTCTTGGCGCATCCAGCATCGGTTTGATCGTGCTGCTGGTGCAGAGTGTGGAAGGGGAAAAAGAGGCGATTGCCGCACGTCAGGCCAAGTTGGCATTGGAAATCGCTAACAAAACGCTGCCGCTGTTTCGTCAGGTGGACAGCCAATCGTTGCATAAAGTGTGCGATATCATTCGCACCGACATTCATGCCGATGCGGTTGCCATCACCAATACCAAACAGATTCTGGCCTACGTCGGCTACGGCGAGCAGAACTATCACAACGGCGATGACGCCATTAGCCCAACTACCGCGCAATCGATCTCCAGCGGAAAAATCATCATCAAGAACAATGATGAAGCGCATCGCACCAAAGATATCCACTCAATGTTAGTTATTCCCCTTTGGGAAAAAGGGGAAGTCACCGGCACGCTGAAAATATATTATCGCCGCGCGCATCGCATCACCGGCTCGTTAAAAGAGATGGCGATTGGCCTGTCACAAATCATCTCAACCCAGTTGGAAGTGTCGCGTGCAGAGCAACTGCGAGAGATGGCGAATAAAGCGGAATTGCGCGCGCTGCAAAGCAAAATCAACCCGCATTTCCTGTTCAATGCGCTGAACGCGATCTCCTCTTCGATCCGGCTTAATCCAGATACCGCCCGCCAGTTGGTGATCAACCTTTCGCGCTATCTACGCTACAACCTCGAACTCAACGATGACGAACTTATCGATATCAAGAAAGAGCTGTGGCAGGTGAAAGATTACATTGCGATTGAGCAGGCGCGCTTTGGCGATAAGCTGTCGATGATTTATGACGTCGATGAGGACCTGCATTTCACCTTGCCCAGCTTGCTGATTCAGCCGCTGGTAGAAAACGCCATTGTGCACGGCATTCAGCCTTGTCGCGGCAAAGGCGTGGTGACTTTGAGTGTGAAAGATTTGGGCGATCGGGTGCGCGTAGCGGTGCGTGATACCGGCGACGGCATCAGCGACGATGTGATGAATCGCGTGGCACGCAATGAGATGCCCGGCAATAAGATTGGCCTGTTAAATGTGCATCATCGGGTGAAACTCCTCTCCGGCCACGGATTAACGATTACGCGTCATCATCCCGGTACTGAAATTGCCTTTACCCTGAGCAAGAATGGTCAGCCACTGCCCGCGCCGCTGCGCCCCACCACGGAAACCTCTGCGTGAAAGCCATCATCGTTGAAGACGAATTTCTTGCGCAGCAAGAGTTGAGCTGGATGATTCAGCAACACAGTAAAATCGAAGTAGAAGCCTGCTTTGATGACGGGCTGGAAGTGCTGAAATATCTGCAAACCCATCGCGTTGATGTGATATTCCTCGACATCAACATTCCCTCGCTGGATGGCATGCTGCTGGCGCAAAACATTAACCAATTTGCCCATAAGCCGTTGATTGTGTTTATCACCGCGTGGAAAGAGCATGCGGTAGACGCGTTTGAACTGGATGCATTTGACTACATTCTCAAGCCGTATCACGAATCACGCATTGTCACCATGCTGCGCAAACTGGAAGCCAGCGTGCAGCAACAGTCGCAGCCGCACGCGGCAATTAGCGCACCGCAAACCGTCAATCTGGTGAAAGACGAACGCATCATCGTTACCGATATCAACGAGATTTATTACGTGGAAGCGCATGAAAAGCTGACGTTTGTCTACACGCGGCGCGAAGCTTATGTGATGTCGATGGTGATCAGTGAGTTTTGTAGCCGTTTACCGGAACAACAGTTTTTCCGCTGTCACCGTTCATATTGCGTCAACTTAAGCAAGATCCGTGAAATCGAACCCTGGTTTAACAATACCTATTTATTGAAACTGCGTGATTTGGATGCGCAAGTGCCGGTGAGCCGTAGCAAGGTGAAAGCCTTTCGGCTATTGATGAGATTGTAAGGCGAACGGCGGGCGCCGCTCGCCAGAAAGTATTACAGTTCGCGGCCCAGCACCTGACGCAGATGGGCGCCCGCGCCGAGTAATCCCGGTTGATCGTGCGTGATCATATACACCGGAATATCCACCAGATAATCGCGGAAGCGGCCTTTGTCTTCAAACGCCGCGCGGAAGCCTGACGCTTTAAAGAAATCCAGGAAGCGCGGCACGATACCGCCGGCAATATACACGCCGCCAAAGGTGCCGAGATTCAACGCCAGGTTGCCGCCAAAACGGCCCATAATGACGCAGAACAGCGACAACGCGCGACGGCAATCGATGCAGCTGTCTTTCAGCGCGCGCTCGGTGACATCTTTCGGTTTGAGGTTTTCCGGCTCACGATCGTCGGATTTTACAATAGCGCGATACAAGTTTACTAAGCCCGAACCGGATAACACGCGCTCCGCCGAAACGTGGCCCAGCTCAGCACGCAGCACTTCCAGAATTTCGCCCTCTTCTTCACTGTTCGGTGCGAAATCCACGTGACCGCCTTCGCCCGGCAAGCTGATCCAACGTTTATCGACGTGCACCAAATGACTAACGCCCAAACCGGTGCCAGCGCCATAAATCGCAATCGGCTTGCCTTCAATCGGCGATTTGCCACCAAACTGAATCACTTCTTTTTCGCTCAGCATCGGAATCGCCATCGATACCGCAGTGAAATCGTTGATGATTTCCAGGCTTTCCAGCGCCAGATTTTCCTTCATCGCTTTGGTCGAAAACGCCCAATCATGATTGGTCATCTCCACCCAATCGCCGGTGATCGGACAAGCAATGGCGATGCAGCCATGTTTGATGTCCTGTTTTTGTTCGTCGAGATAATGACGAATCACCGCTTCGAGATTGTCGTAGTCTGATGTTGAGAATGTTTCGGCCTGAGAGATAGCGCCAGTTTCCACCTCACACAATGCGAGACGGGCATTGGTACCGCCCACATCGCCGACCAGGGCGTATGTTGTCATTCTTCTGCTGCTCCGCTTGGGTCATAAACAATTGCAGGACACTATAAAAGCCTGCCAATAAAACAACAACGCCCACCTGACATGATGGGCGCGTCCATTCAAAGATGCTGCACAGCCTACCGATCGCCCGGCGGGCTGCACAGCGGCAACTTTCCGAATTTAACCGCTGTTGCGCTGATGCAAAGCGGCGGTAACCTTACGTAGCAGCGGCGGCAAGTCCTGTTTGTCCATCACCACTTCCACCAGCGACAAACGACGATTACGCATTAATTGCGCCATCACCGCGTCAAGTTGCACCGTTTCACTCACGCGCCAGCTTTGTGCCGCGCAATCTACGCTCATCGCCTGCGGCAGCGCGGTCCAGTTCCACTGCGCGATGTCGTTATAACGCTGCTCTGCGCCGTGAATCGCCCGCTCAACCGTGTAGCCATCGTTATTCAGTAAGAAAATGATGGGCTGCTGACCATCGCGCTGCATCGAGCCCAACTCTTGAATGGTAAGCTGCGCTGAGCCATCGCCGATAATCAGGATCACGCGGCGATCTGGCTGTGCGGTTTGCGCCCCGAAGGTGGCGGGTAAAGTATAGCCAATCGATCCCCACAGCGGTTGCACCAATAATTGCGCATCCTGCGGCAAGCGCAGTGAGGCGGCACCAAATGCCGCGGTGCCTTGATCGGCAAGGATAATATCACCCGGCTGTAAGAAGCGCTGCATTGCTTGCCAGAATGCCTGTTGACTGATTACTGCCGCATCAATGTGCTTACTTTCTTCGCATTCTGGCACCTCAGCCAGTTGCCAGTGGGCGCTGTGACGCTGATAAATCGGCAGCAAAGCTTCCAATGCGTGCTGCATGCTGAGCGGCGCAAACACTTCGCCCGCAACCGTGGCCTGAAACGGTTGCAGATCGATCACGCGCGGTTCGGGCAAATGTTGGGTAAATCCGGCAGTTAGCGTATCGGTAAAGCGCACACCGACGCATAAAGTGACATCGGTATTTTCAATCGCCTGGCGCACCGCCTCGCTGCTGCCTTCTGCGGAGTATGTGCCGACAAAGCCAGGCTGCTGCTCATTCAGCACGCCTTTGCCCATTAATAAGGTGGCGGCAGGAATAGCGCGCCACTGGCGCAGTGCGGCAAGCTGGGATTGCAATTGCCAACGTGAGGCAAGAAAATCGGCCAGCAGCGATACGCGTTGTGCAGGTGCTAATAAACGCTCGGCGGCATCGGCAAAAGCGGCCGCCACTGAACGCTGATGTTCTGGCTGTTGCTCGGCATGATTTGGCATGGCCACCTCTGCCGCCGCCACGTCCACCGCCATCAATAAGTATCCGGGGCGATGTTGTTTAAGCGCTTCGGCAATTACCCGATCAATCTCGGCCACGGCATTTTCTGGCGTTAGCACCGCAGAAGCCACGCTGATTTCCTGCGCCATACGCAAAAAATGGCCGAAATCGCCATCGCCTAATGAATGATGTACGCAATCGCCATTCGCCTGCGCCTGGCTGGCGGGTGCGCCCACGATGTGAATCACCGGCACATATTCGGCGTAGCTACCGGCAATGCCGTTTATCGCGCTCAATTCGCCTACGCCGAAAGTGGTTAACAGCGCGGCGGCACCGTTGCAACGGCCGTAACCATCAGCGGCATAGGCGGCATTCAGTTCATTGGCGCAGCCAACCCAGGCGATATCAGGATGCGCAATCACACTGTCGAGAAATTGCAGGTTGTAGTCGCCTGGCACGCCGAACAAATGATGGATGCCTGCTTGTTGCAAACGGTGGAGTAAATAGTCGCCAACATTAAGGGTTTTCATCGACAGCTCCTTCTCAAGGGGATGTTGAGAAGTATCAGCGATGTGGCTGAATTGGCGAGATTTTCAGCATCGTGGCGCTGCGATTTGTGGCAAGCAATCGTTACGACGACAGATAATTCTGTAAGTTGCGATCTTCGGCCCATTTCACCTTAGTGTAAACGCATACACTGCTATGCTGATGTCACTTTCTCCCCTCTTGAGACAGGAACGCTGCATGACTGCTTTTCCCCATCCTGAACGTTATCAACAGATGCAATATCGTCGCAGTGGCCGAAGCGGCCTCAAATTACCGGCTATTTCGCTGGGTTTGTGGCACAACTTTGGCGACAGCACGCGCGTTGATAATAGCCGTGAATTGTTGCGCCACGCTTTTGATCGCGGCATCACGCATTTCGACCTGGCGAATAATTATGGTCCACCGCCGGGTTCAGCCGAATCCAACTTTGGCCGCATCTTGCGTGAGGATTTCCACGGTCTACGCGATGAACTGGTGATTTCCACTAAAGCCGGTTACACCATGTGGGACGGCCCTTACGGCGATTGGGGTTCGCGCAAGTATCTGATTTCCAGTCTTGATCAAAGTTTGAAGCGTATGGGATTGGAGTACGTGGATATTTTCTATCACCATCGTCCCGACCCCGAAACGCCGCTGGAAGAGACCATGCGCGCGCTCGATCAGGTGGTGCGTCAGGGCAAAGCGTTATACGCGGCGATCTCAAATTATCCGGCGGATAAAGCGGCTGAAGCGATTGCGATTCTGCGCGATCTCGGCACGCCGTGCCTGATTCATCAGCCGCGTTATTCGATGTTTGAGCGCACGCCAGAGCAAGGCTTGCTGGATGTGCTGGGCGATAACGGCGTGGGTTGTATCGCTTTCTCCCCATTGGCGGGCGGCGTGTTGACCGATCGCTATTTGCAGGGCATTCCCGAAGATTCTCGTATCGCCAGCGGCAGCAAGTTCCTCAATGAGAGCCAGCTGACGCAAGAGAAAATGGAAAAAGTGCGCCAGCTACAACAGATTGCGCAGCAGCGCGGCCAGAAACTGGCGCAGATGGCGTTGAGCTGGGTGCTGCGCGATACGCGTGTCACATCGGTGCTGATTGGCGCCAGTAAAACCGCGCAAATTGATGATGCGGTTGAGATGTTGAGCCAGCCAACGCTGAGTCAGGACGAGATTAACGCTATCCATAATATTTTAGTGTAAACGCTTACCCGCCCGGCCTTTGCCGGGCTTTATCTGCAGCAGATAATTCTCATTTCAGAATAACCTCAACGTTTTAGGAGTTTTTCTCAAGGCGCGCTTGGTTCAATATGGCACACTAGCGCAACGGTAGCAGGTATAAGCTACTGAAAAGGAGAAACTATGAAACGTGCCATTTTGTTTGCCGCCTTGCTGGCAACATTATCCCCGTTGGCTATCAGCACAGCACAAGCCGACAGCGCCACCATCAACTTAGGCCCAGGCGTTACGCTGCATCTCGGCGATCGCGATCGCCATGGTAATTACTGGGATGGCGGCCGCTGGCGTGAACCGCGTTGGTGGAACGATCGTTATCGCTACGATGATCATCGCTGGTGGCGTCACGAAGAGTGGAAACGTCATCGCGCCTATGAACGTGAGCGCGAACGCCGCTGGCATGAACGTGAACGACGCGACCATTGGCGTCACGATCATCGCCATGATGATCGCCACGATCACCATCATCATTAAACAAAAAATCCCGGTTAATACCGGGATTTTTCTTTCTGTCGCACCGTTACCAGCCGAGCGCTTCACCGACCAGTAAGTAAAGATTCAACGCAATCACCAACACCACAATCAATCGTCCGGCATTCTGCATCAGCCTCGAGTTGACCATCTCATCGCCCATCAATTCACGATTACCGGTAAACGACAGCAGCGGAATCAACGCCAGCGCGATACCAAAACTCAGCAGCACCTGGCTCATCACCAAAATGCGTGTCGGATCCCAGCCCGCCCAAATCACAATAAAGGAAGGCAACATAGTAATGGTGCGGCGGAACCACAAAGGAATGTGGAAGCGGATAAAGCCCTGCATCACCACCTGACCCGCCAACGTCCCGACCACCGTGGAAGAGAGACCGGCAGCCACCAAGCTCAGGCCGAAAACAATCGCGGCGGCGTGACCGAGCAGCGGTTGCAGCGTCAAATACGCTTGGTCGAGATCGACAATGCTGGAATGGCCGCTGAAATGAAATGCCGCGGCGGCGGTGGCCATCATCGCCAGATTAACAAAGCCGGCGATGGTCATGGCGATGGAAACATCCAGCTTGGTCGAGGAGTAACGCTCCGCTTTGCTGCCGACATTGCCATGCTGCGTCAGCGCTGAGTGCAGATAAATCACGTGCGGCATGATGGTTGCGCCTAGCACACCAGCGGCCAGAAATACCGCGTCAGAAGTGGGCAACGATGGCAACGCCATGCCGATCACCAATTCGCTTACTTTTGGCTGCGAGAAAAACAGCTCAACAATATAGGCTGCGGCAACAAACAGCAGCAGGCCGCCAATCACCAGTTCCAGCGGTTTTTGCCCACGACTTTGCAGCATCAAAATCAGATAAGTGGCGATGCCGGTTAACACCGCGCCTTGCAACAGTGAAATACCGAGCAGCAATTTAAATCCGAGCGCCGCGCCAATGAATTCGGCCAAATCGGTGGCCATGGCGATGATTTCCGCCTGCACCCAATAGAACCACACCGCCGGACGTGGGAAGCGATCGCGTATATGCTCAGCAAGATTTTTGCCGGTGGCAATGCCAAGCTTGGCCGACATTAACTGGATCAACATCGCCATGACGTTAGCCCACACCACCACCCATAGCAGCTTATAGCCGTAGGCAGCGCCGGCCTGAATGTTAGTCGCAAAGTTGCCGGGATCGATGTAGCCAATCGCCGCAATAAAAGCGGGACCCAGCAGCGCGAGTTTGATCTTTCTGGCTCCGCGAGCTGCGCGCTCAGCGGTGCGGCTTTCTAACATAGTTGTACCCTGTCTTAATGCTTGTTGACCCGAGCAGCTTAAGGGGTAAGCAAGGCAAGTGAAATGTGGTTATAGTTATTGTATTAATAGATGGTGCTATGAAGTATAGCCATTGCTATACATTTTGGTAAAGCTTGTTCTCACCAAACGTAGTGGCAATGGAATTGACTCTACTCTTGGCTCATTTTATAGACAATGTTTTTGTGGATACTTCTTGTGAAGAATTTGTAATCGGGTTGTGATGGGTGAGACTTATCTGAGAAATAAGGCGATATCGAATACTTATAATGTGGTTTTGATCTCGTTTTTAAGTAACGCGTTACATAGAATACGCAGCAAAATACAACCCTCCTCAAATTTGGAGCCGATATGTCCCATGTTTTGCAATTTATTTTAGCACTGGTGGTAGTTGCTGCACTGGCCTTACTGGTCAGCAACGATCGTAAAAGCATTCGCATTCGTTATATCGTTCAACTTCTGGTCATTGAGTTGCTGCTGGCATGGTTCTTCCTGAACTCATCCATCGGTCTCGGCTTTGTGCAGGGCTTTGCAGGTTTCTTCGATCATCTGCTCAAATATGCTGCTGAAGGTACCAACTTCGTGTTCGGCAATATGAGTGAAAAAGGCCTGGCGTTCTTCTTCCTCAACGTGCTTTGCCCAATCATCTTCATCTCTGCGTTGATCGGTATTTTGCAGCATTTCCGCATTCTGCCGTGGGTAATCCGCGGTATCGGTACGGTGCTGTCAAAAATCAACGGCATGGGCAAACTGGAATCCTTTAACGCGGTCAGCTCTCTGATTTTGGGACAGTCAGAAAACTTCATCGCCTATAAAGATATCCTTGGCAAAATGTCACAGCGCCGCATGTACACCATGGCAGCAACCGCAATGTCGACGGTTTCCATGTCGATTGTTGGTGCTTACATGACCATGTTGCAGCCAAAATATGTGGTAGCAGCGCTGGTACTGAACATGTTCAGCACCTTTATTGTACTGTCGCTGATTAACCCGTATCGCGTTGATAGCGAAGAAGATCTGCAATTGCAGGATTTGCATAAAGGTCAAAGCTTCTTTGAAATGCTGGGTGAATACATCCTTGCCGGTTTCAAAGTGGCGATGATTGTTGCCGCGATGCTGATTGGTTTTATCGCGTTGATTACCGGTCTGAACGCGCTGTTCGACATGATTTTCGGCATCAGCTTCCAGGGCGTGTTGGGTTACGTATTCTATCCATTCGCTTGGGTGATGGGCGTGCCGGCGCATGAAGCGCTGCAAGTGGGCAGCATCATGGCAACCAAACTGGTTTCTAACGAATTTGTCGCCATGATGGATTTGCAGAAAATCGCGGGTCAGTTGACGCCAACTTCGGAAGGCATTCTTTCGGTGTTCCTGGTCTCCTTTGCTAACTTCTCCTCTATCGGAATCGTGGCAGGTGCGATTAAAGGTCTGCACGAAGAACAAGGCAATGTGGTTTCACGCTTCGGCTTGAAACTGCTGTACGGCTCAACGTTGGTGAGCGTGCTTTCGGCCGCCATCGCCGGTCTGGTGTTGGCCTTCTGATCGACAGGGCGAGCTGCGGCTCGCCCTTCTCTTCTTAATTATTTCTATCCGTTCTATCCTGGTTTTATCCTCTCTTCTTCCCGCCAGTCGCTGCTTCACCGTTAATCGCAAAACCTTTGCACAATATTGAATTTCCGTTCATAGCGCCTACGCCCGTAGTTTTTCTCCAAGACATCACATCAGGAGAACCGCATGAGCATTCAATTCCTTGGCATGATTGGCCACCGCCTCGCCTCAGAAATCATCCCGGCCAGCGGCCCGCTGTTCGATAAAGATTACATCGCACGTTTTGCCCGCGCGCATGAAGCCGCCGGTTTTGATCGTATTTTGGTTGGCTATTGGTCGGATCAACCGGACGGATTTTTAGTCACCGCGCACGCCGCCGCGCAAACTTCGACGCTGAAGTTTTTGTTGGCGCATCGTCCGGGTTTTGTCTCGCCTACGCTGGCGGCACGCAAATTGGCCTCGCTGGATCACCTTACCGACGGGCGCTTAGCAGTGCACATCATCAGCGGCGGCAGCGATGCCGAGCAGCGTCGTGATGGCGATTTCCTCAATAAAGCCGAACGTTATGCGCGTAGCGATGAATTCCTGACGGTGTTAAAGCAGAGTCTGGAATCGTCGCAGCCATATGATCATCAAGGTCAGTTTTATCAAGCCGAGCAGGCGTTCTCGGCGATCAAACCGCTGCAGAAGAAATTGCCGGTCTACTTTGGCGGATCGTCACAGGAAGCGATTGATGTCGCCGCGCGCCATGCCGATGTGTTTGCGTTGTGGGGAGAACCGTTGAAAGGCGCAGCAGAGACGGTGCGCACCGTGCGCGCGGCCGCCGCGCAACAAGGTAGGGAGATCAACTTCAACATCTCATTCCGCCCGATTCTCGGCAAAACCGAAAAAGAAGCGTGGGAACGCGCCGAACATATTCGCGCTACCGCTGAGAAACAGCTTAACGAAAGCGGTTTTGCCTTTGGCAAAGCCAAGCCACAAAGCGTTGGCGCACAACGTTTGCTGGCCGCAGCCAATGAAGGCGATCGCCTCGACAAAGTTCTGTGGACCGGCGTCGCAAAACTGGTGCAAGGCGGCTACAACTCCACTGCGCTGGTTGGCACGCCTGAACAGGTTTCGGACGCGCTGCTGGAATATTATCGCCTCGGCATTCACAGCGTGCTGATTCGCGGCTTCGATCCGCTCAACGATGCGGTGGAATATGGTCGTGAATTGATTCCGCTGACGCGTGAGAAAGTGGCGGCGTTGTCCGATGCTGAAAAACGGAGCGCCTGAAATCATGAGCCAATATCAGCATCATCGCCTGCGTGATTTCGTCGCCAATTTAGCCGGTTTGCTTGATACCAAGCCGGACGAAGCCACGATTTTGCAACATGGCAGTGAATGGCTTGGCGAGTTGATCCGCCATGACGATTGGCTGGATGAAGCCTTTACTCAACCGCATGCCGAGCACTACCAACAATATCTGCTGCACGCCGATGCGCAACAGCGCTTTTCCGTGGTGAGTTTTGTTTGGGGGCCAGGCCAGCAAACGCCGATTCATGATCATCGCGTGTGGGGATTGATTGGCATGCTGCGCGGCGCCGAAATATCACAATCATGGCAGCTCGGCCCCAATGGCTTACAGCCGCAAGGCGCGCCGGTGCGACTCGATCCCGGCAGTGTAGAGGCGGTATCGCCCACGGTGGGCGATATTCATCGCGTCAGCAACGCATTCAACGATCGCGTCTCGATTAGCATCCACGTGTATGGCGCCAATATTGGCGCGGTCAAACGCGCGGTGTATCGCGAAGACGGCAGCGAAAAAGTTTTTATTTCCGGTTACAGCAACCGCTACTTACCGAATATTTGGGATCTTTCACATGACTAAACCGGTTTTCCCTTTGCGCCAGGCGGCGGACATCATTGCGGCTCTACGCCAGCAGCAGGAAGTGGCAATTGTCGATGTGCGCGATGAAGCGCTTTTTGCCACCGCGCATCCGCTGTTCGCGGTGAATATTCCGCTATCAAAACTAGAGCTTGAGTTGCTGGATCGCATTCCACAACGCGCGACTGCTATCACGTTGTACGACAACGGCGAAGGCCTGGCGCAAACGGCGGCCGAACGCATTGCCGCGCTGGGATACAGCAATGTCGCACTGTTGGCCGATGATCTGGCCGGATGGCAAGCGGCAAGCGGCGAGTTGTTTATTGACGTTAACTCACCGAGTAAAGCGTTCGGCGAACTGGTGGAGCACCACAATCGCACGCCATCGCTGTCCGCAGATGAAGTGCATCAGCTGATCAACAGCGATGCCAATGTCGTGGTGCTGGATGCGCGTCGCTTCGACGAGTATCAAACCATGAGCATTCCCGGAGCCACCAGCGTGCCCGGTGGCGAGTTGGTGCTGCGCGTGCGCGATCTCGCGCCTTCGCCCGAAACCACAGTGATTGTTAACTGCGCGGGTCGCACGCGCAGCATTATTGGCACGCAATCGCTGGTTAATGCCGGGATCCGCAATCCGGTATTCGCGCTGCGCAACGGCACCATTGGTTGGACGCTGGCGGGACATGCGCTGGATAAAGGCCAGCAACGCCGTTATGGCGCAAGCAGCGAAACCGCGCAGCGTCAGGCCGCCAACAATGCACGCAACATTGCCGATCGCGCAGGTGTGGAGCGCATCCCGCTGGCAACGTTAAAACGCTGGCAGCAAGAAAATCGCACCACCTATCTGTTTGATGTGCGCGATGTTGAAGAGTACGCGGCGGGACATCTGCCGGGAAGCCGCCATGTGCCCGGCGGTCAATTGGTGCAGGAAACCGATCATTACGCCAGCGTGCGCGGTGCGCGCATTGTGTTGATTGATAATGACGGCGTACGCGCCAATATGACCGCATCCTGGCTGGCGCAATTGGGTTGGCAGGTTGCGGTTTTAGATGAATTGCAGAGCAGTGATTTCAGCGCAACCGGCAACTGGAAAGCGCAGGTGCCAGCGGTAGCAGCTCCTGAATTGGTGTCACCACAGCAGTTGATAACATGGCTGGAAGAAGGCCAAACCCAGGTACTGGATTTCACCACACGCGCCAATCATCTTAACAGCCACATTCCCGGCGCGGCCTGGCTGCTGCGATCCACGCTGCAACAGCAAGGTAAAAAGCTGCTGCCAGAGGCACGTCGCTATGTTTTAACCTGCGGCAGCAGCTTGTTGGCCGGTTATGCAGTGGAGCAAGTCGCAGCGTTAACCGGCAAACCGGTATTTGTGCTGGAAGGCGGTAATGCCGCGTGGCGTGCAGCCGGATTGCCAACCGAACAAGGCGAGCAGCAGCTATTGTCACCGCCGATTGATCGCTATCGCCGTCCGTATGAAGGCACCGATATCGAACCTGGCGTGATGCAGGCTTATCTTGATTGGGAATACGGTTTGGTGGCACAGCTGGATCGCGATGGCACGCATGGTTTCCGCGTGTTGCAGTTGCAGGCGGTAAATGCCTGACCATAGAAAGGGGTCGTCAGCAATGGCGGCCATAGCAACGAAAAAGCGCTAAATGCACTGCATGAGTTTGTGGTGTTTTTATTGATTTTTGGTGTTCAGAACGAACAAAGATTTGGTGGAGATAAGCGGGATCGAACCGCTGACCTCTTGCATGCCATGCAAGCGCTCTCCCAGCTGAGCTATACCCCCACATCTGGAAATAATTTTTCGGTCAAACCCTTGGGAAGGGGTTTGTTTGGTGGAGATAAGCGGGATCGAACCGCTGACCTCTTGCATGCCATGCAAGCGCTCTCCCAGCTGAGCTATACCCCCGAACCGAAAAACTGCCGAGTAAACTCGACGGACGGCATAATATGAAACCGCCTCTTGAGTGTCAACGTCAAATTCTCGTTCTGTGTTCGATCGCTGAAAAAGGCGGCAACCCCGCGCCAGCATGGCTTTTTTTCAGCGTATCCCTTGCGGCTATCGCCATTTAACGGCGATTTGTTACTCGCTTACCACTAAACCAACGTTAACTACTGGTTAAAGATGTTAGGATTATTCTTGTTTTCGTTAATGGTGCGTGTAAAACTTAGCGCGCTAATTAACCGGTCCACCTTCCAGGGTTTTATCTCTTAGACCGGCCAGCAAATACCTCCTTGTTTAATAAAAGAAAAGTGAACTATGTCGCTGCATACACCTAAAGAGATCGCTCAACTGGCGATTCAAGCTGGCGTGGCTAAAAGCCGTCTGCCTGTTTCCACCTTATTAATTCTTGGCTTTATGGCGGGTGCATTTATTGCCACCGGCTTCCTGCTCGATCTGCATGTCATCAACCAATTGCCGCCAGAATGGGGTTCATTCGGCGTGCTGCTCGGCGCTGCGGTGTTCCCGGTCGGTTTGATCATGACGGTGCTGGCCGGCGGTGAGCTGCTGACCGGCAACATGATGACCATGCCAATTGCCTGGTTCGCGCGTCGTATTAGCGGCTTCAGCGTGCTGCGTAACTGGTTTTGGGTCACCATCGCCAACTTTATTGGTAGCGTGGCTGTTGCCTGGTTCTTTGGCCACATGCTGGGCATGACCGAAGGCGATTACTTAAAGAAAACCGTGGCGATTGCCCATGCCAAAGTGAATGCTGATTTCCTGCATGCCTTTATTTCTGGCATCGGTTGTAACTGGCTGGTGTGTTTAGCAGTGTGGCTGGCGTTTGCCAGTAAAGATGTGGTGGGCAAAATCTTTGGCATGTGGTTCCCAGTGATGGCGTTTGTCGCGATCGGTTTCCAGCACGTCATCGCTAACATGTTTATCGTTCCAGCCGCCATTTTTGCCGGACAGATGACCTGGGCTGATTTTGCGCCAAACGTCGTTGCCGTGTTCCTCGGCAACGGCGTGGGTGGAGCCATCTTTGTTGGTCTCACCTATTTCATCGCCTTCCGTCCAGAACAATCCGCAGTTAGCGAAGCGCAATAACGAAATTTTGCCTTTTGTTTCACAGCAAAAGGCATTTTCTGTTCAGGTTACTTCTCCCCGTTACGTTTTGTTGTAATATGTACAGCTAATGTATTTAACAGGGACAGCATCGTGAAAAAGGAATGGCTAACCCCCGAGGAGCTCGCGCTGGAAACGGGCTACAGTCGGCAAACGGTGAATAAGTGGATTAAGCGTGAAAACTGGACAACCACGCCAAAACCCGGTGTTCAGGGCGGTAAAGCGCGATTGATCCACATTGATGAACGCGTAAAAAGCTTTGTTCAATCCACCCGCCACGCGAACGAACCGGCGGCTAATTACGGTGCACAACAAAATACGTTACCTGCGTTATTAATAAATTCTGTCCAGCAAATGACAACGGCGGAGCAAGAGCAATTTGCCGCGTTGTTATTGCGTGAGGGAATTCGCGGCGTATTGGAACGTCTGGGGATTCAGGAAGAATAAAAAAAGCCGGAAGCATGTGCTTCCGGCTTTTTTATCGAACTTAGCCCATCACATTATGCGTTGGCTTCGCGCTCGGCAATAAAGGCCAACGCTTTCTCGATACGCGCCACGCTGCGACTGCGCCCAATCGCTTCAACCGTCACGTCCAAGGCTGGCGATTGACCCGCACCGGTTACCGCCACACGTAATGGCATACCGACTTTGCCCATGCCCAGTTCCAGCTCATCGGCTGCGGCCTGAATGGCGTTATGCACATTCTCCGCGTTCCAGTCGCTATCGCTGATTGCTGCCAGTTTATCGCGCACCACTTCCAGCGGCTGACGCGCAACAGGACGCAGATGCTTCTTGGCTGCATCGGCATCAAAGGCTTCAAACTCTTCATAAAAGTAACGGCAAGAAGCAGCGATTTCGACCAGCGTTTTGCAACGCTCGCCCAGCAGTGTCACCAACTTGGCCAGCTCTGGGCCAGTGCGGGTGTCGATCTTCTGTTGTTCAATGTGCCATTGCAGCTGCGTCGCCACATATTCCGGTGGCAGCGTATTAATGTAGTGATGGTTCAACCACTGCAACTTTTCAGTGTTGAATGCGCTGGCGGATTTGCTGACCGCATCCAGGGTAAACAGCTCAGCCATCTCTGGCACGCTGAAAATTTCCTGATCGCCGTGAGACCAACCCAGACGCACCAAATAGTTCAGCAATGCTTCCGGCAGATAACCGTCATCACGGTATTGCATCACGCCGACTGCACCATGACGTTTAGACAGTTTTTTGCTGTCATCGCCAAGGATCATAGAAACGTGCGCGTAAGTCGGCACTTCAGCACCGATGGCTTTCAGGATGTTGATCTGGCGCGGCGTGTTGTTGATATGGTCTTCGCCACGAATGACGTGAGTGATGCCCATATCCCAATCGTCGACCACTACACAGAAGTTGTAGGTTGGCGAACCGTCGGTACGGCGAATGATCAGGTCATCCAGTTCCAGGTTGCTGAATTCAATCGGACCACGAATCTGGTCGTCAAAAATCACCGAACCTTCTTGCGGGTTGCGGAAACGCACCACGCACGGCTCATCAGCCGCATGATGTTCATGGCTGTCGCGGCAACGTCCGTCGTAACGCGGCTTCTCGCCCTTCTCCATCTGCTCTTCACGCAGCGCATCTAAACGCTCTTTGCTGCAATAGCATTTATATGCTGTGCCCGCTTCCAGCATCTCGTCGATGACCGCGTTATAGCGATCAAAACGTTTAGTCTGGTAATACGGGCCTTCATCCCAGTTCAGGCTCAGCCAGTTCATGCCATCCATAATGGCTTCGATGGCTTCCGGGGTGGAACGCTCCAGATCGGTATCTTCAATGCGCAGTACAAATTCGCCCTTGTTGTGACGAGCATAAAGCCACGAGTAAAGAGCAGTACGAGCACCGCCCACGTGCAGGTAGCCCGTTGGGCTGGGTGCGAAGCGAGTTTTGATTTTCATTCAGCATTGCCTTAAATGCGCAGATTTCATTGTCTGGATGACAAAAAAATGGGTTAACGCGAAAAAACAGTGCGCATATTCTAGCAGGTGAGGATGATTCCTCAATGATTGTCGCGTCGGCTGTGCTGTTTGTAGTGTGCTTTTCTGCTAATAAAACCAGCACATTGGCTAAAACCGCCCCACGATGATTATTTTTAAAGCGAACGCACATTTAAGTTTTAAAAACCGTTGACTCACTTTGAAGGATCCCTATAATGCGACTCCACACAGCGGGGGTGATTAGCTCAGTTGGTAGAGCATCTCC
>NZ_JBCNNP010000026.1:0-54755 GCF_039594315.1 Pantoea sp.
GCTGGTTTACACCATGAAAGGTGACCAGAAGTACTTCCCGGTGTACGACGCGGCGGGCAAACTGCTGCCGAATTTCATCTTCGTCACCAACATCGAATCGAAAGATCCGCAGCAAATCATCTCCGGTAACGAGAAGGTGGTGCGCCCGCGTCTGGCGGATGCCGAGTTCTTCTTCAATACCGACCGCAAAGAGCGTCTGGAAGAAAATCTGCCGCGTCTGGAAACCGTGCTGTTCCAGAAAGAGCTGGGTACGCTGCGTGATAAAACCGATCGCATTCAAGCGCTGGCGGGCTGGATTGCCGCGCAGATTGGTGCCGACGTGAATCATGCAACGCGTGCTGGCTTGCTGTCGAAGTGTGACCTGATGACCAACATGGTGTTCGAGTTCACTGACACGCAAGGCGTGATGGGCATGCACTACGCGCGTCATGACGGCGAAGCAGAAGATGTCGCCGTTGCCTTGAACGAGCAGTATCAACCGCGTTTTGCCGGTGACGATCTGCCATCCAATCCGGTGGCTTGCGCGGTGGCGATTGCCGACAAGATGGATACCCTGGCGGGCATCTTCGGCATCGGCCAGCATCCGAAAGGCGATAAAGATCCGTTTGCACTGCGTCGTGCTGCCTTGGGTGTGTTGCGCATCATCGTGGAGAAAAACCTGCCACTCGATCTGCAAACGCTGACCGAAGAAGCGGTGCGCCTGTACGGTAGCAAGTTGAGCAACGCGAAAGTGGTCGATGAAGTGATCGACTTTATGCTCGGCCGTTTCCGTACCTGGTATCAGGAAGAAGGCCACAGCGTTGACACCATTCAAGCGGTGCTGGCGCGTCGTCCAACCCGTCCGGCTGATTTCGATGCGCGCATGAAGGCGGTTTCACACTTCCGTACGCTGGAAGCTGCGGCCACTCTGGCGGCTGCCAACAAGCGTGTGTCGAACATCCTGGCGAAATCCACGGAAACCCTGAACGACAGCGTGCAGGCTTCCCTGCTGAAAGAGAACGAAGAGATCCAACTGGCGACCTTCGTGACTGCGCTGGGCGACAAGCTGCAACCGTACTTTGCAGAAGGCCGCTATCAGGATGCGTTGGAAGAACTGGCGCAGCTGCGTGAAGCGGTGGATAACTTCTTCGACAAAGTGATGGTCAATGCTGACGATCAGGCGGTGCGTATTAACCGTCTGACGCTGCTGGCGCAATTGCGTCAGCTGTTCCTGCAAGTGGCGGATATTTCGCTGTTGCAGTAGTTCGCCAGGTCACCATAAATGGCGACCCTACGATTGCGCGGTGTGGTTTTCGTAGGGTGCGATAAATAAACAGAGGGACGAGAAATCGTCCCTCTGTTTATTCAGAACCATATAGGAACTGTTATCTGTGATAATGCATCCTGCGAATGGTGAAGGACGCGCATGATAAATACGTTTTCAGACTCAACAAGATAATAAATTACATGTTCACGATGTGGCATTGAGAATATTGATTGGCCCAAATCAAGTCGTTTCCGACCTAACTCGTTTTCTTCGAGATGATAAAACCTTTGATAGAGCTTCCTGGCATAATCTTCGGCTTTGTTCATTCCAAAATTCCAATATCCGTAAAACCATATCGCTTTTAAATCCGCATCAGCTTCCTGCATTACCTGTATCATTCTCTTCATCGATGCCTACCCTGGCTCTCATTCTTTTAAGAAAAGTTTCTCCGTCCCAATCTTCAGCTACTCCGCTATCCAATCCTTGTTGAATCAATTTCCTTAAATTCTCCAGCTTCGATTCCGCCTGCTTCTCACGCAGCAAGCGCAGCGAATCGCGCACCACTTCGCTTTGCGTACGGTAGTCGCCGGACTCAACCAGAGATTCAACAAACTCGCGCAGTTCATCGCCTAAATCGATCGTCATGGTACGTGCCATCATCGCTGTCCTATGTAAGCGTATTTCTTACATTCTGGCACTTTTTTATACAACAGGGAATCTGCGTTGCAGCGCAGTTACAACCAGAACTGCGAGGCAACGCGAGAGAATTTAGGCGGAAGGGGTGTTAAACAGGCGAGCGTCGCGCAGCAGGTGATCGTTGCCACGGCGGCGAGTAAAGCCGCTGCGGTCAAAAAACTCCAGAATTTGCACCGCGACTTTTCTGCCGGTGCCAAGTTGGGTGCGGAAGTCAGCGGCGCTGGTGCTGCCACCTTGTGTGGCGCGGCTCCGAATCAGATCGGCGAAGATCTGGATCTGGTCGCTGCGGTAGTAGCGATCGCGCACGATCGCGGTGATGTGGCCAAGGCGCGCGGCGGTGAGCAGCAGTGTGCGAATCTCGCTTTCATCCTGCTGCACTTCCAGTGCAATATCGCGTACCCACAACGGTTGATCGCCAAACAGCGGGCCAACTTGCCGCCACAACACTTCTTCCTGCGGGTTAAAGCGCGGTTCGAAATCGGGCAGATGCAGCCAGCCTTGGCGCTGTTGCAGTTGGCCTTGATCCAATAATTGCTCAATCAGCGCCAGCACCCATTCAGCGGGCTGATGCGGTAACGCCACCCGGCGCAGGCGATCGTAGCCAATGCCGGGCACTTCCGGATGCTGTTGATGAAAATGCGCCAGTGATTCCAGCAGCTTCTGTTGCCATGTTGTGGTCTGCGCGGCGCTGAACAACGCGTTGCCCAGTTGCACCGGCGCAACGTCCGTAATCAACGTGTTTAACGCCGGTTCAGTCAGTTGCCGCGCCCACGCCAGCTCGGTGGTTTCAAGTGGTTGATAAGCCAGATGCGCGCGCAGGCTGGCGCTATCATCTTCAGCGACCGCCAACTGGTGCAGCCAGGCGAGATAATCCTCCTGACGCTTGCCGCGCTTTTTGCTGTTCAGCAGCAGCACGCGCGCGCCGCCCAGCGTTTGCTGCGCATTGCTGTCGCGAATGATCAGGCGATCGTTTTCTGCCAGCCACAGTGGCTGCTTCAGTACTATCTCGGCGATATAATCGGCCAGCAAAGTTACGCGTCCGGTGACGTGGCTGGCGGCGTGATGAATATGAATCGGCTGCGAAGTGCTTTTCAGCGGTTGCAACAAACGCAGCGCCACGGTTAAGCGCGTGCAACCTTCTGCTTGCTGCTGCGCCAGCAGCCAGTCGCCGCGCGTAATCTGCGCTTTCTCAACATCGCCAGCGATATTCAGCGCGATGCGTTCCCCGGCCTGTGCGCGAGTTACCGATTGGTTCTGCGCATGCAGCGCACGCACGCGCAGCGGCTGATTGAGGCTGCTGAGCCACAAGGTGTCGCCCACCGCGACTTCGCCCGACAGCGCGGTGCCGGTGACGACCAAACCGGTGCCTTTCAGCGTGAAGGCGCGATCGATGGCAAGGCGGAAGCGGTAGCGATCGTCGAAAGCCGTTTCCGGCAAACTGCCGAGATGTTGGCGCAGCGCATCGATGCCTTGCTGCGTGTGGCTGCTGGTTATAAATTGCGGCACCGCTTGCCAACCGAGTTGCTGCGTTAATTGCGCCACTTGCAGCTGCACTTCAGCGATGCGTGTTTCATCGACGCGATCGGCTTTGGTCAATGCCACGCTGAGCGGCGGCTGCCCGGCCAAACTGAGCAATTGCAGATGTTCGCGCGTTTGCGGCATCACGCCGTCGTCGCAGGCCACCACCAATAACGCATGATGAATGCCGCCGATGCCCGCCAGCATATTGGCGAGGAATTTTTCGTGGCCCGGCACATCGATAAAACCAAGCACGCGACCATCCGGCTGCGGCCAATAGGCGTAGCCGAGATCGATGGTCATGCCGCGCCGCTTCTCTTCTGGCAGGCGATCGGCATCGACGCCGGTTAAAGCCTGTAACAGCGCGGTTTTACCGTGATCGACATGTCCAGCGGTGGCGATAATCATGGTGCTAACGCCTGAATCAGCGCGGCTTCATCATCAAGGCAGCGCAAATCCAGCCACAGTTTGCCTTCCTGAATGCGGCCAATCACTGGACGCGGCAAGCTGCGCCAGCGTTGGGCCAGATTGGCAAGTGCGCTGCCGTGACCATCGCGCGCTGCGAAGGTAATAGCAAAGCTGGGGATGCGTTCAACTGGCAGCGATCCGCTACCGATTTGCGATGAACAAGCAGCGATTGCCAGTGAAAAATCCTCACCGTACGCCTGTTCTAATGCTGGCATTAAACGTTCTGCTTGTTGCTGGATATCGTGCGGAGAGCGGGTTAACCATCGCAGCGTCGGCAAGGCTTCACGCAAGGTATCGGGCTGGCGATAGAGTTGTAGCGTGGCTTCTAATGCCGCAAGCGTCATTTTATCCACGCGCAAGGCGCGCTTCAGCGGATGCTGCTGTAAACGATCAATCAATGCTTGTTTGCCGACGATGATGCCCGCTTGCGGCCCGCCGAGCAGTTTATCGCCGGAGAAGCTCACCAAACTCACGCCCGCAGCGATCAGCTGCTGCGGCATCGGCTCGGCGGGCAAGCCAAACGCAGTCATATCAATCAGCGAACCGCTGCCGAGATCGGTGATTACCGGCAGTTGATGTTCCGCTGCGATGGCCACTAATTCCGCTTCCGCTACCGCATGGGTAAAGCCCTGGATTTGGTAATTGCTGGTGTGCACCTTCATCAGCAAACCGGTGTTTTCGCCAATCGCTGCGCGATAATCTTTGGCGTGGGTACGATTGGTGGTGCCGACTTCCACCAGTTCACAGCCCGCCTGGCGCATCACATCGGGAATGCGGAATGCGCCGCCAATTTCGACCAGCTCGCCGCGCGACACAATTACTTCGCGGCCTGGCGCCAATGCCGCCAGCATCAGCAAAACCGCAGCGGCGTTGTTGTTGACGATGCACGCCGCTTCCGCGCCGGTTAGCTCGCACAGCAGCGCGCTGACGGCACGATCGCGATGACCGCGCGCCGCATCATCCAGCGCATATTCCAGCGTCACCGGCTGGCGCAGGCAATTTGCTACCGCGTTGATGGCGCGATCGCTGAGCTGCGCGCGCCCCAGGTTGGTGTGCAGCACCGTACCGGTGAGATTAAACACCGGGCGCAGCGCGCTTTGTTGTTGTTGCTGGCTGCGGCGCAGCGCTTCATCCGGCCAGCTCGCGTGCCAGTCGGGCAAGGCTTGATGCTGCTGGATATGCTCACGCGCCTCTTGCTGCATGTCGCGCAGCTGGCGCGTGGTGAAAGCGGTGCCGATTTGGTTAAGCAGCGGCTGCAACGCAGGATCGCGCAGCAGGCTATCGATAGCAGGTAATTGACTGTACAGGGATTTCATCGTGTGGCTTAGCTGGTGGGCGGAACGGTGCGGGCAAAACTTTCCCGCTCAAACAGGCTTTCTGCCAGTTTCACCAACGCCGGGCGATTAACGCACCAGTTTGGCATTACACGGCGGAAGTTCAGATAACCAATCATGCAGCCGGTGGCGATATCCGCCAGATTCAGCGTGCCGCTGTTGAGCCACTGGCCTTGCGCGGCAGCGGTTTCGAGTGCATCGAGGCCGCGCTGGATTTTTTCCCGATTGCGCAACAGCACCTCTTCAGATTGCTGATCGCCGGGGCGCATTTGCTCGCGCACGATCATCACCGCGGCATCGTTGATGCCATCCGCCAGTTTTTCCAGCTGGCGAATTTGCAGCGCGTGCAGCGCATCTTCGGGCAGCAATGCTGGTGCATCGCCGCGCAGTTCGAGGAATTGCGCGATGATCGAGGAATCGAACCAGGTCAACTGATTGTCGTCAATCAACGCCGGGACTTTGCCCAGCGGATTGTATTGCGGCACATGACTGTCGTCGGTCCACGGTGATTGGTTGACGAATTCAAAAACCAAGCCTTTCTCCAGCAAAATCACCGAAATTTTGCGTACAAAAGGGCTGGTGTAGCTGCCAATCAGTTTCATCGTTCGCCTCCGTGTTGAATTTCATGGATCGGTGCGCTCATCGTGAAGGTCGCCATGAATGGCGACCCTACGACGGCGCATTTAATCGCCTGGGAACATAAACGGATTCAGACTGCTGCGTGCGAAGCCTTCCTGTTCCATGCGCGCATCCAGCACCAGCGTAGCCAAATCATCGGCAACCGGTTCAACGGCGGGATCTTTTTCCTGATACAACATCTTCAGGTAAGTGCCGCAATCGCCGCAGCTTTCCGCTTTCACCGCGGCTTTTTCGCTATCCAGTGACCAATAATGCAAGTCGCCGGTATTTTCGCAGTTCGAGCACTTGCTGCGCACCACATACCATTCACTTTCACACAGGTTGCAGTGCAGATAGCGCAAGCCTTGCTGACCAACATCCATATGCACCACGCTGGTGACCGGCACGCTGGCGCACACCGGGCAGAACTGGCGATGTTCGCCATATTCCGCACGCGCTTTGCCCGGAATTAACGCCGCCATCTGCGCCCAGTAAATCGACAACGCCGCCCAGATGAACGGAGATTTGTCGCTGCTGACTTGCGCGAAATCGCCTTCCAACAGCGCATGCGCCAGATTTTCCAGCTCGCTGGTGGAGGCTTTTTCCAGATTCTCCAGCACCGCCAGCGCCTGGCCGCTCATCTCCGGTTTTAGCTCGGCGATCAGCGAATGCAGCAAACGCTGCCAGTGCGCGGTACGTGGGAAGGTGTGGATATCGAGCGGCGGTTTGCCTTGCTCGGCGCTGTCGGCCAGCCGCTGTTGCAGATCAATTTGCAGCGGATGGTCATACAGCACGATCTCCTGCGCCTCGGCAATCATCGCGGCAAAGCGCAGATAATCGCCCAGCGGATTCTTCGCCGCCAGATCGCGCAAACGTGCCGCACGGCGGCTATACAGATTTTTCAGCCGAGGGAAAAGTAACGGCGGAACTTGCTCCGCCGTCAGTTTTGCACCTTTCTCCAGCTGGTCCTGCGGGATGATGCGAATACTCATCAGGGACGTTTTTCCTGTTGTGTTTGGCGTTGGCGCTGCTCGCGATACCAGCGTGGATGATGTTTCTTCGCCCACGCAGCCGGAACCCAGCCCTCAACCATGGCGGTAATGGTGCCTTTTACCCACAACGCGGCATAAATGTGCACCATAATCACCACGATCAGCGCCACAGCTGAGACCGAATGCACCACTAACGCGATGCGAATCAGCGGAATGGTAAAGGCACCGGCAAAGTACGGGCGCCAGATAACAATTCCGCTCACCAGCAGCAAGACTAAGCTGATGATAGCAGCCCAGAACACACACTTCTGCCCGAAGTTGTATTTGCCGGTGTCGCCGACCTCTTCATTGCGCACGATTTTGTGGATGTTTTTCGCCCACACCAGATCTTCGCGGTTTATCAGATTATGCTTCCAATAACGCAAGAACATGATGATAAAGGCGGCAAACATCACCGTACCGACGAAGGGATGCAGGATACGCGCCAGCTGCGGCGTGCCAAGCACGTGCATCAACCAGTTAAACGACGGGAAGAAGAAACCTAATCCGCTCAGCGCGGCAAACACAAAACAGAACGCCACAATCCAGTGATTGATGCGTTCCGGCGCACTATAGCGCACCAGGCGATCGCGTTTTTTCATTATTCGCGCTCCTCTTTTTCGTGCAGGTTATCGTCATCCTCTTCCACGCGGTTAGGTCCAACGCCAACGTAGTGGAACACCGCTGCGGCGAAGGTGGCGGCAAAGCCCACCGCGGCCAGCGGTTTCCAGATGCCTTTCCAGAAGGTTACCGCTTTGCTGATGCTCGGATTGTCCGGCAAGCCGTGATACAGCTGCGGTTTGTTGGCATGGTGCAACACGTACATCACGTGCGTGCCGCCAACACCTTCCGGATCGTACAAACCAGCATTGGCATAACCGCGCGTATTCAGCTCGGCCACGCGTTCACCGGCCAGCGCCTGCATATCGCTTTTGCTGCCGAAGTGAATCGCGCCAGTCGGACAGGTTTTCACGCACGCCGGTTCTTGCCCAACATTGACACGATCGACGCACAAGGTGCATTTATACACGCGGTTGTCGTCTTTATTCAGACGCGGCACATCGAACGGACAGCCGGCAATGCAGTAGCCGCAGCCAATGCACTGTTCTGACTGAAAATCGACGATGCCGTTGGCGTACTGAATGATCGCGCCTTCAGACGGGCAAGCTTTTAGGCAGCCGGGATCGGCGCAGTGCATGCAGCCATCTTTGCGGATCAGCCACTCTAACTTGCCGTTCTCCTCGACTTCTGAGAAGCGCATCACCGTCCAGGATTTCGCGGTCAAATCTGCCGGGTTGTCGTACACCCCAACGTTATGTCCGACTTCATCACGGATGTCGTTCCACTCCGAACACGCCACCTGACAGGCTTTGCAGCCGATGCAGGTGGTCACGTCGATCAGCTTCGCCACTTCCTGCTGATGGTTACGCGCCTGCGGGGCAGGCGTGAATCCATTGGTGGCAGAGCGGCGGATAATGTCTTGAGATTGATAAGCCATATTCGTTCTCCTTACACCTTCTCGACGTTAACGAGGAACGCCTTAAATTCTGGCGTTTGCGTGTTGGCATCACCGACAAATGGCGTCAAGGTATTGGCGATAAAGCCTTTTTTCGCCACGCCTTGATAGCCCCAGTGAATCGGAATGCCGATGGTATCGACGATTTTGCCGTCAACATCCAATGGACGGATGCGCTTGGTCACCACCGCTTTGGCTTTGATGTAGCCGCGATTGGAGCTGACTTTTACCGTATCGCCCTGCGTGATGCCCAGCTTGTTCGCTAGCTTCTCGCCGATTTCAATAAACTGTTCCGGCTGCGCGATGGCATTGAGCCGCGCGTGTTTGGTCCAGTAATGGAAATGCTCGGTGAGACGATAGGTAGTGCCGACATACGGGAACTGCTCGGCTTTGCCCATCGCGGCCAAATCGTCTTTGAACACGCGTGCCGCCGGGTTCGAAATCACGTTTGGATGCAGCGGGTTGGTGCCAATCGGCGTTTCAAACGGCTCGTAGTGTTCTGGGAACGGACCTTCAGCCATTTTATCCAGCGCAAACAGGCGACCCATGCCTTCTGGCTGCATGATGAACGGACCGACATCGCTGCCAGGTGCGGCGGCGCTGTAATCCGGCACATCCATGCCGCCCCATTTCGCGCCATCCCACTTGAGGATCTGGCGTTTAGGGTCCCACGGATTGCCTTGCGGATCGGCCGAGGCGCGGTTGTAAAGAATGCGGCGATTCAGCGGCCATGCCCAACTCCAGTTGAGCGTGTTGCCCAGCCCGGTAGGATCGGTGTTGTCGCGGCGCGCCATCTGGTTGCCATCCGGCGTCCAGCTACCGGCAAAAATCCAGCAACCGCTCATGGTGCTGCCGTCATCTTTCAAATGCGCAAAGGTGCTGAGCTGTTGGCCTTTTTTCGCCAGCAGCGTGCCTTTGTCATCGAAGATATCGGCCAGCGCTTTGCCGTTGTTCTCCATCGCCACTTCTTCTGGCGCCGGATTCTCTGGCGTCAGGTAATTCCAGCTCATGTTCAGCACTTGCTCTGGCAACGCGCCGCCTTCACTGGCGTACATTTTGCGCAGACGCGAGTAGATGCCAGAAAGAATTTCACCGTCGTTTAGCGCTTCGCCCGGCGCATCCTGACCTTTCCAGTGCCATTGCAGCCAGCGGCCAGAGTTAACGATTGAACCGTTCTCTTCGGCGAAGCAGGTGGAAGGCAAGCGGAACACTTCAGTTTGAATCTGCGACGGATCGACATTGTTAAATTCGTCGTGATTCTCCCAGAAGGTGGAGGTTTCGGTGTTAAGTGGATCGATCGTCACCAGGAACTTCAGCTTCGACAGCGACGCAATCACTTTGCCTTTGTTCGGGAACGAGGCAACCGGGTTAAAGCCCTGGCACAGATAGCCGTTGACCTTGCCCTGCGACATCATCTCGAAGTACTGCAACACGTCGTAGCCTTTGTCCCACTTCGGCAACCAATCGAAGCCCCAGTTGTTCTCTTTCTGGGCTTTGTCGCCGTAAAAGGCTTTCATCTGGCTGACAAAGAATTTCGGGTAGTTGCTCCAGTAGTTGACCTGGCCCGGCAGCAGCGCTTTTGGCGTATTGGCGGTTAGATAGGTTTGCAGGTCGGTTTGCTTCTCCGATGGCAGCGTCATGTAGCCCGGCAGACTTTGCGACAGCAGACCGAGATCGGTTAAGCCCTGAATGTTGGAGTGACCGCGCAGTGCATTGATGCCGCCGCCAATCATGCCCATATTGCCCAGCAGCAACTGAATCATCGCCATGGTGCGGATGTTCTGCGCGCCAACCGAGTGTTGCGTCCAGCCGAGTGCATACAGGAATGAGGTGGTGCGATCGCGCGCGCTGGTTTCGCCCAGCAGTTCACAGACATGCAGGAAATCAGCTTTTGGCGTGCCGCAGATGCGCTCGACGATTTCCGGCGTATAGCGGCTGACATGCTGTTTCAGCAGGTTCCACACGCAGCGCGGATGCGTCAGCGTGGTGTCGCGTTTGGCAAAGCCATCGTCGCCCAGCTCGTAGTTCCAGCTGGTTTTATCGTACTTGCGATTCGCTTCGTCGTAGCCGCTGAACAGGCCATCTTCAAACTGATAATCCTCGCGCACGATCAGGCTGGCGTTGGTGTACGCCTCAACATATTCGCGCTGGATTTTTTCGTTTTGCAGCAGCCACAGCAGTACGCCCGACAGGAACGTGATGTCGGTGCCCGAGCGGATCGGCGTATAGAAATCGGCTACCGATGCGGTTCGTGTGAAACGCGGATCGATAACAATGATTTTGGCTTTGTTGTGAATTTTGGCTTCCATCGCCCAGCGGAAACCCACTGGATGCGCTTCAGCGGCGTTACCGCCCATCACAACAATCAGATTGGCATTACGGATGTCGACCCAGTGATTGGTCATCGCACCGCGACCAAATGTTGGAGCAAGACTTGCTACCGTTGGTCCGTGTCAAACGCGTGCCTGGTTGTCGACCGCTAACATGCCAAGCGATCGGGTAAATTTCTGGGTTAAATAGCCGGTTTCATTGCTGGAGGCCGAAGCGCACAGCATGCCGGTGGAGAGCCAACGGTTAACCGTCACGCCCGCGGCGTTCTGCGCGATAAAGTTAGCATCGCGGTCGGCTTTCATCAGTTTAGCGATGCGATCAAAGGCATCATCCCAGCTTATACGCTGCCATTTGTCGGAACCTGGCGCGCGGTATTCTGGGAAGTGCAGGCGACTGTCGCTGTGGATGAAGTCGAGCAGGCCAGCACCTTTCGGGCACAATGCGCCGCGGCTCACCGGATGATCCGGATCCCCTTCGATGTGGAAAATGGTTTCTTTGGCGTTTTTCGCGCCGTCACCGAGGCTGTACATTAACAAGCCGCAGCCGACTGAGCAGTAAGTGCAGGTGTTACGCGTCTCGCGCGCGCGCAGCAGTTTATACTGTCGCGTTTCCGCCAGTGCTACTTCTGGCGCAAAGCCCAGCAGCGCTGCCGTTGTCCCTGCCATACCGCCAGCGCATACCTTGAAGAATTTTCTTCGGCTGACGTTCATGGATTATCCTTTCAACATGAATGATTGATTTTACTTTTGCGGTGCAGCGCATCGGGCGTCAGAATAACCCGATGAATATTGCGGCAATAGCGGCTTAATAATACCACTACTTTAGTAAGGTTGTTGCATGAGGCGAAAAAAGTGACAGAGAAGGAACAAGAAAGTCACAGTAATGTGAATGAGATCTCAGGCGCGGTGCAGGCACAGGTGCGACAGCGCCGTGATATCAGCCTTGCGGAAAATGATTGGCTGGCGCAGGAAGTGCCGGTTGCGCTGGTGTATAACGGCATTTCGCATGTAGTCATGATGGCGACGCCAAACGATTTGGAAACTTTCGCATTAGGTTTCTCGCTCTCGGAAGGCATTATTGCGCGCCCGGATGAAATCTTCGGTATCGATGTGGTGCCGGGTTGTAATGGTATTGAAGTGCAGATTGAACTCTCCAGCCGCCGCTTTATGGCGCTGAAAGAGCAGCGCCGCGCGATGGCCGGACGCACCGGTTGCGGCGTGTGCGGCGTGGAACAGCTCGATCAAATCGGCAAACCGCTGCAACCGTTGCCGTTCACGCAAACCTTTGATTTAGCCAATCTCGATACTGGTCTGGCGCAACTGCGCGACTATCAACCGATCGGCAATCTTACCGGTTGTACACACGCGGCGGCGTGGATGTCGCCAGCCGGCCAATTGCAGGGCGGTTGTGAAGATGTTGGGCGCCATGTGGCGCTGGATAAACTGTTGGGACAGCGCAGCCAACAAGCGTGGCAGCAGGGCGCGGTGCTGGTATCGAGCCGCGCCAGCTATGAGATGGTGCAGAAATCGGCGATGTGCGGCGTGGAAATTTTGTTTGCGGTCTCGGCTGCGACGCAGCTCGCAGTTGAGGTCGCCGAGCGTTGCAATTTAACGCTGGTAGGATTTAGTAAGCCGGGACGCGCCACGGTGTATAGCCACCCGCAGCGTTTACGTTAAACCACCTGCACCTGCGGCAGCGCCTGTTGCAGGGCGCTGAGCGCGCCAGGTTTTGCCGGGCCGCCGTCGCAAATCACCAGATCGATCTCGCCAATCGGGGCGTAAACCGTGCGGCTAATCACGCCAAGTTTGCTGTGATCGGCCAATAAAATGGTGCGATTGGCTTGCTGCACCATGGCGCGGGCAATCGCCGCTTCGTGCGGATGAAAACTGCTGGCACCGTTTTTCGCCTCAATGCCCACCGGCGACAACAGCGCGACATCGGCGCGATAACGATAAATTTCGCCGAGGGTCAATTCTCCGCGCGTTTGCTGCGCGCCTGCCATCATCATGCCGCCGATCAAAATTACCTGATTATTCAAACTTTCATGCTCTTCCGCCGCGCTTAACGCCAGCGCGGCTTGCAGGCTGTTGGTGATGATGGTTAAGCCCGACATGGTGCGCAATTCTTCTGCCAGCATGGTGGTGGTGGTGCCGGCATCGAGAAACAGCGTTTGGCCCGGTTGCAGATGCTGGGTTGCGGCCACGGCAATCGCGCGTTTCTCTTTGGCCTGCGCGTTGCGGCGCACCTGCAACGGCGGCTCCGGCTGGCTGTCCACCGCCATCAAGCCACCGTGCACCCGCCGCGCCAAACCTTGCGCTTCCAGTTCAATAATGTCGCGCCGCGCGGTCTCGCGGGAAATGCCGAGTTCTTTGATGATGCGTTCAGTGCTGAGCTGATGTTGCGTGGTCAGCAGCGCGCGAATGCGGTGTAAACGGATTTCCTGCAACATGACTTTTCCCTGTGGCGTGTTCAAGCTGGGCCTAAGCTTACCTGAGTGTCATCACGGCGTCATGTGTATTTGGTTGTATTTGTGTATTTGGTTGCATTTGTCGCCAAAGCAGGCATGATAATGCGCAATGGCTATTTCGCATGCACCCCTTTCACCTTCGCAACGGGAGTTACCATGGCTACACGTTCTACCATCATGGACACCAACAGTTTTCGTGCTGAGCACGCCGATGGATTGGATGCGGCAACCCGCAAACTAACCGATAAGCGCAGCAAAGTGTTGGGCGAGTCGTATCGCCTGTTTTACCGCAAGCCGGTGCACTTAGTGCGCGGCGAAGGGCAATATTTGTGGGATGCAGCGGGTGATAAGTATCTTGATGCCTACAACAACGTGGCGAGCATTGGCCACTGCCATCCGGCGGTGATTGAAGCGGTAAATCAGCAGATGAAGATGCTGAATACCCATACGCGTTATCTGCACGAACGTATCCTCGATTACACCGAAGAATTATTAGCCACCACGCCGGACGCCATCGATCGCGCCATGTATATGTGCACCGGATCAGAAGCCAACGATTTGGCGATTCGCGTGGCGCGCGCTTTCAGTGGCGGCACTGGCATTATCGTCTCGCAGGAGGCATATCACGGCACCAGCGACCTAACATCTGGCGTATCCCCAGCACTTGGCAGCGGACAACCGCTGGCGGCGACCACGCGTTTGGTGTCGCCGCCGGATGCTTATCGCGTCAATGCGCCGGATTTGGGCGAGTGGTTTGCTCATGAAATCCAGAAGCAGATCGACGATATGAAAGCGCACGGTATTAAGTTTGCTGGTTTCCTCGCCGATTCGATTTTCTCCTCCGATGGCGTGCTGCCGAATCCTCGCGGCTTCCTGCAAAAAGCCGTTGATGTGGTGCACGCCAACGGCGGTATTTTCATCGCCGATGAAGTGCAGCCTGGTTTTGGTCGTACCGGTGATGCGTTCTGGGGCTTTGCGCGTCACGGCGTGGTGCCGGATGTAGTGACCACCGGCAAACCCATGGGCAACGGCATTCCGGTTTCTGGCCTGCTGGCAAAAAGTGATGTGCTGGCAGCATTCAGCGATGAGATTCCTTACTTCAACACCTTTGGCGGCAATCCGGTGGCGATGGCGGCAGCGCAAGCGGTGTTACAGGTGATTAAAGAAGAAGGTTTGCAGGAGCACAGCCGCGTGGTTGGCGCCAAGCTGCTGACTGAGTTGCAGAAGTTAATGGATCGCCATGAATCGATTGGCGATGTACGCGGCGCAGGCCTGTTTATTGGCTTTGAGTTGGTGCAAGATCGCGCCAGCAAAACGCCGGATAAAGCATTGGCGCTGGATTTGATTGAGAAGCTGCGCGAGCACCGCGTGCTGACCTCGGTGGCTGGTCCGTATGGCAACGTACTGAAATTGCGTCCGCCGTTGGCGTTCCAGGAAGCGGATATCGATTGGCTGGTGGGTGCGCTGGATAAGTCGTTGACTGAGTTGGGACGTTAAACGTGATTTAGTAAGGTGGCCATTTTTGGCCACCTCATTTTCATGCTGCGGTTTCCTCGGCAAAAATGTTTTCCATCTTCTGCCATGCCTGCGCCACATCATCATCCAGATTAAACAAACCTGATGTGCCAACAATAAACACATCCACGCCGGACGCCGCGATTTGTTTAAAGGTGCGCGCATTGCACGAACCATCAATTTCCGTCAGATAGTGATAACCGTGCTCTTCACGCATGGTAATTAACTGGCGAATCTTATTTAAGGTTTCCGGAATAAATTTCTGACCAGCGAAACCAGGATCAACCGACATCACCGTGACTTTATCCAGCAGATGCGCATATTCGCGAATGCTATCCGCTGGCGTGGCCGGATTTAATACCACGCCACAACGGCGACCGGCATCTTTAATCTGTGTTAATAAGCGGAAGATTTTATTATTGGCAGTTTCCGGATGGAAGCTAATCACATCGGCACCGGCATCAATACACATCGGAATAATATCTTCCGGATGATTCACCATTAAATGCACATCAATCGGCACATCGGTAATTTTACGCAGGTTCTCAATAAAGAACGGCGATAGCGTAATATTCTTCACGTAGCTGCCATCCATAATATCGACATGATAAAACGCGGCTTTGCTATTCATGGCTTCAACTTGCTCACGAAAACGCGTTAAATCCATACACATTAGTGACGGTGAAAATTTGGCGTTCATGTTATTTATCCTCATTACAACAACAGCGCCCGCAGGCGCTGTTACTGACATCAATGGAAGAACGAAATAATGTGGCCGAGAACAATACCGACGATACCGAAGTCGGCATCACCGAAGGTGGTGGATGCGAAGCCCAGATCGCCCATCAGTGGCAGCAAAATCGCTGGCAGGAAGGAGATCAGCAGACCTTGCACAAAGGCACCGATAATCGCGCCGCGACGGCCGCCGGTGATGTTGCCGTAAACGCCTGCGGTGGCGCCGCAGAAGAAGTGCGGCACTAAGCCCGGCACGATAACGCTCAAGCCAAACAGCGGGCACAGGAACATGCTGATCAGACCGGCGGAGAAGCTCGACAGGAAGCCGATGATCACCGCATTCGGTGCGAACGGGAATACGGTTGGGCAATCCAGCGCCGGTTTGGCATTGGGTACCAGTTTATCGGCGATACCTTTAAAGGCTGGCACGATCTCGGCAATTACCATACGCACACCGGCGAGGATGATGTAAACACCCGCGGCAAATGTGATTGACTGGATGATGGCGAACACGATGTAGTTCTGGCCGCCGCTGACGCTTTCGGTAAACTCTTTGCCCGCCACCAACACCAGCGCGATAAACAGAATCATCATGGTCAGCGAGATCGCTACCGATGAGTCGCGCAGGAAGTTGAGGGTTTTCGGGACTTTCAGCTCTTCAATTGACGGGCTGCCTTTACCGACCACTTTACCGACCAACGCCGACAGCAGATAACCGGTTGAACCAAAGTGACCGAGCGCCAGGTCATCTGAATTGGTGATTTTGCGAGTGAACGGCTGCAAGATCGCCGGGCACACCACCATCATGGTGCCGAGAATCAGCGAACCGATCAGCACCAGCCAGAAACCATGCACACCGCCAACCGACAGGATCACCGCCAGCATCGCCGACATATACAGCGTGTGGTGACCGGTCAGGAAGATGTATTTCAGCGGGGTAATGCGCGCCAGTACAATGTTAACCAGCATACCGAATACCATGATCATCGCGGTTTCGGTGCCGTAACTTTTCTGAGCCAGCGCAGCCATCGCATCGGTGTTTGGCACCACGCCCTGAATATTAAAGGAGTGTTCAAACAGCTGACTGAAGATGGTCAAGGTGGCCGCAATTAAGTTGGCCCCGGCGATGAGAATAACAAAGCCCATGATGGTTTTAAGCGTACCGGAAATAACATCAGACACCGGTTTCTTTTGCAGTAATAAACCAAACAGGGAAAAAAGGCCGACAAGTATTGCGGGTGTTCCGAGAACATCCTTTATAATAAATTGCAGCATGAATTACTCCATGTTGTGTCGCGGACTTACCTTGCGACGTAATTAGATATTTTCAGCCAGGATTTCTTTGATTTTGGCGTTATCTAACAGATTAGTCAGTCCAACCACTTTCGCGCTGTGGCTGGCTAATTGATCGGCAATATCTTTAGCGGCAATAATTAAATCGGCGTGTTCAGATTTTGCTGAAGTCAAATCGGTATGGCCGACTTCGGCTTCTTTACCTAATTCAGCGACAATTTTCTTCACGTTCATTTCAACAATAAAGCTGCTGCCTAAACCATTTCCGCACACAATTAATACTTTTTTCATTTTTAAGTTCTCTGGTGATTAATTTTTAATGACAGCTTCAATCGCTGGCAGGGTAGAAGCCGACAGCAATTGCTGCAGGCGGGATTCGTCGCTGAAGACATCCGCTAACGCGGTGATCATCTGAATATGATCGTCGCCCGAAACGGCGCACAGCATGATGACCACATAAACCGGATCGTTCTCATCGGCTTGGAAACTCACGCCATTTTTTACGTGTAGCAGCGACAGGCCGTTTTTACGTGCACCTTGTTCTGGTCGGGCATGCGGCATCGCCAGGCCAGGTGCCAACACGTAATACGGGCCGAGTTCGGCATGCGAAGTAAAGATGGCGTCGAGATAAGCCGGGCTGATGGCTCCTTCAGCCAGCAGCGGTTCTGCGGATAAGCGCACCGCTTCCTGCCAGTCGCTAACCTGCTCGACTACGCGAATGTGTTGCGGGGTGAGCCATTGAGTGAGCATCAGTAATTCCTGTTTATTCGTCGATGGAGTGCAATGTAGGTTATTTTCTCGCCCACTTTCTGTGATGATTGTCGCAAAAGTTAGCGCTAACACGGAGTTTGTTAGAAAACGTGTTATCGCTAACATTTTTGCGCAGTGGGTTTGTCATTGTTGCAAGCGCCTGACATGCTCGGCTTTACTTAAACCTTTAACAGGTGAGGGATGCCCGAATCTGTGGTTTTTAACATAGCGCGTTAACAATTTTGGTTTTAAGCTGCGTCCAGAAAAATAGCGAGTAGCACAGGAGAGGGGATGACAGAGAAACGACGGCGCAGCACGGGAAAAAGTACCCTGGCCGATGTTGCCCGTTTAGTCGGCGTCAGCACCATGACGGCATCACGTGCTTTGCGCATGCCGGAGAAGGTTTCGCCTGAAATTCGCGCCAAAATTGATGCCGCAGTCACTGAGCTTTCGTATGTACCGAACGTGCAGGCGAGCAATCTGGCGTCGGCGACTTCGCGGCTGATCACCATGGTGGTGCCGTCGTTCGCCACGCCAGGCAGTGCGATTGTCTCGGAAGCGTTGCAGGAAGTGTTACGACCGCAGGGCTACAACATGATGCTGGCGGAAGCCAATCACTCTGCGGCGGAAGAGAGCCATTTGATCGAAATGTTGCTCTCCTACAATCCGGCGGCGATGGTGCATTTCAATTTTGATAACGCGGCGGAAGCGCATCGGCTGCTGAGTAATTCCGGCTTGCCGGTAATGGATATTGGCGGCGTACATCAGGATTCGGCGGGCATCAGCATTGGGATTGATTACGCCAAAGCGATTCGCCAACTGGTGCAAAGCCTGGTCGAACGCGGCTATCGCAATCTCGGCTTACTGTGCACGCAAAGCAACAACACCATTTTCCGCCAACTGTTGAACGGCTGGCACAGCGGCATGTTGGCGATGAATCAGGCGCCGCATCGCGTGGTAACATCGCCGAAAATGCCGACTTTCGCGGCCGGACACAGCTTGCTGGCGGAAATCCGCCTGACCTGGCCGGAGCTGGATGTGCTGATTTGTACCAGCGATGAAGTGGCATGCGGCGCGGTGATGGCGTGTCATGCGGCGGGGATTGCCATCCCTAGCCAGTTGGCGATTGCCAGCATTGGCGGCGGGCCCATCGCAGCGGTGTGTTCGCCGCCGCTCACCAGCATTGTGCTGCCGTATGAAGAGATGGGGCGCATGGCGGGCAAACGTCTGTTGTCGGCGCTTAAAGGCGATGAACCACCGGCCATTAACGAGTTAGCGGTGCAGCTTAAGCTGCGCGCCAGCACGCACAAGGTGTAGCGCTGCGTGCGCATCTTTTTCCAGATTCTTCAAATCCTTATCAATTCTAAGGCATTGATAACCCTTTTACGGATCATGTTTTTAACTATAATGATCCGACTGCTTACGCGGCCCACCCGATCGGTGGTGCTGCAAAACACTAAATGGAGAGGAAGAACATGAGTTATTCACTGCCATCCCTGCCGTACGCATACGACGCACTGGAACCGCACTTCGACAAGCAGACGATGGAAATCCATCACTCTAAACACCACCAGGCTTACGTGAACAACGCTAACGCAGCGCTGGAAGGTACCGAATTCGCCAACCTGCCGGTTGAAGAACTGATCGCTAAACTGGATCAGCTGCCAGCAGACAAAAAAGGTCCACTGCGTAACAACGCCGGTGGCCACGCTAACCACAGCTTCTTCTGGAAAGGCTTGAAACTGGGCACCTCGCTGCAAGGCGATCTGAAAGCTGCCATCGAAAAAGATTTCGGCAGCGTTGAAGCTTTCCAGGCTGAGTTTGAGAAAGCCGCTACCACTCGCTTCGGTTCAGGCTGGGCGTGGCTGGTGAAAAAAGGTGACAAACTGGCTGTGGTTTCTACCGCAAACCAGGATAGCCCGCTGATGGGTGAAGCGGTCGCTGGCGTTTCTGGCTTCCCAATCATTGGTCTGGATGTGTGGGAACACGCTTACTACCTGAAGTATCAGAACAAACGTCCTGATTACATCAAAGCTTTCTGGAACGTAGTGAACTGGGACGAAGCAGCGGCACGTTTCGCTTCTGCTAAGTAAGTTCCGGCGCGAGCCAACTGCATGCAAACCGGTGACTGAGTCGCCGGTTTTTTTTCGTCTTAACTAAACCTTTACTAAACGAAGTCACTATTTTCCTACCTGATGATACCGCTGCGAAAGCTATTAACCTGCCGTTGATAATTTGGGGCATATACTGGCGGCAATCCGTCTCGCAAAGCCTAAATAATCATGTCTATTATCACAACTTCTGTGACGAATAATGATTCGTCAGCACCACTGTTTTTGCCGTTAATAAGCGGAAAGTTCAGGCCGAATAAACTTTGGAATAGCGCAAGCTTTCGCACGAAATTTGCCTTAAGGTCGTTAGTGTTTCCTATAACTACTTTTAGTTACCTTAACCAATTAGCGAAACTATCGGCGCTGCCGCAGTTATTAACCGTACAAGGTTTACTGCCGGCGAAACCCCATCGTCCCTATTTGCGAGCAGGCTTCAGTGTGGCACAGCGTGCGCAGGCCATCATTGACCATTATACCTTGATGGAACAACTGGATAACGTCACGCTGCGCCAGCTGTTACAAAGCCCAGGCGACAATCCGTTGGCTAATTTAGAGGGCAAAAATGGCGAGGCATTTGTTATTCATTGCTGCCCAGGACGTTTCGATCGTGAAGGCGAAGTGACTTTGGAATTGCGCTTTGAAACGGTGTTGATTGCGTCATTATCTTTCTCAATTATTAATGAGCACAACCAGCGCACATTATTAATTGGTGGATTGCAGGGCCCGCGCAAACATATTTCTAACGATGTGATTCGTGATGCCACCAAAGCGGCACACGGCGTATTCCCAAAACGTTTGCTGATGGAAGCGGTATTTAATTTAGCGGAAATGTGCCACGTTGCTGCGATCTGCGCGGTCGGTGATAACACCCACGTATTCCGCAGCCTGCGTTATCGTCACAGCAAAGGCGATAAGTTCTTTGCCAGCTACAGCGAGTTCTGGTTATCGCTGGGTGGCGTGGCGCGTGAGGATGAGATTTTTGCGTTGCCGCTACGCGTTGAGCGTAAAGATCTGGAAGAGATTGCCAGCAAGAAGCGCGCTGAATATCGCCGTCGCTATGCCTTGCTGGACAGCCTGAATCAACAAGTTGCTCAGGCGGCGGGCATCGAACGCGACGTGTCACACGCCGCGTAACTCAGTTTAGAACGGCTGCTTCGCGTAGCCGGTCATCACTTTCAGTCCCATCTCACGTCCGAGCGCGGTCATTGGGTGCACCACCACCAAGCCGCGCACGCTTTTCTTGAATGCGCCCATGTTGGCTTGTTCTTTCTTGGTGATTTCGCGGCTAAAGCCCAGTTTCTGCAACTGTTGTGCTTCTTTGCTCAGCTTCTCGGTGCGTACATTGCGCAGACGCTCAATTTCCAGCTCCAGCTTCTCTTTTTCACGCAGCAGTTCACCGAGTTTCTCGGCATCACCGGACGCCAGCAGTGGCGCTTCTTTGCGATTCAATGCATCCAGCTGGTCGCTGAGCAGTTTGATCTCGGCTTTTTCTTGTTCTTTCATTGGGGGAAAACTCGTTAAGGAAAACAGGCAAAGGATACACAAATCTGCGTGCTTTTGCAGCGTGACAGTTTCGTAAAGCAGGTCGCCATGAATGGCGACCGGAGAAATCACATCGCAGGCTTTTTAAACACCTGTTTATGCGAAATGCGGGAAATCAGTTCGGTGAGCGACAGCACCATGGTGGAACGCACCATCTGCAGATAACGTTGCTGCTGCATGACGCGCAAATCATCATCGTCGCGATTGAAGTCGGGTTGTGGCGGCCAGGCGACCACGCAGTGCAATTCGCCGAACGGGCCGAGGATTTCATCGTCGGTAAACCGGTAATCACTGATGTCGTGATTCAGCTCCTCGCGCAGCGCCAGCAGCAGTTCACAATCCTCGTATTCATGACGATTGATCACGCCAAGACCGTAAATTAACTTCAGGCGAACCGAGAGTTCGCCTAACGGACCATCACCCAGCAGCAGCGGCTCTACAGCGTACTTAACCGCGTAATCGTCCTTGCGAAACACTTGCAGCACCAGCAGATTAACCGCTTCAGTCAACAGTTCAACGGCGGCGATCAGGAAGCTTCTCACCGAACGACCGGCGTTCAGGCGCTCAAGCACCCGGTTTTCAAAAGCCTGCTTCTCTTCCATTATTGCCTGCATCGTTCAGCTACCGCCAGCGGGCACAAAGACGTGCCCGAGTTAACCACTAAAGGGCGCGCATTATGCCATAGCGTTGTAAGCACTCACCACTGAGGTGACCACTTCGCTATTGGCATCCAGACCAGAAACTTCTGCCAGCGTGGCCTGCGGACCTTTATCTGCCAGTAAGGTTGCCAGTTCCTGCGCTTGCGGATCGGCATCGCTGCGATAGTGCATCGCGGCGGCAATGCCTTGCACCAGATTGGCGTGCGGCAGGTTGTATTCGATGGTGCCGAGTGTCGGTTTGATCAAACGATCGCCGGCGCTCAGTTTACGCAGCGGCTGGCGGCCAACACGCTCAACGTCATCCTTCAGATACGGGTTTTCAAAACGCGTGAGGATTTTTTGGATATACGCCGCATGTTTGTCCGCTTCAAAGCCGTAGCGCTTGATCAGCACTTCGCCACTTTCCTGCATCGCGCCTTGCACCACAGCACGCACTTTTTCATCCAGAATCGCATCACGAATGGTTGCGTGACCGGCTAACTGGCCGAGATAGGCGGTGATGGCGTGGCCGGTGTTCAGAGTGAACAGTTTGCGCTCCACGAAAGCCATCAGGTTATCGGTCAGTTCCATGCCCGGAATGTTTGGCAACTCGCCTTTGAATTGGGTTTTATCCACAATCCACTCGCTGAAGGTTTCAACGGTGACTTCCAGCGGATCGGTGGTGCCGGCTTCAGAAGGTGGCACGATGCGGTCTACCGCTGAATCGACAAAGCCAACATGCTCTTCAACCCACGCGTGATACTGCTCTGGCAGCGCTTTCAGCACGTGCTGCTTAAGCTGGCTGGTGCCACGCACCATGTTTTCACAGGCGATGATGTTAAGAGGGCGGGTGTTACCGTTGTCGCTGCGTTTGGCCAGACCTTTGGCCACGCCACCGGCGATGCGCTCGAGAATCTGCGGACCCACCGCCGTGGTAACAATATCAACCTCAGCGATCAGCGTAACGATATCATCACTGGTGCTGTTTACGGCGCTGACGCCTTTCACAATTTCGACTTTCGCCTGCTCGCCAACCACATGAACCGGATACTCATGACGGGCGTTAAGGGCATCAAGTACCACCTGATTGACGTCAGCAAACACCAGTTCGATCCCGGCATCTGCCAGCAACTTACCGATAAAACCGCGACCAATGTTACCTGCTCCAAAATGTAACGCTTTCATAAATTTGACCCATATCAAATGACGAAAGGGCGGGCAAATCCGCCCCGAAAAATGGGACGGGCTTGCCCGCCCCCGGGAAGGTAAAACCTGGAATTACGCTTTGACGGTGCTGCCAGACAGCAGATCCAACACGTCCTGCACGCTGGTGGTGTTTGCCAGCTTCTCAATCACGCTGTCATCGTCCAGCGCGTTAGTCAGGCTGGTAATTACCTGGATGTGTTCGTTGTTGCGTGCGGCGATACCGATAACCAGACGCGCCACATCTTCAGCTTCTTCACCAAACTGCACGCCCGCTGGATATTGGCAGAACACCACGCCAGTTTTCAGCACGCGATCTTTCGCTTCAACCGTACCGTGTGGCACTGCGATAGACTCGCCGAGGTAGGTTGGCGTCAGCTTTTCACGTTCCAGCATTGCTTCAACGTATTCCGGCTGCACGTAGCCGCCTTTCACCAGTTGCTCACCGGCAAAGCGAATCGCTTGCTCTTTGTTGCTGGCGCTCAGACCGAGGAAGACGTTGTCTGCACCCAGTTTGAACAGGTGCGCGTTGCCTTCGTCGTAGCTGTCAGCCAGCGTAGTCTGTACGGTTTCGCGATGCGTTTCGCTGCGGTTGGCCGCCACTAAACGTTCGGTCAGATTGCTGTACAGCGCGCTATCAAGGAAGTTGTTCAGCGAAATATGCTGCGCCTGCGGTGCCTGACGCATCGCACGTTCGGTCAGATCGCGGTGAGTAATCACCAAATCGACGTCGCCTGGCAGTGAGTTAATCGCGCTGTTGGTGACGGAAATGTTGCTCAGACCGGCATCCTGCACTTTCTTACGCAGCACGCCCGCACCCATGGCACTTGAACCCATACCGGCATCACAAGCGACGATGATTTTACGTACATGAGCCACATCAACGCTGTTTGCGTCGCCCGCAACCGGAGAACCGGCAACGGCCTGCCCTTTCGACTGCGCTTTCATGTCTTTCATGCGCTGCGTTGCCGCTTCGATATCGTCATCTTCTTTCACTTTGCTGGTTTTCAGCAGGATTGAAGAGACCACGAAGGAGACCGCAAATGCCGCGATAATTGCCGCGATGTTAGCGAAGTAAGCACCTTTTGGCGTCATCGCCAGCACTGCCAGGATAGAACCCGGAGAAGCTGGAGATACCAGACCGCCGTTCAACAGCGTCAAGGTGAACACGCCAGTCATACCGCCGAGGATAACTGCCAGCAGCAAGCGTGGCGCCATCAACACGTACGGGAAGTAAATTTCGTGGATACCACCAAGGAAGTGGATGATCGCGGCGCCGCCAGCAGATTGTTTAGCGCTACCGCGACCAAACATCATGTAGGCAACCAGCACGCCCATACCTGGACCTGGGTTAGCTTCAATCAGGAAGAAGATGGATTTACCCGCTTCGCTCGCCTGCTGGATGCCCAGTGGAGAGAAGATACCGTGGTTGATGGCGTTATTGAGGAACAGGATTTTCGCCGGTTCAACAAAGATCGACGTCAGCGGCAGCAGGTTGTTCTGCACCATCAGATTCACGCCAGCGGCGAGAATGTGTGATAGACCTTCAACCAATGGACCGATTGCCAGGAACGCCAGCAGCGCCAACAGCATACCGATGATACCGGCTGAGAAGTTGTTAACCAGCATCTCGAAGCCGCTTTTGATCTTACCATCAACAACGCGGTCAAAAGATTTGATCGCCCAGCCGCCTAGAGGGCCCGCAATCATTGAGCCGAGGAACATCGGCATATCGGCGCCGACGATCACGCCCATGGTGGTGATCGCTCCGACCACGCCACCGCGGTCGCCGCCTACCAGACGTCCACCGGTGAAACCAATCAGCAGTGGCAGCAGATAAGTGATCATTGGGCCGACGAGTTTCGCCAGCGTTTCGTTTGGAATCCATCCGGTTGGGATGAACAGCGCAGTGATGATACCCCAGGCGATAAACGCACCGATGTTAGGCATCACCATATTACTCAGAAAGCGACCAAAGCTCTGAACCTTGACCTTTACTGATGAGGACATAAACCCACCCCTTATTGAGACGCGCCGCAATAAGAGAGCGCGTTTGTTTTTGTTTGAACGTTACGGCGGGGGCCGTGGCATTACTGTATGCACGCGGACTCTAGCACTAGTTTATTACGCTGCGTAGAGCACTGGCTAAGTGTGATGCAGATCACGCTAATTCGGGGTGGTAGGGGGGCGATAAAGTGACGCTGATCACAAAAAATCACTGTAAGAAAGCAACGATGACGAATTTTTAAGCAAATCAAGGCGATGAATGTGACTTAAGTCACCTTTCAACGTTGCGGGTTTGTTCCATAAATGTGATGTTGATCACAAACAATTTGTGGTCATAAATGCGCCAGATCACACAATGGCGATGCAGAAAAGGACGTTGTAAGGAAGTGACGAAAATCTGAAAAGCGGCGGGCACATGGCAGAATGAAAAAGGCGGCCATTTGGCCGCCTGCTAATGCAATTTCACCGGGGATTTTACAATCCGCCTTGTACCGCATTCTGCGCTTGCGTCAGCGCTTGTGCATTGCTGGAAAGATTACTCATCAGCGTGTTGTACTGCGTCGCTTGATCCTGAGTCGGGAACTGCACGCCGCTGTCGTTAAAGCTCACACGTGAACCCTGCGATTGCAGATAATCGCCGGTTTGCACCGCCGCCTGGCTCAGCGCCTGCAATTGTGGCAACAGTGGAATCAGCGTACCGGCTGGCTGCGTCACCACTTTGGTATATGCCGCGTCATACACTTTCTTCAGATCGTCTGGCTGCTTCAGCGTGGCCTTGCTGCTGTCGGCCTGCATTTTGGCGCTTTGAATCTGCTGAGTCAGCACATTCAGATTGCCGCTGGCCTGGCGCAAACTGTCACGACGGGTGAGATAATCTTGTGGCACATGAATCGCCGCCAGTTCGTCCACTACCGGACGCATACCTTGTTCAATTGCCTGATTAGCCTGCTGTGAGAAGCTATACAGGATGGCGTAATCGCTAGCGTAGTTACCGAAGGTCTGTTTCTGGTTTTCACTCAGGCTTGGCAGATGTTCGCCGCTGCGCATCACGGTGTTCTGAAGGAAATCGCTAAACGCTTTACGCTGATCGCCTTCTTTGTCGCCGCAGGCAGTGAGTTGCAGCACAATGAGTGTGCCAACCATCAGCATCCCAATACGCATCCAGATGCGGTTAATTCCTGACGCCATGTTTCAACTCCTGTCGTGACAAAATGGCACTATTCGATTCGGTGAGAAAGGTCCTAAAGAATAGTGCAATGGCATGAGCTGTACAACGGGAGCGCTAAGCATGGTGCGCATTAATGCGCACCATACGTGGAAATTGCTGGTTTTATAGGGTCGCCATTTATGGTGACCGCCACAAAGCGATAATTAATACACCAGCGCCTGCCCATCTTTGCGGCTTTCGGTAGCAGCGATATAGAAACCTTGCGGATCGCGCACAATCGCCTGCGCGCCGCCGAAGTTATAGCCGAGCAGCGGATCTTCCAGCGTGATGTGATGCCCCATTTCGCGCAGCTTCGCCAACACATTGCGGTCAATGCCAGGCTCAACCACCACTTCGCGCCCTTGCACCACGCGCCAGCGCGGCGCATCGATTGCTGCCTGCGGATTCTGTTTATGCAGCATCACGCGCAATGCCATTTGCAGATGTCCCTGCGCCTGCATCGGGCCGCCCATCACACCAAACGACATCAGCGGTTGGCCTTCACCATCCAACGCAAAGGCAGGAATGATGGTGTGGAACGGACGTTTGCCGCCTGCCACCACGTTGGGATGTTGCGGATCGAGCGAGAAACCGCAGCCGCGATTCTGCAAACTGATGCCGGTTTCTGGCACCACCACGCCAGAACCAAAGCCCATGTAGTTCGACTGTATAAAGGAAACCATCATGCCGCTGGCATCGGCGGTGGAGAGATAAACCGTGCCGCTCTGTTTGGGCGAACCAAAGGTGAAATCGCCGGCCTGATCGGGATTAATCAACTGCGCGCGTTGCTTGAGATACTCATCGCTCAACAGCAATTCCGCTGGGAATTCCAGATGATCGGCATCGGTAACGTAGCGTTCCAGATCAACCAGCGCCAGCTTCATCGCCTCGAACGACAGGTGCAACCAAGGCACCGAATCTGGCTCATAGCGACCGATATCCCATTGCTCCAGAATGCCGAGCGCAATCAGCGTGGCGATGCCCTGACCATTCGGCGGCAACTCCTGCACTGAACCGCCAGCGAACGGACGCGATAACAGTTCCACCCAATCGGCACGGTGATTTTTCATGTCGTCGAGACTCAGCGCCGAACCGTGTTGCTGGGCAAACGCCACGATCTTCTCTGCCAACTCGCCGTGATAAAACGCTTCGCCACGGGTTTCAGCGATTTTCTGCAAAGTGGCCGCCTGCGCCGGATTGCGGTACAGCTCACCGGCACGCGGCGGACGGCCTTCCGGTGCGAAACAGGCGGTGAAACCCGGCTGATCTTTCAGCTTGTTGTAGCCACGTTGCCACAAATGCCCAATCAGTGGCGAAACCGGGAAACCGTCGCGCGCATACTCAATCGCCGGTTGCGCCAGCGTAGTGAGCGGCAGCGTGCCGAAACGTTCAGCCAATTCTACCCACGCAGAAACCGCGCCCGGCACGGTCACCGCTTCCCAGCCGATTTCCGGCATAGCCTCCAATCCGGCAAAGCGTTCTGGGTTCCACGCTGCTGGTGAACGGCCAGAGGCATTCAAACCGTGCAACTGTTTGCCGTCCCAGATAATCGCAAATGCATCGCTGCCGATACCGTTGCCGGTAGGTTCCAGCACGGTTAACGCCATGGCGCTGGCAATCGCTGCATCCACCGCATTGCCGCCCTGTTGCAGCATGCGAATCCCGGCCTGCGCCGCCAGCGGCTGAGAGGTGGCGACCGCATTGTGTCCCATCATTGGCACGCGGTGTGAGGCATAGCTGACGTTAAAATCCAGTTCACTCATGAGGGTTCCTTAATGTGAGTCATTGCGCGGATCGAGCGCATCGCGCAAGCCGTCGCCCAGCAGGTTGAAGCCCTGCACGGTAAGAAAAATTGCCAGACCGGGGAAAATCGACATCCACGGTGCCTGTTCGAGAAAGCCTTTGGCGGTGTTCAGCATTGCGCCCCATGAAGGCGAAGGCGGTTGCTGGCCGAGGCCGAGGAAAGAGAGGCTGGCTTCGGTGATGATGGCGGAAGCAATCGCCAGCGTGGCCTGCACCAGAATCGGCGACAGTACATTCGGCAGCACGTAACGCAGGATGATCCAGCGATCGGGCAACCCGATTGCGCGCGCGCCATCGATGTACTCTTCATGGCGAATGGCGATCACCTGGCCGCGCGTTAGACGAGCGAAAATCGGCATGGCGGATAAACCAATCGCAATCATTGCATTCGACAGGCTTGGGCCGAGAAACGCGCCGAGCGCAATCGCCAGAATCAGGAATGGGCAGGCCAGCAAGGCTTCAATAAAGCGCGAAATAATGCCGTCGCACCAGCCTTGCCAGTAACCGGCAATCAACCCAAGCGGCACGCCGATCAGAATGGCGATCATCACCGAAATACAGCCCGCCAGCAGCGAGGTGCGTGCGCCCCAAACCAGACGCGACAAAATATCGCGTCCCAGTTCATCGGTGCCGAACCAGTGCAGCACTGACGGCGCTTTGCGCACTGCGAGGAAATTAGCTTTGATCGGATCAAACGGCGCCAGCCACGGAGCCAGTAACGCCACCGCGACAAACAGCAGCACGATCACCGCACCAATTAACGCACTTTTATTACGCAGAAACTTTTTCAACACCCGGCGATTGGGCTTGGCCGCCACGGGCAGCGCGCCAGCCGTTAACACTTCGCTCATGATTAGCCTCGCATTTTCGGGTTGATTAACAGATACAACACGTCGGCCAGCAGGTTGAGCAGCAGGAAGCCAATCGCTACCACCAACACCACGCCTTGCACCACGGCGTAATCACGGTTAAACACCGCATCGACAATCATCTTGCCGAAGCCGGGCAGGGTGAAAACCTGTTCGGTTAACACCGCGCCGCCTAGCAATTCACCAAACAGCAGCGTGGTCAGCGTGACGATTGGCATCAGCGCATTGCGAAACGCATGCTTGAGCACCACTTTGCCGCTCAGCAAACCTTTGGCGCGCGCGGTGCGGATGTAATCGGCCTTCAGCACCGAAATCATCGAGGCGCGCGTATGGCGCATCAGCGTGGCGGCCAATCCCGTGCCGAGCACCAGCGCGGGCAGCAACAGCGTTTTCAGGTTCTGCGCCACGTCTTCACTGATTGGCACAAATCCCGATGCCGGCAACCATTGCAGATGCACCGAAAACAGCAGAATCAGCAGAATACCAAGCCAGAAGTGAGGCACTGAAATCCCGGAAAGCGCAACAAAGTTGGTGGTGTGATCGACCCAACTGTCTTTGCGCACCGCGGCGATAATCCCCATGCTGATGCCGATCACCAGCGCGATAATCATCGCCAGCAACGACAACTCCAGCGTCACCGGCAATTTGCTGGCGATCAGCGACGTCACCGGCTCTTTGGTGCGCAGCGACATGCCGAGATCGCCGGTCAGCGCGTTACCAATCCACGAAAAATATTGCGTGGGAATCGGATCATCCAGGTGGTATTCGGCGCGCAGCTGGGCGATGACCGCTGGATCACGCTCCTCGCCCGCCATCGCCAGTACCGGATCGCCCGGCAGCAGCTTTTGCAGCGCGAACACCATAATGCTCACCAGCAACAGCGTCGGAATCGCCAGCAGCAGCCGTTTTACAATCAGTTCCAGCATCCTCGCTCCTTAGCGGTTTACTGCGCCAGACTCACGCCAGCCAAACGCACCAATCCGTCCGGCCAGGCTTTAAAGCCCTGCAATTTTTTCGACATGCCGAAAATGCGCGGCTCAAAGTAGAGGTAAGCAATCGGCATATCGCTTTGCAGCTGATTCACCACTTTGCTGTACAACGCCTGGCGCTGCGCCTGATCGTTAGTCAAACGTGCGGCATTCAGCCACTCATCCACTTGTGGATTGTTGTAGCGCCCATCGTTGAGCGTGCCTTTGCTGTTGATAAATGAGTAGATGCTGCCATCCGGATCAGGACGACCAGACCAACCCGACAAGCTGAGTTGGTAATCACCGCGTTGCTGACGATCCAGCAGCGTGGCGAACTCGCTCATTTGCAGATTGAGGTTGAAGCCTGCTTCGCCGACCATCGCCTGAATCACCTGGCCGACTTGCTGCGAAGTGGGGTTGTTGCTCACCAGCAGCGTCAGATTGAGCGGCGTGGTCACGCCAGCGGCCTTCAACAATGCTTTCGCTTTTTCCACATCGCGCGCGGCAATCGGCGTGTTGACGTGATACGGGCTAACCGGCGAGAACGCCTGATTGGCGGGCGTGTACAAACCTTCAAACGCCACCTGATTCAGCGCATCGCGATCGATTGCCAGCGAGAAGGCTTCACGCACGCGTGCATCTTTCAGCGGGCTGTTGGCGTCCACTTTGCCGTTGTTGATGTTGAAGGTGATGCCTTGATAACCGAGGCCGGTGACTTTCGCCAGCGCCAGCTTGCTGTCGCTTTCCACGGTTTTCACATCGCTGGCGGCCACGCCTTCGGTGAGATCGAGATCGCCCGCGCGCAGGTTCGCCAGGCGTACTGACGCATCAGGAATCGGCAGGAAAATCACTTTGTCGAAGTGGTACGCGCCTTTGTTCCAGTAGTTTTCATAGCGCTTCAGCACGATGCGATCCTGCTGCACGCGGCTGTCAAATTGATACGGACCGGAACACACCGGATGGGCGGCGAAATTAGGCTTCTTCGCCGCTTCTGGTGCCAGCATCGCACCCGCGCGATCGGTTAACTGGCTAAGCAGCGCCGCATCCGGGTTTTTCAGGTGGAATTTCACCTGCATCGGCCCGCTGACTTCGACGCTCTCAATTGAAGATATCTCACTCTTACGCAGCGAACCCGGCAGCGTCAGCGCGCGCTCAATGTTGAATTTCACCGCTTCTGCATCAAATTTTTCACCGTCGTGGAAGGTCACGCCGCTACGCAGATTCATGGTCAGCGTTTTGCCGTCGTCACTCCACGCCCAATCGGTGGCGAGGCCCGGGATCACTTTGAGATTTTGATCAACATCGACCAGACGATCGCACATCGCCGCAAACACAAAGCGGCCGTAGTAGGTGCGCGCCAGATGCGGATCGAGCATATCGGGATCGGCGCCCAAACCGATGCGAATCACGCTATCAGCCTGACTGTGTGCACTAGCACCGAGCAATAACAGGCCGCTGAGGGCGGTTAATAACGTATGACGAGCTTGCTTCACGGTGTATCTCCAGAGGTTAGGCTTGCTGATTCACCGCCTGCTCAAACAGGGCGCGGCGACGTAAAAAGGCGGCGGAAGGCGGCGCAAGAGTGATGACGCTGCGATCGCGATTAATCTCCTGCCAGCGATGGCAGGCAATTTGACGGCCACCGCTCAGCACCTGATTGATCGGCTCAAACTGGCGGCATTCTGCGTTGGCGTACGGACAACGGGTGTGAAAGCGGCAGCCGCTCGGCGGATTGGCCGGATTCGGCAAGTCGCCCTGCAACATCGGAATGGTGCGATTGGCGCCAGGCTGCATTTGCGGCGCGGAAGCGATCAGCGCTTGGGTATACGGATGCAGCGGCGCATCGAAAATCTCATCGACGCTCGCCAGTTCAACAATCTGGCCGAGATACATCACCGCCACGCGATCGCTCATATGGCGGATCACCGCCAAACCGTGCGCCACGATGATCATCGTCAGGCCAAACTGCTGCTTCAGGTTCTCCAGCAAGTTGACCACTTGCGCCTGCACCGACACATCCAGCGCCGAAACCGGCTCATCGCCGAGCAATAATTTCGGCCGTGATGCCAACGCGCGGGCGATGCCAATGCGCTGGCGTTGACCGCCGGAAAACTCGTGCGGATAACGTTCCGCCCACGCCGCAGGCAAACCCACGGTGCGCAGCAGTTCCGCCACGCGCGCATGGCGCTGATCGCGGCGCATTTTTTCGTGCAGCCACAGCGGCTCGCCGACAATTTGTTGCACCGTCATGCGCGGATTGAGGGAAGCAAACGGGTCCTGAAAGATGATCTGCAATTCACGCCGCAGCTGATTGAGCCGCGCGCCGCTGGCATCGGTGATGCTTTCGCCCTGATAAAATACGTCACCGGCGCTGGCGGCCAGTAAACGCAGCAGCAAACGGCCAAGCGTGGATTTACCGGAACCGGATTCGCCAACAATCGCCAGCGTTTCGCCAGGCATCACCTGCAACGAGACGCGATCCACCGCCGTCACGCCGCGATTGCGGCTGAACAGGCGATTGCCGCCGGAGAAGGTTTTGCTTAAATCGCGGCACTCTAAAATCGGCTTCATGCAATCTCTCCCAGCGTGACGTGTTGTTCTAATGGCGCGCGAAAACAGGCGACCTGATGATCGTTCGCCAGCGCGCGCAGCGTTGGGCGGCTATGATGGCAGCGCGTTTCGGCGAACGGACAACGGGTGGCGAAGCGGCAACCGGCGGGCATGTTTTCTGGCAGCGGCACCTGGCCGGGAATGGTCGCCAGCGCGCCTTCACGGGCGCTGAGGCTGGGAATCGATCCCATCAAACCAATGGTGTAAGGATGTTGTGGATCGTTGAAAATGCGCTCAACGCTGCCACTCTCCACCACTTGCCCGGCGTACATCACCGCTACGCGCTGCGCCACTTCTGCCACCACGCCGAGGTCGTGGGTAATCATCAGCACCGCAGTACCGGTTTCCTGTTTTAGCGTGTTAAGCAGCGCCAGAATCTGCGCCTGGATGGTGACGTCGAGTGCGGTAGTCGGTTCGTCGGCAATCAACAGTTTTGGCTGGTTGATCAACGCCATCGCAATCATCACGCGTTGCCGCATGCCGCCAGAAAGTTGATGCGGATAGGCTTTTAAGCGCAGTTCTGGCGCCGGGATTTGTACTTTTTGCAGAATCGCCAATGCTGCTGCCATCGCCTGGCGCTTGTTGACTTTACGATGGCGCATCACCGCTTCACTGAGCTGATCGCCCAAGGTAAAAGCCGGATTGAGCGAGGTCATCGGTTCCTGAAAAATCATCGCCAGCTGATTACCGCGCAAACTGGCATAGTCGTCGCTGCTGAGTTGACGCAGATCGCGGCCATCAAACTGCATTTCGCCCTGCAAGATTTGTGCGCTGTCCGGCTGCAAACCCATTAAAGTCAATGAGGTAATGCTTTTGCCACAGCCCGATTCGCCCACCAGCGCCAGCGTTTCGCCGGCATGCAGCACCAGAGAAATATCATCCAGCACCGTGACGGGTGAACCGCGAAACTGCACGCGCAGATTGCGCAGCGATAAAACAGGATGGGCACTCATGGCATCTCCTCACGGTGGGAATACAGGGTTTCCATCAGCGCCTGTTGCAGCGTCAGCAAGTGTTCGCGCATCGCCGCTGCCGCTTCATGTGGTTGACGCTGGGCGATGTGATTCACCAAGCGCTGATGATGGTCGTCGTAGATATCGAGGCGCGCCGGAGTGCGCGCCTGCACGCGAAAATGCTGCCAGCCGGGATCGCGGCGCACCGCATCAATCGCATCAAACAGGCCCAGCATCAGACGATTACCCGCCGCCTCGGCGATGGCGCGGTGAAAGGCGCTGTCCCATAATTCATGCTGATCGCCATCTTCCGGCGCGGTAATGCCGTGCATGCGTTCCAGCAGACGCTTCATCAGCGCGATCTGCTCTTTGGTGGCGCGCAGGGCGGCAAGACTTGCCAGCCCCGGCTCCAGCTGCAAACGCGCTTCCATCACTTCGAGTAGATTCGATTGCTGCGGCAAATCCTGTAGCACCAGCGGTTGCACCGGCGCGGCCGGACCAACAAAGGTGCCTTTGCCTTGTTTGCGCCAGATGCGGCCCTCTTCTTCCAGCACATCCAACGCACGGCGGATTTCACGACGACCGACGCCAAAGCGCTCGGCTAATTCACGCTCGGTCGGCAGCGCGCGATCGGGCGTGTGCTCCTGCTGCTGAATCAGCTGGCGCAGCTGCTCAAGCGCTGTGCTGGAGTTGCGGCTGGTTTCTGGCGTGTCATTCATGATTGGTTCGCCTGTTTATGCATCAGAAAAAGATCGGTAATCGCCGCGTATCCAGCACTTTTCCTAATGAAAGGCGCATGCGGCCGCTTTCTTAGCGTAGGCAAGAAGTGAACCAATATTTAATTGGTTCGGATTGGGCTGTCATGAATGTGTAATAACCTCATGATCGCTAAGTAAAAGTTTTTTCAGTGCCAGTTAAGAATTGCGAGCCGTGTCAACTTCCGCCACCACGCGCTGCTTCACGGTGGTGCGCGCACGCTGCTTATCTGTGCAATAGCGGTAACTTGTCGATGAGCGTTCCGAAAATAGTTGATGTTTTTCATGCGGATATAACATTGGCATCTATTTTGTATGTGTTAACGCAGATGCAGGAGCGATAGCGGGCAACCGACGTCGCCAGACAATTTGCAATGGGTCACTAGGGTTCCGATCGAAAGATGCTGGTCCGAGAGTGACCGACCGTCCTCTGACGGTTACACGGCGGGAAAAAAGCCCGGGAGGAAAGCGAGATCGTTGCTCGCCGCCTCCTGCTATTTTTTCGCCCGTTAACGCCAGAGGAATCATCATGATGAAAGCCTGCCTCCGCCTGCTGTTGCTTTGCTCCCTCGCGCTGTTCAGCGTCAACACGCTGGCCGCCGACAAACCCTCCTTCAAGATTTGCTGGTCAATTTACGCGGGCTGGATGCCGTGGGATTACGCGCAGCAAAGCGGCATCGTCAAAAAATGGGCCGACAAATACGGCATCGACATCCAGTTCGTGCAGGTCAATGACTACATCGAATCGGTGAATCAATACACCGCGGGCGGTTTTGACGGTTGCACCATGACCAACATGGATGCGCTGACCATTCCGGCTACCGGCGGCGTCGATAGCACCGCGCTGATCGTCGGCGATTACTCCAACGGCAACGACGGAATTTTGCTGAAAGGCGCAGGCAACATCTCGGCGCTGAAGGGCAAACCGATCAATCTGGTCGAGCTTTCGGTTTCGCATTACCTGCTGGCGCGCGCGCTGGAGAAATCCGGCATGAGCGAGAAAGACGTCAAAGTGGTGAACACCGCCGATGCGGATTTAGTCGCAGCGTTTGGCACCGAGGATGTGCACTCCATCGTGACCTGGAACCCGCTGTTAGCCGAAGCCGAGAAGCAGCCAAACAGCCATCTGATTTTCTCCTCCGCGCAGATTCCGGGCGAAATCCTCGACCTGTTGGTGGTGAATACCGCCACGCTGAAAAAGTATCCACAGCTCGGCAAAGCGCTGACCGGCGCATGGTATGAAACGCTGAAAACCATGTCTGGCCCAACTGACAGCGCCAAGGCGGCACGCACACAAATGGCGCAGGCATCCGGCACCGATCTGGCGGGCTTCGATCAGCAGCTTGCCGCCACACATCTGTTTAGCGATGCCAAAACCACCCTCGATTTCGTTGATAGTCCACAACTGAAAGCCACCATGCAGATGGTTGCTGAGTTCTCGTTCAAGCACGGTTTGCTGGGCGAGGGCGCGCCGAGCGCTGATGTGGTTGGCGTGGAGACGCCTGCCGGGAATTGGGGCAACGCCGATAACCTCAAACTGCGCTTCACCGATGAGTACACCAAACTGGCCGCCGACGGGCAGCTGTAAGCGAGGCGATGCCGATGCGTAAGTTGATCAACTACCAACCGCTGCCGCTGGGGCGTTTGCTGCTCGGCCTGCTGCCGCTGCTGGCGGTGCTGCTGGCCTATCTGTTCGCGTCGGATGCGCGTCTTAGCCTGAATGCCGCCGATAAGTTATTGCCGGGATTTAACGCGATGGGCGATGCCATCAGCCGCATGGCGTTTCAGCCCAGCCCGCGCACCGGCGAATATCTGCTGTGGAGCGACACCTTCGCCAGCCTGCTGCGTTTACTCAGCGGCGTGTTGATCAGCGCATTGCTGGCGCTGGCGTTGGGTTTGTTTACCGGCGCGCTGCCGGTAGTACGTGCGGTGCTGGCACCGCTGGTGACGCTGTTCGCGCTGGTGCCGCCGCTGGCGATTCTGCCGATTCTGTTTATCTGCTTTGGCCTGGGAGAAGTGTCAAAAGTGGTGCTGATTGTTATCGGCATTACGCCGCTGATTACCCGTGATTTGCAGTTGCAGGTGCAGAAAATCCCGCGTGAGCAGTTGGTGAAGGCGCAAACCCTCGGCGGCCACAGCGCGCAGATCATGTGGCGGGTGATTCTGCCGCAGCTGATGCCGCGCTTGTTTGATGCGGTGCGATTGTCGCTGGCGTCGGCGTGGCTGTTCCTGATTGCGGCAGAAGCCATCGCCGCCACCGAAGGGCTGGGCTATCGCATCTTCCTGATGCGGCGTTATCTGGCGATGGACGTGATTCTGCCGTACGTGGCGTGGATCGCGCTGCTGGCTTTCCTGCTCGACCTGCTGCTGCGGCTGATTAGCCGTCGCTGCTGGCCGTGGTATCACGCGAAATAAGGAGCGGGCCATGCCGTTACTGCAACTGAAAAATCTCGAAAAGCATTATGGCGATCAAGTGGTGCTGGAGCGCCTCAACATCGAAGTGGAAGAGGGGGAATTTGTGGCGATTGTCGGGGCATCCGGCTGCGGCAAAACCACCTTTCTCAACATGCTGCTGGGCACCGAATCGCCGACCAAAGGACAACTGCTGCTGGATGGCGAACCGATTCCCGACGAGCCGGACGCGCATCGTGGCGTGGTGTTTCAGCGCTATTCAGTGTTCCCGCATTTAACGGTGCTGGGCAACGTGATGCTGGGCGATGAGTTCAGCAGCGCGAGTTGGTTGGGCCGCGTGTGGGGCAAAAAACGCCAGGCGATTCGTCAGCGGGCACAGGCCATGCTGGCGCAGGTTGGCCTGGAGCACGCGCAGAGCAAATATCCGCATCAGCTTTCCGGCGGCATGCAGCAACGTTTGGCGCTGGCGCAGGCGTTAATGAAGCAGCCGCGCATTTTGCTGCTCGACGAACCGTTCGGCGCGCTCGATCCCGGCATCCGCAGCGAAATGCACCAACTGATCACTGCATTGTGGCAGCAACACAACTTGACGATTTTCATGATCACCCACGATTTAAAAGAGGGATTTAGCCTCGCGTCGCGTCTGCTGGTGTTCGACAAGCTGCGCCACGATCCGCACGCGCCTGAAGCCTGGGGCGCGACTATCACTTACGACCTGCCGCTGGATCGCGCACAGCCATCCGAGCCGCTGGTAGCTTAAAGGAGCAACCATGAATTCCTACCAAACCCATTTACCGAGCGGCGCGCACTGGTCATTGGTGATGCGCAGCGGCAGCGCGCTGACCCTTACCGATGTTGCAGGTGGCGCGAATGTCGGCATGCTGTTTTACAACCCGGAAAACCTGCTGGAGCGCTACAACGCGCCCGATACCTTGAAGTGCCAGCACACTTTTCGTCTCACCGCCGGACATTGCCTCTACTCCGATATGGGGCGCATTTTCTGCGGCATTGAAAAAGATACCTTCGGCTGGCATGAAAGCGTGTGCGGCACCTTGAACGCTGAGCAAACTGCCGCGCGTTTTGGTGCCAGCAACTACCAGCAAGCGCGCAATCAGCGTCATCAAAACGGCTACGACAGCTTCCTCGTCGAGCTGGCGAAATATGGCCTTGGCCAGCGTGATATGGCGTCGTGCCTCAATCTGTTTGCGCAGGTGCGCGCCGATGATAACGGCACTTTGCGGCTGGAACGTCAAGGCGCGGCGGGAGCCAGCGTGCGTTTGCGTTTTGCGATGGACACCTTGGTGCTGCTGCACACCTGCCCGCATCCGCTGAGTGCGGCGGCCGATTATCCGCGCCAGCCGGTGCAGATCAATATTGATGCGCAGCGCGCGCCGCTGCCCGCTATTTGTCTCGAACGCGAAGAAAATCAGCGCGGTCTGCGCAATAACGCGTTGTATCAACTGCAAGGAGAAGTGTGATGATTAACGAAAGTCAGCTCGATCCCGCCGAAGCGCGCGTGCAGCAGCAAATCGATGCCGGTGATTACTGGTTGCAGCGCATCGAAGCCGGCCAGACGTTGCGCATCACCGATCTTGAAGGCAACCAAGCCGCCGATACCTTGTTCTTCAACGCCGATGACACCGCCGAGCGCTACAGCATGAGCGACACGCTGCGCGGCCAAAACAATGTGTTTCTTACTTCCGGCAGCGTGCTGCGATCCAACGCCGATCGCCCGATGTTGACCATCACCGCCGATACCTGCGGCCGTCACGATACGCTGGGCGGCGCCTGCTCCTGCGAAAGCAATACCGTGCGTTATGACCTCGAAAAACGCCACATGCATTCGTGCCGCGACAGCTGGATGCTGGCGGTGGCAGAGAAGCCAGAGTTTGGCCTGACGCGGCGCGACATCACCCATAACATCAACTTTTTCATGAATGTGCCGGTGACGCATGAAGGCGGATTGACCTTTGCCGACGGCATTTCTGCGCCGGGGAAATACGTTGAGATGGTGGCGCAGATGAACGTGCTGGTGCTGATTTCCAACTGCCCGCAGCTCAACAATCCCTGCAACGGTTACAACCCAACGCCGATTTTAGTCAGCGTGTGGTGATTTTCTGACGCAACGGGACGACCCGTTTTTTGCCGTCAATGCCACGCAGGACGACCTGCCGCAATATGAGAATTCAGTCATGATTGATCGCGTATTAATTGCCAACCGTGGCGCGATTGCCGTGCGCATTATTCGTACCCTGCAAGCCATGAATATTCGGGCGATTGCGGTGTATGCCGAAGCCGATCGCCACGCGCGCCATGTGCGGCTGGCGGATGAAGCCTGGTCGCTGGGCGACGGGCAAGTGCGGGACACGTATCTCAATCAGGATAAATTGCTGGAGATTGCCGCGCAGAGTGGCGCGCAGGCCATTCATCCTGGCTACGGATTTCTCAGTGAGAATCCTGAATTTGTGACGCGCTGCGAAGCGGCTGGCGTGCATTTTCTTGGCCCAAGCGCCGAGCAGATGGCGGCGTTTGGCTTGAAACACCGCGCCCGCGCACTGGCGGAACAGAATGCTGTGCCCTTATTGCCGGGCAGCGGTTTGCTGGCTTCGTTAGACGAAGCGCAGGCGATGGCTGAACACATCGGTTATCCGGTGATGCTGAAAAGCACGGCGGGCGGCGGCGGCATTGGCATGCAACGCTGCGATGATGCTGAGCAATTGAGCGCTGCGTTTACCCGCGTTAAACGCTTAGCCGGTAACAATTTCGCCGACGATGGCGTGTTTTTAGAGAAATTTATCGCCCGCGCGCGTCACATCGAAGTGCAGATTTTTGGCGATGGCGCGGGTGAGGTGATCGCGCTGGGTGAACGTGATTGTTCGGCGCAGCGCCGCAATCAAAAGGTGCTGGAAGAGACGCCCGCGCCGGGTTTGAGTGACGCGGTGCGCGCAGAATTGCAGGCCACGGCGGTGCGACTGGCGCGTGCGGTGAATTATCGCAGCGCCGGCACGGTGGAATACGTTTATGACGATGCCAGCCAGCAGTTCTGGTTCCTTGAAGTGAATACCCGTTTGCAGGTGGAACACGGCGTCACCGAAATGGTGTACGACGTGGATTTGGTGCGTTGGATGGTGGAACTGGCACAGCAACAGCTGCCGCCGCTCGCCAGTTTACAACCTGTCGCGCAAGGCCACGCCATTCAGGTGCGCGTGTACGCGGAAGATCCGGCTAAACAGTTTCAGCCCAGTGCCGGATTGCTTAGCCATGTGCAATTTCCTGCGACACTGGAACAGGCGACGCTGCGCATCGATAGCAGCGTAGAAAGCGGCATGGAGGTTTCACCGTTTTACGATCCGATGCTGGCAAAAGTGATTGTGCACGCCAGCGATCGTGCCAGCGCGTTAACCGGCATGATGCAGGCGCTGAACGCCACCGAACTGTATGGCATCGAAACCAATCTGCTGTGGCTGCGCCAGTTGTGCTTGCTGCCCGAAGTGCAGCAAGCACGCATCATCACCGCTACGCTCGGCAGCATGCAGTGGCAGCCGCCGACGCTGGATATTCTCAGTGGCGGCACCTTAACCACGGTGCAGGACGCGCCAGGTCGCATCGGTTATTGGCATGTTGGCGTGCCGCCTTCCGGACCGTTTGACAGTCGCGCATTTCAGCTCGGCAATCGGCTGTTAGATAACGATGCAAACGCCGCCGGTTTGGAGATCACTTTGCGCGGCCCGACGCTGCGCTTTAATCAGCCATGCAGCTTTGTGCTAACCGGCGCGCCGATTGATGCGTTGCTCGATCAACAAAGCTTGCCGATGAATCAGCGTTTAACCGCGCAAGCCGGGCAAACGCTGACGTTGGGCGAGGTGCACGATGGCAGCCGCAGCTATTTGCTGCTGGCGGGCGGGCTGGACACGCCGCGCTATCTTGGCAGTCGCAGCACCTTTACCTTGGGGAAATTTGGCGGCCACGCCGGACGTGCGCTGCGCGCTGGCGATGTGCTGCATTTGGCTGCGCCGCAAGTATTGAGTGCGGCCCGTTTGCCCGACGAACTGCTGCCGCAACTCAATGGTTGCTGGCAGTTGCGGGTGATTTACGGCCCGCACGGTGCGCCGACCTTCTTCACCGAAGACGATATTGCGGAATTTTTTGCCGCTGAATGGCAAGTGCACTACAACTCCAGCCGCACCGGTATCCGCCTGATTGGCCCGAAACCCACCTGGGCGCGCAGCGACGGCGGCGAAGCGGGCATGCATCCTTCAAACATCCATGACAATGCTTACGCCTTTGGTACCGTGGATTTTACCGGCGATATGCCAGTGATCCTCGGCCCGGACGGCCCTTCGCTCGGTGGCTTTGTCTGCCCGGCGACGGTGATCCAGGCCGATCTGTGGAAGCTTGGTCAACTCAAAGCCGGCGATCATATCCAGTTCCTGCCGATCGATCTCGCCACCGCCGATCAACTGGCGCAAGCGCAGCATGACGAGATCATTAAACTGCAATGTCAGCCGATTACAGTGAACGCGGCGCTGCCTTTAATTGATCCGGTGTTGCACCATCATGCGGCAATGGAAGCGCGTCCTTCGCTCACGGTGCGTGCGGCGGGCGACCGTTTCCTGCTGGTAGAATATGGTGATTTGCAGCTGGATATCGCCCTGCGCTTTCGCGTGCACGCGTTGATGCAGTGGCTGGAAGCGCATCCGCTGCCGGGACAGCTGGAATTGACGCCCGGCATTCGCTCGCTACAAATCCATTATGACGCGCAGCTATGTGCAAGAAGTGAGCTATTGGCGCAAATTTTGCACGCTGATTTAGCGTTGGGTAGCTTAGCCGACGCGGCGGTGCCATCGCGTACCGTATGGCTGCCGTTGAGTTGGGATGACGTAGCCTGTCGGGAAGCGATTGTGCGTTACGACCAATCAGTGCGACCTAACGCGCCGTGGTGCCCAAGCAATATCGAATTTATTCGCCGCATCAACGGGCTGGAAAGCATTGAGGCGGTGAAAGAGATTGTGTTCAGCGCGTCGTATTTAGTGATGGGGCTGGGCGATGTCTATCTCGGTGCGCCAGTGGCGACGCCACTCGATCCGCGCCATCGCTTAGTCACTACCAAATACAATCCGGCGCGCACCTGGACGGCAGAAAACTCGGTGGGCATCGGCGGCGCCTATATGTGCGTGTACGGCATGGAAGGGCCGGGCGGCTATCAGTTTGTCGGACGCACCATGCAGATGTGGAATCGTGATCGTCCAACCGCCGCGTTTATCCAACCTTGGTTGCTGCGCTTCTTCGATCAGATCCGTTTTTATCCGGTAGATGCCGACGAATTACTGCACATTCGTGAGCGTTTCCCGTGGGGCGATTATCCGTTGCGCGTCGAGCAGGGCGAATTCCGCCTCGCCGATTATCAGGCGATGTTGGCAGCCGAAGCCGCAGAAATCGATGCCTTCCAGCAACAACGCCAGCAGGCATTCGATCACGAACTGGCACGCTGGCGCGCCGAAGGGCAATTTACCTTCGATAGCCAATTGCAAGAGCAAAGCAGTGAAGAAGTGGTAGTGCCAAGCGGATACCACAGTGTTGAAAGCCAGGTGGCGGGCAGCGTGTGGCAATGGTTGGCGGCAGAAGGCAGTGACATTGAAGCGGGCGCCACGGTGGGCATTCTCGAATCAATGAAGATGGAAATCCCGATCGTGGCGCCGGTGAGTGGAAAAATCCATAGCCTTTATCGCCAGGCCGGGCAGCAAGTGCAGGCGGGACAATTACTTATGGTGATCGACCCTTCTGCGGCATAAGTAAGAATAAAAAATAATCACGAATCAGGCAGCAAAGCCGGGGATCTGTCCCATACTTAGAGACCCGGACTATTGTTGCATTGCTCGGACATCTTTGTGCAGTGTGCAACTTACGGTTTCAGCGCCGACTGGCGCTTACCTCTCTACTTTCACGTGATTCATAGTGAGTTTTTAAGGAGTTCTCTATGGAAATAAAAGATCCAATGGTCGAGTTGCTCAGCAGCCTTGAGCAGATTGTTTTGACACGTGACGCTAAGCCATCCGTATCAGAAATTTCGCTCAATCAAACTACAGTTCCCGAGCCGCAGCGTTTACGCGAGATGACCGGTATGCAGGTCGATGAATTCGCCCGTGTGATGGGTGTTAGCGTTTCGTCAGTGAAAAGCTGGGAGGCGCAACGCACGCGTCCTTCCGCTACGGCGCGTAAACTGATGAAACTGCTACAAGCTAATCCGTACCTGGGTCGCCAATTGCTGGAGTAATTCCAGCGTTTGCTTCTCGAACCCGCCCAATGGCGGGTTTTTTAATTTATGCCGCCATACTTTGCTGCCTGCTTCACAAACCAACTTTCCGGCACGCTGTGCGGCGGCTGCGCCAACTGCGCCAAACCTTGCTTGATTGTTTGATCGGCCTGCTGCCACAAATGCGCATCACCTTCGCGTAACAGCTGAATCTGCACCTGCTTCTCCACCAGATAAATCCGGGCGAAATCGGCATCGAACTGCACGATGGCGCGGGTGTTATCAATGATGTCGGCCAGTTTGATGGTTTGTGCATCGGGCGATGCGGCGGCGGTGTGGCGGAAATGCGCCAGCTTACGCGCGGCGCGATTTTTAGCGGTGGGCTGCGCGCTGTCGGTGAGCATATCCACCAGTTCCGCCACGCGCGGACCAAAATGACGTTCGATATCTTCGATGGTACTGGCGGTATCTTCCACCGTGTCATGCAGCCAGGCGGCGGCAATCATTTCTGGATCGTCGGTGATGCTGCGCACCAGTTCGACCACGGCGGCTGGATGCACAATGTATGGCTCGTCGGTATATTTTCGGCGCTGACCCGCAGCGGCGTGCGCCTGCGTGGCATAACGGCGCGCTTGCTCTTCCAGTGAATCCTGCATATTTCACTCCCCCAGAACAAAGTTGCTTGCAATTAACTAGCGCGCTATTTATATTTGGTTCCATGAACAGTAATCAAGATGACAAAAAAGTGAAGCAGGCGCCACTCCAGCTCGATCAACAGCTCTGTTTCGCGCTCTATTCCGCCAATCTCGCGATGCACAAAGTCTATCGCCAGCTGCTGTCTCAGCTGGAGATTACCTATCCACAATATCTGGTGATGTTGGTGTTGTGGCAACAGGATGATGTGACGGTTTCGGAGATTGGTGAGCAACTTTTTCTTGATTCGGCGACGCTCACGCCGTTGCTAAAACGGTTGGAAGCGGCGGGTTTGCTGCATCGCCATCGTTCACGCCAGGATGAGCGTCAGGTCGTGGTGACGCTGACAGAGCAAGGGCGCGCGTTGCGTGAGAAAGCGCAAAGCATCCCCGAAGCGATTCAGTGTGCGGCGGCCTGCGATGAAAGCGCGATGGCGCAACTGAAAAGTCAGTTAGACGATTTGCGCGACAGTTTGAACCGCGCCTAGTACTGCGTTTGGGATGTTGTTGTTATGGCATCCAACATAATGAAGTTCCGGTTTGCGCATATAAGTAGTGCGCGATTATATAGCGAATAAACGAGGTTAATATGTCTTTAGAACAAGTTGTTTATACTGCAAAAGCCAAAGCTACCGGCGGCCGTGATGGTCGTGCTACCTCTTCTGATAACGTGCTGGATGTGAAACTGGGCGTGCCAAAAGAGATGGGCGGCGCGGGCGGCGAAGTGACCAACCCAGAGCAGCTGTTTGCTGCCGGTTATTCGGCGTGCTTCCTCGGCGCAATGAAGTTTGTTGCTGGTCGCGACAAGATTTCCATGCCAAAAGATGCGTGGATTGAAGGCGAAGTCGGTATCGGCCCAATCCCTAACGGTTTCGGTATTGAAGCCAAACTGAATATCCATCTGCCAGCAATGGATGCAGCCGAAGCGCAGAAACTGGTTGATGCGGCACACATTGTTTGTCCGTACTCAAACGCCACGCGCGGCAACATCGATGTGACGCTGAACATCATCAACTAATTGTTGCTGATAATAGAAGAAGGCCCCATTTGGGGCCTTTTTGCGTTGGTGTAAGCCCGCTCTCAAGAATCTTCTGGTCTTACCATTGGTTAAATGTTCTACTACTCCGCTTCGCATTATCACCTGCGCACCCATCGGATTCGTCCCGATCCTGCACGTTATAACTCGCAATTCGGCGATTAAAGCGAACTCTGTTGTCTTTAAACAGTCACATAACGGTTGATACAACGACACCAGGTCGGGAAAAACTAATTTCATGAATTATATTAAAAGTTTAACGCAGCAAAAGCTGTCACTGCTGCTTGCGTTATATCTCGGCATCTTGTTGAATTTGCCGATTTTTTATCGCCGTTTTGACGGATTCTTGACGAAATCCACCGCCTCTAACTGGTTCTCTGCTGCCGCTGAAGTGATTGCCGCCGTTTTGGCCACCTTCTTCCTGATGCGTTTAATTTCGCTGGGAGGAAAATGGGCTTACCGCATTCTTGCCACGCTGATCGTGGTGATTTCAGTTGCCGCCGCTTATTACATGGCGTTCTTCAACGTGGTGATTGGCTACGGCATCATCGCTTCGGTGATGACCACCGATATCGATCTGTCGAAAGAAGTGATTGGTATGCACTTCATTTTGTGGATGGTGCTGGTCAGCGCGCTGCCGCTGCTGCTGATTTGGCGCAATAATCTGAGCCAAACGCTGATTGAACAACTTAAAACGCCAGGGCAACGTCTTAAGCCTACGGTGATTATGCTGTTGAGCGTGGCGCTGGTATGGCTGCCGATTCGCTATTTCGACAAGTTGCAGAAGGTGAATGAAGAGATCACCAATATCGACTTGCCAAGTTACGGCGGTGTCGTGGCGCACTCTTATTTGCCATCGAACTGGATTGCCGCGCTGGGGCTGTTTGCCTGGACCAAAGCCGATGAAGAGTGGGATGGCAAAGAGCTGGTGGATCCAGCTAAACAGTTTACCTATGTCGCACCGCCGGGCATCGACGACACTTATATGGTGTTTGTGATTGGCGAAACCACGCGCTGGGATCACATGGGCATGCTTGGCTACGATCGTGATACCACGCCGAAGCTGTCGAAAGAGAAAAATCTGGTGGCGTTCCGCGGTGAATCTTGTGATACCGCCACCAAGCTGTCGCTGCGTTGCATGTTCGTGCGCGAAGGCGGCACCATGGATAATCCGGGCCGTACGCTGAAAGAGCAGAACATCTTTGCCGTGCTGAAAGAACTCGGCTTCAGCTCTGAATTGTTCGCCATGCAGAGTGAAGTGTGGTTCTACGATAACGCCGATACCAATAACTTCTCCTTCCGCGAGCAGATTGGTTCGGAGAAGCGTAATCAGGGCAAAGCGGTTGATGACATGTTGTTAGTGCCGGAATTGCAGGCTTCATTGCAGCGTTTCCCGAAAGGCAAGCATGTGGTGATTCTGCACACCAAAGGCTCGCACTACCTTTATTCGCAACGTTATCCGCGTAGTTTCGCGCGTTACCAGCCGGAATGCATGGGCGTGGATGAAACCTGTAGTAAAGCGCAGTTGATTAACGCCTATGACAACTCGATTTTGTATGTCGATACCATGCTGGATAGCGTGCTCGATCAGCTGCGTGATAAGAAAGCGATTGTGTTCTACGCCTCCGATCACGGCGAATCGATCAGCGAGAATATGCACTTGCACGGCACGCCGCGTGAGATGGCGCCGCCGGAGCAGTTCCGCGTGCCAATGATGGTGTGGGCGTCAGACAAATACCTGGCCGATCCTACTAATCGCAGCAACTTCGAACGCTTGCAAGCGCAGCAGCGCGTGGGCAAAACCCATCGCCACGTTGAGCTGTTTGACACCATTCTGGGTTGCCTCGGCTATACCTCGCCAAATGGCGGTATTAAAGAAAGCAATAACTGGTGCGCAGCGCCAGCCAAAGCGCTGTAATGTGGATGGGGTTGTAGGGGCGCTATTCATGGTGACCGCTGTTCAGAACTAGTTGAGCGGTAGGACTTTTAAGGCACTGCTTGCTTTCCAGGCGATCAAACGGCTTTTCTGCAAAAGGGATTGACGCTTTTTTAGCAGCGCAGTAATATGCGCCCCCATCGGCGAGTAGCGCAGCTTGGTAGCGCAACTGGTTTGGGACCAGTGGGTCGGAGGTTCGAATCCTCTCTCGCCGACCATCTTTCGAAGAAACCTGCTTTTATAAGCAGGTTTTTTTTCGTCCTTATTTTATGTATTGCTGCACCGATCAGGCTGAAATACCGGGCCGCTCCGTAAAGTCGCCGTGGACACATCCCTGTGGGCTCTGCCGACGGAGTACTCGCCCCATCCCTGGGGCTCGCCCGCTAGCGGGCAACGCTTCGCGTTGTACAAAAATGCTCCCGGCATTTTTGTCCATGCGTCGGAAGCTTTACTTCGCGGCCCGCATTCCATCCTTTATTCAATTCTGCTGCGTTCTGTTTTACAGCGAAGCCAATCGTACAGGCGATGGAATGGCGACTCGGTTAGCAAAGCGTCCGCCGCAGGGATGCGGCGGCCGAGGCTACAGGGACGTATTCACGCCGTCTTTGCGATCGAGTCGCCTTTCCTGAGCAACGCACCAATAATCAGCGAAACTTGTGCATTCATCCCTTTCAGCAATCAAATCCGCAATAGCCACTATTATCCCTATTTTAACTATTCAATCCCTTACCAAATCTAAGCTGCCCGCTTAATTCGCGACACATTCTTCTTATGACCGGTTTCTGCATCATGCTGATTTCTTATGCCATTTCACTAGCAGATTCCGCTGCCTGAACGTCATAACGCACGCAGAATCGTTCAGATATTCAACATTTACCAATAAGTTTTGTGTGTTTTTTAACGGTGATAATCACTGTCATTTGGCCGTATAGCCAGATAATCACACGGGTTTGAGTGCTTTATCACCTTTTTTAATTTTGGCTCAGCCGCAGAAGGGTGTTTTTTATCGTTGCTTGCACTTACTCACACTCTGTGTAAATAACCCCACACTGTATTGACGTTCATTGCAACTGTTGACAAATTGATGCGTCAATAAAATGTAGAGACGGGCCGCTCAGCAGATTCCACGGTGCCTGGGCCATCACAATAACCGCTCACATTTGATTACTCTTAATTGACCTGCCCGAACCGCATAAAAAAATCAGAGGTTGGGCGACGCACACAACATCACATCACAATGGAGCAAAACATGATCAACTCCCTGGCTAAATCCAGGATGCTGAAGGTCGGTCTTAGCCTGATTGCTATGACCGTTGCCGCTGGTGTCCAGGCGAAAACCCTCGTTTATTGTTCAGAAGGTTCGCCTGAAGGTTTCAACCCGCAGCTGTTTACATCGGGCACCACGTACGATGCGAGCTCCGTACCGATCTACAACCGTCTGGTTGAGTTCAAAACCGGTACCACCGAGTTGCAGCCGGGTCTGGCAGAAAAATGGGATGTGAGCGCGGACGGTAAAACTTATACCTTCCACCTGCGCCAAGGCGTGAAGTGGCAATCCACCAAAGACTTCAAGCCAACCCGCACCTTCAACGCTGATGACGTGGTGTTCTCCTTCGAGCGTCAGCTCGATAAAAACAACAAATATCACGGTGTTTCTGGCGGCAGCTACGAATACTTCGAAGGCATGGACATGCCGAAGCTGATCGCCAAAATCGAAAAAGTTGACGATTACACCGTACGCTTCACCCTGACACGTCCAGAAGCGCCGTTCATTGCTGACCTCGGCATGGACTTCGCCTCAATCCTGTCTAAAGAGTACGCCGACAACATGCTGAAAGCGGGCACGCCTGAGAAGCTGGACCTGAATCCAGTGGGCACCGGTCCATTCGTGTTGCAGCAGTACCAGAAAGATTCACGCATTCTGTACAAAGCCAACCCAGACTTCTGGGGCACCAAGCCAAAAATCGATCGCTTAGTGTTCTCAATCACGCCTGATGCCTCTGTGCGTTACGCTAAATTGCAGAAAGGCGAATGCCAGGTGATGCCGTATCCAAACCCGGCAGACATCGCGAGCATGAAGAAAGACGACAAAATTAACCTGATGGAGCAGCCTGGTCTGAACGTCGGTTACCTGTCGTTCAACACCGAGAAAAAACCGCTGGATAACGTGAAAGTGCGCCAAGCACTGACCATGGCGGTTAACAAGCAAGCCATTATTGATGCCGTTTATCAGGGCGCTGGCCAGGCCGCGAAAAACCTGATTCCACCAACCATGTGGAGCTACAACAACGACATCAAAGACTACGCTTACGATCCTGCCAAAGCGAAAGAGTTGCTGAAAGAAGCCGGCATGCCAGATGGTTTCTCCATCGATCTGTGGGCGATGCCCGTTCAGCGTCCATACAACCCGAACGCACGTCGCATGGCGGAAATGGTTCAGGCCGACTGGGCGAAAATTGGCGTGAAAGCCAAGATCGTGACCTTCGAATGGGGCGAGTATCTGAAGCGTGCTAAAGCCGGTGAACACCAGACCGTGATGATGGGCTGGACCGGTGATAATGGGGATCCGGATAACTTCTTCGCGACGCTGTTCAGCTGTGCAGCGGCGAAAGACGGTTCTAACTACTCACGTTGGTGTTCTAAGCCGTTTGAAGATCTGATTCAGCCAGCTCGTGCTGAAGCCGATCACAACAAACGTATTGAACTGTACAAACAAGCTCAGGTTGTGATGCATGATCAAGCGCCAGCGCTGATCATCGCGCACTCAACCGTTTATGAGCCAGTGAGTAAGAAAGTGACCGGCTACGTGGTTGATCCATTGGGCAAACATCACTTCGAAAACGTCGATATCCAGGAATAACCTTTCGGATTATCGCGGTCAGGGCCAGTGTTACTGGCCCTCGGGCGGCACCTGCGCCGCCCGCATTCCGCACTTTTTTTCCGGCTAATTCTAATTATTGAAGCGCTTCTTGCGTCGCGTCCGGCTATGGCTGGCTGCGGGTGTTAAGCAATGTTGTCCCCGGCGTTAGCGCCATGGGAAATGTCAGAGAACCAGGCTTATGCTGCAATTCATACTCCGACGTTTGGGCTTAGTCATCCCAACGTTCATCGGTATCACACTGTTGACCTTCGCGTTTGTCCACTTGATCCCCGGCGATCCGGTACTGATCATGGCTGGCGAGCGCGGCATCTCTCCCGAACGTCACGCGCAATTAATGGCGCAATTTGGCCTCGACCAGCCGATGTGGAAGCAATATCTCACCTACATCAACGGCGTATTGCATGGCGACCTCGGCATCTCGCTGAAAAGTCGTATCCCGGTTTGGGACGAATTCGTACCGCGCTTCAAAGCTACGCTGGAACTCGGCATCTGCGCGATGCTGTTCGCAGTGGCGGTCGGCATTCCTGTCGGCGTGCTGGCGGCGGTAAAACGCGGCTCCATCTTCGATCACACCGCCGTCGGCATCTCGCTGACCGGTTATTCGATGCCGATTTTCTGGTGGGGCATCATGCTGATCATGCTGGTGTCGGTGCAGTGGAACCTGACGCCTGTTTCCGGGCGCGTCAGCGACACCATCTTCCTCGACGACAGTCATCCGCTCACCGGCTTTATGCTGATTGATACCTTGCTGTGGGGCGAAGAGGGCGATTTCAAAGATGCGGTGATGCACATGATATTGCCGGCTATCGTGCTCGGCACCATACCGCTGGCGGTGATCGTGCGTATGACGCGCTCCTCAATGCTGGAAGTGCTGGGTGAAGACTACATCCGCACCGCGCGCGCCAAAGGGTTGACGCGTATGCGCGTGATCGTGGTGCACGCACTGCGTAACGCCATGCTGCCGGTAGTGACGGTGATCGGTTTGCAGGTGGGTACCTTGCTGGCCGGTGCGATTCTAACCGAAACCATCTTCTCGTGGCCGGGACTCGGTCGCTGGCTGATCGAAGCGCTGCAACGCCGTGACTATCCGGTAGTGCAGGGCGGCGTGTTGCTGGTGGCGATTCTGATCATTGTGGTCAACCTGCTGGTTGATCTGTTGTACGGCGTGGTCAATCCACGTATCCGTCATAAGAAATAAGGGGGAATCATGTCTGCTGTTGATCCCGCAAGCGTAACTGCTGCACCCAAGCCGATGACCCCGTTGCAGGAATTCTGGCACTACTTTAAACGTAACAAAGGCGCGGTCATTGGCCTGGTTTACATCGTTCTGATGCTGTTGATTGCCATCTTTGCCGATGTGCTGGCTCCGCATGCACCGGCTGAACAGTTCCGCGATGCGTTGCTGCATCCGCCAGTTTGGCAAGAAGGTGGCAACTGGAGCTACATCCTGGGTACCGATGACGTTGGCCGTGATGTGTTGTCGCGTCTGATGTACGGCGCGCGCCTGTCGCTGCTGGTTGGCTGCATGGTAGTGGTGTTGTCGCTGATTCTCGGCGTGATTTTTGGTCTGATGGCCGGCTATCTCGGCGGCGTGGTTGACGCGATTATCATGCGCGTCGTCGATATCATGCTGGCGCTGCCAAGCCTGCTGCTGGCGTTGGTGCTGGTGGCGATCTTTGGTCCGTCGATTGTTAACGCCTCGCTGGCGATTACCTTCGTGGCGCTGCCGCACTATATCCGTCTAACGCGTGCCGCGGTTTTGGTGGAAGTGAACCGCGATTACGTTACTGCCTCAAGCGTGGCGGGCGCCGGTACGCTGCGCCAGATGTTCGTCAATATTCTGCCTAACTGCCTGGCACCACTGATCGTGCAGGCGTCATTAGGTTTCTCCAACGCCATCCTCGATATGGCAGCGTTGGGCTTTCTCGGTATGGGGGCGCAACCGCCAACGCCGGAGTGGGGCACCATGCTCTCCGACGTGTTGCAGTATGCGCAAAGTGCCTGGTGGGTTGTGACATTCCCTGGTGTCACCATTCTGCTAACGGTTCTGGCATTCAACCTCATGGGCGATGGTTTGCGTGATGCACTCGACCCGAAACTCAAGCAGTAAAGAGGCACCGAGATGGCGTTATTAAATGTAGACAAACTATCGGTGCATTTCGGCGACGAAAAGACACCGTTCCGTGCGGTTGACCGCATCAGTTATCAAGTTGAGCAAGGCCAGGTCGTTGGCATCGTCGGTGAATCGGGCTCGGGTAAATCCGTCAGTTCACTGGCGATTATGGGCCTGATCGATTACCCCGGCCGCGTAATGGCCGAAAAGCTGGAATTCAATCAGCGCGACTTGCAGAAAATCTCCGAAAAAGAGCGCCGCCAACTGGTGGGCGCGGAAGTGGCGATGATTTTCCAGGATCCGATGACCAGCCTTAACCCGTGCTACACCGTGGGTTTCCAGATTATGGAAGCGCTTAAGGTGCATCAGGGCGGCAGCAAAAGAACTCGTCGTCAGCGAGCGATTGATTTGTTGGATCAGGTCGGTATTCCCGATCCGGCTTCGCGTCTGGATGTTTATCCGCATCAGCTCTCTGGCGGTATGAGCCAGCGCGTGATGATTGCGATGGCGATTGCCTGCAAACCGAAACTGTTGATTGCCGATGAGCCGACCACCGCGCTCGACGTCACCATTCAGGCGCAGATCATCGAACTGCTGCTGGAGTTGCAGAAGCAGGAGAACATGGCGCTGATCCTGATTACCCACGATCTGGCGCTGGTGGCCGAAGCGGCGCAGCACATCATCGTGATGTATGCCGGCCAGGTGGTCGAAAGCGGTAAAGCGGTGGATATCTTCAAAGCGCCGCGTCATCCATACACGCAAGCGCTGCTGCGCGCGTTGCCAGAGTTCGCCGCGGATAAAGCGCGTCTGGCTTCGCTGCCGGGCGTGGTGCCGGGTAAATACGATCGTCCAACCGGCTGCTTGTTGAATCCGCGCTGTCCGTATGTGACCGATCGCTGCCGCAGCGAAGAGCCTGAGCTGCGTGATATTCCGGGCCGCCAGGCCAAATGTCACTTCCCACTGGATGATGCCGGGAGACCGACTTATGAGTCTTGATAACACCAAGCAGGATTACCTGCTGCAGGCGATTGACCTGAAAAAACATTACCCGGTGAAGAAAGGTCTGTTTGGCCAGGAACGTCTGGTCAAAGCGCTGGATGGCGTCTCGTTCAACCTCGAACGCGGTAAAACGCTGGCGGTGGTGGGCGAATCGGGTTGTGGTAAATCCACGCTGGGTCGTCTGCTGACCATGATTGAAACGCCAACCGAAGGCCAGCTGTATTGGCACGGTCAGGATTTGTTGAAGCACGATCCGCAGGCGCAGAAACTACGTCGCCAGAAAATCCAAATAGTGTTCCAGAACCCGTACGGTTCGCTCAATCCGCGCAAGAAAATCAGCCAGATTCTGGAAGAGCCGCTGGTGATCAACACCTCGTTGACCAAGGCAGAGCGCAAGGAAAAAACGCTGGAGATGATGGCGAAAGTCGGCCTGAAGACCGAGCATTACGATCGCTATCCGCACATGTTCTCTGGCGGCCAGCGTCAGCGTATTGCGATTGCGCGTGGCTTGATGCTCGATCCTGATGTGCTGATTGCCGATGAACCGGTCTCGGCGCTCGACGTTTCTGTACGCGCGCAGGTGCTCAACCTGATGATGGATTTGCAGCAGGATTTGGGTTTGTCGTATGTGTTCATCTCGCACGACTTGTCTGTGGTCGAACACATCGCTGACGAAGTGATGGTGATGTATCTCGGCCGTTGCGTGGAGAAGGGCAGCAAGGAGGCGATTTTCAGCAATCCGCGCCATCCTTACACCCAGGCGCTGCTGTCCGCCACGCCGCGCCTCAATCCAGACGATCGCCGTGAGCGCATCAAGCTGACCGGTGAATTGCCAAGTCCGCTGAATCCGCCGCCAGGTTGTGCGTTCAATGCTCGCTGCCGTCGTCGTTTTGGCACCTGCGTTCAGCTTCAGCCAAAACTGAAGCAATATGGCGATCAGCAAATTGCCTGCTTCGCGGTCGATCAAGACGAAAATCAGCCAGTGGGCGTGTAATAAATCACGGCCATAAATGATTAAAGGCTCCTGCGGGAGCCTCTCTTTTAAGCCCAATAATACATCAGTAAAATTAACGCCAGATAAGCATATTCTTTTGGAAACTTTAAAAGCATTACTTCACTGCATCTGTAATCAATTGGTCCTGATCAAGATATAAATCGTTAAGGCAAATTCTTATTTTCGTCAGGATTTCGTGAGCACTATCACACAGCAACAAAATCCGCGACTTGCAGCGCAATAGCGTATTTTCAGTAGCTTAGGTTAAAATCCCCGCCGTGATTATTTCTGTTAATCGATATTAATTAATCTCCGTCCCTAAATATGTGCATGCTTCTTGCATATCCGCTTTTTCAATCTTTAAGATAGAATTCTTTTATTGAATGCGACGTTTTAATAATCAGATTTGTCTCACCGTCTTTTAATGTGTGTGATATATTCGCGGAAAATTCCCTCCCGCTTTTACAGGCTCTGATCATGAAGAACTATGACGATCTGCAGCGTTTCAAAGAGAAAACCCAGACGCTTGATATCGCCTTTAAGGATATGTCCGGGCAATCGCAAGAAGCCGATCAAAGTCAGTGGGCGTTGCTTCGCCAATTGGCAACCGAACAAGAGCCGGAATTAGGTAGCGGGCAACGTATCGATTTGCCACAGCCACAGCCGATTCGCGGTGATGAATTTGCCGCGCCGACAGCGCCTGCACCAGCCGCACCTGCGGTGGCCGCTGCGCCTGCCGCCACGCCGCGTGGATCGATTCTTGATAGCTTAGGTGCATCCACGCCAGCCGCTGCACAGCCCGCGCCTGCGGCGACATCTTCCTTATTCCCGCCGGCGCCACCGGCTAAACCGGCGTCTGCACCGGCGTCATTGGCACCTAAAGCCACGCTGGTTGAGCGCGCGGCGACGACATCGCTGTTCCCGCCAGCAAAACCCGCAGCGGCACCAGCTGCGCCTGCGGCAGTTGCGCAGCCGGTTATCGCGCCAGCACCGGTTGCCCCAGCGCCGGTGCAGACCTTTGCTGCACCGCCGCCAGCGCCTCGCCCAGCCGCGGCTGAGCCTTCGCGTTTTGGCGCACTGTTCCGCTCGCGGAGTGCTGAGCCTGCTAACCTTGCCAAAGAAACACCATTAAAACCGCTACTGGAGAAGATTGCGCTATGCCGTTAGTTTGTGTGTGCTCGCCAAAAGGGGGAGTAGGGAAAACCACCATGGCGGCCAACCTTGCGTGGAGTCTGGCTCGCGCTGGCAGCAAGGT
>NZ_JBCNNP010000027.1:0-49363 GCF_039594315.1 Pantoea sp.
ACCCATGCCAGACTGAGGATGGGGTGATTGCTTGCAAACTGCATAATTTCTTGCATGAGGGGTAACGACTCCAAACCGGGCTGATAAGCTAAAACAAGGGTTCTGAGTATACCTGCGCCACTTCGCATGTACAGTCGCTAACGGGCCAGAGTTACGATTTGTGCGTCATTTTCCAAAAAAAGTGTTCTAATCGCAAAATTAAGACAAAGTTTATGCCGGTAAGCTCGGTACAGACATTTTTAGCAAAGTAAAACCCGGCCGGGCTAACTGGTAAGCGGCTGTTCATCGTGGAATAATTATCGACTATGAAGGGAAAAGCGACCGTTACACACACAAGGACCCGTTTCAACGGCCCCACGCATCCGTTGGCATTTCGCTGGTCTGAAATATCCCTCAGTCTGCTGGTGGCGGGCGCACTGTTAATGCCTGTTGCCGCACGCAGCGCGGATGACAATAAAACGCAGTTAAAGTCGATCCAGCAAGATATCGCTGAGAAAGAAAAAAGCGTTAAAGCGCAGAAAATTCAACGCAGTAAGCTGCTTGATCAGCTGCAAAGCCAGGAAAAGGTGATTGCACAAGCCAGTCGGCAACTGCGTGAAACACGCAATAGCCTGAGCACGCTCGACGCAGAAATCGCGCAACTCAGTGCGTCAATTTCTCGTCTGGAAAAACAACAAGCGCAGCAGGAAAAACTGCTTGCGGAACAATTGGATGCCGCCTTCCGTCAAGGCCAACATAATGGCGTACAACTGTTGCTGGGCGGTGAAGAAGCGCAGCGCAGTGAGCGCATTCTTGCCTATTTCGGCTATCTCAACGCCGCTCGTCAGAAAAACATCGACGATCTTAAGCAAACGCAGCAACAGCTCGCGGAGCAGCGCCAGTCGCAGCGCGCCAAACAAGATCAGCAAAAATCTTTACTTGCCCAGCAACAGACACAACAAAGCAAACTAGAAACCGCCAGCGCGGCGCGTAAAAAGACGCTTAACGTGCTGGAAAGTTCGCTGCAAAAAGATCAAGCCGATCTGGTTGAGATGCGCGCCAATGAAAGCCGCTTGCAGGACAAAATTGCTAAGGCGGAGCGTGAAGCGCGTGAACGCGCTGAACGTGAAGCGCGCGAGGCAGAAAAAGTGCGCCAACGTCAGGCGCAGGCAAAAGCCAAAGGCTCTAGCTATCAGCCCACGCAAAGTGAGCGTGAATTGATGGCGCGTACCGGCGGATTAGGTAAGCCCGGCGGGCAAGCCGTCTGGCCGGTACGAGGACGTATCGAACACCGCTTTGGTGAATCCATGCAGGGCGAACTGCGCTGGAAAGGTCTGGTGGTTGATGCGCCAGAAGGCACCGAAGTGAAAGCCATCGCTGATGGTCGCGTATTGATGGCCGACTGGCTGCAAGGCTACGGTCTGGTTGTGGTATTGGAACACGGTAAAGGCGACATGAGCCTTTATGGCTATAACCAAAGCGCACTGGTGAGCGTCGGTGCTCAGGTGAAGGCAGGACAGCCTATCGCCCTTGTGGGCACCAGCGGCGGCCGCGGCACGCCTTCGCTCTACTTTGAAATCCGACGTCAAGGACAGGCCGTCAATCCACTCCCGTGGTTAGGAAGATAAGTTTTGTTTCAACCCTCTAAGCTCTCGGCCGCCATGTGCGGCCTGTTTTTCACACTTTCCGCACATGCTGGAAAGCTCTCCATCGTGATCGACGACTTTGGTTATCGCCCGGTCGAAGAGAATAAAGTGCTGCAAATGCCCACGGCGATTTCGGTTGCGGTGTTGCCTAATGCACCACATGCGCGTGAGATGGCAACCAAAGCCCATCAGGGCGGCCGCGAAGTGCTGATTCACTTGCCCATGGCGCCGCTCAGCAAACAACCGCTGGAAAAAGACACGCTGACTCCGGAAATGAGCAGCACGGAGATTGAGCGCATTATTCGCGAAGCTTCCGGCAAAGTGCCTTATGCGGTCGGTTTGAATAATCATATGGGCAGCAAGATGACTTCCAGCCTGCCCGGCATGCAGAAAGTGATGCAGGTGCTGAATCACTATAATTATTACTTTCTCGATAGCATGACGATTGGCAATAGCCAGTCTGTGCCGGCGGCGCAAGGCACCAAAGTTAAGGTACTGAAACGCCGCGTATTCCTTGACGACAGTCAGAATGAAGCGTCGATTCGCACCCAGTTTACCCGCGCAGTTAAACTGGCGCAGCGTGACGGCTATGCGATTGCCATCGGCCATCCGCATCCCACCACGGTTCGCGTGCTTCAACAGATGCTGCCGACCTTGCCCGCCGATATCACCTTGGTGCGCCCAAGCCAGTTGCTGAATGAACCGCTGCATCAAGGCGCTACGCCGCCACCTGCCAAACCGCCTGCGCCACACTTCCGCGCGCCTGGCATGTGTAAGGCGAACAAGCCCGTGCCTCCGGTGCCGCAGAGTCGCGCTATTGAGCTGATCGGCGACAGCATTGCGCAAAGCCGCTTGGTTCAGTCGATAAAGCAACTCTTCTGATATCAGGAGAAAGAAGATCCATGAGAAAGAAAATTCTGCTGTTGGATACCGGGCGTGAATGGGGTGGCGGCACCAACAGCATGCTGGAGTTGCTGAAGCGCATTGATCGACAGAAATTCGATGTGACCTGCTGTTTCTATAACAACTATGCGCGCGGAAACAGCGAAACCATTGAATCGATTTTAAATTCGATTGGCATTCCGGTGATTTTTGTTGCGCAGCAACGCCAGCCTAAATGGGCGAAAATAAGCAAAGAGTTGTTACGTACGCTATTTATGTTCAACCGTTCACTCAAGAAAGAGATGATCGATCGTGTTGATGAGAAATGGCGTGTGCAGCCGAATGCGCAACAGATCGCCTCAATATTACAAACCGGGCAGTTCGACGCGTTGTATATGAACAATCAGCCCAGCACCAATGTAGAAGGTTATCGCGCTGCCAGGAATTTAGACATCGCGTTAATTCAGCATTGCCGCATTGAGCCGCAGTTAAATCAGCCGTTAGTCGAGATGGTCAATCAGCGTGTGGACGCGATTATTGCCGTTTCACACGGAGTGAATCAGACATTACGCCAAAGCGGGATTGATGCGCAGCGTTGTTTCACCGTCTCCAACGCTATCGATATCCACCAAACATTACCGAGTCGCGCACAAGTGCGCGAACGTTTGGGCTATGCCACGGAAACATTCGTCTTTGGCTCAATCGGTTCTCTTATTACACGTAAAGCGAACCATCATATTTTTCAGGCTTTAGGAAAATTTAAACGCGCGCATCCTGAAGCCAATTGGAAAATGGTGGTTGTGGGTTCAGGCCCAGAGAAGGAAAATTTGGTTACGCTGGCGCAGAAAGAACAGATTGAATCACACATCATCTTTACCGGCTTTCAAAATAATCCGCTGGATTATTTATCGGCTTTCGATACGTTCATTCTCGCTTCACGCAGCGAAGGTTTACCGCGCGTGGTGCTGGAAGCGATGCTGGTAAAAACCGCGGTTATTGGCTCTAAGGTGGTGGGTACCGCAGAATTAATCAATCATGACGAAACCGGATTGCTTTTCGAGTATGGCGATATTGATCAATTAAGTCGTCACCTTACGACTGTTTGGCAAGACGCAAACTTACGCCAGCGGTTAATCGATACTGCGGAAGCGCGTGTGCGCGAAAATTACGCTATAGAGAATTATGTTACCGGTGTCGAAATGATTCTGGGAAACAGCATTGAAAGGAAACCACATGTTTGAATTCTTCAATAAAAACTATCGTCATATTCGCTCACGTCACAACATTCCTTATTCGTCGGGAAGTGCGCAAGGCAATACACCGGTAACGTCAATTGTGATTCCTTGTACCGGTGCTGACTATATTGAAGAAGCGTTGTTGAGCGCAGAGTTTGCCGCTCGCTTTACGCAAGACATTGAAGAAATTGTCATTGTGAGCGACCAACCTGAACAGGCTTTTGGCCCATTGCCAGCGAAAACACGCGTGGTTACGTTGGACGTTCCTCTGCGCGAGGAAAGTTATCGCTATAAGCAAATCTATCGCAGCCGACTGATCAAAATACAAGCACCGCTGCAGGCCAAAGGTGAAGGTATTTTGATGATCGATTCCGATCTCAATCTGCTTAACGCCCCCAATATCAACATGCATGCTGGACATCTTTATTCGAGCTTTCGCCAGGGAAAGATGATCGCCAAATTAGCCGGTGCAGAGGAAAGTGCGATTCCAGCTTACTACAAGCCTGCAATTCGGCCTTATTTTGAAGACCACGTGAATGGCGCTTATTTAGCGGCAACGCGACAAACCTGGAAGCGTATTTGCCCATTGTGGTTAACGCTATTTCAGGATACCTGGGAATTGATGAACGACAGCCAACCGCCGACAGATCAACTTCCGCTTTCAGCGTTATTGGATATGCTCGATATTCGCACCATTAATTTAGGCGAATGGGCGAACTGGCCCGTTTCTAAGAAAATTGGCGGGACTTCAGCGGTCATTCCCGCCGAGGTAATTGGCGCACACGGTGGTTTTCCATTGAGTGAATGGCAGAAGTATTTGCAAGATCCCACTCGGCCACTCACTTTCAAAGGTCAGGATTACACGCGCAAAGTGCGCTACCTGACGGATGCAGAGAAGAAGCAATCTTGAAATTCTCCGGCCAAGTGGCCGGAGCATCATCATCAATCCCAGCTCAACACCACTTTGCCCGAACGGCCAGAGCGCATCTCATCGAAGCCCTGCTGGAATTCATCAATGTGATAGCGATGGGTGATTATCGGCGTGAGATCGAGGCCAGACTGAATCAGCGCCGCCATCTTGTACCAGGTTTCGAACATCTCACGACCATAAATGCCTTTGATGAACAAGCCTTTGAAAATCACCTGATTCCAGTCGATAGACATTTCGCCCGGTGGAATGCCCAACAGCGCGATGCGCCCGCCGTGGTTCATCACTTCCAGCAGGGTGCGGAAAGCCGGTGGTGCGCCGGACATTTCGAGGCCGACATCAAAGCCTTCGGTCATGCCCAGTTCAGCCATCACGTCACGCAGATTCTCTTGCGCCACATTAACCGCGCGCGTTACGCCCATTTTGCGTGCCAAATCGAGGCGGTATTCATTGATGTCGGTGATCACTACATGACGCGCACCAACGTGCTTACACACTGCCGCCGCCATTATGCCAATCGGGCCGGCACCCGAAATCAGCACATCTTCGCCCACTAAATCAAACGACAGTGCGGTATGCACCGCGTTGCCGAACGGATCAAAAATCGCCGCCAGTTCGTCAGAGATATTGTCAGGGATTTTGAAAGCGTTGAAAGCCGGGATCACCAGATATTCGGCGAAACAGCCCTGACGATTGACGCCCACGCCGACCGTATTGCGACATAAGTGCGTACGCCCCGCGCGGCAGTTGCGGCAATGTCCGCAGGTGATGTGTCCTTCACCTGAAACGCGATCGCCCACGGCAAAACCTTTCACTTCTTCGCCCATGCCGACCACTTCACCGACATATTCGTGGCCGGTAATCATTGGCACCGGAATGGTTTTGCGCGACCAATCATCCCAGTTATAGATGTGCACATCGGTGCCGCAAATCGCGGTTTTACGGATTTTAATCAGCAAGTCGTTATGGCCAGGTTCAGGAATCGGCGCGTCCTTGACCATCCAGATGCCTTCTTCGGCTTTTAATTTGGCAAGTGCTTTCATTTCGCTGCTCCTGCAATGACGCCCAACTGCTGACCAATGCGGGTAAAGGCGGCGACTGCGTGTTCCAGCTGTGCCTGAGTGTGACCGGCAGAGATTTGCGTGCGAATGCGCGCCTGACCTTGCGGCACCACCGGATAGAAGAAGCCGGTGACGTAAATTCCTTCTTGCTGCAATAAACTGGCGAACTGCTGCGCCACTTTGGCATCACCCAGCATCACTGGAATGATGGCGTGATCGGCACCGGCCAGCGTGAAACCGGCGGCGGTCATTTTCTCGCGGAAGAAACGGGCGTTTTCCCACAGACGCTGGCGCAATCCATCGCCTTCACTCAGCAATTCCAGTACGCGCAGCGAGGCAGTAACAATCGCCGGAGCCAGTGAGTTGGAGAACAGATAAGGACGCGAACGCTGGCGCAGCCATTCCACCACTTCTTTTTTCGCCGCCACGTAGCCGCCCGATGCGCCGCCCAACGCTTTACCCAGCGTGCCGGTAAGAATATCGACGCGATCCATCACGGCACAATATTCGTGCGTACCGCGCCCGGCCGCGCCGACAAAGCCGACCGCGTGTGAATCATCCACCATCACCAGCGCATCAAATTCATCCGCCAAATCGCAAATGCCTTGCAGGTTGGCGATCACGCCGTCCATCGAGAACACGCCGTCGGTGGCGATCAGAATATGGCGCGCCCCTTTATCACGCGCTTCCTGTAAGCGTGCGCGCAGTTCATTCATGTCGTTGTTGGCATAGCGATAACGCTGCGCTTTGCACAAGCGCACGCCATCAATAATTGACGCATGATTGAGGGCGTCCGAGATAATCGCATCTTCCGCGCTGAGCAGCGTTTCGAACAGGCCGCCGTTGGCATCAAAACAGGAGGAGAACAGAATGGCGTCTTCCATGCCAAGGAATTCGGCCAATTTATGTTCAAGCTGTTGGTGGATGTCTTGTGTGCCGCAGATAAAGCGCACCGACGCCATGCCAAAGCCGTGTGAATCCATGCCATCTTTTGCTGCCTGGATTAATGCTGGATGATTGGCTAAACCCAAATAGTTATTGGCGCAGAAGTTGATCACCGGCGGGCTATTGGCGACATTGATTTCCGCCTGCTGGGCGGAAGTAATGGTGCGTTCTTGTTTGAACAATCCGTCCTGGCGCGTTGTCTCAAGCTGTTGACGGATTTGCGAATAAAACTGATTGGACATGATTCTGCTCCTCAGATAGCAAATATTTGGCACATATTACTGATCGAATCGCATCGTTCCGATATTTCCGCCATCAATATCTCGGTTTTGCAGCATAGTTCACGCTGCGAACAGGATTTGTGCAGCGCTTACGGAGTCATCTGGCTGCCTGCGCTGGGCTGAAATGTTATGATGTTAAGTATTCGTGGGTGATACCTCCTGTTTCCCCCCAACTCTTTAAAGGCAAAGCATATGATTATCGTAACCGGTGGCGCTGGCATGATTGGCAGCAACATTGTTAAAGCGCTGAACGACCGCGGTCTGACCGACATTTTGGTGGTGGATAATCTGAAGGATGGCACCAAATTCGTGAATCTGGCGGATTTGGACATCGCTGATTACATGGATAAAGAGGAATTCCTCTCCTACATCATGTCTGGTGAAGATCTCGGCCCAATCGAAGCGGTATTCCACGAAGGTGCGTGTTCAGCCACCACCGAGTGGGACGGCAAGTACATGATGGACAACAACTATCAGTACTCCAAAGATCTGCTGCACTTCTGTCTGGAGCGCGAAATCCCGTTCCTGTACGCCTCTTCCGCGGCAACCTACGGCGGCCGCAATGAGAACTTTATCGAGGAGCGTCAATACGAGCAGCCGCTGAACGTCTACGGCTACTCCAAAATGCTGTTCGATCACTACGTGCGCCAGATCCTGCCAGAAGCCGAATCGCCGGTGTGCGGTTTCCGTTACTTTAACGTGTATGGCCCGCGTGAAGGCCATAAAGGCGGCATGGCCAGCGTGGCATTCCATCTTAATACCCAGATCAGCAACGGCGAAAATCCAAAACTGTTCGAAGGCAGCGATGATTTCCGTCGTGACTTCATCCACGTCGATGATGTGGTTGCCGTGAATCTGTGGTGCTGGGAAAACGGCGTTTCGGGCATCTATAACTGCGGCACGGGCCGTGCGGAATCCTTCCAGGAAGTGGCGGATGCGGTGCTGAATTTCCATCAGCAAGGCGAAATTGAGTACATTCCGTTTCCGGAGAAGCTGAAAGGTCGCTATCAGGCATTCACTCAAGCCGATCTCACCAATCTGCGTGCCGCTGGCTATGACAAGCCGTTCAAAACCGTCGCGCAAGGCGTGGGCGAATATATGGTCTGGCTGAACCGTAAAGCATAAGGAAACCGGCACCAGCGATGAAAATTCTGGTTATTGGCCCGTCGTGGGTCGGCGATATGATGATGTCGCAAAGTCTCTATCGCACGCTCAAGGCTGAGCATCCTGATGCAGTGATCGATGTGATGGCGCCCGCGTGGTGCCGACCTTTACTATCGCGCATGCCGGAAGTGAATCAGGCACTGGCGATGCCACTTGGCCACGGCGCATTGGCGCTCGGTGAGCGTCGTCGTTTGGGGAAAACCCTGCAAGCCAGCGGCTACGACCGCGCTTATGTGCTGCCGAACTCCTTCAAATCGGCGCTGGTGCCGTTTTTCGCTGGCATTAAACGTCGCACCGGTTGGCGCGGCGAAATGCGTTACGGCGTGCTGAACGACGTGCGCGTGCTGGATAAAGCGGCGTTTCCGCTGATGGTTGAGCGCTATGTGGCGCTTGGCTATGACCAGCCGATTGCCTCGGCGCAGCAACTGCCGCAACCGCTGTTGTGGCCACAATTGCGCGTCGAAGAAGATGAAAAACGCATGACCGCGGCACAGTTTGCGCTGTCGGCCGATCGTCCGGTGGTTGGTTTCTGCCCCGGCGCAGAGTTTGGTCCGGCAAAACGCTGGCCGCACTATCATTACGCCGCCCTGGCCGAGCAACTGATTGGCGAAGGCTATCAAGTGGTGCTTTTTGGTTCGGCAAAAGATCGCGAAACCGGCGACACCATTATTCAGTCGCTATCAGATGACGCACGCGCGCACTGCAAAAATCTGGCTGGCGATACACAGTTGGAACAAGCCGTGATTCTGCTGGCAAACTGCGCGGCTGTGGTCAGCAATGACTCAGGCTTGATGCACATCGCCGCGGCGCTCAATCGTCCGCTGGTGGCGCTTTATGGCCCAAGCAGCCCAGATTTCACGCCGCCGCTTTCGCAGCATGCCCGCGTCATTCGCCTGATTACCGGCTACCACAAAGTACGCAAAGGTGATGCCGAGCAGGGATATCATCAAAGCCTGATTGATATTCAACCAGCGCGAGTTTATCAAGAGTTGCACGCTTTGCTGCATCCGGTGCAGGAGTAGAAATGCACGTTTTAATTGTTAAAACCTCCTCAATGGGAGACGTGCTGCACACGTTGCCTGCGCTCACCGATGCGATGCAGGCGATTCCTGGCATCAAATTTGATTGGGTGGTTGAAGAAAACTTCGCGCAAATCCCTGCCTGGCATCCGGCGGTGGATAAAGTGTTGCCGGTAGCGATTCGTCGCTGGCGCAAACATTGGTTTGGTAGCCAGCAGCGTGAAGAACGCGTGCGTTTCAAACGCGATCTGCAATCACGTCAATATGATGTGGTGCTGGATGCGCAGGGCCTGATCAAAAGCGCCGCGTTGGTGACGCGTCTGGCAAAAGGCGTTAAGCACGGTCAGGACAGCCGCAGCGCGCGCGAACCTTTCGCCAGCTGGTGGTATGACAAACGTCATGAAATCGACAAGCAGCAGCACGCGGTTGAACGTACGCGTGAGTTGTTTGCCAAGAGTCTCGGCTACGAAAAGCCCAGCACGCAGGGCGATTACGCCATCGCCGGACATTTCCTCTCAACGCTCTCCACTGAAGCGCAGCCTTATTTGGTGTTTTTGCACGCCACCACGCGTGACAACAAACATTGGCCAGAATCCCACTGGCGTGAGTTGATCGGTCTGGTGCAGCCGACAGGCATGCGCGTAAAATTGCCGTGGGGCGCCGAACATGAACATCAGCGCGCTCAGCGACTGGCGGAAGGTTTCGAACATGTTGAAGTGTTGCCGAAACTCACGCTGGAGCAGGTGGCACAGCAGCTTGCTGGCGCGCGTGCGGTGGTTTCGGTGGATACCGGTTTGAGCCATCTGACTGCGGCGCTGGATCGGCCGAATATCACGTTATACGGTCCAACCGATCCTGGTTTGATTGGCGGCTATGGCCAAAACCAATATGTGCTGCGCCCGGCACAAGGGCACAGCATGGCAGATATTCAAGCCAGCGATGTCGCCGCGATGATGCAGGAGATGGCGATTTAACGGGATGCTGCGCTAATCTTTTGCTGCGCATATTCCGTTAATGTCATGCCTTGAGTGCGCGACTGCAACCAACTGAAAAGCTGCTCTAAATCGTCGTACAGTCGCTCGATGTCAGCCTCATTTTTGAATGTGGGGCTGCCATCTGGCATGAATTCTGATGAATGCAGCATAAACTCCACGTAATCATTTCCCTGATTAATCGTCTGTTCAACCACCTGCTTCATCTGCGCCACATTGCCGCCAACCGGACGCAACCAATTCACTGACGCGCCACGTTTTTTACCGCGCACATCATTCCACACTTTTTTCAATCGATTGGTTAACGCGCCGTAACGGTACTGAATGCTCATTGGTAGCTCGAGTAGCGGGCTATTCCCTGCTTTGGAAATGTCGTTCGCATCAAGGTAATAAGCATGATCGGGGAAATGACGATAATCCGTACCACCGTTGCCTTGAGGTGCCCCGGAAGCGTTGCGCCAATCCACGCGCGGCGTAACGGAGCAATCGACCAAATAACCGTTGTCGATCAGCGCGCGCGCATAGATCTCATCAAACGCCCAGCGGCCAGCACGATGGCTGGTCATTTTCTGTTGAAACGCGCTTTCCAGTAAGTCAGTCATGAAAGCGACCTTCTCACGCAGAATGTTTTCAGGATACTCAATTAAATAAGGCTGATAACGCCAATCGTCATCGGTTAAGGCGTGTTCTGGCGGGCTAAACCAGGCGTGCAGGTGCATGCCGATTTCACCCTGTTTGCGTGCCAGCAAATCCCGACCAAATTCAACATAAGCCGGATCGCTCGCCATTTCATAGTTGGTCAGCCAGGTCGGTTTAAAACCGTACTTCTCACACAACGACTGAAAGCGCGGCAGGAAGCGAACATTGTGCGTGGTAACCTTGCCGCTACGATTGCGCCACAGGTTATCCCCTTCCGTATCGAGAGTGATTAAAAACGCAGGCTTATCCATAACTTATCCGATAAAATGAGCAATTTCTCGTCATTATGGTACGCAAGCGAATCAATCAGGGCAAACTTTTCATCCGCCGCGCTGCCACAGATGTTGGTAGCAGTATATGGTCGGTTAAACTAGAGTGAATTAAACTGCACATGGCTGCGACTACGTCGAATGCTTACCGTAATGGCAAAGCGTATTCTTTGAAGCTAAACGTACCTAATAAATTGATTTTTCTTATATTCAGCTCTGTTTTCTCAGGGGATGATAACCACGTTGTCATACAAAACAGGCTGGCGATTAGGAGCAAAAGAATTTGTCGAAGCGCATTCTGATGGTTATCGATGGCCTGCCAGGCGGCGGTGCCGAAAAAGTCGTTCTGACGCTGGCAGAAGGTTTTCTCCGCCAGGGGCATCGAGTGTCGCTTTTTTCATTGCGAAAGGTATGCGAATACCCCATTCCCGCAGATGTGGATTATCAAACAGTGATTGATCACTGCTCTCGTCCATGGCGTAAATTAACTGAAACCTATCGTCGTGCTCGTCAGTTGGATGTAGCGGTGCGCCAAAGCGAAGCGCTGCATGGCAAGTATGATTTGATCCTTTCAAACTTACACAAAACAGACCGCATTGTTCGACGCGCAAAATCATTGGATTTGAATAAAACCTGGTATTGCCTGCACGGTGTATTTTCCGCTTCTTACCTCGCGCGTAAATCAGGCTTTTCATTATGGATGAAGCAGCAGAAAATCCGTCAAACCTATCAAGGCCGACAGTTGATTGGCGTTTCGCAATATGTCATTGACGATGTGATGCAGAATATCGGCGTGAAACCCAGCAAAGCCCGAGTGATATTTAACCCGTTCGATTTCGATCTTATTTCCCGCAAGGCCGCCGAACCTTGCTCATTGGCGGGCAATGATTTCATTCTGCATGTTGGGCGCTTTCATGAAGCAAAACGTCACGATCGCCTACTACAAGCGTATGCGCAAAGCGGTATTTCTGCCCCACTGGTTTTATTAGGTCAGGGAAATGAAAAAAAGACGGAAAGATTACGCCAGCAAGCCGAGGATTTAGGCATTTCTGCCCGCGTACGTTTTGAAGGTTTTCATGCCAATCCTTATCCGTGGATTCGCCATGCGCGCCTGTTAGTGGTGAGTTCAGACAGTGAAGGATTTGGCAATGTGCTGGTTGAAGCCCTGAGCTGCGGCACTCCAGTGGTCAGCACTCGCTGCCCCGGTGCACCTGCGGCAATTTTGTCTGGCGATCTGGCGCGTGGGCTGGCCGAGATGAATGCAGAGTCGCTGGCGCAGAAAATGCGTGAAATTTATACCAACCCACCTGAGTTGCAAAAATTGGACTTAAGCATTTATAGTCTCAACGTTATTTGTCAGCAATATTTGCAACTCGTTGAAACTGAAGAGCCCGCATACTCAAGCCCTCAGCACATTCCGAGTTAATAGGTCCCCATGATGGTGTGACCGCCTCATGGGGATTAATCATTGGCCTACTTCATTTTGTTCATCTTATTTCTTCCGGTTAAATGGGTGATGAAAATCGTCCATGGCAGGACCGGTAAAAATCTCATTATTCAAACCGCCAAGATTGGCGATTTCATTAATATCACCCCACTGTTGACCCATTTGGGTAAAAGCGATGCTTTATTAAGCCAATGTGTTGCGCCGCTCGCTACGCGTGATAACACCATCGAAAACATCTGGTATATCGAAGATCATCGTTCTGGCTTACTGAAGAAATTCAAATTGGTTTGGCAGCTGCTCAATCGCTACGACAACATTTACCTGCTACACCCAACCAATCTGAATCTGTTTATCGCCGCATGCTGCAACGCCAGTAATAAACAGTTTCTCTCCAGCTATCGCCGTAAAGGCTATCAAGCCCTGTTTTACGCCACCGCTTCGGGCACGGTACAGCATGAAAAAAACACCCTGACGCTGGAAAATTATCTCAAGCTGGCCGACCGCTCTTTCACTAAAGAGAGCTATCCCAAACATGCCACGCAGCCACTTTGGCAGCCAGCCACGCTGCCCAATGAAATTACACAATTCGATGGCATTCGCATTGGTATCAGCATCACCGCAGGTAATCAGGCAAAAACCATCCCGCCACTTATTTGGCAGCGTCTTTTTGACCATTTAGCCGATTTACCCTGCCAGTTTTATGCATTTGGCGCACCGAATGAGCAATCTCGCCTACAAGAGCTGTATAAAGTTGTCGGCGCGCGTGAAAACGTGATTAGTATGGTGGGCAAAGTGCCATTGGAAGATGTGCCTGCGGCGATCAGCGAGATGGATTTTTACATCGCGTCTGATTCCGGCAACGTCTACATTGCTGATGCGCAGCAAGTGCCGATCATTTTGATTTATGGTCCTTGCTGCGTTGAAGAGCAACGCCCGCTCGGTGATGTACTGCTGATTGGTCCCAACCATATTGCACCGTCGTCGTTTGTTTTTGCGGCGCAGTACAAATTTATGCATCCGACTGAGCAACTGTTTGAACTCGATCAGCGGAAGCTAAACGATATTCATGAATTTATTAGCACACGGCAACAACAACGCCGGGCGCGACGGAAAAACATTAAAACAGCATGACCATGCAGCCAGATAATCCTCCTTTACTCTCCATCATCACGCCGATGTTCAATGCTGGCGAGATGTTCGACACATTCATGCAGTCATTGCTGGCGCAAACGCTGGTCGATCTGGAAATCATCATTGTTGATGATGGCTCAACTGACGGTTCTGGCGAACGCGCTGACGCTTACGCGCAGCAACACTCGCATGTGCGCGTTGTTCATCAAGAAAATGGCGGCGTTTCCCGCGCGCGCAATACTGGGCTGGCGGTAGCGCGCGGCAAATATGTCACATTCCCGGATGCCGACGACACCATGGATGCGGCGATGTATCAAACGCTGGTTGAGATGGCCGAAGCCGATAATCTTGATGCCGCACAATGCAACGCAGAGTGGTTTTTCAAAGCCAGCCAACAAGTCAAACCGCTGATTCCAACCGATCGCTTAACCAGCACCGAAATATTGGGCGGCGCGGAGTGGCTGAATAAAGCCCTGAAAACGCGGCGCTATATGCATGTGGTGTGGCTGGGCATTTACCGCCGCGAATTGATCGAACAGCTAAAACTCTATTTTGAACCCGGCTTGCATCATCAGGACATTCCCTGGACCACCGAGTTCATGCTCAACGCCAAACGCGTGCGTTACACCGATCGCGTGCTGTATCGCTATTACATGCACGATGCTTCAATCAGCAACCGCAAACGCACCGGGCAGCGCAACGTCGAGTATCAGCGCCATTACCTGAAAATCGCGCAATTGCTGGAAGAGATCAACGCACGTTATCGGCAAAAAGTGACTATCTATCCGGCGTTTCACCAGCAGATTACGCATGAGGCGCTCAGCGTATGCCACTGCATTCGCCGCGAACCGGAAGAGAGCGCGCGTCAGGCGATGATCGCCGACCTGTTTGCCACGCAAACCCATAAACGCATGTTGCGTAACGCGCGTGGTGTGCAGCAATGGTATCAACTGCTGCTGTGGCTCAGCCGCATTTATCGCTGGCGCAAGAAATAAGCGTCTTTCACGCCCTTGGGGTTTGCCCTACAATCAGCTGACTGAATTTTGAGATCATTTGAGTATGGCAAGCCCGATTCCAGACCAATTTGCAGCGAAAAATATTCTACTGATCAAGCTGCGCCATCACGGCGACATGCTGCTGACCACGCCCGCGATCAATGCGCTTCGCCAGCGCTATCCCCAAGCCAATATCGACGTGCTGCTGTATAAAGAGACGCGTCCGATGCTGGAAGCCCATCCGGCGATTCGCCAGATTCATTTCATCGATCGCAACTGGAAAAAACAGGGCGGCTGGCAGAAATTCCGTCACGAAATGGCACTGATTTCGGCGGTCCGCAGCAGCCATTATGATGTGGTGATTAACCTCGCCGATCAGTGGCGCAGCGCCATCATTACCGGGCTTTCGGGTGCGCCGGTGCGCATTGGTTTTGCCTTCAATAAACGCGATAACGCTTTCTGGCGTTGGATGCACAATCAGTTAGTCAGCACCGCCAACCATAATCAGCTGCACACCGTTGAACAGAATATGGTGGCGCTGCAACCGTTGGGTATCAGCGCGGAGGGCGCGAAAGCATCGATGCATTTCAGCCTCGCCGATCAGCAAAAAGTACAACAGGTGCTGGCCGATCATGCGGTCAATGCGCCGTTTATTGTGCTGCAACCGACCTCACGCTGGCAGTTTAAGTGCTGGGAAGATGAGAAGGTGGCGCAGTTGATTGATGCGCTGGCCGCCGATGGACGCACCGTGGTACTTACCGCCGCGCCAGACCAAAAAGAGCTGGCGATGATCGCCAATATTCAATCGCTATGCCAAACGCCCAATGTAGTTTCACTCGCCGGACAATTATCATTGCCGCAACTGGCAGCGCTGATTGATGCGGCGCAACTGTTTATCGGTGTCGATTCTGCACCGATGCACATGGCCGCTGCGCTGGAAACACCGTGCATCGCGTTGTTTGGCCCGACCAAACTGCAACATTGGCGTCCGTGGGGCGACAACAATCGTGTGATCTGGGCTGGCGATTATGGACCGCTGCCTTCACCAGACGCCATCGATACCAAAACCGATCAGCGTTATCTCTCCGCCATTCCGGTTGAAGATGTATTGGCTGCCGCCAGGAGTTTTTTGCATGAGTAAGTTACGCCTGGCGATTGTCCGGCAGAAATATCGCCCGGACGGCGGTGCCGAACGTTTTATCTCACGCGCACTGGAAGCATTGGATAGCGAACAGCTTGATCTCAATATCATCACCCGCAGTTGGCAAGGCACGCCGAATCCGGCCTGGCATCTGCACATTTGCAACCCCGCCAAATTTGGCCGCATCTCACGTGAACGCGGTTTTGCTCGCGCGGCGCGTGAATGCTGGGAACGTGAGAAGTTCGATATCGTGCAAAGCCATGAACGTATTGCCGGTTGCGATATCTTTCGCGCCGGTGATGGCGTGCATCGCGTGTGGCTGGAACAGCGCGCGCGCATTGTCTCGCCGTGGCAACGTTTCAGCGCCAGCGTCAGTCCTTATCATCGCTATGTGTTGCAGGCGGAAGCCAAGATGTTCAATGCATCATCGTTGAAAGCAGTGATATGCAATTCAGAGATGGTGAAGCAGGATATTTTGCGCAACTTCTCGTTGGATGCCAGCAAGATCCACGTTATTCATAACGCGATTGATAGCCAACGTTTTCAGCCCGCCAGCGAAACATTGCGTCATGCCGCGCGTCAGCAACTTAAGCTGCCGCAAGATGCCACGGTGATGATTTACGTCGGTTCCGGTTTTGAGCGCAAAGGGTTGAAAGCGGCGATTGAAGCGGTGGCTAACAGCGATCGCTATTTGGTGGTGGTCGGCCAGGATAAGCAACTATCGCGTTATCAGCAGTTAGCCAATCAACTTAACTGCTTAGATCGACTACGCTTTGTCGGCGTGCAGCAAGATGTGCAGCCGTTTTACCACGCCGCCGATGCGTTGCTGCTGCCAACGCTGTATGACCCGTTCCCGAATGTGGTGCTGGAAGCGATGGCTTGTGGCCTGGCGGTAATCACCAGCACCGGTTGCGGCGGCGCGGAATTTATCACTGCCGGACAAGAAGGCTTCGTCTGTGATGCATTGGATATCAAAGCATTAAACGAAGCGGTAATGGTAACACCGGCACTTTCACAAAATTCGTCCATGGGCGACGCTGCACGACGCAAAATCGAACCTTATGGTCCGCAAAGACTGGCGCAGGCATTGACCTCGCTGTATCAGCAAGTGCTGCAAACCAGCTGACTTAGCAGTATGAGCAGGCGGTCAGTTTCTGATAACATGCCGCCTTTCATGTGTTTTTTGACGCGATTATGTCGTAACGGTAACTATGACGACTCTCTACACAGCCCTGCTCTATCTGATTCAGCCACTGATCTGGCTGCGCCTGTGGCTGCGCGGTCGAAAAGCACCGGCCTATCGTAAACGCTGGGCGGAACGCTACGGCTACTGCAGCGGCAAAGTGCAACCGCACGGCATCGTGCTGCATTCCGTTTCGGTCGGCGAAACGCTGGCGGCGGTGCCACTGGTGCGCGCGCTACGCCATCGCTATCCCACTTTGCCGATCACCGTCACCACCATGACGCCAACCGGCTCCGAGCGTGCGCAATCAGCGTTTGGCAAAGACGTGCACCACGTTTATCTGCCTTACGATTTGCCTGGCTCAATCAACCGTTTCCTCGATACCGTCGATCCGCGACTGGTGATCATTATGGAAACCGAGTTGTGGCCGAATATCATTCGTATTCTACATCAGCGCAAAATTCCGCTGGTGATTGCCAATGCGCGCCTTTCTGAGCGCTCGGCGAAAGGCTACAAAAAACTCGGCGGCTTTATGCGAGATTTACTGCAACGCATTACACTTATCGCCGCGCAGAATGATGAAGATGGTGAGCGTTTCCTCAGCCTTGGTTTGAAGCGTTCGCACCTTACCGTAACCGGCAGCCTTAAATTCGATATTTCTGTGACGCCAGAACTGGCGGCAAAAGCGGTGACGCTGCGCCGTCAATGGGCTTCACGTCGTCCGGTATGGATTGCCACCAGCACCCACGAAGGCGAAGAAGCGATTGTGCTCGATGCGCATCGCCGTCTGTTGCAGCAGTTCCCCGATCTGCTGCTGATTCTGGTGCCACGCCATCCGGAACGCTTTAAAGATGCCTGCGATTTAACGCAAAAACGCGGCTTCAGTTTCACACTGCGCAGCAGCGGCGAAATCCCATCGAGTTCCACGCAAGTGGTGATCGGCGACACGATGGGCGAATTGATGATGCTGTATGGCATTGCGGATATTGCTTTTGTTGGCGGCAGTTTGGTCGAGCGCGGCGGACATAATCCGCTGGAGCCCGCCGCTCACGCCATTCCGGTATTGATGGGTCCGCACATCTGGAACTTCAAAGATATCTGCGCCAAGTTGCAGCAGGCTGAAGGCTTAATCACCGTCACTGACGTGGTTTCGCTACAAAAAGAAGTCGCCAACTTGCTGCAAGACGATGATTATCGCCGCTATTACGGCCGTCACGCCGTTGAAGTGCTGCATCAAAATCAGGGCGCTTTGCAGCGTCTGCTACAGTTACTCGAACCGCACTTACCGCCACGAGCACACTAATTCATGTCGCAACGCCAACGTCTCTCCGTGGTGATGATCGCCAAAAACGAAGCTGAACTGCTGCCCGAGGCGCTGGCTTCCGTAAGCTGGGCCGATGAAATTGTGCTGCTGGACTCCGGCAGCAGCGATAACACCATCAGCGTTGCCCGCGAGCATGGCGCGCAGGTTTATCAGGCGGAAAGTTGGGACGGATTTGGCAAGCAGCGCCAGCGTGCGCAGGCGTTCGCGACTGGCGATATGATTTTGATGATCGACGCCGACGAGCGCGTTACGCCAGAATTGCGTCAGGCGATTGAGCAGGTTTTGCTGCAACCCGCCTCCAACACCGTTTATAGCCTGGGTCGCAGTAATCTGTTTCTTGGCCGCTTTATGCGCCACAGCGGCTGGTATCCCGATCGCGTGATGCGTCTTTATCCGCGCCAGCTCAACTACAACGATAACCTGGTACATGAATCACTGGAGACGCAAGGTGCGCCGGTGGTGAAGCTGCCAGGCGATCTGCAACATCTCACCTGCCGTGATTTGATTGCCTTCCAACGCAAGCAGATGAACTATGCCGAAGCCTGGGCGCAAGAGCGTTTCCAGCGCGGTAAACGCTGTGGCGTGTTCTCTGTTTTTAGCCACACGATTGGGGCGTTTGTAAAAACGCTGCTGCTGCGCGCCGGTTTTCTCGATGGGAAACAGGGCTGGATTCTGGCGGTAGTTAACGCGCAGTACACTTTCAACAAATACTCGGCGCTGTGGGCGCTAAATCACACCTCAACACAAGGTCGCGTATGAGCACGAAAGCGATTTATCCCGGCACCTTTGATCCCTTCACTTTGGGTCATCTGGATATTGTGACGCGCGCGGCGCAGATGTTTGACCGCATTGTGGTGGCCATTGCTGCCAGCCCAAGCAAAAAGCCGCTGTTCACCCTAGATGAGCGCGTGGATATGGCGCGTCAGGTTATTGCGCATCTGCCGAATGTTGAAGTGGTGGGATTTAGCGATTTGATGGCGAACTTTGCCAAGGCGCAGAACGCCAATGTGCTGGTGCGCGGCTTGCGTGCGGTTTCAGATTTCGAATATGAACTGCAGTTGGCGCAGATGAATCGTCATTTGCTGCCAACCCTCGAAAGCGTGTTCCTGATGCCATCCGAAGGTTTCTCGTTCGTCTCTTCTTCATTGGTCAAAGAAGTGGCGCGCCATGCCGGTGATGTGCAGGCATTTCTGCCTGCCGTGGTGCATCAAGCATTGCTGGCGCGCCTGGCGCAACCGTAATTAGTGCTGGCAGCGTGGGCACCAGAAGGTGCTGCGCTGACCATGTTTTCCGCTGACAATCGGCGTGCCGCACGCGCGGCAAGGTTCGCCAGCACGACCATAAACCTGCAACTCCTGCGCGAAGTAGCCCGGCTTGCCATCAGTTTGCAAGAAATCACGTAACGTGGTGCCACCCTGCTCAATCGAACGTAGTAACACCGCTTTGATGGTGTTGACCAACAATTCCGCGTCTTCCTGGCTCAAACTCATCGCCGATCGATCGGGCAAGATCCCGGCGGTAAACAGCGATTCGCTGGCGTAGATATTGCCGACGCCGACCACCACTTTGTTATCCATCAGCCACTGTTTAATCACCGTGCGTTTGCCGCGTGACTTCTCAAACAGATAGGCACCATCAAATTCGTCACTCAACGGTTCTGGGCCGAGATGCGCCAATACGCTGCTGCCGTCGAGGTCATTGCTCCACAGCCAGGCACCAAAGCGGCGTGGGTCGGTATAGCGCAGCACTTTGCCGTTGCTCATCACCAAGTCGACGTGGTCATGTTTGGCTGCCGGTTGTTCGCCAGGCAGTACGCGTAAGCTGCCTGACATGCCGAGGTGAATGATGATCCAGCCATGCGGCAGCTCCAGCAGCAGATATTTGGCGCGACGCTGCACGCTTAATACCGGCTGATCGCTTAACGCGTGGATTTCATGCGATACCGGCCAGCGCAAACGGGGATTGCGCACAATCGCGTGCAAAATCGTCGCGCCCACCAAGTGGGGTTCGATACCGCGTCGACTGGTTTCTACCTCAGGTAATTCAGGCATCTCATCTCCTCAACGAATCGCAGAAACAAAAAACCCGGCCGGAGCCGGGTTTTTCTAAGAACACTAAAATTACTTAATTTTAGCTTCTTTGTAGATCACGTGCTGACGTACAACCGGATCGAACTTTTTCAGTTCTAATTTCTCTGGTTTAGTACGTTTGTTCTTCGTGGTGGTATAGAAGTGACCTGTACCAGCAGAGGAAACCAGCTTGATCTTCTCACGAATACCTTTAGCCATGATTCAGTTCCTTAGTACTTCTCACCACGGGCGCGGATTTCGGTCAAGACCGTATCGATGCCCTTTTTATCAATAACACGCATACCTTTAGCAGATACACGCAGAGTAACGAAGCGCTTTTCGCTCTCAACCCAGAAACGGTGAGAGTGCAGGTTCGGCAGGAAACGGCGTTTCGTCGCGTTCATTGCGTGGGAACGGTTGTTACCCGTCACCGGACGCTTTCCAGTTACCTGGCAGACTCGTGACATTTCTATTCTCCAAAAATCAAATAAGCTCGAGCTTTAAAAACTAGGTTTTGGCCGCCTCGTCAGGCCTTAGCCCGCCAGGCGAGTTCCATGTGAACCCGCTAAGCTGACCCAAACGCCAAACCCGAGATTCTCAAAGGTGGCGTAGTATACGCCGCTCAGCCGGTGTGCTCAAGTCCCGAACAGATAAAGATCCCTCTGGATCGCGCAAAAGTGGCCTATTTCTGTTCAATCGCACCGCTGAATTACAACCAACCGCGCTCGGCGAAAGAGGTAAACTCGCCGTGACCGATCACCAAATGATCAAGTAAACGAATATTCAGCAACGCACAGGCCTGGCCGACTTTGCCGGTAATATCGCGGTCGGCGCGGCTCGGTTCGGCAATTCCTGAAGGATGATTGTGCGCGAGGATTACCGCCGCCGCGTTGAGTTTCAACGCTTCACGCACAATTTCTCGCGGATGCACTTCCACGCTGGCAATCGATCCTGAAAACATCTTCTGCGCCTGGAGTACGCGATGCTGATTATCCAGAAACAGCGCCATAAACACTTCTCGTTCCTGATGTGCCAGCACGCTTTGCAGATATTGACGCGTCACCTGAGGATTCTCCATCACGTTTTCACGAGCAAGCTGGCTGGCAAAGAAGCGCCGCCCCAATTCGGCAATAGCATAAAGCTGTGTCATTTTGGCGCCGCCCACACCTTTCACTTGCCCAAGCTCCTCTTTATTAGCGGTCATGATGCGATATAACGAGCCAAACTCATTCAGCATTTGTTGAGCCAGCAACATCACGCTGGTGCCGCGAATTCCGGTGCGTAAAAAAATCGCCAGCAATTCGGCATCACTGAGCATTTCTGCGCCCATTAACATCAGCTTTTCCCGTGGTGCCAGTTCCGTCATCGGCTTCTCCTCCCTGCGTTGCGGCGATACTGCGCGTCTATTTCAATCCGCACCAGCCTGTTAAGCAGGATTTCAGAGACGCCTCGCAAAGGGCGCAGGCAGTGAAAAGGCGACATGCGGATTTTGTGATAAAGTTGCCTGCATCTGCCGCTCCTGACGCGGCAACCTGCTTTGAGTTGAGGCAAAGAACATGACGGGATTAGCCGGAAAGAAAATTCTGCTGGGCGTAAGCGGTGGCATTGCCGCCTATAAAGCGCCAGAGTTGGTGCGCCGATTGCGCGATCGCGGCGCCGATGTCCGCGTAATGATGACGGAAGCCGCCAAAGCGTTTATTACGCCATTGAGCCTGCAAGCGGTTTCCGGTTATCCGGTGTTTGATGATCTGCTCGACCCGGCGGCCGAAGCGGCGATGGGCCATATCGAACTGGCAAAATGGGCCGATTTAATTGTGTTGGCGCCCGCCACCGCCGATCTGATTGCGCGTGTCACCGCAGGGATGGCAAATGATCTGGTGACGACAGCTTGTCTCGCCAGTGACGCGCCTTTAGCTATCGTGCCGGCGATGAATCAGCAAATGTATCGCGCCGCCATCACGCAAGAGAATTTGCAGCGCCTGCATCAACGCGGCGTGCTGATTTGGGGTCCAGACAGCGGCAGCCAGGCGTGCGGCGATATCGGACCTGGCCGTATGCTTGATCCGCTGGCGATTGTCGCACATGCGCTGGAATGGGCCGCGCCCGTCAACGATCTGCAACATCTCAACATTATGATCACCGCCGGTCCAACCCGTGAAGCGCTGGACCCGGTGCGCTATATCAGCAATCACAGCTCCGGCAAGATGGGTTTTGCCATTGCGGCGGCGGCGGCCAAGCGCGGTGCCAAGGTGACGTTAGTGGCGGGTCCGGTCACGCTGCCAACACCGGCTGGCGTGCAACGTATTGATGTTGATAGCGCATTGGATATGGAAGCCGCCGTGATGGCGCAAATCGGGCAACAACATATTTTCATTGCCAGCGCAGCCGTGGCAGACTACCGGGCGGCCACGATTGCCGCAGAGAAAATTAAAAAACAGGGTGGCGACGATAGCGTCACACTTCAGTTGGTGAAGAACCCTGACATTGTCGCAGGCGTGGCGGCGTTGCAAAAAAATCGCCCCTACGTTGTCGGATTTGCTGCCGAAACCCAGAATGTGGAAGAATACGCGCGGCAAAAACGGGTGCGAAAAAACCTGGATCTGATTTGCGCCAACGATGTAGCGCAAGCTGGACAGGGATTCAATAGCGACACCAATGCTCTTCACCTTTTTTGGCAGGAAGGAGAAAAAGTCTTACCGCTCAGTGATAAGACGCTCCTTGGCCAACAATTAATAGACGAGATTGTCAGCCGTTATGATGAAAAAAATCGACGTTAAAATTCTTGATGCACGTGTTGGCAACGAATTCCCGCTGCCAACCTATGCAACCTCTGGTTCAGCCGGCCTTGACTTGCGCGCTTGCCTGGATGACGCCCTGGAAATCGCACCGGGCATGACCACGCTGGTGCCAACTGGCCTGGCGATTCACATTGCCGATCCAAGCCTTGCCGCGGTGATTCTGCCGCGCTCCGGCTTGGGCCATAAACATGGCATCGTGCTGGGTAACCTGGTGGGTTTGATCGACTCTGATTACCAAGGCCAATTGATGGTTTCAGTATGGAACCGTGGTCAGGACAGCTTCACGCTGCAACCTGGCGATCGTTTGGCGCAGCTGGTCTTCGTACCGGTGGTCCAGGCCGAGTTCAATCTGGTGGAAGACTTTGACACCAGCGATCGCGGCGCGGGCGGCTTCGGCCATTCAGGCCGTCAGTAACACGCAACACTTTTCGCATAGCCATCTTTTTATTTCTTGTCGCCACAGGCCGCTATGTCTGTGGCAGATGAGGCGGTATTGCCTGTTTTTGGTGAATTTCAGGGGTGTTGAAGGTCATGGCAGAAAAAAAAGTCGCGAAACGGAATCGTCGCGAAGAGATTTTGCAGGCGCTGGCGCAAATGCTGGAGTCGAGCGATGGCAGTCAGCGCATCACCACCGCGAAGCTGGCCGCCAATGTGGGCGTATCGGAAGCGGCGCTGTATCGCCATTTCCCCAGTAAAACCCGCATGTTCGACAGCCTGATCGAGTTTATTGAAGACAGTCTGATTACCCGCATCAATCTAATCCTGAAAGATGAAAAAGAGACGCTGGCACGTTTACGTTTAATCGTGCAGCTGCTGCTGGGATTTGGTGAGCGTAATCCGGGGCTGACGCGTATTTTGACCGGCCACGCGCTGATGTTTGAACAGGATCGTTTGCAAGGACGTATCAACCAACTGTTCGAGCGTATTGAAGTGCAGCTGCGTCAGGTGATGCGTGAGAAGAAAATGCGTGATGGTGAAGGTTTCCAGACGGATGAAACCTTGCTGGCGAGCCAACTGCTGGCGTTCTGCGAAGGGTTATTGTCGCGCTATGTACGCTCGGAATTCCGTTATCGTCCCACCGCGGATTTCGACAGCCGCTGGCCGCTGATGGCTGCGCAGCTGGTTTAAGTTCCCTCTCCCGCCTGCGGGAGAGGGCTAGGGTGAGGGACAGCGCGCACCGTCCCTCACCTCATTTAAATCCCGTACTCTTTACGATAAGCGCGCACTTTCGCCAGGTGATCGGCCATCTCCGGCTTCTCTTCCAAATAATCAATCAGCTCAGCCAAGGTAATGATCGCGGTGACTTTGCATTTATAGTCGCGCTCCACTTCCTGAATCGCCGAAATATCGCTGCGACCACGTTCCTGACGATCCAACGAAATCAACACACCCGCTAACGTCGCGTTGTGCGCACTGATGATATCCATTGATTCACGAATCGCGGTGCCCGCGGTGATCACGTCATCCACCAACATCACTTTGCCTTGCAGCGGGCTACCCACCAGCAATCCACCCTCGCCGTGATCTTTGGCTTCTTTACGGTTGAAGCAGTAAGGCACGTCGCGTTCGTGATGATCGGCCAGCGCTACCGCCGTGGTGGTGGCAATTGGAATGCCTTTGTACGCCGGGCCAAACAGCAGATCGAAATCAACGCCGCCATCCACCAGCGCTTGCGCGTAAAAACGACCCAACAGCGCTAAATCGCGACCGCTATTAAATAAACCTGCGTTGAAGAAATACGGGCTTTTACGACCTGATTTCAGGGTGAACTCACCAAATTTCAGCACCCCTTTGTTCAGGGCGAATTCAATAAACTGACGCTGCCAGGCTTTCATTTCTTGCTCCTCGAATAAAGAAAAGGCGACTCTATGGTCGCCTGTTACATCAATTAGTTAGTGCTGCTTTCTGCGCCTGAATCAACTGCTCAATGCCGCCTCGCGCCAGCGCCAGCAGCTGCAATAACTCTTCGTGGCTGAACGGCTCGCCTTCTGCGGTGCCCTGCACTTCAATCATGCGGCCATCTTCGGTCATCACCACATTCATGTCGGTTTCTGCGGCGGAATCTTCGACATATTCCAGATCGCACAGCGCTTCACCGTCAACGATGCCGACAGAAATCGCCGCCACCATGCCTTTCAGCGGGCTGGCTTTCAATTTACCAGCTGCAACTAACGCATTCAGCGCATCGGCCAACGCCACGCAAGCACCGGTGATCGATGCGGTACGCGTGCCGCCATCGGCTTGAATCACATCGCAATCCAGCGTGATGGTGAACTCACCCAACGCATCCAGATCGACTGCGGCGCGCAGTGAACGGGCGATCAGACGTTGAATCTCCAGCGTACGTCCGCCTTGCTTACCTTTGGCGGCTTCACGCGCCATGCGACTGTGGGTAGAACGCGGCAGCATGCCGTATTCTGCGGTGATCCAGCCTTGACCTTTGCCTTTGAGGAAACGCGGCACGCCTTCTTCGACGGTTGCGGTGCACAGCACTTTGGTTTCACCGAACTCGATGAGGACAGAGCCTTCTGCATGTTTGGTGTAGTGACGCGTGATGGTGACGGGACGTGTATCAGATGCACTACGGCCTGCTGGACGCATGGTTTCTCTCCGGCTTGCTTAGGTTTGGCTGCGCATTATACGGACTTCGGCAGCGGCTGTCCTGCCCGCGTGCGGCACAATCGCGGATGAAATTCTGTGGCGGCTGTGGCTAAATGCGCCTTTCCTCACTTAAAAAGATAAATGATGACAGCGATACTCCATTTCCTGCTGGCGCTGGTGGTGATCTTTGCCCTTGCGCTATTGGTCAGCCATGACCGCAAACGCATTCGTCCGCGCTTTATTATTCAGTTATTGATTGTCGAAGCCGCATTAGGTTGGTTCTTCCTGCATTCAGCAGGCGGCCAATCGGTGGTAACAGCGGTGGGCGGCTTCTTTGAAGTGCTATTAACTTACGCCGCGCAAGGCACCAACTTTGTCTTTGGCAATATGGCCGAACAAGGTCTGGCGTTTATTTTCCTTGGCGTGTTGTGCCCGATTGTATTTATCTCCGCACTGATCGGCATCTTGCAGCATTGGCGCATTTTACCGCTGCTGATTCGCGCGGTCGGCACGCTGCTGTCGAAAGTGAATGGCATGGGCAAGCTGGAGTCGTTTAACGCCGTCAGCACCTTGATTCTCGGCCAGTCTGAGAACTTCATAGCCTATAAAGGCATTCTGGGCGATATCTCCGCGCCGCGCATGTACACCATGGCAGCAACCGCGATGTCGACAGTTTCGCTGTCGATTGTCGGCGCTTACATGTCGATGATTGACGCCAAATTTGTGGTCGCTGCGCTGCTGCTCAACATGTTCAGCACCTTTATTATCTTGTCGATCATCAACCCGACGCGCCCAGAGAATGAAGAACACATTGCGCTGGATAAGCTGCATGAAGAGCAGAGTTTCTTTGAAATGTTGGGCGAATACATTCTCGCCGGTTTCAAAGTGGCGATGATCATTTTGGCGATGTTGATTGGCTTTATCGCGCTGATTGCCGCAATCAACGCTTTGTTCGAACTGGTGTTTGGCTACAGCTTCCAGCATCTGCTTGGTTACGTGTTCTATCCGTTTGCGTGGCTGGTCGGCATTCCTTCGGCGGATGCATTCCAAGCCGCCAGCATTATGGCGACCAAATTGGTGGCAAATGAGTTTGTGGCGATGATTGAGCTGAAGAAAGTTGCGGCGGAAATGACGCCACGCGGGCTTGGCATTCTTTCGGTGTTCCTGGTTTCATTCGCTAACTTCGCCTCGATTGGCATCGTTGCCGGTGCCATCAAAGGGCTGAATGAGAAACAGGGCAATGTGGTATCGCGCTACGGCTGGAAACTGGTTTACGGCTCTACGCTGGTGAGTTTGCTGTCGGCGGCGTTTGCTGGGCTGTTTATCTAAATCATGTGGCGCGCATTGGCGCGCCCACTCTTCAAAACGCCACGCACACTAACGAATCCACCCGCATGACTGATTCCTGCTCGAAGCGCTTTTTGTAGATGTCTCGCAATGCGTTGATGCTGTCTGAGCTGCTGCGATCGGGATTGTGAATAAGCATCAGCGCCTTGCTGTTTTCGCGCGCCAATTTGCCGTTATCCCCCAGCCACTGACCTTTGGCGTCATAAACTGACAAGCCTTCTTTGAAGCGCGGCGTCACATCGTTATCGACAAATTGCTGCCATTCCAGGCTACTCACCGTGCCGCCTTTCGGTTTGTTCATGCCAAACCACAAGGTGGTTTGCATCATGATATCGCCAGAGCCACACACCGCTACCGGTGCGGTGTTGGGTGGAATGTGTTCCAGCGATGTTGAAGGTGCCTGGCATCCAGCCAGCAAGAACGTCAGTAAAATCGGTAAAGCCACAGAGCGGAACATCACTATCATCCTCAAGAGTGAACCAGCGCTAAGCATAAGTGCCTGCTGCTAAAAGCGGTAATTTTTTGTTATTGCGCTTATGCCTGTTAGCGTAGAGTCTGCCTCGCTATACTTCACCCAACATTTCTGAAAATGAGAAGACGACTATGATCCGCAGTATGACCGCTTACGCCCGCCGCGAAGCCAAAGGCCACTGGGGCAGCGCCGCCTGGGAAATCCGCTCGGTGAACCAGCGCTATCTGGAAACCTACATCCGTCTGCCGGAACAATTTCGTGGCCTGGAGCCAGTCATCCGCGAGCGCATCCGTAATCGCCTGACGCGCGGCAAAATCGAGTGCTATCTGCGTTATGACGCCGATGCCAGCGCGCAAGGCGAATTGCAGTTGAACGAATCACTGGCGAAACAGCTGGTTCAAGCCGCCAACTGGGTGAAGATGCAGAGCGATGAAGGTGCGATCAATCCGCTGGATATTCTGCGTTGGCCGGGCGTGATGTCTGCGCAAGAGCAGGATCTCGACGCGATTAATGCTGAGTTGCTGGTGGCGCTGGATGGCGCATTGGATGACTTCATCGAAGCACGTGAAAGTGAAGGCACCGCGCTGAAAGGCATGATCGAACAGCGTCTGGAAGGCGTCTCGCAAGAAGTGAGCAAAGTGCGTGCGCAGATGCCAGAAGTGATCAAATGGCAGCGCGAGCGCCTGTTAACCAAGCTGGAAGAAGCCGAAGTGCAGCTGGAAAACAATCGCCTCGAGCAAGAACTGGTGATGATGGCGCAGCGCACCGATGTGGCTGAAGAGCTGGATCGCCTCGATGCGCACGTCAAAGAGACCTACAACATCCTGAAGAAGAAAGAAGCCGTTGGCCGTCGCCTCGACTTTATGATGCAAGAGTTCAACCGCGAATCGAACACGCTGGCTTCAAAATCAATTAATGCTGAGATCACCACATCAGCGATTGAGCTTAAAGTGTTGATCGAGCAGATGCGTGAGCAAATCCAGAATATTGAGTAATTCCACTCATAAAATTTTCACGCCCTCAACAAAGCCCGTTTAGAATCGGGCTTTATTATATCCTCAGATTAGCCATGTCTTGCTTGTGTAAATATATGTTCATATAAGGATACTTTTAATTACTGCATCCTGTAATTGAGCCATCAAATCGTGTTCTTTATATCAACTAAGTTTGAAGCCACACCCCATTAACCATACAATAAACAAGGGTACTTATGGGTGTATCTGATTGCACCTAATGGATTAACAATTAAAGGACGAATGAATATGCCAATTCCAGCTTATCTGTGGCTTAAAGATGATGGTGGTGCACTGATTAGAGGCAGTGTTGATGTGCAGGACAGAGAAAGCAGCGTAGAGGTAATCGGTTTTTCACATGCGATCACGCTCCCTGTAGATTCTCAAACAGGCAAAGCAACGGGCAAGCGTAAACATGCCCCAATATCCTTCGAGAAGGATTTCGATTCATCTAGCCCTTACCTGTTCAAGGCTGTAACCACCGGCCAGAAACTTCAATCGGCAGAATTTAAATGGTATCGCATCAATGATGCCGGTCAGGAACAAGAGTACTACAACATGCTGTTAGAAGGCGTCACCGTTATTTCGTTTAATCCGGGAATGCCCAATACCAAAATGTCAGGGCTGAGTGGAGCGAATCACACAGAATCGGTTGCATTAATGTACGAGAAAATCACACACAAATATTGTGACGGAAACGTACAACACTCTGATTCATGGAATGAGAGATAAAATTAAGGGGCCAACGCCCCTATTCGCATTAAATCCGGTCTAGTACTTCAACAACCAAGTTTAACAATATCATTGAGATAATCACAATTACATTAAGTTTAATGTAATATTGCAACCATCTTTTTGTGATCACCATAAATGAGCTGCATTTTCTTATCACACATTCTGCTGCGATTCGAATCATGGAGAATGGAAGTAACGCCGCTATTATTAATGCGTGCAATAAAACCCATTCTTTGAAATTCATCATCGATTCTCCATCGGGGAAAACGTCTAATAAATTTGCTAACTGGTATATAAACTCTGCGTTTCTATAGTTTTCGCTCAGGCTAAAGTAATAGTCAATCCTCGCCATACATATGAATACGGCAACAAAAACTATAAACCATAAAAAACTAAGAGCAGACCGTCCCATTACTGATAACCTCAATTTTTCCATAAGATTTAATTTTTGTCCCCGGTATATCAAATTGAGGCTGGTTCAAAATAGCCGTTTTAATTCTGTAAAAATCGGTACGATGTACCAGAGTTATACAACCTTCTGACACTTGACCAGGATGCAATCTAAAATTTCCACGCCATACGCCTTCATAAAACGTGTCATCATCTATGATTCCATCGTCTCTGTAGAGAGCGAACCATTCATAATGATCGACGATTGTGCCGCGCTTGATTGATAGAGCTATGTCAGCTGCTGCTGCGCGTAGTATATTTCCAGGACTTCCCCAAGGACGATCAACTATGTAGTAATTCCCCGGTGGTGTTGGCCCCAAACTTTTTATGTGCGCGCACCCGCCTTTGTTGATGTAGTTTTGCTGGCCAGAGAAAGCCATAAACGTACCTACACCGTAGATCGTCAGAGGCGCTATATCTGCACCATTCAAAATAAACTTCCCTTGTATAGCCATCCGTCGCCCGTCTCCATTTTAATAAACCCTGTTTATTATATGGATAAGTGTGGTATTTGAAAGCAGTCATCAAGTGGTCACAGACCATTTCCAGGATGTCCTCGAAATGGTTAAAATTGGTTCCGGTGCGTAACGAGAGTTAAAAGGCATAAGACTAACTCGTAACATCTGTTATCTGGTCATGCAAAATGATGATGCACCATAGATAGGAGAGAAGCTTCATAGGGATCAAGTTGGCTCGAAGCAACTGGCAAACCAAACGCATTACGATGTTGGCAGGAAAGTTCGCACTATCGATACGAACTTTCCCTAGGCGTGGCGAAACTAATGGCATGATGTTTTCGGCCGTTAGCGTAAATCTTTTGTCAGCAATGATAAAAATTCATTTCTATCACGCAGATAAGCGCGCTGTTGCCGCAGGAAAACCTCAGATCATTCCGAAAATAAACCTCTGTTTACTAAGGTTAAATTAATAAAAATAGTGATTAACACGCTAATAGTCGCCTTAACCATGAGTTCACTTAATCCTAAAGATTGTGGAGATTGCGTTTCTTTGACGGCACTATTTGTTAATCTACTGGTCGTAATTAGAACAGTTGTACCGCCAGGAACTCATGGACCTTCTTCTTTGCGCGATACATTTTTTCCCGACATGAAGGCGTTATGACGAAATCCCGGCAGTTCCGTTCTACTCTCTTGCATCCCCGCTATTGGTTTACCTGGTTTGGTCTGGGTGTGCTGTGGCTGTTGGTGCAACTTCCCTACCCTATTCTGATCCGGCTTGGTGCGGGTGCGGGCACTTTGTCTCGTCACTTCCTCAAGCGTCGCGAGCGCATCACGCGCCGTAATATCGAGCTGTGCTTCCCCAATATTGATGAAGAACAGAAAGAAGCGATGATTGCCGGTAACTTTGCCTCGCTAGGCATGGCGCTGGCGGAAACCGGCATCGCCTGGTTCTGGTCTGATGCGCGCGTGCGCCGCTATTTCCAGGTCAGCGGAATGCATAATTTGCAGCAGGCGCAAAGCCACCAGCGCGGCGTGATGGTGATCGGCGTGCATTTTATGTCGCTGGAACTCGGCGGCCGCATCACGGGTTTGTGCCAACCGATGATGGCGATGTATCGCCCGCACAACAATCAGGCGATGGAGTGGGCGCAAACCAAAGGTCGTATGCGTTCTAACAAAGCGATGATTGATCGCCGCGATCTGCGCGGCATGGTGCAGGCGCTGAAAAAAGGTGAAGCCGTTTGGTTCGCACCTGACCAGGATTACGGCCCGAAAGGCAGCGTGTTTGCTCCGCTGTTTGCGGTTAAACAAGCGGCGACCACCAATGGCACCTTTGTGCTGTCGCGCCTGGCGAAACCGGCTATGTTGACCATCGTGCTGATTCGTAATCAGGACAATAGCGGTTATCAGCTGATTATCCAGCCCGAGCTAGAAGGTTATCCGTATGAAGATGAATCTGCGGCAGCAGCTTATATGAACAGAGTGATTGAGAAAGAGATCCTGCGCGCACCGGATCAATATCTGTGGCTGCATCGCCGCTTTAAAACCCGTCCACCGGGTGAAGCCTCGCTTTATATCTAATCTTCTGATGCAGCAGGCATTCGTCTGCTGCTCATTTTCTCCGCACACATTTCACAACCATTCTTAACGAAAAACAGGTTTGTCAAAATTTGCACCGCCTCTTGTAATAGCGGTCTTACTCTCTCTTTGACCAAAACCATGACTCTGCTTTTTACTGCCAAACCGCGCGCGCTGCTCGCGATTGCCATTACCAGCGCGCTGCTGGTCGGCTGTGCCAATCCGCATGGCTTACACACCCAAAACACCTTGCTGGATGCCAACACGCTGCAAGCGAATCAATCGCTGCAACATGCCCATTTCAGTGCGGCCAACTGGCCGAAAACGGCTTGGTGGCAAAGCTTTGACGATCATCAACTTAATCAACTGATTAACGACGCGATGGCGTCTAGCCCAGATTTACAGGTGGTTAACGCGCAGGCGGATAAAGCCAATGCGCAGGTGATTGCTGCCGATGCGGAGCGTTATCCGGATGTCGATCTCAATGCCGGAATTACCCGCTCGCGCGTGGCAAAAGTGGATGATCCGCTGCTAGAAGGTAAAAGCTACAGCACCTTGCGCACCGCCAGTGTTGGATTGAGCTACACCTTTGATTTGTGGGGTGGCAAAAAAGATGCCGCTGAAGCCGCGTTGGGACAGGCACGCGCCAGCGAGCTGGATCGTCAGGCAAGCCAGCTCACGCTTGCCGCCAACGTCACACGCGCGTGGAATAACCTCAATTTGGCGTGGAACAACGCAGAACTGGCGCAGCAGAATGTTGATCGCGCCGATGGCATCGCCAAAATCCAGCAGCAGTACGTCAGCGCGGGATTGACCTCGGATTATCAATATAAGCAGGCGCTGTCACAGCAGAAAACTGCGCAGGCTGATTTAACGCAGGCCAAACAGAGCATTACCGATGCCGGTATTCAGCTTTCAACGTTGATTGGTAAAGGTCCGGATTATTGGCATCAACTGAAGCCAGCGAAAATGAATGTGCCGGTTGCGGCAATGCTACCGAACGCGATTCCCGCTGAGTTGTTAGGACGCCGTCCGGATGTGGTGGCCGCACGCTGGCGCGTTGAAGCCGCCTCGAAACAGATTGCTGCGACTAAAACCGAGTTCTATCCCAACATTAACTTAGTGGCGGAAGCAGGCACTAAGTCGCTGCTGGGCGACGCCTTCTTTGGTGCGCCAAGCCAGTTCTTTAACGTTGGTCCGAGTTTGTCGCTGCCGATTTTTGATGCCGGCCAACGCCGCGCGGATTTAGCAGAAAGTGATGCCAATTGGGATCTGGCGGTGGCGCAATATAACAAGCTGCTGATTGGTTCTCTGGGCAATATCAGCGACACCATCACACAGTTGCAGTCGATTCAGGATCAGCTGGCGCAGCAGGACAGCGCCAACCAGTTGATTCACAGCGCATGGAACGACTTAAATCGCGAATATACCGCGGGATTGCGTCCGTATCTGGATGTGTTGACGATTCAGAACCAGCTCATCGCTTCTGACCAGAAACTGGTGGCGCTGAAGGCGCAGCAGATCAATCTCGCCGTGGTGTTGATTGAAGATTTGGGTGGTGGATTCCAGCAGAATGGCGCTGTTGTCAAAGGTTAGACTTGATGTGCGGAAGTCGTAACACGCACAGTTTGTAGCGGCGCAATTTATTGCGCAATGTTGAAGCATTGAAGAAATTCAAAAAAGCGCGATAAATCGCGCCGCTACGGAATATGCGATCGGCTGGCAATCTGCTGCTCGTTCATGAATCATAGTCCGCACTGTGTAATTACCTGCGGACTATTATGATGGAACAGAATATTGAGGCTGGCTGGTTGCGGCCTTTATTTGCCGATCACCTCACGCCTTACCTCGAAATTGATCAATCGCGCCTGATGCGCAATCTGCAACAGATGCAGCAAAAAGCCGATGCCGCTGGCGTCACGCTGCGCCCGCATATCAAAACCCACAAAAGCGTGTGGATAGCCGAGCAGCAACGCAATTTGGGTGCGCGCGGTATTACCGTTTCTAAACCTAGCGAAGGCGAGCCGTTTATTCGTGGTGGCGAAAGCGATTTGCTGCTGGCTTATCCGATTGTCCATGCCGATACGTTGACAGAGCTGTTGGCGACCGCAGAAAAACATCATGCGCGCATTACCTGTATCGCCGATTGCGCGGCAGGTGTGGCGGCGATTGCCGCCGCGCATCAACGCCAACCGCAATGTCAGCTGGCAGTGGCGATCAAAGTGGATGTTGGCTTGCATCGCGTTGGCGTTGAGCCCCATAGCGATGCGGCCATCACCTTAGCGCAACAGATCCAAAATGCTGGGCTGCCGTTTGCTGGATTGGTCTCTCACGCCGGTCATGCTTACGGCGCGGGCAATCCAGCCGCAATAGCAGAAGTCGCTCAGCAAGAGATCGCGCTGATGCGCGATGTACAACAGCGCGTCCTCGCCGCCGGATTTGCATTCTGCCCGATTTCTGTTGGCTCAACGCCTACTGCGTTAGCCGCCCCCGTGGCGCATGGCAGCGATGAAATTCGCCCAGGTAATTACGCGTTGCTCGATCTTACGGCATGGCGTTTGGGATTGTGCTCGCCGGATGCACTGGCGTTAAGCGTGGTGACGCGCGTGGTGGCGGTAAATCCACATTTTGCGATTGTTGATGCCGGTTCCAAGATGCTCAGTTCCGACAAAGGCCCGCACGGCACCAATGCCAGCGGGTTTGGCATCGCCGTGGATGAGCACGGTAATCAGTACGAAGTGCTTAAGCTCTCCGAAGAGCATGGCTTCCTGCAATATAACGATCAGGCTCCGCCGGTTGGCGCGTTGCTGCGCATCTTCCCTAACCACAGCTGTGCGGTGGTTGCCCAGTCAAATCATTTCGTACTGCGTGAAGGAGAGGGTTCATCCAGCGTGAAGTGTATTGAAGGACGTGGCTTGTTTACTTAATTGCAGCGGTTTCACGGAAACCACTGTTGTCCCACACTTCCATCACCGGGCCGTTTGCAGCCCGGTTTCAGCGTGCTTTAATGGCTTTTTGTCCACTCATCAGGAGGTTCCATGCTGCCATCCCAGACAGTCACGCTAACCGTTCCACGTAACTGGTTGGATTTATATGAAACCATTTGGAAACCTCAGTGCTTTGCCAAATGGGCAAGCGGGCTGAGCAGCAGCACGCTGACTCAGGAAGGGAATAGCTGGAAAGCCAAAGGGCCAGAAGGCACGGTGAAGATTCGCTTTACTCCGCATAACCCGTTCGGCGTGATGGATCACTGGGTCGATACCGGAACCGGTAAAGAGATTTATATGCCGATGCGGGTGATTGCTAATGAGCAAGGTGCAGAAGTGGTGATGGTGGTTTATCGCCAGCCATTGATGTCCGATGAGAAGTTTGCACAGGATGTTGCCTGGGTAAAACGCGATCTGGAACAGCTTTTACATCTGTTAACGCATTAGAATCAATGCATTATGTAGCTATCACTTCTTCAACACGCGCTGGAATCAATCAATAAAAATCGGTTTCTTTTTTGCTCAGTAGCGTTTAACTGTTTTAGTGAAATCATTTGGTATTTACCGGTCAATCACCAGTTCGGCTAAAGCATCCTCTCCGGGAAAATTCCTGGTGAGGATGTGTCATAAATCGCTGAGTCGCTCTGATTTATCAAAGTTTTTTAGTTATAAAAGTATCGCCTGATCAGTGGGACGTACTGAATGACGAAAAAGACTAATAAATGGTAAATCATCCGCCTTATATATTCATATGCAAATTCTGAAACCATTTATTCCTGCGGTCTATTTATAGGAGTTTTCTGATGGTGTTAATTTAATTAAAACACGGTATAACTCATTCACACACAGCAGTAACCATAATAACAACAGCAGGGAAATAATATGGATCGCTCAACCTATCCTTTGTTATCAGAAAAAGAATTTGTTGAGATTGCCAGCCGGATGCTGGCCGGGGAATATATAAATTCAAAAGGATTTTATAATGATCTGTTGGATTTCCTCCGCACCGGAGGCGATACCAAACAGACAAAAACACCATTAAGCGCCAGGGGCATATTTTTAAATTCAGAACATCATTTAATTGATTGCATCTTTACGTGGCAAAACCTGAAAGGCATCTCAGGACTGCGCCAGGAATCGCTGCATTGATATGCGCTGTGCTCCTGCCTGTGGCTGGAGTAACCCCTTAATTGCACTGGTACATGTACCATAACGAGCAAAGTATGGCGATAAGAGAAAAAAATCTGACTAATGCAAAATGGTCAATTTTGTCATCGATTAAAATCGTCGGCATTGGTGTTTTACAACTTTCACTTCTGGCACAAATACTACAGGCAAATGAGTTAAACTTGTTGGCTATTGCTATCGTGATGTTATTAGTGATTGATACATTATCTGATCGAGGATTTGGTAATTCGATAATCAGAAATAAAAATCTGAACAACAGCGAATTATCGATCTTATATTGGGGTAATGTATTAACTGGACTGCTAATCTTTGCCGTATTGTTTATTGGCAGCGATATTTCCAGCCGAATAATGAATCAGCCTGAAATGGCCGTAATGTTGGAGATGGTTTCGGTAATCTTCATCATTATTCCACAAGGTCAGCATTATCGCGCCATATTGCAGCGGGAAAACCAATTTTCGCGCATCGCCTTCACGGAAACCTCTTCTGTGCTGGCAGGATTGGCCGTCACGCTGTTTACCGTGTGGCTGACGCCTTCAGTGCTGTGCGCCATCTGGGGTTACCTCGCCATGGTATCCATCAGAATGCTGGTCTACTGCTATTACGGTCGTTCCTGGTTCCAGCCAGAATACCGTTTTAGCCTGAAAAGTTTCGCCAACGTGCGAGCAAGAAACGGATAATAAAAACAAGTCTGTATGGTGGGCTCTGGGCATCTGAGAAGATGCGTTCGCGTGCTGGTCGCCAGCACGCTTTTTTCTTTTCTAGGCTTCCAACAACTCTTCCAATGAGTCAAAGGTCAGTTCGCTTAACTTGCCGTTACGCTGCAAGCGCAGCCAACTCACCAACATCCGCAACTCATCAATTATCATGTACAAATCAGCCATGTCATTTTTACTTTTGACTTGCAGCCGCGTCAGCGCGTTCAGCTTGTGGGCATTTACCGTTTTATGGCTGATGCCTAAACGTGCACCGATACTTTCCATGCTGTAACCCCACGCCATCATCAACAGCACGCGCAATTGTCGGTCAGGCAACAGAATGTCAGCCCCTTCAGGCAAATGAATTTGTGCATTGGTGTTGAGGCAAGTGAGCAACTTAGTGGTCAATATCTGGCGTGAGGATTTTAAGTCCAGAATATTAAGTGAAGGCAGATAACGACTGAGCGCATGCATCAACGGCAATAAACGCCGCGTTAGCACCACGATTTGCATCGCGGGAAACTGCTGCTGCAAGGCATAAAGTATTTTTAAGGTGCCAGACAACGGCATATTTTCGTGAAAGATGCACACCAGCAGTCGTGGTTTGAGCTTCTCGCATTGTGACATGACGGTGCTAAGCGACCACAACTCATGTATCTGACAAGCGACAGGGAGCCCGGCTAATAAACTCTTTAGCCCTAGCGCCGCCAGTTTGTCAGAGGAGAAAAAGAGAATGTCGTCGTTGCGCGTTTTCATGCCAGTCCAATAGTTGCTTGATGCGGTTCGTTAAGCCGATACGCATGAATGCGCGCCTTATAAATCGACGCATCATATAAAGAGAGCCTGTTTGTTCAGGCACCAATGACGTACGACACAAGCAAGACAAAACTTAAAATTGAGAATCAAGCCGCTGGCACCTCGCATCATTTTTACTTATGCGAAAGCTCACTGAAATGCAGATTTATCCCGTGAAATAAGCCTGCTAGCATGCTTGCCATCAAACAAGCTAATCCGATGGCGCTCTCTTTAGAAAATATCAGTGGTCTACACTCTGGGAAATTTCTACCCTTGCCGCCAATTTAATGGGGTGCTCTATGTTATTAACCGTTCTCTATATTATTGGTATCACCGCTGAAGCCATGACCGGCGCGCTAGCGGCAGGGCGTCGTAAGATGGATTTGTTTGGCGTGATTATCATTGCTTCGGTCACTGCGATTGGCGGCGGTTCAGTGCGCGACATCCTACTTGGCCACTATCCGCTCGGCTGGGTTAAGCATCCCGAATACATCATGATTGTGGCGGCAGCGGCAGTCGTGACCACCTTCGTTGCGCCGTTAATGACGCACTTGCGTAAAGTCTTTCTGGTATTAGATGCGCTGGGCTTGGTGGTGTTTTCGATTATTGGTGCCCAAGTCGCGCTAGATACCGGCCACGCATCGATTATTGCCGCCATCGCGGCTGTGATTACCGGCGTGTTCGGTGGCGTGCTGCGCGATATGTTTTGCAACCGCATTCCGCTGGTATTCCAGAAGGAACTCTATGCAGGTATCGCATTCGCTTCGGGATGGATCTATATCCTGCTGCTGAAAACGCCACTGGCGCACGAAGCGGTGGTGATCATCACGCTGCTGTTCGGTTTCTTTGCTCGCTTGCTGGCGCTGCGTTTCCGCCTCGGGTTGCCGATCTTCAATTATCCCCATCCTGAACACTGAGTCGGCAGCGGGAATCCCCTGCTGTTGCAGAAAGTGAATTAACTGCTGCAGGTCTGCATCCTGCAGCATCGCCACGATACGCTGAGCCAGAACATTGCCGATGCCGGGCAACTGCTGCCAACTCTCCGCACTGCGCGCGAGTAGTTGCGACCATTGCGTGTCCGGCAGCGCCTGAAGCGCCGTTTTCGGCAGCGGCAATCCCAGCGCACTCACCCAACGCCGCAGCGGCTGCTGTCGCGTTAAGTTAAAGCGATGCCAGATTTGCTCGGCGCGCGCAGATGAAATCCCATTCGCCTGCGCAATGTGATCGGGCGTCAGCGTTAGCCAGGAAAAGAGATGAGTGATTCCGCCACTGTCGAGTAGACGCTGCCAGTTGCTGCGCTGTACACCGACGATATCCAATACCGATTTCTGGCTCATCCAACTCAGGCGCGATAAAAACTGCGCGCGGCAAGTGGCAGTGAAATGCAGGCAGCTCAAACCATTAAATTCACCATCTTGTGGCGAGGCGGAATAATCGCGCTGTGCCACACGCCAGATCACGCGCTCCAGACGCGGAATACCTAACCCAGCCAGCGTTAGCGTCACTTCATCACCGGCAATCACATCCAGCTCGCGCCAGCGACGTAGCGAACCAAGATTAACCCGGCGCACGGTTTTATCATCCAACTGTACAGGAATGAGATTCAACACCACGGCAACTTTGCCGGTGCGCCCCACATTGAAGTCTACCGAGAGCACTTCGCTGCTGACTTCCGCGGGTTGATATTTCCACGCTGCCGACCAACTGCCTTGTCCTGGCTGCCAGTCACGTCCCGCCCTGCCCGGTGATTGATGCATCACCACGCCATCGGTGACAAATGGCAGTGATTCGTGGAACCAGCGATCGCGCCATATCGCCACCTCTTCTTCATTACTGACCTGGCGGCTCCAACTCTGTGCCAAGCCAAATCCCCACTGCGTGAGTTGCGCCAATCGATCATTCATTGATAGTGGGCCATCCGGCCATGCCCAAATGAAAATGCCAAGACGCTCAAGTAACGGGCTGTTGTCGTGCCGCATCATGGCACCCGCCACCTGAGCGCGCGCATTTTTGCCGCCGTCACGGGCTTGTTGATGATCGGTCATTTGCAAAAACAGCTCACCTTGCAGCACGACTTCTTCGTGCAATGTAGCAATCTGCTGCGGGATGGCGGGAATATGCGGTGATTTAGCCAGCCACTCTTCGCCGCGTAAACCATCACCACGACTGATCAGTGAAACTAACTTCCCGAGTCGATACACCAGTGTGACGGCCACGCCATCGACTTTTGGCTGCACCCATAATTCAGATCGATCCTGCATCCAATACGCCACCGCTAATTTATCGCGCAGTTTGCGCACGCCGGTATGCGCCACGGGATGATGTGTACTGCCATCGGTGGTGAGCTGTGCATTGTAAGTGGATTGAGTGGGCATAAAGCAGCGCTGCCACTGCTGTAAACGCTGTTGCAGGCTGTCGTAATCCTCATCGGTCACCTGATTAGTGCCCAGCCGATAATACGCGTCATCCCATTGCCGCAATTGGGTTTGTAGCTGCGTGATCTCTTGTCCAGCGCGCACGGGGGACCAATTCGGGCACAGCGCTTCGGCCCAGCAACTCACGCTAAACAAGCAACACAATAGACTCAGAAATCCTTTCATCTTGGCTCTCCTTTTTTCGCTATTGGAGAGTGCGTAACAGGTTTATACCAGCGGTGAAATAGCTTCTTTGAAGCCAGAGTCCAGCCTTTTTGTGGGGTTTGCAGCCTACGACATCGGCTTCTGGCGCGGCCTCACAGAAAAAAGAATTGCCTCAGCCAAGCGGCAAACGCTGCGTGGCAGGCCTAAGCCGTGTATACTGTGCAGGAAATCGACTCCGCTCTTAATCAATTCAAGATAACCATGGCTCAAGGCACGCTCTATATTGTTTCCGCCCCCAGCGGCGCGGGTAAATCCAGCCTGATTCAGGCACTGTTAAAGACACAACCGCTGTACGATACGCAGGTGTCTATTTCGCATACCACCCGTGGCGTGCGTCCCGGTGAAGCTCATGGTGAGCACTATTTTTTCGTCTCTAAGACTGAATTCGAGACCATGATTGCCGCAGACGACTTCCTCGAACATGCGGAAGTGTTTGGCAATTATTACGGTACGTCACGCGCTGCAATCGAGCAGGTGCTGGCGACCGGCGTTGATGTTTTCCTGGATATCGACTGGCAAGGCGCGCAGCAAATTCGCAAGAAAATGCCTGCCGCGCGCAGCATCTTTGTGCTGCCACCGTCTACCGAAGAGTTGGATCGTCGCCTGCGTGGTCGCGGTCAGGACAGCGAAGAGGTGATTGCCCGTCGTATGCAACAGGCCGTGGCGGAAATGAGCCACTACGCCGAATACGATTATTTAATCGTTAATGATGATTTCGATCTGGCGCTGTCCGATCTGAAAACCATCATTCGCGCAGAACGTCTGCGTATGGGTCGCCAAAAATCGCGACATGATGCTTTAATCAGCAAACTATTGGCAGTCTGAATTCACTTTCAGTATTATGCCCAGTCATTTCTTCATCATCTGTGGAGTAGCACACCTATGGCACGCGTAACCGTTCAGGACGCAGTAGAGAAAGTTGGTAACCGTTTTGACCTGGTGTTGGTCGCTGCACGTCGTGCACGTCAGATGCAGGTAGGCGGTAAAGATGCGCTGGTTCCGGAAGAGAACGATAAGCCGACCGTTATCGCCCTGCGCGAAATCGAAGAAGGTCTGATCACTACCCAGATTCTGGATGTCCGTGATCGTCAGGAACAGCATGAGCAGGAAGCCGCTGAGTTACAAGCCGTTACCGCTATCGCTGAAGGTCGTCGTTAACAGCACTTCGCAGGTCGCCCTTGTATCTGTTTGAAAGCCTCAATCAACTGATTGAAAAATACTTGCCTGAGGAGCAAATCAAGCGCCTCAAGCAAGCTTATCTAGTCGCGCGTGATGCCCACGAGGGCCAAACACGCTCCAGCGGCGAGCCTTATATCACCCATCCCGTTGCGGTTGCCTGCATTCTGGCCGAGATGAAACTCGATCATGAAACGCTAATGGCCGCGCTGCTGCATGACGTGATTGAAGATACGCCCGCCACTTACCAGGATATGGAACAGCTGTTTGGTAAAAGCGTTGCCGAACTGGTGGAAGGCGTATCCAAGCTCGATAAGCTGAAGTTCCGCGACAAGAAAGAAGCCCAGGCTGAAAACTTCCGCAAAATGATCATGGCGATGGTGCAAGACATTCGCGTCATCTTGATCAAACTAGCCGACCGCACGCACAACATGCGCACGCTCGGCGCGTTACGACCGGATAAAAAACGACGTATCGCGTTAGAAACGCTGGAGATTTACAGTCCTCTGGCGCACCGCCTTGGTATTCATCACCTGAAAACAGAACTGGAAGAGCTCGGATTTGAAGCGCTCTACCCGAACCGTTTCCGCGTGATCAAAGAGGTGGTGAAAGCGGCGCGCGGTAACCGTAAAGAGATGATTCAGAAGATCCTTGCTGAAATCGACGGGCGCTTACAGGAAGCAGGTATTCCCTGCCGCGTCAGTGGTCGTGAAAAGCATCTCTATTCGATTTACCGCAAAATGCACCTGAAAGAGCAGCGTTTTCACTCGATCATGGATATCTACGCTTTCCGCGTCATTGTGAAAGATCTGGATACCTGTTATCGCGTGCTCGGTCAGATGCATAGCTTGTACAAACCGCGTCCCGGACGCGTGAAAGATTACATCGCCATTCCCAAGGCTAACGGCTATCAATCGCTGCATACTTCCATGATTGGCCCACACGGTGTGCCGGTTGAAGTGCAAATCCGTACGGAAGATATGGATCAGATGGCAGAAATGGGTGTGGCAGCGCACTGGGCGTACAAAGAAAGCGGCGAAGTCAGCGGCACCACCGCACAGATTCGCGCTCAACGCTGGTTGCAAAGCCTGCTGGAGCTGCAACAAAGCGCCGGTAGCTCATTTGAATTTATCGAAAGCGTGAAATCCGATCTGTTCCCGGACGAGATCTACGTGTTCACGCCTGAAGGCCGCATTGTCGAATTGCCCGCTGGCGCCACGCCGGTGGATTTCGCCTATGCGGTGCATACCGATATCGGTCATGCCTGCGTCGGCGCACGCGTCGATCGCCAGCCTTATCCGCTGTCACAATCACTGACCAGCGGCCAAACTATTGAAATCATTACCGCGCCGGGCGCTCGCCCGAACGCCGCATGGCTCAATTTTGTCGTCAGCTCCAAAGCACGCGCCAAGATTCGTCAGTTGCTGAAAAACCTCAAACGTGAAGATTCTGTTAGCCTCGGTCGTCGCCTGTTGAGCCACGCGCTCGGCGGCAGCAAGAAGTTGGCAGAAATTCCTGCCGAGAACATTCAGCATGAACTTGAGCGCATGAAGCTGACCGCCATCGACGATTTGCTGGCTGAAATCGGCCTGGGTAACGCGATGAGCGTGGTAGTGGCGAAAAACCTGCTGCAATCGGGTGGCGAAGAGCCGCAAAGCAACAGCAAACGCAAAAAGCTGCCAATCAAAGGCGCCGATGGCGTGTTGATTACCTTTGCCAAATGCTGCCGTCCGATTCCCGGCGATCCGATTGTCGCGCACGTCAGTCCCGGCAAAGGCTTGGTGGTGCATCACGAATCCTGTCGTAACATTCGCGGCTACCAAAAAGAAGCTGAAAAATTCATGCCGGTTGAATGGGATAAAGTGACCGATCAGGAATTTGTTGCTGAGATTAAGGTCGACATGTTCAACCATCAGGGTGCTTTGGCGAACCTGACGGCGGCGATCAATACGGCAAGCTCCAATATTCAGAGCCTGAATACCGAAGAGCGTGATGGACGCGTGTATAGCGCCTTTATCCGCCTCACCGCGAACGATCGCGTCCATTTGGCGAATATTATGCGCAAAATTCGCGTAATGCCGGACGTTATCAAAGTTCACCGCAACCGTAACTAGTCCATGAATGCCCAACGCTTTGCTCGAATTCAGGAGATGCTGGCCCTGCGCCAGCACGATCTCACCGTTTGCATGGAACAAGTGCACAAGCCGCATAACGTTTCGGCGGTGATTCGTACCGCCGATGCGGTGGGCATTCATGAAGTACATGCCGTGTGGCCTAGCGTGCGTATGCGCACCATGGTTGCGGCCTCGGCCGGCAGCAATAGCTGGGTGAAGGTGAAAACCCATCCTCATATTGCTGACGCGGTACGCCATCTCAAAGAGAGTGGCATGCAGGTATTGGCGACCAATTTGTCAGACAAAGCGGTGGATTTTCGCGCAGTCGATTACACCAAACCCACCTGTATTTTGATGGGGCAGGAAAAAACCGGCATCACCGCCGAAGCATTGGCGTTAGCCGATCAGGACATCATTGTGCCGATGGTTGGCATGGTGCAGTCGCTCAACGTTTCGGTCGCTTCGGCGCTGATTCTGTATGAAGCACAACGCCAACGGCAGAATGCCGGAATGTATCAACGCAAATACAGCTTGTTGGACGAAGACGAACAACAGCGCTTGTTGTTTGAAGGTGGCTATCCGGTATTGGCGCGCGTCGCCAAGCAGAAAGGCCTGCCTTATCCGCACATCAACGCCCATGGCGAAGTAGAAGCCGACGCCAATTGGTGGGCCACCATGCAATCGACGGGTAAAAAATGAAAGGCCGTCTGCTGGATGCCATCCCGCTCAGTACCCTGACCGGCGTCGGCGCCAGTCAGGCGGGGAAACTGGCCAAACTCGGCCTGTTCACCATTCAGGATTTGCTGCTGCATCTGCCGCTGCGCTACGAAGATCGCACCCAACTCTACAAAATTAATGACCTGCTGCCGGGCGTTTGGGCCACGGTGGAAGGCGAAGTGCTGAGCAGCGAAATCACCTTTGGTCGCCGCCGCATGTTGGTGTGCCAAATCAGCGATGGCAGCGGCATGCTCACCATGCGTTTCTTCAATTTCAATGCCGGGATGAAAAACAGCCTGTCGCCGGGCCGCCGCGTCACCGCTTATGGCGAGATCAAACGCGGTCAGCGCGGTGCGGAAATCATCCATCCTGAATATCGCGTGCAAGGCGAACAAGGCGGCGTTGAGCTGCAAGAAACCCTGACGCCGGTTTATCCCACGACCGAAGGCATTCGCCAGGCGACGTTGCGCAATCTCACCGATCAAGCGCTGACGCTGCTGGAGAGTTGCCCGATTTCCGAACTGCTGCCCGCCGAGTTGAGTGGCGGGATGATCAGCCTGCCGGATGCGCTGCGCACCTTGCATCGTCCGCCGCCGGATTTGCGTTTGAGCGAGTTAGAAACCGGTCGTCATCCGGCGCAAAAACGCTTAATTCTTGAAGAGTTACTAGCGCATAACCTCAGCATGTTAGCGGTGCGCGCCGGTGCGCAGCGGCATCATGCGTTGCCGATGAAACCGCAGCATCAACTGGCCAATCAATTGTTAGCCGCCTTGCCCTTCTCACCAACCGGCGCGCAACAACGCGTGGTGGCGGAAATCGAAAAGGACCTGGCCAACGATTTCCCAATGATGCGCCTGGTGCAAGGCGATGTTGGTTCCGGCAAAACCTTGGTTGCTGCATTGGCCGCACTGAACGTCATCGCCCACGGCAAGCAGGTGGCGTTGATGGCGCCGACCGAACTGTTGGCTGAACAGCACGCGAACAATTTCCGCCAATGGTTTGCGCCGTTAGGAATTGAAGTAGGTTGGCTGGCCGGCAAACAGAAAGGTAAAGCGCGCGAAGCCCAGCAGGAAGCGATTGCCAGCGGCCAGGTGGCGATGGTGGTTGGTACCCACGCGCTGTTCCAGGAACAGGTGAAATTCAACGGCATGGCGCTGGTGATCATTGATGAGCAGCACCGTTTTGGTGTGCATCAGCGCTTAGCGTTGTGGGAGAAAGGCGAGGAGCAAGGCTTCCATCCGCATCAGTTGATCATGACCGCCACGCCGATTCCGCGCACCCTGGCGATGACCGCTTACGCCGATCTGGATACCTCGACCATTGACGAATTGCCGCCGGGACGTACGCCGGTCACCACGGTGGCGATCCCCGATAGCCGCCGCAGCGAAATCATTACGCGGGTGCAAAGCGCTTGTCACGAAGGTCGCCAGGCCTATTGGGTGTGTACGCTGATTGAAGAGTCCGAAGTATTGGAGGCGCAGGCAGCCGAAGCGACGTGGGAAGAGTTGAAGATCGCGCTGCCGGATTTGCAGGTCGGTTTGGTACATGGCCGCATGAAACCGGCAGAAAAACAGGCGGTGATGGCGGCGTTCAAAGCCAATGAAATCCAATTGCTGATCGCCACTACCGTGATTGAAGTTGGCGTTGATGTGCCGAATGCCAGCTTGATGATTATCGAAAACCCAGAGCGACTTGGGTTGGCGCAGTTGCATCAGCTGCGCGGACGCGTGGGCCGCGGCGCTGTCGCCTCGCATTGCGTGTTGCTGTATAAAGCGCCGCTGAGCAAAACCGCACAGAAGCGTTTGCAAGTGCTGCGCGACAGCAACGACGGCTTTGTGATTGCCCAGCACGACCTGGAGATTCGTGGGCCGGGTGAATTACTGGGTACGCGACAAACCGGTAATGCCGAATTTAAAGTCGCGGATTTACTGCGCGATCAAGGCATGATTCCCGAAGTTCAGCGCGTGGCCCGCCACATCCACCAGCATTATCTTGAACAGGCGCAAGCCTTGATCGAGCGGTGGTTGCCGGAAACCGAGCGTTATAGCAACGCTTAATCCGCCATCTTTGCCTTATCAATCGCGATAAAATCCCCAACAAACTTCTGCAACAGACGTGTTAGCTCGGCACGTTCTGTATCCTGCCAGCCAGCGAACAGGTTCTGATAAATCTGCGTACGTGCCGCGTCGATTTTATCGGTCATCAATTTACCCGCTGCCGTGATCACTGCTTCATTCACCCGCTTGTCTTTGGCATTTTTCTGTCGCTGCGCCAGTCCCAACTCTTCCAGCTTAGCCACCTGGCGACTTACGGTGGTGTAATCGCGTCCGGCGCGTTCCGCCAGTTCCACTACGCCAATCGGGCCAAAACGGCCAATCTGAATCAGTAACGGAAACAGCGCGCGATCGAGTTGGATATTGGATTCTTTGATCAGCAATTCATCGCGTTGCGGCCGGTTAAAGGTGCCGACAATCATCAGCAGCGCGTTGTGCAGATCATCGAACTCCGCACTATTATGTGTATTTTGCACGCTTTTCATTGACGTTATCCCAGGACAGAACTAATGTGTGCATATTACACATAGTTTCCTGTTAACTGAAGGTGAAGAGATGAAAGCAGCCATAGTTTCTGCGGCAGGCGAACTGCCCATTTACAGCGATTTCCCTGCGCCACAGGCCGATGAACAACATGCGATCGTTAATGTGAAAGCCGCCGCCGTCAGCCAACTGGCGAAGGCGCGCGCTGCCGGTACGCATTACAGCGCCGCCACGCAATATCCTTTTATTGTCGGTATCGACGGCACCGGCACGCTCAGCAATGGCGATCCGGTCTATTTCCTCGCCTTCCATTCACCGTGGGGCAGCATGGCGGAACAGACACTGATTCCCAAAGAAAGCATCGTTCCATTACCGGCATCGCTGGATCCGGTACTGGCGGCAGCGCTGGCCAATCCGGGCATGTCATCCTGGGCAGCTTTAACCCGACGCGCGCAGTTGCAATCCGGTGAAACCGTGCTGATTAATGGCGCAACCGGCACTTCCGGTGGTTTAGCGGTACGCATTGCGCGTCATTTAGGCGCGGGGAAAATTATCGCCACTGGCCGCAATCGTGCAGCACTGGAGCAACTCAAAGCGCAAGGCGCTGACGTAACATTGACGCTGGATGAATTGCCGGGCGCGTTGCCGGCGTTGATGAAAGCAGGCATCGATGTGGTGCTGGATTATCTGTGGGGCCAGAGCGCACTGGACATCATGCATGCGGCAGTGGCGGGCAAAGAAAAAACCGTGCGCTTTGTGCAGATTGGTTCGCTGAGCGGTCAGGAAATAACGCTGCACAGCAAGTTGCTGCGCTCATCGGGATTGACCTTGATGGGCAGCGGCTTAGGCAGCGTTTCCGATCAAGAACTCATCGCCTGCATCAGCGAAATGCTGCACGCGGCAGCTGAAAGCGATTTTTCCATCGCCTTCCAGATGCGCCCGCTGAGCGAAGTCGCTCAAGCCTGGCAAGAAGATGACAGCCGCTGCCGCACGGTGTTTACGCTTTAAATGTTTGGCCGTGAAAAGGGGCGTCGCAACCGTTTGCTTTCGTGACGCAACCGTTTAAAATCGCCCCTTTGTTGTAATTGAGAACGCCCACCATGTCCGTCAACACCGCTGAATCTCACCAGCCTGCCAACGCAGCAAGCCCAAAAAGTGAATTGATTTACCGCCTCGAAGACCGTCCTCCGCTGCCGCAAACGCTGTTTGCTGCTTGTCAGCATCTGCTGGCGATGTTTGTTGCGGTGATTACGCCCGCGCTGCTGATTTGTCAGGCGCTGGGTTTACCGGCGCAGGATACCCAGCACATTATCAGCATGTCGCTGTTCGCTTCTGGCGTGGCGTCAGTGCTGCAAATTAAAACCTGGGGACCGGTGGGTTCTGGCCTGTTATCGATTCAGGGCACCAGCTTTAACTTCGTTACGCCACTGATCATGGGTGGCATGGCGCTGAAAAATGGCGGCGTGGATGTGCCAACCATGATGGCAGCGCTGTTCGGCACCCTGATGGTGGCGTCCTGTACTGAGATGGTGCTGTCGCGCGTGCTGCACCTGGCGCGCCGCATCATTACGCCGCTGGTTTCCGGCATTGTGGTGATGATTATCGGCTTGTCACTGATTCAGGTCGGTTTGACTTCGATTGGCGGCGGCTTTGCAGCAATGAACGATCACACCTTCGGCGCACCGAAAAATTTGTTGCTGGCCGCTGCGGTATTGGTGGTGATTATCTTGCTGAATCGCCAACGTAATCCGTATCTACGTGTGGCATCGCTGGTGATTGCGATGGCGGTGGGTTATGCGTTGGCCTGGGCGCTGGATATGCTGCCAGCCACCAGCACGCCAGCCGATCAGCCGCTGATTGCTGTGCCATCGCCGCTCTACTACGGTTTGGGCTTTGACTGGAATCTGCTGATTCCGCTGATGTTGGTGTTTATGGTGACCTCGCTGGAAACCATTGGCGATATCACCGCGACATCTGATGTTTCTGAGCAACCGGTGAGCGGCCCGCTGTATATGAAGCGCCTGAAAGGTGGCGTGCTGGCTAACGGTCTTAACTCCTTTGTCTCGGCGCTGTTCAATACGTTCCCTAACTCCTGTTTTGGTCAGAACAACGGCGTGATTCAGTTGACGGGCGTTGCCAGTCGCTATGTCGGCTTTGTGGTGGCGCTGATGCTGATTGTGCTCGGCCTGTTCCCGGCGGTAAGCGGATTTGTGCAACACATTCCAGAACCGGTACTGGGCGGTGCAACGATTGTGATGTTTGGCACCATCGCCGCCTCTGGCGTACGCATCGTCTCGCGCGAGCCGCTGAATCGTCGTGCCATCATGATTATTGCGCTGTCATTGGCGGTCGGTTTGGGTGTGTCTCAACAGCCGCTGATTCTGCAATTTGCCCCAGATTGGCTGAAAACCCTGCTTTCCTCTGGTATTGCCGCGGGCGGTATCACCGCTATCATGCTGAACCTGATCTTCCCGCAAGAAAAGTAATCTCTCCGGCAGGCTTCGGCCTGCCTGATATTTATCCGCTTTTACATCCAGGCTGTTGAGCTGTAACGGTAATTCAGGCATAACAACCACTCACCGGATAAATATCGGGATGGATGAGTGCGATGAAATTTTTAGGCAAGTTTTTCCTTACCTTACTGCTGCTAATTCTGCTGGCGCTGGT
>NZ_JBCNNP010000028.1:0-48496 GCF_039594315.1 Pantoea sp.
GCACCGCCACGGTGGCGGCAGACCGCAGCTGGAGTATTACGGTATCCCCGGCGCTGGCGCAGGGCGAACAGACCCTGACCGCGACCTTTGACGACGGCGTGCATCAGACGCAGAGCAACCCGTGGGTGGTGAACATTGACACGGTTGCTCCAGCGGTCGGCACCATTACCGAAATCTGGGACAACGTCGGCACCACCGGCGCGGTGGGCCGCGGCGAGGTAACGGACGATAACACGCCGACGGTGCGCGGCAGCGGTGAAGCGCTGAGCTGGGTGTACATCTATGACGGGCTGACCGGCACCACGGTGCTGGGCTCGACGCAGGTTCGTGCCGATGGCACATGGGAAGTAGAACTGAACCCGCTAGCGGATGGTACTTATAACTTTACCGCGCACTTCGTTGACCGGGCAGGTAACCCGTCAGCTGGTCGCGCCGAGTCATGGCCGGTAACCATCGATACCATTCCGCCAACCGGAACCATTACCGGCGCGGACAACGATATCGATCCGATTAACCTGATTCCGATCAGTAACGGCGGCCTAACCAACGATGCTACGCCGGTTATCCGCGGCACCGGTGAGATTGGCGCTCAAGTTATTTTGACCAATTTGTTCGGAGTTGAATTAGGCAGAGGGATTGTCGGCGGTGACGGTAGCTGGAGCATTATCGTTAACCCGGCATTAAGCGAAGGCAACACCACCATCACGGCTCACTTCTTTGACGGTGCGAACGAAGCGGTGAGTAACCCATGGACGATTGTAGTGGATACCGTGGCACCGCCAGTGGGCACCATTACTGAAATCTGGGACAACGTCGGCACCACCGGTGCGGTTGGCAGCGGTGAAAAGACCGATGACAACACACCAACTCTGCGCGGCAGCGGCGAGGCGTTGAGCTGGGTATACATTTACGACGGGCTGACCGGCACGACCTTGCTGGGATCGGTGCAGGTTCCGGCTTCGGGCAACTGGGAACTGGAACTGCCGGCTTTGGCGGACGGAACCTATAACTTCACCGCCGAGTTTGTTGATCTCGCGGGCAACGTGTCTGCGGGACGTGCACAATCCTGGCCGATCACCATTGATACCGTGCCGCCAGTCGGTGCTATCACCGGTGCAAGCAACGACATCGATCCGGCCAACTTGTTGCCAATCAGCAACGGCGGGCTGACTAATGATGCAACGCCAGTGATTCGTGGTACCGGTGAAGAGGGTGACATTGTGACCTTGCATGATCAGTCGGGCACGCCACGTGGATCCGCAGTTGTCGCAACTGACGGCACATGGAGCATTATCGTTACGCCAGCGCTGGGCGAAGGTGCGCACACGTTGACGGCGACCTTTGATGACGGCGTTAACCAGTCGGTCAGTGCGCCATGGGTGATTAACGTGGATACCATCGTGCCGGACGGCGAGATTACCTCGGCGACCAACGATAACGATCCGCTCAACCCGATTAGTGTGGCCAACGGCGGCGCAACCAACGACACCACGCCGGTGATCCGTGGTACCGGTGAAGTGGGCGCACAGGTAGTGCTGCGCGATCAAAATGACGTGGTACGTGGCACGGCAACGGTCGCGGGCGACGGCAGCTGGAGCATTACCATCACGCCTGCGCTGGCGGAAGGCGATTACACCCTGATCGCGCACTTTGATGATGGCGCCAACAAAGCGGTGAGTGATCCGTGGGTGGTGATTGTGGATACCACACCGCCGACCGGCAGCATTACGGAAATTGTGGACGATTTTGCCGGTACGCCAGGCTACGGCAGCACCGGATTGATTGGTGTGGATGGGCGCACCGATGATAATACGCCAACGATGCGCGGTACCACAGAAGCCAACGCATGGGTGTACATCTATGCTACCGATGGCGGCGCAGTGATTGGTTCGACACAGGCGAATGATCTTGGTGCTTGGGCGTTGACGCTGCCAACGCAGCGTGACGGTACTTACAGCTATAAGGCAGTATTTGTGGATGCTGCGGGTAACCGCAGTCCAGTGGTTGATTCATGGAATATCACCATTGATACCACGCCACCGGCAGTGGGCAGAATAACCGGGCTGTATGATAACGCAGGAAGTAGCACCGGCTTCCACTCGACGGGTAGCGGGCGCATCACTACCGATGACACCACACCGGAAATTCGCGGTACCGGTGCACAAGTCGGTGACTTGGTCATCCTTTGGAACGGCAGCACAGCAGTGGGTTCGGTACGAGTTACCGCATCGGATGGCTCCTGGAGCATTACGCCATCGCTTTCCATGAACAACAGTTATGATTTGACCGCGACCTTCCAGGACGATTTAGGCAACCGTAGCGGCCACACGTCTCCTGTTCAGATAAGGATCCAGGCGGATGCACCACTGTTCACCAGCGGATATGAAAACTTTGAATCTGTAAGCTGGGGCCAAGTATCAGGAACGGTAACTTATGCTAGTGGCTTAACGATAACTGGAAATTCAGTCAATCATGGCGGCTTCGTAACAGGTGTTAGGTCCAGTCGTGAAGGGACTGCTCACCCTGCAAATTCAGGGAATGCTGGATTCTATATCGCTGAACATTCCTTCATAAGTATGAGATTTGGTACTGGTACTAATAAGGTCTCATTTGACTACTCATACACTTCCGCGAGTCACAGAGTAGATTTTTATGACACGCGAGGGACGCTGCTGGGGTCACAATGGATGAATATAACTCAAGGATCGAGTTTTGCCTCGACAGGTGTTGGTACGATTAGCTTTACCGCTCCGGCGGGAAGTTTAATTGGGTATGTGAGGATGAATATAGGAGAAGAGCCTTTATCCACAGGTCCTGGTGAACCGATATGGGGGGGAGATGGTGGTATTATGATTGACAACATCCGTTGGGGAACTCTAGCCCGTTCAGCATTCTTATTAGAACCAGCAACCTCAATTGTTGAGGAAGAGAGCGAACTGGCAACTTTAGCGGCGATTGGCAGTACTGATGGGATGATTATTCTGGATGGCGTAAATCAGGAAATCAATCTCGGCAGTATCATTGCAGACGATCAGATACTTGAAGTGATCGATATTACCGGCAGCGGTGATAACACATTGACTCTGAGTCTGGGGGATATACTGACGCATGGTGAAAAGGATCTGTTTGTTGCCGATGGCACGGTGCAGATGATGATCAAAGGCGACGAAGGTGATGTGGTTAACCTCGACGATTTGATTAACGGATCTGATCCAGGCGACTGGGCGAAAGCGAGTGACATGGTTGAAGTGGCCGGCGTGCGTTATCAGGTGTTTACCCACAGCACCCATGACGCCGAGCTGTTGGTGCAGGAGGGCGTGCAAACCAACCTGATTTAACACAACACTACTGCAATCCCTTTAACTTAATTTCCGGCCCCCACATCGGGGGCCGTGGAGGAGTCATGAACTTTATTAAAACCAGCGCGCTGTCGCTGATGCTCAGCAGTGCCTTACTTAGCCTGACCAGTGCGCATGCGGCGCCGAAAGATCAGGCCTTTGCGCAGGCGTATCAGCCGGTCGCTAGCGTCGGTAAAAACCAGGCGCAGATTGTGTTCTACCGCGATGCCGATGGCCATAACGGCGGTGCCAACGTCTACGTGGATGGCGAGTTTCATTCGGCATTACTGCCGGACGGTTACACCAGCTTCTGTGTGGCGCCCGGTGTTCACACCCTCGGTGCATTCGTAAAAGATTCGCCGATCTATCAGGGAAAAAACGCGCAGCCGTGGCGCAGCAATCTGGAAGGCGGTAAAACCTACTTCCTGAAAGTCGGCGATGGCCTAAGCGGCTTGCCAAAAGCGCTGACGCGCGCCGATGCTGAAGCGGTGCTGAAAACCATGCGTATGCAGAACCACACGTTAACGCGTGCCTCGGCGGTTGAGGCCTGCCAGTACACCGAGAAGCAGTACAAGGATTACACCTTGTCGAGCGACGTATTGTTCGCCTTTGGCAAATCCGGTCGTGCGGATATCACCCGCAACGGCCATGCGGCAATCCGTGATTTGGTACAGCAGATCCGCCGTGAAAACACCACGCTGCGCAACGTGCAGGTGATTGGCCACACCGACCAGATCGGTTCCGCTGCGGCCAACGAAGCGCTGGGTCAGCGTCGCGCCGAAACCATCCGTTTATTAATGGTGCAGGCAGGTATTCCGGCGCGTGATATTACCGCGGCCAGTGCCGGTATGAATGAACCGCTGGTGCATGATTGCTATGGCAACAAAGCGCAGCAGATTGCCTGCTATGCGCCGAACCGTCGCGTGGCGATTCGCGTGGATGGCAGTAGCGAAGTGAATTGATCAATCCTTTATTTTTGGATTGAGGTGTAGCGATAATCAGGGCCGGGATTTCCGGCCCTTTTTTATTTTTGATGTGGTGAAAATGGGGCACCATAAATGGCTTGATCCTCGTCAGAAAAGGATTTGTAACCGGAATTCTAAAGCGCACGTATCGTAGCGGCGCGATTTATCGCGTTGTGTTGACCTTTGAAAATCAACAGAACGCGATAAATCGCGCCGCTACGAAATTGTGCGGTGATTGATGATCTCCATTTAAAGTGGCTAAGGCGTACAGGATTGCCTGGCATAGCGCAATAAATTTCGCCGCTACGATAGGTACGGTTAATGATAACAAGGCGAGGTATAACAGAATGCGCCAGAATAAGTTTTAACTATCCTGGCGATCAGCGGTGGGAACGTGAAATGACTTGGCTGTGTAAAATCAATATGTGATCCCTGGCGGGTCGAAAAATTAAAATATGAAATTCCTGCGGGCTAAATCAACGATATCAATAAAGTTATTCGCCGATGTCTTTTGCATCATCTTAATTTTATAGGTGCTGATGGTTTTATTACTAAGATCTAATGCTTCAGAAATTTCTTTAATCGACTTTCCTGCGCCAAACAGACGTAATACCTGAAATTCACGTTTGCTGAGCGAAGCGAGCAGGCGGGCATCATTAGGATATTTCATTCGATGGGTAAACTGGCTGCTGCAATAAGCATGTTTCCCCTGGTTAATTTCATCTATCGAGTCAAAGAGGGTCTTCAGCGGCCACGATTTACATACATAACCTTCAAAGCCCATTTGCAACGAGAGTTGAATATGATAGTGGCTCTCGGAGATGGATAAAATTAAGATTTTGAGGCGTGGATTGTAATGGCGTAATAATTCCAGTTTTTCGTTGACAAAATGATCCTGAAATAGCGGTTCAATGATCAACAGTTGTGGTTTGTGATTGATGCCGCTAAGAAACATGGCATCGACATTATCAGCCTCAAAAGCGACTTGATAACCCTTTTCCGTCAGGATGTTTTTCAATCCGCGACGGATAAGTGGGTTGCTGTCTATAACAGAAATACTGTTCATCCGTAATTAAACCTCCCATAAATAAGCGTAAAATACTCTAACATGGCTATTTCATAGGAGGACCAAGACGGGTCTTTGAATAAATGTACCTAAAATGCTTTATTCAGATTTAAGTTTTACTTCCAACCGTTCTACGCAATCAATCACAGTAATTAATGCCTGATCCAGTTGCTGATCGCTGTAGTTTTCATCCTGACTGATATTTTCCAGCCATTCACTGGCCTGCTCCAGTTCTGTCGCCTGCATAATGCGCGCGCCACCCAACAACCGATGCGCCATTTTGGCGATTTGTGATCGATCGCGTTGTGCCACCTGATCAATAAGTTTATTGAGATCGCTGCGATTGGTTCGAATGACTTCATCATGGAGGAAGCGTCTGGCTTGTTTACGCTTCTCTTCATCTGGCAGTGGAAGGTTGAGCGGTTGTTGCTGCAAGCCAAGCAAGCGATTAACGGTTTCATGCAGTTGCTTGCTGCGAATCGGCTTAAACAGACAATCGCTCATGCCGGCTTGCAAACATTGCTCCACCACACTGGATTGTGCGTGGGCGGTTAGCCCCAGTACCGGGCGCGGTGCGATGCCCAATTGCTGTTCGCGCTGACGGATTCGCTGCGTCAGCTCAAAACCATCCATGCCTGGCATGGTGATATCGGTGATGATCAAATGGATGCTGCTATCGGCTTCAAACATGGCCAATGCTTGCTGGCCACTTTCAGCGGCGCTGACGTGATGACCCATCATCTCCAATTGCTGCGTCAATAACAGCCGATTGGGGCTGTGATCATCCACTATCAGCACATGTAGCGATTGAAGGCTGCTGGCGGTAGCGATGATTTGGGCTTCAGGTTCACAGGTAGGTGCGCTGAAATAGAAAATGAAGCTGGCACCTTCGCCCAGTTCGCTCTCCACCTGCAATTCTCCCGACATCAAATCGGCCAGGCGGCGGCAGATGCTTAACCCAAGCCCGGTGCCTTGACGGGCTTTGCGTCCTTCAACCTGTACAAAAGGCGCGAAAATACGCTCTTGCTGCTCCGGCGATAAGCCCTGACCGCTATCGGTGACATCAATCACTAAATCGACCTTACCTGCGTCACTATCTGGCGCTTGATAAACACTGACCGTGACGCTGCCGCTGTCGGTAAATTTGATCGCGTTGCTGACCAGGTTTGAGACGATTTGAGTGACCATTAGCGGATCAAGCAGATAGTGGCTGTGTTCCAGCTCAACATCTAATGTCAGTGCCAGACCTTTTTCATGTGCGCGGTTAGTGAACAGCTGCACCACGCTCACCACCAATTGTGGCAGCTCAATGCAAGTCGGTTGTAGTTGATAGGTGCCGGATTCGATCTTGGACAGATCAAGAATGTCGCCAATCAACAGCAACAGCGCTTTGGCCGATTCCCATGCCACGCGCACGTTCTCATTGCTGATGCCGTGCTGCTGATGATCTTTTACCTCCAGTTCCAGCAAGCCAATAATCGCGTTCATCGGCGTACGAATTTCGTGGCTCATGCTGGAGAGGAACACGCTTTTCGATTCATTCGCCAGCACCGCTTCATCCTTGGCATGACGCAGATCGCTCACCAGCTTTTCTTTTTCGGTGATATCCAACCAGCCACCAATCACGCCGACCACCTCGCCGTTGGCATCGCGCCACGGCACTATCCAGTGATGGACAAAGCTGATCGCGTTATTGAGCATGAGTGGACCTTCATAAATCTCCGGGGCGCCGCCAGCCATCACCCGATCCACAATGGTTTTCAGCCGATCTTTGACCTGTGCGTCAAGTTGATCGCTTTCAAGCAGTAAATCCGCTAAGGCCTGGTCTGCATCATCATTTAACGCCAGACGCAGAGCGGGATTGGAATGGATTAAGCGCTGATCACGGTCAAGGACATACAGCGCAATCGGCGAGGCATCAATCAGTGTGCGCACAAAGGTCAACTGATCCAATAAGGCACGACGCGCGCTTTCACGTTGGCGACTGATGTTATGAATGTGGCGGTTCCACAGTAATAGCAATGCAATGACGAGTGCGACACCGACGGCGACTTTGATGATCACGTCCTGCCAATCGCGCCAGGAAGGTTGTCGCGCTATATCCGCATGCGGCTGCCAATTGATATAAATCCGGCGCAGTAATTCGGGAGGTACGTCGAGCAGGGCTTTATTCATGATGCCAATCAGCTGCGTATTGCTCGGGTTGGCACCCATGGCAATGGTGCCCGGCGAATTACCCAGTGCGATGCCCACGCGCAAATTGCTGTCCGGTTTGGTGGCTAACAGGAAATCGGCATCATATTGCGTGGTCACCATTCCCGCGACGTCACCTTTGCTCAGCAAGTCGTAACCTTGTTGGGCGGTGTTAGTGGTCACCAAATTGATTTCTGGATAGTACTTGTGTAACCACGTTGCCAACGGATTGAATTCTGTGACGGCAATCTTCTGGCCGCGCAAAGGCGTCAGGTCAGCTAACGGCGGCGTTGCGGCCGATACCATCAGTACGGCAGGAGCAATCATGTAGGGGCGGGTAGTAATGACATTCCAGGTGGTTTCAATATCAGGAATCACCGGCACCGTTGCGTAAAGCGCGTCCGGATTGTTTTGCCCTAATCTTAATAATTCACTGCGTCCCTGAGCGGCGACAAAATTGAATTTCATGCCATAGCGCGCGCTCAATAACTTAAATAAATCAACTGCCGCACCATCGAGTTGACCATTTTTATTAATAAACGCATTGGGGGCGGTTGAAGCGTTAAATAACACCGTGAGCACCGGATGCGTGCGCAGCCAATTTTGTTCTTCGGTGGTTAACGCCAGGGGATTGGCTTTCGCCACATGATCGCTGTTCAATCCCCAACGCGTGGCGATGCCGATACGGCTGGCTAAGGGTATACGTCCCAATGTTTCGTTAATGGCGCGTAATAACAGGGGATCGCTACTTTTTACACCAAAAGAGAGGTTGAGATTGCTGAGTACCGGGCTGTTGAGCACCTGCAATTTATCAGCAAAACCATAGGTGATCAGATATTCAGCGGAGGCGCGATTGATCCAGGCCGCCTGGCTTTGCCCCCACGCCACCGATGTCACCGCATTAACATAGCTGGGTTCAGCTTTCAGCGTGGAGCCGGGGTATTCCTGCGCTAGCACATCCTGACGACTATTATTCGCAATATAGCTCAGGGTTTTGCCTTTTAAGGAATCAGGCGTTATTGCGCCAGTTTCATTGCGCAGTAATAAGGCAGAATGATCCAGTAACCAAGGTGTCGAAGCCAGAATATCGTTTTCAGGATACACATCGGGATTGAAGGCGCTGAGCATATCGACTTCTCCCGCGCGCAACGCTTGCTGCGCCAACTCAGCACTGGGAAAACGCATAACCTCGACTTTGACATCCATCGCGCGTTCCAGCACGTGCAGATAATCCGCCGCCATTCCTTCATAGGTGCTGGGATCGTTATCCATATAAATCGGCGGCTGTGCCGGTTGCCAGACAGCGACTTTAATAATCGGATGTTGAACTAACCACTGTTTTACCGGCGCGGAAAAATTTATATCTGGCGTTATCACTTCGCTATGAGGCTGCAAGGTTAAGGATTGCGGGGCGGCAAACACCGAACAACACATCACACTTAACAACAGCAGAAATTGTCCTTTAACCATGATGTGTCGCAGCATAAAAGTCGGGTCCTATTGGCGTGCTTTCTAACTCAGTGAAAGTTAAGCAAGTATTATGCAGTGATTCTTGCATGATGAAGGTTATTGTAGACAGTTATCTCTTTCAACATAAAGGAATTAAAGCGCATTGGATTAATCAATCTTTTTTTTGTAGGTTTGATAGCAGAAGGTATAAACCAAGATGCATCTTGTTTCCCGCGTGCAAGAAAATTCCTAAACTCCCCGGCATATTCTGATAACCCACTTTCCTGATGGAAAAGGTTATCAATCATCCTCAGCAATCAATTGGAAATGAAATGAAGAAGATATTCCCCGCCGTTACTGTCGTGTTCCTTTTATCAGGTTGCGTCGCCAGCCAAAAATCGGCTCCTGCTAATTTATCGCCTGTCACGCCGGTGGCTGCTGCGGGCGCGCCGAAGGTTAACGTGGCGGAATCGCAGACGAAAGATTACGCCTCGCGCCTGATGCAGTGCCGCGCAGAGTTGGATGCATTGCAGACCTATAATGTCGCGCAGCATCAGCAGTTCAAGGCTGAATTTGAGAAGACCGCCGGACATCTGAAAAAATACCTCGAAGTGAAAAATGGTATTGGTAGCGATGTGAATGACCTGGCGATGCCGAAATATCAATTTGCCATCCGCGATGTGTGCTTCCGTATTAAAACGCAACTGGCAAGCAGTATTGTTAAAGCGGCATAAGGTTCAGCCATCAATAATTAAATTAACGCTTCGCATTGAATGCACGCTTTTTAATCAAGCCTGGGCGTAATCCGGGATGAGTCTTGTTCCCCCTGTTGGTGCTAACTATTACGCTGACGTTGGTTAACAGAACACGGTGGATTTGACCTCCGTAAAAACTAAGACGGCAGTTTTTCCTGAAGCGGGCTGGCTTAGATTAATAAATCCACGCTGACTGTTACCTTTACTTGTTATTCTTTTTGCGGCGTTTAACGCCGCATTTTTTTAACAGCAATGAAGGGAATCGGTTATGCCTGCCTTACGTTATCAGCTAATAAAAAGCATTATGTTTGCTGGCTTAATGTTGCCCGCTGCGGCTCACAGCCAATCTTTTGGTGAACCTTATCGAGCGCAGCAAAAAGTCACCGCTGAATTAAGCCAGATTATCTTCTATCGGCAAAATGCCGCCGTCACCGCCTATGGCGGCGCGTCCGTTTATCTTGATGGCAAGATGCACACCAGTTTGCTGCCCGGCGGCTACACCGCCTTCTGCGTTCAGCCCGGCGCGCACACGTTAGGCGTGCGCTTAAGTTCATCACTCATCGCCGCGGGTCAACAAAACGCGCCGTTTCACACGAACACGAAAGCAGGGAAAACCTATTTTTTTCGTATCGATGAACAGGCGTTAATGAATCAGCCAGCCGAGGCGCGCAGTGCGGCGGCGGGGGATGAACTGTTGCAAACCCGACGCCAATCGCATCTGTTATCTCGCGCCACGTCGATCGTTCCCTGTGCCTATGACTACACCCGGACACAACCGCGCATCGATTACCTGCTGCCCAGCGACTCCCTTTTTTTGCCTGATAACCGTTTGTCACAACGCGGCCGTGAAGCGATTGGCGATCTGGCGGTGCAGATTCGGCGCAATCATAGTTGGATCAACCAGGTGCGTATCATCGATACCGCTATCAATCACGCAGCCAATGACCGGCAAATGCGTGAAACACAGCTGCGACAAGCACTGATCGAAGCCGCATTGCCTGCCAACAGTATAAAGTTTGTGCGGGATACCCAGCCGCAGCAGAGTCTTATTATTCTGCAAGTTGACTAAAAGGCCGATCCTTGCAGCAATCCTCAGGCCATCCAAGACCCGTCTCGTAGTGGTTGATTCTGCATCAATACAGAATTGTCTTGTAGCGCCGGATGGTGAGTGACCCGCCCGGTAATGAGATAGGTGTGGCGTGTTGATGGCACGCAGATGAGGACAAACAGTATGAAAATTCATCCCCTGACAGCGGCTGTGGTGACAGCGACCACGCGGATGCAGCAAAGCGGCCATTCAGACCTGAAAAGTCAGGGTTGGGCCGAGAGTAACGAATTAGTTAAGTCGCTGAATCAAGCCAATGGAATGACCAGTCTGCACGGCTTGGTGGTGCACGGCGCGGCATGTGCCTCATTACTGGCGTTGGGCAGCATGGCAGCAATCGGGCGGGAAAGTGGCTATGAACTGATTATGGCGCGCGCGAGCAATGTTGTGCCCAAAGCCTCATTGAGCGGCTATGAGTCGGTCGCTGGCACAGTGGCGAAGCCAAACTATCCAGAAAACGTGCCGGAAGTATTAGCCGAACAAAAGCCGGCTGTTGGCGGGTTTGTCGGTCAACCCGCTGTGCTTGAGCTGCCTGATGAGACAGATGAAATACTTACGGTAGAACACACTTTTATCAACAGCGCCACCTCCAATCCTGGAGCTTTGATGTTACTGGAGGAAGCAGAGCAGTGGTCTTCGTCAGCGGAAAACCCTATTGCGAGCGCCTTAGCCACCAGTTTCAGTTTTGAACTGCTCAATCAGATGCACGAAGGCAGAATTTTGCGTGACAATCGCCCGCATTTTGCCGGTAAGGCACAGCCTGGCAGCTTGATTGAATTGCTCGACCAGCACGGTGACGTAGTAGGCAGCAGTTGGGTTGATAGCAACGGCATGTGGCACATCACCCCCATGATGCCGTTGGCAAACGGCGAATATGATTTCAGCCTGTACGCCACCTATGCTAACGGCGTGCGCGAGTTGGTTGCTCCACCGATTCATCTGGTTATCGCGGTCGAAGGGCCGGTTTTGCAAAGCGTCATTGAGGCAAGTGAGTCGCCCTCGTTGAGCCTGATGCCATTGATCGACAGCGAAGCTGAGCTCAATTTGACGCTTATCCTGCCGGTTGAACCCGAACCGGTGCAGCACAATTTTGCCTTTGGCTTTGGCGAGCTGCTGCCGATGAGCGAGCCAGAACTGCTGATCAGCGAGCCGGTCACGGATGAATTCGTTAATCTGGATGAATCCGCGTTGCAACAACTGTTGCACCCTGAAGGTGGCATTACCCTGTGGGAACAGCAAGAAGATTTAGCGCTGTTGGCGCTGGACTATTCACCGTCTGCGGCCATCGGCAGTAGCGATCCGTTGTTTGCCGATCTGATAACCAATAACGACGACTAAATGGAGCCAGGATGCGCAAGCACGCATCCGTAATTAGCGTATGAAAATGAAGATCACCGTTGTGCTGTTAGCGTGTTTTGTCGCAACCCAGGTATCGGCCAGTGAATCTACACCGGTGAAACCCGCGGTGCTGGAAAATAGTTTTGCTGATGGAACATCAGACGCGAATCAGGTGAGAGTCGTCTATTACCGCAAGGAAGATCGCGTTGCTGATGGTGTAGCAAATCTGTATATCAACGGTGAATTTCACTCTGCACTATTGCCCAACAGCTATAACGTTTTTTGTCTTGAACCGGGGCGCCATTTTATTGGTGCCTGGTTTAATGAATCGCCACACTATTTAGGCAAAGAAGCGCCGACCCAGGAATATCACTTGCGTGCCGGTGAGACGGTTTTTCTGCGTGTTGATGCGCAATTTAATGGCCGCTCAATCGTCAAAAATGATCAACAACTCCGTGTCGAATCAGCGGGATTAGAAAAGAGTATTCACATGCTGTCCCGCGCAACATCGGTTATTCCTTGTCAGAGTGGTGTTTTCAGTCTTGAGTAAGCTACCAGGCGAATAAACCACCCGTCATCCTCACTCGTTTATTAACACATCTTATTGTTAATCATCCTTATTTCGGCCGCTACAACAGGTGGTTGAAGTAAGGATTTTTTCTACCATTTTATTGCGTATCTCAATCCATCCAAGACCCGGCTTGTATAAGAAAATAGCCCGGTCTGTAAGACTATTCTCAATTCGCAGGTTAATTCCTGCACAGAGATTGTCACTGATGAAACACCGACTGAGATGCTGAAATGGACGCGAATACGCTGACCGAGCAACAACAATCTGAACTACACGCCAATGCACGCGTGCAAACGCGCGTTGACGATACGCTTCTGCAAAGCCTCTCCTGGGTTTGCCGTCATTATGGCTTGGGTAAAAGTGACGATGCGCTGATGGCCGGTCTGCCGAAAGGCACCTTGCTGACGCCGTCATTGGCGTTGAAAGCACTGGAAAATGCCGGTATGACGGGCGGCTTGGTGGAGCGCCAAGCCTGGGAACTGCCAGAGCAGGTGATGCCAATCATCCTGGTTCGTAACGGACAAGGCGGGAGTCTGTTAATTGGGCGCGAACGTCGTAAAAACGACGAAGACAAAATGACGCTCTATTACCAGCTGATCATGCCGGAAGTGAGTGCCTCACCGGTCGAGATTACCCACGAAGAGTTGATGGAATGGTATTCCGGCTACGCCATTCTGGTAAAACCGACAGCGAAAGTGGATCCGCAGGTGGCGGACGATTTGCCGCATGACCAGAAGCATTGGTTATTCAGTACGTTGTGGGTTTATCGCCGCTATTACCGCAGTGCCGCCCTGGCCGCGGTGTTAGTGAACGTGTTGGCGCTCGCCAGCATTTTCTTCACCATGAACGTCTACGATCGCGTTATTCCTAATCAGGCGTTCGTGACTTTGTGGTCATTGGCGATTGGTGTGGTGATCGCCATGTTGTTTGAAGCCATCACCCGCTATGTGCGTGCACACCTGCTGGATGTAGCCGGTAAAAAAGCCGACCTGATACTCGGTAGCGTATTGTTCCGCCAGGCGCTGGCGGTGCGCATGGAGAATAAACCGTCGTCATCCGGTCTGTTTGCCAACCAGCTTCGTGAGTTTGAATCAGTACGTGATTTCGTCTCTTCCGCCACCTTAGCCGCCATCTCCGATCTGCCGTTTGTGTTGCTGTTTGTGGCGGTGATCTTCTTTATTGGCGGCCCGTTAGGCTGGGTGCCGTTGATGATGATCCCTACCATCATTCTGGTCAGCCTGATTATTCAGTGGCCGCTGAAGAAGATCATGCGTAGCAACTTGCAGGAAGCTTCGCTGAAACAGGGCGTATTAATCGAATCCATCGAAGGTATGGAAACACTGAAAGCGGTAGCGGGTGAAGCACACATGCAGCGTCGCTGGCAGAACTTCAGCGCGATGCAGGCGACCAGCAGCATGAAATCCAAGCGCATCTCCACCGGTGCCATGGGCGCAGTCACTTTCCTGCAACAGTTCCAAACCGTGCTGTTGATCGTTATCGGTGTTTATCTGATTTCCGATGGCACGCTGACCATGGGTGCGCTGATTGCCACGGTGATGCTTTCGGGCCGTGCGACTGCGCCGCTGGGGCAAGTAATGGGATTGGCGGTGCGTTTCCAGCAGGCTAAAGCTGCGCTGGATTCGCTCAACAAGCTGATGGAGATGCCGACCGACCGCGATCCAGAGCAAAACTATTTACCGCAGCCAGAGCTGAACGGCGACGTCGAGCTGAAAGGCATCGGTTTCTCTTACCCGGCACCGCCGATGCGCCCCAACCCAGAAATCCTCACCGATATCTCATTCAGCATTAAAGCGGGTGAACGCGTTGCCATTCTTGGCCGTATCGGCAGCGGCAAATCCACGCTGCTGCGCATCATGGCGCGCCTCTACCAACCGGTGAAAGGGCAGGTGTTTGCCGGCGGGTTGGACGTGAATCAGGTTGATCCGGCAGATTGGCGCCGTTCCGTTGGCTATGTCGGTCAGGATGCGCGTCTGTTCTACGGCACGCTGCGTGAAAACGTAATGATCGGCCAGCCGGATGCCACCTCCAGCGAACTGTTGCGCGTACTGTGCCTGACCGGGCTGGATCAGGTAGCCGCGCGTCATCCAAGTGGCATCAATTTGCCGGTAGGCGAGCACGGTAACGCGCTGTCGGGCGGTCAACGTCAGTTAGTGTCGCTGGCCCGCACGCTGCTGCTCCGTCCTAAAGTGCTGCTGTTGGATGAACCGACCAGCGCGATGGATAACCAGACAGAAGCAATTTTCCTCGAACATCTCAAGCGCGCCACGGCCGACCAAACCCTGGTGGTGGTGACGCATCGTCCGTCACTGCTGGCGCTGGTTAACCGCATCATCATCGTCGAGAACGGCAAAGTGGTCGCTGACGGCCCGAAAGAGAAAGTATTGGCCAGCCTGCGTGGCGAGGCCGCTAAGGCTGAAGCGCAAGCCAAGCCGATTGCTAAACCCCAAGCGTCTGCCAATGAGCCGGTTAATCCGCAGGCACCAGCGCAGGAGAAAACCGTATGAAATGGCCCCGTTTAGGCAGCGGCAAAAAGAAGAAAACCGTAACCGCCGCCGATGCCCAATTTATGAATGACATCCAGGAATCGCTGATGTCGCAAAGCACGCCGGGTTCGCGTCTGGTGCTGCTGATGGTGATGATTATTTTCAGTACCGCCATTATCTGGGCCGGTCTGGCGCGGGTTGAAGAGATCACGCGCGGCGATGCCACCATCATTTCGAAGAGCCGCGAACAGGTTATTCAGAGTCTTGAAGGCGGGATTCTGGCTGAGATGAATGTGCGCGAGGGCGATGTGGTCGAGCAGGGGCAAACGCTGCTACAGATTGACCCGACGCGCGCGCAATCCAGCTACCGCGAAGTGCTGAATAAAGTGATCGGCCTGAAAGCCACCATTACGCGTTTGCGTGCCGAAGCTTACCAACTGCCGTTGAAATTTGACGAGCAGGTGATGTCGGATCCGGCGGTGGTGCAGCAGGAAACGCGTGCATATAACTCGCGCATTAAGGCACTGAACGAGAGCGTTGAAGCGTTGCAGCGCAGCTATGCGTTGTCGATGCGTGAAGTGACACTGGCCGAACCGCTGGCAAAACGCGGGTTAATGTCGGAAGTTGAACTGCTACGTATGCGTCGTTCCGCCAACGATTTGTTGTCGCAAGTGGTTGAACGTAAAAACCGTTTTCAGGCGGAAGCCAATTCGGAATTGATCAAACTCGAGCTGGAATTGTCGCAGACCACTGAGAATCTGGTGGGTCGCTCTGACGTGTTGGATCGCACCAGCATCAGCGCACCAGTGCGCGGCACGGTGAAGAACGTCCGCGTGAACACTATCGGTGGGGTGATTCAGCCGGGTGAACACATCATGGAAATCGTCCCGCTGGAAGATCAGTTGCTGGTGGAAGGCAAAATCCGTCCGTCAGATGTCGCCTTCTTACGTCCTGGTTTACCGGCGATGGTCAAGATCACCGCCTATGACTACGCGATTTATGGCGGTTTGACCGGCAAGGTGGAATTCATTAGTCCCGATACCTTGAAGGACGATCAGAAATCTGCCGCTGGACGTCCAGACGATACCTACTATCGCGTCATGGTACTAACCGATCACAGCTCGTTGAACGCGGGCGGTAAAGCGTTGCCGATTATTCCGGGCATGATTGCCACGGTAGAGATTCGCACCGGTGAAAAAACCATCCTCGACTACCTGCTGAAACCGGTGATGAAAGCCCGTGAAGCGTTTCGTGAGCGTTAATAATGAGCCATTTTTCTTTTCAGTTTAAAACCCAGGCTCGCCTGTTGACGGTATTGATTGCATCTCAGTTCTGGCCAGCCACGGTGGGGGCGTTTTCGGAAGACGATGAACTGCTGCAGTTCGTCGCGTTGGCGGAGCAGCCAGTGAAAGCCGCCCCGCGCCCCGCAAGTACCGCAGCTGCGCCGAGGCCTGCACCGCTTGCCGCGCCGATCACGCCGAGTACGACGAGCAGTCGGATAAGCGAGCGTGCACAGACTGCAACGGTCAATCGGCCGGCATTGCCCGTGCCAACATCAGTCGCGCCGAAACAACCGCTATTGCAGTGGGAAACGCCTACACCTAAAACGGTTACGCCAACCGCGCATGTTGAGGTAACCGCTGCGGCACAACAACGCGCCGGGCAGGAGCTGCACCAGCAACAAAAGCTTGGTTTTAATCCGTTCACCGCGATTCCTGAGGAGCCGGTTGCAGCATCTAAGCAGGAAGCGACTTTGCTCAATCGCGCCAACGCCTTGCCAACCGCGAGTGCATTAAACCGCAGCCATCAAGCCAGCGGGCCGGATGAAAATGCGCTCAGAGCGATTTTCCATCGTGCAACGCAAATTGCGCTGCAAACCAGCCCGAAGCTGCGCAGCGCGCAGTTTGATGCGCAAGCGGCCGAAGCTAACGTGGCGGAAGCGAAAGGGCAGCGCTGGCCACAAGTTGATGTCGGCACCAGTTCACGTTCCTACCAGTTTGGCGGTGGTACAAAAACGCAGCAAAGTAATACGCCAGCAGTAAATATTAATATGGCGACCACGTTGTACGATTTTGGTCAAACCAGCCACACTATTGATAGTCGCCAAAAATCGGCCACGGCGGCGGGCATTGCGGTTAATGCTTCATCGGAAGACTTGGCGTGGCAGGTTAGTTCGGCGTTGGTTGAACTGAGCAAGCAGCGTTTGATTATCGAATTGAGCCAACAGTATTTAGCGCGCATGAAAGAATTGGTGAAAATGCTCAGCGGCATTGTCGGTGCCGATCCCGGACGACGCAGTGAATTAACCCAGGCGCGCGGTCGCGAATTACAGGCGCAGTCTTCGCTGGACAATGCACTAACAAAAGCGCGCGAAACCGAGATCACACTGTCTAAATTGATTGGCAACAGCGAGATTGCTCTGCCGCGTACCGCGCAGTGGAATTTAAGCCTGGCATCACTGGATCGCTTAATTGCTTCAATCGATAACCATCCGGTTATTCGTCAGGCGCAAGCGCAAACAGAAGCGGCATTGGCGGAGGCAAAAGCGGTGAAATCCTCCAATCTGCCGAAGGTGAATTGGGTGGTGAGCAAAAATACTGCGGAGGATCAGTTTGGACGGCAGCAAGCGTGGCAAACCGGTGTTAATGTGAGCTGGGGATTATTCCGGGGTGGCTCAGGTACGGCGGCAGAGCGTGCTGCGCTGCAACGTGCTGAATCCAGCCGTGAACAAGTAGCAGAACAAAAGCGCGATCTTGACTATCGTATTCGTAATGCCGATCAGGATGCGCGTTCAATGTTACAGCGTTCAGATCTTTATCGTAATTTAACCGTGGAATCAGACCGTATTCGTTTGGCCTTCTTTGATCAGTGGTATCACCTGGGCAAGCGGACACTGTTGGATGTACTGTCAGCGGAGTCTGATTACTACAATAACCGGGTTGCAGAAGTGACAAATCGCTTTGACAGTTACAGTGCAACATTCCGTGGCTATGCCAGTGCTGGACAGCTTCTTCCCTGGCTGGGCGGTAATTTTCGTTAATTCACGCTCAACATGGGCAGAAAAGAGACTCTTTAGAAAGGTGGTTAATCATGAGTTGGTTGTCTGATACTAAAAAAATTTCCATCATGCTACTGGATGATCATCCTATCATTCGACGTTCATTGGAAACGGTCATTATTGATGAGAAAGATTTGGTCCTGAGTGGGTGCTTTGGGCACAGCAGTGAATTGATGCGCCATTTGCGCACCGAAGTACCCGATGTATTAATCCTTGATTATATTTTGGGTGATGAGGAGCTGGATGGATTGTCGCTCATTCGTCAGGTCATGAATCACTATCCACAAATAAAAATATTGATGTCATCCTCAGTTGAAAGCATCGCCGTGATCCGTACCGCTTATAATATGGGTATCCGCGGCTACGTCAGTAAACGTGCCACCATGGAAGTCTATTTTAATGCCATTCGTCAGGTCGCTTCTGGCCAGGTTTATGTGCCAGAAAACATCAAATACGAGTTATCTCATCTGCCAGGAAAAATAGCAGTTAAAAATGAGATGGCAACAGAGAGTGATGAACCGGCGTCTGCAGAAACTGTTTTCCGCAATGTTGAATTACTCACGCCGCGTGAATCAGAGGTTCTGCGCTGTTTCCTCGATGGTATGACGATTTTGCAGATCTCCGCCAAAGTAAAACGCAGCCGTAAAACCATCAGTGGGCACAAACAGTCAGGCATGCGTAAACTCGGCATTAAAAGCGATATTGAGTTGTTTAAATATCGTGACGACTTGTTCAACTGATTTTCATGATGAAAAGTATCATTATTGTTGAGAACAGTGAGCGAAAGAGGAATTCGCTCCAGTCAATTTTACACAAACATCATGTGCGAATTCTCGGGTCTGCCGCAGACGGTTATCAGGCCATGTTATTGATGGAACAACTCCAACCTGACATGGTATTAATGAATACCACATTACCTGCCATATCCGGGGCAGAGGTTTTGGAGTTGCTCAACAAACGACATTACCCGGGTAAAATAGTGTTTATTACTTCTCAACCTGAAATGGTTGCCGTGCAGGATTATCTACAACGTGGCGCAGCGGCAATGATTGGTGAAAGGAACCTCGCGGTGGATTTACCTCGCGCTCTTGATGCCGTTAATGATGGTTATGCTTTTTTTCCTCAATATCACTTTTTTGATGCCACGGTTGCCACGCATAATTCGCAACCAAACAACGTGATGCACGGATTGTCGTTACAAGAAAATAGGGTGTTGCACTACTTACTTAAAGGTTTCAATAACAACGAAATCGCCAGCATGATGGCGTTGAGTAACAAAACGGTGAGCACCTATAAAATTAGGGTTTTGCAAAAAAACCAGGCAAAGAATATGGTAGAGCTATTAATGAAATTTAATTCCGCAACTGAAAATGTCACTCTCTGAATAATCAATAAAATATTAACAGTAGTTTGAAGGCGTGTGCCCATAGCCGAATAGGAACACCATGAGATTTCAGCATTGCCTTGCAGTAGTCACGATGATTTTCCTTATGCTGTTCCCGGCGAAGGGCAAAACGGAAAACCTCACATTACTGAGCCGTGTCAGTCACGCTTCCGCCCCCAGCCTGCTTTCTGTACCGGCTTTATCTGTTGAAAGCCAGCAATGGATTAAGCAGCATCCCGTGCTGCGTTTGGGGGTGATGCCGCAACAATGGCCTCCGTTTACGCTGCTCACCAACCGTAATGAATTACAGGGCATTTCGGCTGATTATGTCGATCAGATTACGCAAATGTTGGGGTTAACGGTTGAGGTCACGCAATTTAGCAGCGAGCAAGAAGTCTGGAAAGCCCTGCAAAGTGGCCAGATCGATGCCATCTCTACGGTGACATCATGGCAAGCGCCAGAATTTGCCCGGCTTACCAAGCCGTATGTTACGGCCCAATCGGTTATTGCGGTACCTCTTAAACAGCAACAGCAGCCTGGACATTATCTCACCGATCGCACGGTAGCGATGGCGCGAGGCTATATGCCGGAAGCGTTGTTCAAACGCTATTATCCGCTGGCGAAACTGCACATTTATGATAATTACCAGGATGCCATCAGCGCGGTGGCTTTTGGTCGCGCCGATGTCTATTTTGGTGATGCTTATCCGGTGAGTCGAAATTTCCTCAATAACCTGCGGATTGCACAATATTCTATTATTCCTGATACCCAAATAAGCTTTGCCTTTAACGACAAAAATGTCGTGTTGTATGGCTTGTTTAATCAGGCGCTGGCAAGTTTACCTGAAAACTTTTCCTATGACGTACTGCAACGTTGGTTACCGGGGCGCGGTGGTTTATTAGTTGAAGGACAACCTATTCCGCTGAGCGATGAGGAACAACAATGGATAAAAAAACATCCTCAAGTTAATGTGCTGACGTTGCAAAATTACGCACCACTGTCATTTGTCGATGGTAATGGCAGCGTGCGCGGGATTGGCCCGGAAGTGCTATCAATGGTCGCGCTGCGTACCGGTTTGAATTTCCGCTTTGACATCGCTGATGATGTGGCCTCAATGGTGAGTCAGGTAGCCGACAAAAAAGCCGATATGCTGGTATCACTGACGCCGAGTGAAGCGCGGCGTGAGACTTTGCTGTTCACACGTTCCTATTTGCGCAATGCTTTCGTGCTGGTGGTACGCAAAGAGAATCAGCAAATTAATCTGTTGTCCGATTTAAAAGGGAAAAAACTCGGCATTATTACTGGCACCGATCTGGAAAAGTATCTTCATCAGCACTATCCCGATATTAAATTAGTCAGCGTAAGTGATGCGAATCAAGTCATGTCGCTGCTGGATAAAAAACGCGTCGATGCCGTGGTCAACACGTTAGCTAACAGCGAATATCAATTATTGAGTCACTACAGTGACGAATTAAAAATAGTGAATACGGTTGGTGAGTCTCCCGCTTATATTTCCTTTGCCATTGCCAAAGATGAACCAATATTAAGAGACATTATTGATAAAGTGTTACTGGCGATCCCTCCCGATGAACTGGATTTAATCGGCAATCGCTGGCGTCCTAATAATATGGTGATAGAGGACAATTTTTGGCGTCAGCATCGTACTGCAATTATTACGTTGCTGAGTATTGCTCTGATATTGATACTGCTTGGCGTTATTTGGACGCTTTATTTGCGCAGACAAATCACGTTGAAGGAGCAGGCACAAGAGGCGTTTGCCGATCAAAACAAGAAAATGCGCCAACTGCTGGATGGTGCGCCATTCCCAATGTTTATCCGCGACAATCTTGGCCGATTGATTGATTGCAACCAACATTATCTCGACATCGTAAAACTGGAGAAAAGCCAGGCATTAGGCCGTACGCTCCTTGAAGAAGCGCCGTTTCATCAGCAGCAGGATGCGCAACGCGTACACCAAATATTTATGCGGGTAATGAGCAGCGACATGCCCTATTTTGCTGAAGAGATTTTCGATTTCCACCCCAATACCGGGGAAACGCAGTTCAAGGCCTATTTTTCCTGGTTCCTGCCTTATCGTGATGGTAGTGGTCATATGGCGGGCGTATTGGGTGGCTGGATGGACACCACGGAACGTGCGCAGGTCACCGAGGCACTGCGTGTGGCTAAAGACCAGGCAGAAGAGGCCAGCCGCACCAAATCGACCTTCCTTTCAACCATGAGCCACGAAATTCGCACGCCAATGAACGCCATTATTGGCATGATTGATATCGCCATACAGCGCGGAAAACGGGGCGAGTTGGATTTGCAAGCGCTTGAGGTAGCCGCTGAATCTGCCGATGGCCTGGTTGAACTTATTGGCGATATTCTTGATATTTCACGTATAGAAAGTGGGCGCGTTGAGCTTGAACCCAAACCTGCCAATATCGTGAATATCGCCCGCAATGTGATAAATACCTTCAAAGGTTTGGCTCTCCAAAAACATATTTCTTTATCGCTGATTGAACCTAAGCAACCTGTTGCCAATATCGAAATCGATACGCTGCGCATTAAGCAAGTGATGGCCAATCTGTTAAGTAATGCGATTAAATTTACCGATGACGGCGGCGTGACCTTTGAGGTGATTCAGCGCGTGAATGCAATAGATAAGCGCGCAGAGGTGGTATTGGTCGTGAAAGACACGGGCATCGGCATCCCAATCGAACAGCAAACTCAGCTTTTCCAGCCTTTTGCCCAAGCCAATAATCGCCGTCAGGGCACGGGATTGGGGCTGTATATTAGTCATTCGCTATGTCGAATGATGAACGGTGATATCGCACTGGAGAGCCAGCCGGGGCAAGGCACTTGTGCAACGGCAACGGTTTCAGTGCCGTTAGCGGATGCCATTCCGGCTGAAATAATCCTGCCGTCATATCCGGCTTATTCGCCTGCATCAATGCAGGTTTTGATTGTTGATGACAACACAGCGAACCGCTTGCTAATGCGCAAGCAATTGACGCATTTAGGCCATCAAGTCAGCGAGGCTGTGGAAGGGGAATCCGCGTTAGCGCTGTTCAAGCAACAATCCTGGGACATGGTGATCACCGATTGCAATATGCCGGGCATGGATGGATATCAACTGACGCGCGCAGTTCGCGAATTTGAACAAGCCAATAACCGTACCGCTATAACCATTATTGGTTTTACTGCTGATGCGATGAGTGAAGCGCGAGAGCGCTGTTTAGCCGCCGGAATGAATGGTTGCCTGTTTAAACCCTGCACGCTGGAAGATGTGCGCAAAGTATTAATGGAGAGCGCCGCCCCGGTGTTTGATCTCTCTTCATTGGGCGATGATGATGCTTTGAGGTCGCAAGTTATTAGTCAGTTACAACGCAGTAATCATCATTATCAGGAAGAACTCTCAGCCTTACTGGAAGCTGAAGATACTTTGGCGTTGCGCGTGCTGACATTACAAATTCGCGCAACAGCGCAGCAGGTCAACGCTCACTTTATGATGCAGGCTTGTGATGTTGTTCAACACTCCGACTCTGCACACAGCCTTCAGGCTGGGCAAAAACTACAGCAGGCACTGAAAACTTTCGAGGTCATGCTTCAAAAGTACCAAGCCGTTCTGCATGTAACGTTGTAACTGGCAAGTGGCGCGTATCTGCCAGCAATGGAATGGGGGGGTTTTTGTAGGAAATTGGCCAGCAGGATGACAAAAACCTGCAAACATAACGTCAGCAATTTCTTAAAAAACCTTATTTGGCTGGGTAAATATTGTTTTTGCGACATCGTCTGTCTATTATCTGCGCGAAATTAATGCCAGATGTTTCCATAAAAAGAGTCGCAAGCCCGAAACGTCTCTTTCTGGTAACCGTTTAAGCGTTACCGCGACGCTGGTGGATATTCATTGTTTATCAGTAAGTTATGACAAGGATTGTTTGATGTTATCCCGCCTGTTTCCTAAGCGTGTTGGTGGCTATGCCGCGCTTGTTGTCTTGTTTTCATCGGATCTAATTGCCGCAGAGTTAAGCGCGAACGAACCGCTCATCTTGCAGCAGCAACGACAAAAGGCGCTGGAGCAGCAACTCACGCCAACCGCGCCAGATGTGCGTCTGGCACCGCCTTCCTCCAGCTTTGGCCGCATCCAATTTCCTGTTGAAACCCCGTGCTTTGCCATTGATCGCGTGCTGCTCAGCGGCGGTGATGCTTTGCCACATTGGCTGCCGTTACAACGCATCAGTAATCAGGCGGTGAGGCACTGCTTAGGCGGTAAAGGCATCAATCTGCTGATGAGCGCGCTGCAAAACCGTCTGGTGGATCACGGCTACATTACCACGCGCGTATTGGCACCCGCGCAGGACCTCAAAAGCGGCGAGTTAAAGCTGGTGATTGTGCCGGGTAAGGTGCGCAACGTGGTGCTGACACCTGACAGCAATCGTTATGTCACGCTGTACAGCGCGTTTCCTGCACATGATGGCGAATTGCTGGATCTGCGCGATATCGAGCAAGGTTTGGAAAACCTGCAACGTTTGCCAACCGTACAGGCCAGCATGGAAATTGTGCCGGGCGCACAGCCAGGCGAGAGCGATATTCGCTTAACCCGACAGCAGAGCAAAATGTGGCGCGTGGGGGCATCGCTGGATGACTCAGGCACGCGCAGCACCGGACGCTATCAGGGCGGCTTAACGCTATCGCTGGATAATCCGCTGTCACTCAGCGACCTGTTTTACCTCTCCGCCAGTCACAATATTGGTAATCACTCGGACAAAGGCAGCAGCAACCTCACCGGACATTACTCGGTGCCGTTTGGTTACTGGACCGCCGGATTCACCGCCAACAGCTACGACTATCACCAAACGGTGGCCGGATTAAATCAGGATTACCGTTACAGCGGCAAAAGCCAGAATGTGGATTTCCAGCTCAGCCGGGTATTGCACCGCAGCAGCAGCCAGAAAACCACTTTCACTTACGATGTGCTAGCCAAAGAGTCGAAAAACTTCATCAACGACACCGAAGTTGAGGTACAGCGACGCCGTACGTCCGCCTGGCGCATTGGTTTGCAGCATCGTCATTACATCGCGCAATCCACGCTGGATGCCGGTGTCAGTTATCAACGCGGCACTCGCTGGTTCGGCGCCATGCCCGCGCCAGAAGAGTATTACGGTGATGCCACGGCGCTGGCCAAAATCCTGCAATTCAACGCGCAGTGGGCGGTGCCGTTCACCGTGGCGAACCAATCGTTCCGCTATAACGTGCAGTATCAGCGTCAACTGAGTAACACGCCGCTAACGCCACAGGATCAGTTTTCCATTGGCAGCCGCTGGACGGTGCGCGGTTTCGATGGCGAACGCAGTTTGAACGCCGACCGTGGCTGGTTTGTGCGCAACGATCTGGCCTGGAGCACGCCACTGCCGTCGCAAGAGCTCTACCTCGGCATCGATTACGGTGAAGTGGGCGGCAACGGCACGCAATATCTGGTTGGTAATCATCTGGCGGGCGGCGCAATTGGCGTGCGTGGTTCGGCATTTAACCTCGGTTATGACCTGTTTGCTGCTACGCCGTTTTCCAAACCGGCGGGCTTCAAAACCGATGCGCTATCGTTGGGTTTTAGCCTCAACTATCAATTTTAAACCCACAGCTCGCACGGAACTGCCGCGCTGTTGATCTGTTAAGTAAGGATGCTGAATGAACAAGAATTTCTATCGCGTGGTGTTTAACAAAGCACGTGGCATGTTGATGGTGGTACCCGATATTGCTGGCTGCGGCCAGGCGTCATTATCGCCATCTTCCGGTCTCGGTCATGCTTCGCGTCGCCGCATTAGCGCGCTCTCTACGCTGCAATTTGCGCTGTTAATGTCATTAGGCTGCGTCAGCATCGTCACGCAAGCCGCGGTAGTGGCCGATGGCAGCGCGCCGGGCAATCAACAAGCCACCATCATCAATTCCGCCAACGGCACGCCGCAGATCAACATCCAAACCCCAAGCAGCGGCGGGGTTTCGCGCAATGTTTACAGCCAGTTTGATGTCGATAAACGCGGCGTAGTGCTCAATAACGCGCACGGCAACAGCCAATCGCAGCTGGCGGGAATGATCAGCGGCAACCCGAATCTGGCGCGTGGTGAAGCGAAAGTCATCCTCAATGAAGTCAATTCCGCCAATATCAGCCAACTCAACGGTTTTGTTGAAGTGGCTGGCCAGCGTGCGCAGGTGGTGATTGCCAACCCATCCGGCATTACCTGTAACGGCTGTGGCTTTATTAATGCCAATCGCGCCACCTTAACCACCGGCCAGGTGCAGATGAATAACGGCGTGATCAGCGGTTACGACGTGAATAAAGGCGAGATCGTGGTGCAGGGCGCGGGCATGGATTCGCGCCAGCAGGACAGCACGGATTTGATCGCGCGCGCGGTGAGCGTTAACGCGGGTATTTGGGCTAATGAACTCAACGTCACCGCCGGGCGTAACAGCGTCGATGCCGATCATAACGTGGTCAACGCGAAAGCCGCAGACGGCAGCAGCGCACCGGGCGTCGCCATTGATGTCGCCGCGCTGGGCGGCATGTACGCCAACAAAATCCGCTTGCTGGGCACCGAGAAAGGTGTCGGCGTGCACAACGCGGGGACTATCGGCGCATCGGCGGGCGACGTGGTCGTCAATGCCGATGGCAGCATCAGCAACAGCGGCACCATCGCCGCCAGCCAGCACGCTACCTTGACGGCGGCGGCGATTAACAGCACCGGCACGCTGGCGGCTGGCGTCAAACAGGATGGATCGCTGGGAGCGGCGGGCAATTTGACCCTCAACAGCCAGGGCGAACTGAACGTAAGCGGTCAGGCGCTGGCGGCGGAACAGTTGGTGACCAGCGGCAGCAACGCCAACTTCAGCGGCAGCCAGACGCAAGCGAAAGACATCACTTTGCGCGCCAACAGCGGTGACGTGAGCACTGCCAATGCCACCGTGGCAGCGACGCGTAAACTCACGCTTGCCAGCAAAGGCACGATCAATAATAACGCGGGCAAAATCTCTGCCGACACGTTGGATCTCAGCGGACGTACTTTGCTCAATCAGCGCGGCACCGTGCAGCAGCTGGGCGCCAACGATCTGCAACTGACGTTTGCCGACGGCATCAATAACGCCAGCGGCACGCTCGCCAGTAACAGTCGCAATTTCACGCTGAACACCGCGATTTTCGATAACCAGCAAGGTTCGATGCTGCACCTCGGCAGCGGCGACTTAGCCATCTTCGCCTCACAGCTGAACGGCATCCAGGGTTCGATTCTCAGCAACGGCAAGATGCAAATGAGTGGCGGCAAACTGCTGCTGGATAATGCCACCACGCAGGCGAAACAGTTGAGTATCAATGCGGATTCACTGTCGCATCGCCAGGGCAAGATGATTCAAACCGGCGACGGCGCGACGACGGTCACGGTGGCGGGTGCGCTGGATAACCAGGGCGGAAAAATTGCCAGCAACGGTGATTTGAATATCAATGCTGGCAGCCTGGATAACCAAAGCGGGCAACTGATCGCCGGACAACAAGGTTCGATGCACATCGAATCACGCAGTTTGCTGAACAACCAGCAAGGCGTGATCGCGGCGGCGGGTGCGCTGTCGCTGACCAGTGTGGGGTTGAACAATCAGGGCGGTTTGCTGCAATCCGGCAGCGCGATGGCGCTGGATGTGCAAACGGGTGACCTGAATAACCGCAACAGCGGCAGTAATGGCGGCATTGTTAGCGGCGGCAGCTTGTTGCTTAACGCCGGTAATATCGACAACAGCAGCGGATTTATCGCGACGAGTGGCGATGCAACGCTAACAGGACACGCCTTCAACAATCAGCAAGGTACGCTGGCGAGCGATGCGGCGATCAATCTGCGCAGTTACGCCATCAATAATCAGAGCGGCAAAGTGCAGGCGGGCCGCGTGTTAGCGGTGGACACGCAAGGCAATGCATTGACCAATCTGGGCGGCGTCTTCAGCGCCGGACAAACGCTGACGCTGCTTACCGGCGCGTTGCTCAACAGCGCGGGACAACTGCTGAGCTCTGGTGCATTGCAGCTGGATAGCCAAGGCCAGCAGCTTGATAACAGCAACGGCGTTATTGCGGCGGCGGGCGATGCACAACTGACAACGGGCGCGCTGAACAATATTGGCGGTCAGTTGCAAATCGCCGGCAACGCGTTGATCAACGCTGCCACTATCGATAACAGCAGCGGATTGATGCGTAGCGGCCAAAGCCTGCTATTAAGCAGCGCGCAACTGCACAACAGCAATACGCAAGGCGACAACCTTGGCGTGGAAGGCCAATCTGTCACGCTGAATAGTGATGTGATCGACAACAGTAATGGCGCCATTCGCGCCACCCATCGGCTGGCGATCAACAGCGCCACGTCGCTAGATAACCGCAGCGGTTTGGTGTCGTCAGGGGCGGCATTAGCCATCAACGGCGGTAAATCGCTGGCGTTGAGCAACACCGGCGGCACCTTGATTGGCGGCTCAACATTTGATCTCAATGCCAACCGCTTAAGCGGCGATGGGCGCGTGTTGTCGCAAGATGCGTTGTCGCTCAATTTACAGCAGGCGTTTTTCAACCAGGGAGAGGTGATCGCCAACGGTAATCTGACCTTTAACCTCAATGGACAAGGATTGGTCAATCAATCGTTGATGCGTGCGGGCGGGGTGCTAACCCTTAACGCGGGCAGCCTCGATAACCAACAACCGGCCGAAATCAGCGCCAATGAAAACCACCTGCTGATCAGCGGGGATGTCACCAACCGTGGCCTGTTTGATGGAGGTTTGACGCATATCACCGCCGCATCACTGACCAACCTCGGCAGCGGACGCTTGTACGGTGATCACATTGCGTTGCAGGCCAACACGTTGAACAACCTCGCTGAAAACGGCACGGCGGCAACCATTGCCGCACGCGATCGGCTGGATATCGGCATGCAAACGTTGAACAACCGCGATCACGCGCTGATTTACAGCGGCGGCGATCTGGCGATTGGCGGCCTGCTTGACGGCAACTGGCACGCCAGCGCGCAAGGCTCGGTGTTCAATAACCACAGCGCCACGCTGGAATCCGCCGGTGATATGAACCTCAACATCGGCCAGATCAATAACGTCAACGATCATTTGGTGACGGAAACCGTGGTGGTTGAGCAATCATCACATCACGAAGCAGTGCTGAAGGGCGCGGTAAACCGTTTTGACTGGGCGGATGTGGATACCAGCTACAAAAACAAATATGGAGTGCATGATGCGATCATGCCGGATGGCACGCGCGGCAACGAGTTTTATGAATACCAATATCAGCGCACCGTCACTGAAACCCAGGTCAAAGAGAGCGATCCGGGCCAGTTTATCGCCGGTGGCAATCTGACCATCACCAGCAATCAGGTGAACAATCACGACAGCCGCATTGTGGCGGGCGGTTTGCTGAGTGGCGTGATCGGCGAACTGAACAACATTGCCACGATGGGTGAGCGGGTGATCACCGACATCGGCAAGCAAATCCGCTGGTATGCGAAAAAATCCGGTGGTGGCTTGGGTGGAACCAAAACCTCGCAGGGTAAAGACACCAGCAACTATGCGCCCGATGTGATTTATCAAACCATCGATCTGCAAACGATGCGCTGGCAGGGTAACGCGCCGGTGAACGGCAGCGGCACCGCCATCGGCGATCGCGACACCACGGGCACCACGGTGAAAATCATCGATGCAGGTGCGATTTCGGCGGATACCGGCCAAACGGCAATTACGCCGCCGCCGGGGCAGATTGTGGAGATCGTCCAGCCAGGCAGCGATGGCAATAACACGGTGATTCGCGCCATTGGTGCCAATACAACCTTGCCGGACAGCAGCCTGTTTACTATTCATCCGGGCAATGATGCGGCGTATTTGGTCGAGACCGATCCACGTTTCACCAATAACAAACAGTGGCTGGGCAGCGATTACATGCAGAACCAGTTCACGCAGGATCCGAACCATGTGCTGCGCCGCCTTGGCGATGGCTACTATGAACAACAGCTAATTCGCCAGCAGGTGATTGCCGTGAGCGGTAATCGCTATCTCAGCGGCTACAGCAACGACGAATCGCAATATCAGGCATTGATGGATGCGGGTGTCGCCTTCGGCAAAAAGTACGGATTAACCCTCGGCGTGGCGCTGTCGGCACAACAAATGGCGTTGCTCACCAGCGACATGGTGTGGCTGGTGGCGCAAACCGTGACCTTGCCTGATGGCAGCACGCAGCAGGTGCTGGTGCCACAACTGTATGCGCGGGTGAAAGCCGGTGACGTGGATGGCAGCGGCGCGTTGCTGGCAGGCAACGCGGTGTCGCTCAACGTCTACAACGATCTAACTAACAGCGGGCATATCAACGGCCGCAGCGTAACGCAACTCACGGCGGATAATCTCAACAACAGTGGTTTTATTGGCGGCGACAAAGTTGATTTGCGGGCGCGCACCGACATCAATAACATCGGCGGTACCTTGCAGGGCGGCAGTAGCCTAACAGCGATTGCCGGTCGCGACCTCAACAGCATCAGTACGCTGGGCGGTAGCGTGGGCAACATTACCTTTGACCGTCCAGCAGGCATTTACGTACAGAACGATAGCGGCACGCTTGGCTTGCAGGCATTGCACGACATCAACCTAACGGCGTCGCAAATCAGCAACAGCGGCGCGGGCAGCAACACGCAGATCATCGCTGGCAACGATCTCAACCTGAATACGCTCACCACCACCAGCAGCGAGCGCGGCGACTGGGGCGGTGGCAACGACCGTACGCTGTCGCAAAGAAACGACGTCGGTAGCCAGATTAATGGTGGTGGCAATGTGTCACTGTCGGCAGGCAACGACATCAATGCCAAAGCGGCGACAGTCACCGCGCAGGACGCTCTGAGCCTGTCGGCGGGCAACGACATCAACCTCAGCAGCGGCAACGCGGCGTACCATCTGACCGAGAACAGCCACCAGAGCAGCGGCGGTATGCTATCGAAGAAATCCGTAACTACCCACGACGAGGTGCAAAGCCAAAGCGCGATAGGCAGCAGCCTGAGTGGCGACAGTGTGACGATGCAGGCAGGCCGTGATCTGACGGTCAGCGGCAGCAGTGTGGTCGGCACCCAGGACGTAGCATTGGCGGCGGGGCGCGATTTGACGCTGACCACGGCGGATGAAACGCGGCAGGAAAACCACCTGCGCACCGAGAAGAAAAGCGGGCTGTCAGGTACCGGCGGCATCGGCTTCACGGTAGGGCAAAGTTCGCTGAAAACCGGCGACGACGCAGTAACCCACAGCAGCGCAGGCAGCACGGTGGGCAGCACCGCTGGCAATGTCAGCCTGAGCGCGGGCAATAATCTGACGGTGAAAGGCTCGGATGTGCTGGCAGGTAAAGATCTCAGCCTGAGCGGCAGCGAGGTGAATATCCTTGCAGCGGAGAATCAGAGCACGCAGAAACACACGGTGGAGCAGAAACAGAGCGGGTTAACGCTGGCGCTGTCCGGCACGGTGGGTAGCGCGATTAACACTGCGGTCAGCACGGCAAACGATGCCAGCAAGCAGACCAGCGGACGTCTGGCGGCGCTGGACGGCATGAAAGCGGCACTGGGCGGCGTCCAGGCGTATCAGGCGAACTCGCTGGCGGAGGCGGGCGGCAGCGAAGGCAGCGTGATTGGCGTGAACCTGTCTTACGGCAGCCAGTCGTCGAAATCCGAGCAGACGCTGACACAGAGCCAGCATCAGGGCAGCCAGCTGACGGCGGGCAATAATCTGACCATCAACGCCAGCAAAACCGACGTCAACATTCAGGGCGCGCAATTACAGGCGGGCAAAGACGTGAACCTGAGCGCGGCGCGTGACGTGAATCTGAGTTCGTCGCAGGACAGCCAGCGCCTCGACGGCAAAAACGAAAGCCAGGGCGGCTCAATCGGCGTCGGCATCAACTTCGGCCAGGGCGCGAACGGGCTGTCGCTGAATGCCAGCGTTAACAAAGGTAAGGGCAGCGAGAACGGCAGCGGCACCACGCACAACGAAACCACGGTTAACGCCGGAAACAAGGTGAACATCAGCAGCGGGCGTGACACCACGCTGACCGGCGCGCAGCTGAGCGGTAATCAGGTGGCGCTGGACGTGGGCCGTAACCTGACGATGCGCAGCGAGCAGGACACCGACAACTACGACTCGAAGCAGCAGAACGCCAGCGCGGGCGGCAGCATCAGCATGGGCGGCGGCAGCGGTTCAGTGAACCTGAGCCGCGACAAAATGCACAGCACGTGGAGCTCGGTGCAGGAGCAGACCGGCATCTTCGCCGGCAGCGGCGGCTTCGACGTGAAGGTCGGCGGGCACACGCAACTGGACGGCGCGGTCATCGGCTCGACGGCAACGGCGGATAAGAACCGGCTCGATACCGGCACGCTGGGCTGGAGCAACCTCCACAACCAGGCGGAGTACGAGGTTGAGCACCAGAGCGTGGGGATAAGCTCGGGAGGGAACATCGGCGGACAGTTCGCCGGCAACATGGCAAACGGGCTGCTGGTTGGGGCGAACAGCAGCGGCAGCGACAGCTCGACCACCAAAGCGGCGGTAAGCGCGGGCACTATCATCATCCGCGACCAAGAGAATCAGCAACAGAACGTGGATGAGCTGAGCCGCGACGCTGAACACGCCAATCAGACGCTGGGCAAAATCTTCGACAAAGAGAAAGAGCAGCAGCGGCTGGCGGAAGCGCAGAAGATTGGCGAGATTGGCGTGCAGGTCGGCGATATCGCCAGAACGCAGGGGCAGATAGAAGCGACAAAAGTCGCCAATGAAAAAATGTCGGGCGCAACGCAGAAGGACCGCGAGAAGGCGCTGGCAGAACTGAAGGCTAAAGACCCATCGAAGCAGTACAGCGACGACGACGTTAACAAACAGGTTTACAACAACTTCTACAATCAGGCGTTTGCCGACAGCGACTTTGGTACCGGCGGCAAGGTGCAGCGCGCGATATCTGCGGCCACGGCGGCAGTGCAGGGGCTGGCTGGCGGCGACCTGGCGAAAGCGCTGGCGGGTGGTTCTGCGCCGTATCTGGCCAACGTCATAAAGAGTACTGTCGGTGAAGATAATGTTGCCGCCAATCTGATGGCGCATGCGACAGTAAATGCAGCACTGGCGCTAGCTAAAGGCGACAACGTAGCCGCGAGCGCGGCAGGGGCTGCGGTGGGTGAAGCGGTTGGGATGATCGCGAAGTCCTATTACGGCAAATCAGCTAGTGAATTGAGTGAAGATGAGAAGCAAACGGTCAGCGCGCTGGCCACACTGGCGGCGGGGTTAGCGGGTGGACTGATTGGCGATAGTAACGCGGACACGGTGGCGGCTGCGCAGTCGGGTAAGACGACGGTTGAGAATAATGCGCTGAGTGATATTGCTGAGAACAAAGCCTCGGGAATGTCACAGGAAGAGAAGTATCAGAAAGCGCAGGATGCACTGGTGAAGGTTACTGAGGAATTCAAGGCTCAAAACTGTGCCGGAATGAGTGCCGAAGCCTGCGGTGCTAAAATGAATGCGCATCGTGATGAATTGCTGGCAGGTGCGGGGCTGGCCGGACTGGATTTTGTGCCGATCATCGGTGACATAAAGAGTTTCAAGGAAGCAGAAACTAAACTTGATTACCTTGTGGCAATGGTCGGATTAGTACCTGGAGCGGGTGATGTTGCAGGCAAGGCTATCAAGGCAGCTGCAACGGCGCTTAAGAAAGGAGATCTTGCCGAAGCATCAAGACTGATAAATGAAAGCAGTAAGCAGATCTCCGCTAAAGCTAAAGACACTCAGATTTGGACTGAAACCAAGAAAAAAGAACCTGTATCTAATGCTTACGGGCATTGGGACAAACATAAACAGGAGTTTCCTGAGCTCCAAAACTCCAAACAATATGTCGAAGCTACCCATAGTTTTGTCAATAACCCACCACAGGGAACGTTGTCGAAAGTACGCGCTAATGGTGAAACAGTATTATATAACCCTCAGACAAATACCTTTGCTGTGAAAACGGTCGATGGGGTGCCAAAAACCATGTTTAGACCAGACCCTGCCGATCATGGATTTAAAACAAATTTGGAGTACTTTAATGCGCAATAGTAATGAACTTAATATATGCAGAGTGTGTGGCGCAGAACAATTAGATCCACCTTGGGGCGAAGATGGTTTAACTCCTAGCTTTGAAATATGTGATTGTTGTGGTGTTGAATTTGGTTATGAAGACATGAATCTTCATGCATTAAAAAGATACAGAGAGAAATGGCTTGAAAAAGGCGCAATCTGGTTCAAAGACAAGGAGAAACCTATTGGATGGTCTTTAGATGAGCAGTTAAATAATATCCCTCAACAATATCGTTAGATTCAAAAAGGTATATTCCGGCTACCGAGGCAAGATTTTTACATTGTTACTCAGTCGCCTATCTTCACATCGAACCAGCAGAACGGCAGCGCGGGCGGCGGCTTTGACGTGAAGGTTGGCGGGCACACGCAGCTGGACGGCGCGGTCATCGGCTCGACGGCAACGGCGGATAAGAACCGGCTCGACACCGGCACGCTGGGCTGGAGCAACCTCCACAACCAGGCAGAGTATGAGGTCGAGCACCAGAGCGTGGGGATAAGCTCGGGCGGCAGCATCGGCGGACAGTTCGCGGGCAACATGGCAAACGGCCTGCTGGTTGGGGCGAACAGCAGCGGCAGCGGCAGCTCGACCACCAAAGCGGCGGTGAGCGCGGGCACTATCGTCATCCGTGATAAAGAGAACCAGCAGCAGAACGTGGATGAGCTGAGCCGCGACGCTGAGCACGCCAACCAGGCGCTGGGTAAAATCTTCGACAAGGAGAAAGAACAGCAGCGGCTGGCGGAAGCGCAGAAGATTGGCGAGATTGGCGTGCAGGTCGGCGATATCGCCAGAACGCAGGGGCAGATAGAAGCGACAAAAGTCGCCAATGAAAAAATGTCGGGCGCAACGCAGAAGGACCGCGAGAAGGCGCTGGCAGAACTGAAGGCTAAAGACCCGTCGAAGCAGTACAGCGACGACGACGTTAACAAGCAGGTTTACAGCAACTTCTACAATCAGGCGTTCGCCGACAGCGACTTTGGTACCGGCGGCAAGGTGCAGCGCGCGATATCTGCGGCCACGGCGGCGGTGCAGGGGCTGGCTGGCGGCGACCTGGCGAAAGCGCTGGCGGGCGGCTCGGCACCGTATATTGCGAACATCATTGGCAGCAGCGGGCTGGCCCCCGCTGGAAAAGTGCTGGCGCACGCGGCGGTAAATGCGGCGTTAGCGGCAGCGCAGGGCAACAGCGCGCTGGTTGGCGCCGCCGGTGCCGCCACGGCAGAGATGACGGCGATGATTGCGGTCAGTGCTTACGGCAAACCGGTCAGCGAACTGAGCGAGACGGAGAAACAGACGGTCAGCGCGCTGTCCACACTGGCGGCGGGATTAGCCGGCGGGCTGGCTGGCGACAGCAGCGCGGATGCGGTGGCGGCTGCGCAGTCGGGTAAGACGACGGTTGAGAATAACTATCTAAGTTCAAGTGAAGCACGACAGCTAGATAAAGAACTGTCTGAGTGTAAAGCGAAAGGCGGAGATTGTACGTGGGTGGTTGAAAAGTACATTGAAATGAGCAACAAAAACAGTCGAGAGCTCATCGATGCTTGTACAGGCGGCGGTGTAGCCTGTGTTACTTGGGAAGAGCTGATCCAAGGAGCAACCAACGTTGCCAAAGACGCACACCCTTCCCAGATTAGGCTTGATGAGAAGCTTAAGGACCCTAGTACGGTGGCTCTGGTGAATTATCTCAACGGTACAGACCTGAAGTTTCTGCAAGAAAATATTACAATGGGTGATCGGATACTAGATGTCGTTTCCAGCCCATCGTCATGGCCGGTATTTGTCTTGGGAGGAAAAGCACTCGTTACCAATACAGTAACTAATGGAAAAGAGCTGTTAATTGCCGCAGGTGCATCGGCAGCTGGGAGTGCTGTTATTCAATATGGTGTGCATGGTGAGGTGAAACTGTCGGATGTTATTGGTGCTGGTGTTATAGGTGCGATTACGGCGGGTAAGAGCTATAACCCAACAGTGGCATGGAATGCGGTTGGGGGGTATTACCAAGCTGAACTTAAAGGTGACGATCCGTTCTTAGGAGCGCTTCTCAGTAAGACGGGGGCCGCAACGGGTTATGCTGCTGGTAACATACTTAAAATTCCAGCGGATAAGATATTTAATCCTGTGTCAAAACAGTACGAATGGGTTCCGACTGGCGTGTGGACGATTACTAAACCAGCACCACAAAATTCTTTACCTTCAATCTTAGGTAATTCGGGGAACGCTGCCGCTTCTGGAGGATTTACAGAGGGAATGAATAAAGCACTTAAAAGAAAAATGGAGGGACAATGATGAATGGTAAATATAAATCTATCATTGCTTTAGTTTATTTATGCTCAGTCCTTTTCATTGTACTGTTCATTATCACAATGTCATTCAGTTTACTTGGTTACTGGACTGGTGGTGGATATGATATACTCTCTTTTATCACTGATAAATTATTTAGCTATTTTAAGGTGGGGCTTTCTGGGGTATTGATTGGTTTTATTTTATGGTTTTTTTACTACAGAAAGTTTTAAATACTCTACGCAACAACAAAGTCCGCGCGATTTTGAAACAAGTCCCTAGCATTGAAAGATTAGACCAGAGATAAGTTCTGCGGCAGCAATACTGAAAGAATTGCAAGACGAAATCATTCAGGGGACAGGAAAAGATGCAAGTAAATAATGAACGAATTAATCAGCTGCTTTTGGAAAGAGAAAGATTAATAAACCCTCCACAACCAACGGATCAGGTTACGGGCGTCGGGATTGCTAGATTTGTCGTTTCCAGCAATGATACTCAGTCTGTATTAGAATTAGCAAAAGAAGTGATGATAATCGTTAATAATTACTCAACGGGAAAATGGCTTTCATTAAATGAATGGTCAAATGTTCTTCCACCCAGATTTATTGAGTGCTGTTTGCCAGAACTCTCAGAAGATGAGAAAAGAGAACAGGCTCACAAATGGAGCACATTATCTTATGACGAAAAAATCAAAGAAGCCTCTGAAGACGATAGATGGACGCTCGCATCATGGTTATCCTGGCTAGAGCCAAATGAACGAGAATGATATTGGTGGAATGTGGTCTTATTTGATGCGCCGCTAAATGATAGTCACTTTTTAATGGAGGTTACTGTTCTTGATTCGCCTTTTATGTCTGGTTCTCTTAAATGGTTATTTAAAGCCTGTGGGGCATTAGATATTATCATCAGAAGATGAGATATAGAAAGTTTTATGAGTTTATTATATTATATTTATTATGGAATGCAATAATAAATACTGAGCTCATTGGCTGATATGAATTGTGATTAAGAGTTGTTGGGAAAAGAAATCATGAAAATGAGCTGGTTTTATTATTAAACTGAGAGAAGGAATAATCATTGTCAAGTTTTTAACGAAAGATAATGAGAGAGGTAGGGGGTGATCATCTAAATTTATATAATTAATTATAAGTGATTTTTAATGAAGGCTTCTAATATGGATATTAAGATGAATAAATTATTCGGATGTTTAGTTGTAACAATCTCCACTATCGTTCTCTCTGGTTGCACCATGAGTTTCCGATCAACACCTGATGAATATAATGGTGCAGATGCGGCGCATATCAGGATTTCTGACGAAGGAAATACGGTTATTCGAACGTATGAAATGAAGGATGGATGCTACAAGAAAGTTTCCGAAAAGAGACTCACTTCAGCACTGGCGATAATGGGGGTTCCTACTTCTGGTGGCAAGAAAGTATCAGGGATGACTCCATCAAATGATATCAAAGGATTAGTGGTAAAAGAGTACAGTATTAAGCCACTGCAAAAACTGAGTGTGGTTCGTTATTATACTGAAAATCATACCTATGGCTCGTTCAATAAAGAGATGTCCGCGCTGTTTTATCCGCAGCCTAACAATGATTACGATATTATTGTTGGTGATTATTCCATTACAGTAAAAAATATCACACCATCAAACGGAAAAGATTCGACCTGGAAAGGTGAGATTTGTAAAACGGGTCTCCTGGATTGGTAGGTTTGATTCATCTGATATAACATTCAGATGGAAAACATTTCTATTCTAATTATAAATGAGCGACAAGGACCACCGAATCTCAGCTATGCTTGTCGCTCATTATCTTAAAAGCTAAATCACCATCCCCATTATATTGATCACGCTCGTTTGCGAAGCCGTAACAAACGGGATGTCTTTAATATGCTGCATACCAAACGCTTCATAGAATTTGCGCGCACGGACATTATCGCCCAGCACTTCCAGCCACAGATAGCCTTCGTGCTTGTCTCGCGCCTCATTTATGATGCTCTCGAACATCCAGCGGCCGTAATTTTTGCCGGTCTCTTCGGGATTCAAGTACAGCTTATTCAGCAACGCACCGGACATACCTGAATCTGGCACCGGCGTGTTCCATGTCACTTTAGCGAATCCCACCGGCTTATCGGTTTCAGCGATCAGCCAGCTCTCATTCGGTGCTGCCAGGCTGCTATTCAGCTCGACAAGGCCGTACTCTTTGTCAATAAAGGCATCCAGTTCTTCTGCGGAAACCCACATATGTTTGAAATGCGCGCTGTAGGTCATGCGGCCCAACAGGTGCAGCAAATCTGCATCTTCTGCCCGAGCTTTGCGTATGGTGAACTCCATGCCAGACATCCTTTCTACGTTCTTATTATTAAACATAATCGTTTGATTCTTAGGGTCAGACACCATAGCGCGTTGTGCGGCAAAACCCAATCGTCCAACGTGAACTCTGAGCGCTGAGCAAGACGTTTTCGGAAACTATCGGCTTCTCGTTTTCCTAATTGCGCATCGGTAGCACTTTTTGCAACAAAAATGCGCGGAAAAACTTCATTATGCTCCCTGTACAGGTTTCTAATACTTGTACAACTTTAACCAGGCCACTTTGCCTGACAGCTGATTAACTTATTTGGGGTCAACTATGCGTCAGAATGGATATACGCCGAGTTCAGTCGAGGCCATTGCCAACTACTTCAGCAAAGCTTCTTTACCGTCACAGCAGGAAACCCTGGGACAAATTGTGGTTGAAATCCTGCGTGAAGGACGTAATCTCAACCGCAAATCGCTCTGCACCAAACTGCTACGTCGTCTGGAAATCGCGGCTAACGCAGAAGAAGAACATCATTACCATCAACTTATTGGTCTATTATTTGAGCGTGATAACTGATGCAAAGTCCCGGTTGTATTGCGCGACATTTACTCTGAAATGAATAACTCGTTATGAATAGAAGTGAACAGCAGAAAATAATCGATGAAATTATTGGGGAAGCCGCGCTGACGCTGCTAAAGCTGTCTGGCCCAGTGAATACCCAAGCGTTGATTGACCAGCTGATGCTGATGAAAGAGCAAAGCAGCGATAATGAGCAGCGTGCAGCCGTTATCGCTGCCATCAATGATGTGCGAGACAGTATTCTGGCCGGGAAGAAGCGCCGTGAAGAACAGCCTTCCGCCGATAACGTCCTGCAACTGTTTGGCAATCAAGATAATTCAGGCAGCAACCGCAAGCATTGATCGTTAGGCTGGCGTTAAAAACAATTGAGCGTATCGCTATTATTTCGGGACTGGAATCATGCTGGAAAACCATGATCTTTATTCTGCGCTGCCTGACACCGAGTTGGCAGAGCATTTTCGCACGGCAGACAATACGTTAAGAAACGAAGCGGCGATATTATCGAAAGTCATTCGTGAAGTATTGGCGACAGAAGGGCGCGTAAGTAATAAATCGATTATTCTCTGGCTGATCATGGCGCTGGAATCCACGAGTAATGAAGGCGAAGCGGATATCTTGCGCCGTACCCTCGAAATCGTAGTGGGTTATACGCCAGACGATGCGTGAAAGTGCGATATTTCACACGATAATTAATGCATCAAATCAGCCAGCAAACGCATTGCGGCATCGCATAGGTGCCGCAACTCCTCATCCTTACTTTTTGATTTTATAGCGTGCAGCGATAATGAAATATCATGCGCTTTAAAACTGCGTTCTTCCCTGATAAATTCCGCAACAGCCTGGCCTATTATTGCATAAAGGTCCGACGTTAAACCGTTATCATCTCTCACGCCACCTCCGGGACTTGTATATATATACAGTCTGACACAGTGAATAAGGTGGCGATAGTTTTTTCTCGCGCTTCGCTTAAATAACGGCTGAATAAGCGCAGCGTTAATTAACCTTCATTTCAGCGTTAATGATTTTCGATGCCATCTTCTTCTTCCGCCGCTTTGATTACCAATGGCTAATGCGCTGGCGCTGGCAGGATCGAACAGCGATAAACTCTCAATCTGATGCACCATAATCACTTTTCGAAATTCCAACGCGCTCTTAGGCGATGAAGAAAAATTAATATTGTGGTTGTGATACCACTGGCTGTAATTATGCTCGATTGCCAGATTTAAGGTGCGCGCATCGCGATAGCCGCTGAGCATCGGAATCAGCACGATATTGGCGGTGCTGGCATGCTCAAAGGTGGCCGCATGAATCATGCCGATATAAATGCGTCGGGATTTCAGTGTTACCCACGCTAATTGGCCTTCTTCCATGCATTGCAGTAGCAATTGCTCAATGCCATTGGAACGTGAAAGATATTGATAGAGTTCTTTGCGGCTGCCTGCGGTAAGCCGCGCGCTGCCAGCCCAATTGGATCGATACATACAAAACAAAATGGCAAAAGCCAGCATCAACACCACTGGCGCTTGAATACCGAGGAAGCTCCAGGTCATGAAATCGACGTTCCAATGCACATTCTCGGAAGAATAGAGCGCAAAGGCGTTATTTACTCCTGAGGCAAACAGCAACAATAGCCAAATAATCCCGGTTGCCAGCACACCTTGCAACACGAAAATGCAACCGTATAAAGCGATGAGAAAATATACATCCCAGCCAAATGAACGTTTGATTTTTAAGCGGCTCGACATGTCGCGACTGGTATACCAATAGCCGCATACCATCATGACCATGAATATTGCGGTGCCCATTAGATATCCTTCAGCGTATGGATGTGTGCGGCAAAATCGCGCTGTACTTCGGGACTTAACGGATTAACCGAAGCGTTACCGTCTTCATCGATAATAATCCGGTCACCCTCCTGAATAGATTCTTTAATATCCTGGCGCGTCATCACCTGCATTAATGCTTCGGGGCTGCCAAACAGAGAGGTTATAAATCGAAACATAAGCGTACGATCCTGCATAATTAACGTGCAGGCAGTATGGCACAGCCAGAGAATTAGCCGGTTTAAGCTGACGGATAATCAGTAATATCGTGGAGTTTCCAGATTAATCTGTCGCAGAAAAAAGCAGCCAAATTCATCACTGGCTGCTTTCTGGCAGGTAATCAGAACAGTTCGCGATATAACGCGGTGATCATCTCTACGTTGCAATCACGCGGGTTGCCGCCAGTACAAACATCGGCAAATGCCGCCGCCGCCAATGCCGGCGCATCATCCTCTTGCATACCAATATCACGCAAGCGCAGCGGGATGCCGATATCGCGGTTTAACGCCACCACCGCATTGATTGCCAGCGTGCATGCTTCGCCTAATGAACAGCTATAAGCGCCTTTCACGCCTAATGCATGCGCGATATCCCGGTATTTCTCGCCGGTAAATTCAGCATTGAATGCCATGATGTGCGGCAGCAGCACCGCATTGGCGATACCGTGCGCGGTGCCATAAAAAGCACCCAGCGGATGCGCCATGCCGTGCACCAAACCCAGACCAACATTGGAGAAGCCCATGCCAGCAATGTATTGGCCCAACGCCATGTCCGCTACGCCCGCAGGTACGCCTTTGACCGAGTCACGCAGCGAACGGCCGATGATTTCAATCGCCTTGAGATGGAACATGTCAGTCATTTCCCATGCGCCGCGCGTGATAAATCCTTCAATCGCGTGGGTGAGGGCATCAACGCCGGTCGCGGCTTTGAGGCTGGCTGGCATGCTGGCCATCATCTCGGGATCGATGATGGCAATCGCTGGAATGTCATGCGGATCGTAGCAAACGAATTTGCGCTTCTTCTCTTCGTCGGTGATGACGTAATTGATGGTGACTTCGGCGGCGGTGCCAGAAGTGGTTGGCACGGCGATGATCGGCACAGAGGGATTGCGTGTGGCGGCACCGCCTTCCAGCATGCGCACATCGCTAAATTCCGGGTTAGCGATCATCATGCCGATGGCTTTGCAGGTGTCCTGCGGCGAGCCGCCACCGACGGCAATCAGATAATCTGCGCCCGAACGGCGAAAAGCCTCAACGCCGGCATGCACCACATCCACCGTGGGATTAGGGATCACCGCATCATAAATCTCAAAACTCAGGTCATGCTGCGCCAACAGATCGGTGATGCGCGTCGCTACCGAAAATTTGATTAAATCTTTGTCGGTGACCACTAAGGCTTTGGAATAACCGCGTTTGTGGATCTCATCGACGATCGAATTAATCGCGCCAGCGCCAAAGTAGGCGGTTTCATTGAGGATCATTCTGTTAATCATGTTAATTACCTTCACGTAGATGCCAGATTTAAGTTTTTTCGATTAAATTCATCAAGATAGGATGTTTTTAACCGCATCTAGATTTACGGCGTAACTAACATGCAGATATTGCGTTGCCTCAATAAAAGCGCTGTTTCCAATTGGCTGGAGTTGGGATTTGCGTGGGTTAATACTTGCACATTTCGTAGCGGCGCGATTTATCGCGTTCAGTTGATTTTAAAAGATCAACACAGTGCGATAAATCGCGCCACTACGATGCGGGCGATCTGGGATGCGGGTGTTATTGCTTTAAATACCGTGCATCAGAACAAGTAGCGTGCGCCCAGCGTGAATTGATTTTCAACCAGATGCGCTTTCATCTGCTCATCTTTCAAACCGCGTGCGTTAACGAAGTTATTGTAACCGCTCTCAATTTTACCCATATCCACGTAGCGGTAACCAAGGTCGATTGAAACGCGCTCAATTGGCGTATAGCTGATGCCCGCGCCGAGGCTATAAGTCAGGTTATTTTGCGTGCTGGATGCGTACTCACGCGATACCACACCTTGCCAGCCGCCCGCTTTAATCTGGCTCACACCCAAACCGGCGGTGCCGTACAGCGAAAGGTTGTAGCCCAAATCATAATCACGATAGACGTTAAACATCAGGCGCTGCACATCGGTTTGCAGGTGGTTGTAGCTGGTAGCAAAAGTGGAGGAGCCGCTGGTGAATTCTGCGCCTTGCGCAAAGGTGTATTCACCCTCGGTGCGCCAGCCGTTGCCCCATTGATAGCCTAGCGCCAGTGCGGCGGTGGCTTGGTGGGCTTTCTCATTACCGGCAACAAACTGGCCGACGCCAGGGCGTGAGCTGGTGTTCATCTCTTTGGCGTTTTGCTGGTTTTGCAGATATTTGGCCGAGCCGTAATAGCCTTCGTCAGCCACCGCGGAACCGGCGGTCATCATTAAGGCTAAGGTGCTGCATAATGCTTTAATTTTCATATGAATCCATTCTCTTCGTCAGTGGGATAAACGGAGCGCGAGCGTTCCTGGTGACGAATCATATGAAAAGCTAAATTGGGAAAATATTAGGTTGATTACGCAAGGGAATAGGTAGAACTACGCAGGAAAAAGCCGGCAAACCGGCATTAACATCACAAACCTAAGCGCATCGATTCGGCGCGTTTCGCAGTGTCATAGACATATTGCAGCATCGGCTCGAGATCGGTATCTGGTCCTGAGCTAATGATCTTGCCACGCAGCCATTCGATCTCGCTGGTGATATCCGGTGGGAATATGGTGTTGTTCTGCGCGTTACGCAGCCATTTAAGCAGAAAGTTATTCTTGCCGCGCACGCCGCCCGACTTCTTGGTTTTCGCATTGATTTTCAGCGCAACCAGAATGCAGTAATAGAAGTGAACGCGCTGGCTGTAGCTATTCGGGATCATCGTTTTTCACCCGCCACAACATGATAAAAATGTGAGGTTGATCGGTTTTCCATTTGCCGGATTCCTGCCGAAAGTCATCTAAAAGCGCTGATTTTTGCTCTGAAGCGCCCTAATTCCGCGCTGTAACCGCGCGGTAGACGAACCATATGCCAATCATCAACATTGATGCAAGCCGACTTAATCTGGGAAATCTCCCGATGCCGTAGAGTGGTGAAATTAAGCGAAGCGTGTGAAACGCCTCACAAGATTTTTTTTCCACTCGAAGCGCCCGAAAATCTAACTTTAACGCCCACTAAACCAAGCCCGTCTGGCAAAATCGTGATCTGCGTCTACACTTAATACTGACGATGTTCGCAGTCAGGTTGCTGTGTGAGCGATTATCTTGTTGGCTTGTGGAGAGTTTCGCAGCAAAACAGCATGTTATTGGCAAAATCTCACTGTACGCAGCATTACGCAGTCTGACTCCGAGCATCCTGAGAGCTAAAGCCCAGGATACAGGAGGAGAGTCGTGACCCCCGCGGTTAATCAGAACAGTACGTTACCGTCGTTAAGCGGCGGACTTTATGCCTTCTTTTTTGATGTCGATGGCACACTGGCCGCGATTCAATCGCAGCCCGAATCAGTTTCCATTCCCGCCTCGGTGCGTCAACGTCTGCAACAAATCTCCAATCTTAGCCACGGCGCATTGGCGCTGGTATCCGGCCGGCCGATTGCGCAACTCGACGCTTTAGTTGCGCCACTTGAAGCGCCCGCCGCCGGTGTGCACGGTGCCGAACGGCGTGATGCCACGGGGCGCTTGCATCGTCACAGCCTGCCGGGCGATATCGCACAAACCCTGCAAACAGAATTGCAGCAGACCTTAGACCAATGGCCGAACACGCTGCTGGAAGTGAAGGGCATGGCGTTTGCGCTGCACTATCGCAACGCGCCGGAATATGAAAACGCCATCATGCAACTGGCAGAAGATGCGGTGGCACGCTTTCCCGAATTGGCGATGCAGCCCGGCAAATGTGTGGTGGAACTGAAACCGCAAGGTATCGATAAAGGTGCCGCGGTACGTGAGTTTATGCAGGAAGCGCCATTTATCGGACGCATTCCGGTATTTGTGGGTGACGACCTGACAGACGAAAAAGGGTTTCTCGCGGTGAACGCGATGCAGGGAATATCTGTCAAAGTCGGTGAAGGGGCCAGCCATGCGCATTATCGCCTCAACGACGTTGAAGACGTATGGCACTGGCTCGAACAACTATTATTACAACTAGAACATGAAAATGTTGGTAAGGAGTTTAGGTTATGAGTCGTTTAGTCGTCGTATCTAACCGTATCGCGATTCCCGATGGTAGCAAGGCGAGCGCAGGTGGGCTTGCCGTAGGCATTTTGGATGCACTGCGTGACACCGGAGGATTATGGTTTGGCTGGAACGGAGAGATCAGCGAGTTCTCAGGTGAAGAAGAGGATGAAGAACTCACGCAGGTCGAAAAAGACGGAATTACCTACGCATCGCTGCCACTGAATCAAAACGATTACGATCAGTATTACCTGCAATTCTCGAACACCGTTATTTGGCCAGCTTTCCACTATCGCCTCGACCTGGTGCAGTTCCAGCGCGAAGCTTGGGACGGTTACTGCCGCGTCAATACCTTGCTGGCGCAGCGCCTGAAACCGCTGCTCAAACCTGACGATGTATTGTGGATTCACGATTATCATCTGCTGCCGTTTGCCGCCGAGTTGCGCAAATTGGGTATCAATAACCGCATCGGATTCTTTCTGCATATCCCGTTCCCAACGCCCGAGATCTTCAATGCATTGCCGCCTCATCAGGAGCTGCTGGAAATGCTGTGCGACTATGATCTCATGGGTTTCCAGACAGAATCCGATCGCGTGGCCTTCCTTGATAGCCTGAGCCAACTGACGCAGTTGCAGAACAAAGGTGAGAAGAAGCATCGCGCCTTTGGCAATACATTTATGACCGAGGTCTATCCGATTGGCATTGAGCCGGACACCATTAAAGAGATGGCGGAAGGGCCGTTGCCACCGAAGATGGCGGCGATGAAGCGCGATCTGGGCGATTTGCAGAACATCATCGCCTGTGAACGTCTGGATTACTCAAAAGGCTTGCCGGAACGTTTCCTGGCATACGAAGCCTTGCTGGCGAATTTCCCGCAGCACCGCGGCAAAATTCGCTACTCGCAAATCGCGCCGACTTCACGTGGCGACGTGCAGGCGTATCAGGACATTCGTCATCAGCTGGAAACGGAAGCGGGGCGCATTAACGGCAAATACGGCACGCTGGGTTGGACGCCGCTCTATTATCTCAATCAGCATTTCGACCGCCGCCTGTTAATGAAGATCTTCCGTCTGACCAATGTTGGCCTGATAACGCCATTACGCGATGGCATGAATTTGGTGGCGAAAGAGTATGTGGCAGCGCAGGACCCGGATAATCCCGGCGTGCTGGTGCTGTCGCGCTTTGCCGGTGCGGCGCAGGAATTGACGTCGGCGTTGATCGTCAATCCGTACGATCGCGATGAAGTCGCAGCGGCGCTGGATCGCGCGTTGACCATGCCGCGCACCGAACGTATCTCGCGTTATAACGATATGATGGCGGTGTTGCGCAAGCAGGATATTTCTCACTGGCGCGAGAGCTTCCTTAAAGACCTCAATACCTTGCCGGTACGCAGCGACGATCATGGCACGGCAAATAAAGTCGCCACCTTTCCGAAATTAGCCTAATTCCCTTCACGGTCGCCATTGTTTGGCGACCAAATTCCCATCACTTCGTAGAGTCGCCATTTATGGTGACCCAATGCCAAACTCCCGCATGATCGCCATTCTGCTGACCAAATTCACTCACTCACTGCGCAGCGTTTTCACGCGCCACAATAACTGCACGAAATCGATTTCATTTCTTAACGCGCTAACCCGCTCATCCAGAAGAAAAATCGCACGAATGGGTTAAAAAGTGCGCTATCGAACCCGCAAAAAAGCTTTTTTTCATCGCAACCCTAAAGATTACGACTGGCACGCCGATAGTTATCGCGTAGCAAACCGTAATTTCGCCAATTCATTCATTCTGCTAATGTAACGCTCTGTTACATCCCCTGCCGCACCCTAAACACTCCCTACAATGCCCTAACAGTTCCCAGGCGCGCTGCGCCCACTCTTCACGCTTCGCTAGCAGCTTGATGTTAGTGCCTCTGGGGAATATTCCCTGTAAGTGATTAATTTAGAAGCAGATAAATTTAGCCTGTTTTAGAGTTTTATGCTGCCATTGATCCTCAAGAAAGTGGCTTATAGCAGACTAAAGCCAACAAAGCAGATAACTGATCGCGTAGTAATGACAATCCACCACACAGCCTAAAATGGGCGCTTACGCGATGAAATATTAATGAAATAAACGATTTTTGTGCAAAAAATAGACAACAGAAAAGCGAAGCTGAAGCTTTGGCGAAAAAATTTGCCTTAAAAGTGTGACGTAGATCACACTTTATCTAAAATTTCGCACCACTCACGTTGTATGTAGAAATCAGACGATATAGATTTGCCTTGTTTTCAGATTAGTCTTAAAAAACTGTAAGCAGACGTCACGGAAGATGGTTACAACTCAAGCAAAGAATGGCCTGGAGTTTTGACTCTACTGGAACGATTTCCACCGAAAATAGGAAACGTTCAGTGCACGTTGGCGTATGCCTGATTATTTTTTGCCATCTTTAGATTTACCAACCAGCAACCCGAACCATAGAACCTTTAATTCTGTGGCCGTATATATGTCGCGACTATCAGGATGGAAAAAAATGGGTACATCAGAATTACTAAAACATATATATGACATCAATCTGTCATATTTGCTTCTTGCTCAGCGTTTAATTAACCAGGAAAAAGCTTCAGCAATGTTTCGTTTAGGCATCGATGAATCGATGGCAGATGCATTGTCACAATTAACTCTACCTGAGATGGTAAAATTAGCGGAAACCAACCAATTGGTTTGCCAGTTCCGTTTTACCGACCACAACCATATTAATCGTCTGACTCAAGAGTCACGCGTGGATGATTTGCAGCAAATCCACACCGGTATTTTATTATCCAGCCGCTTACTGCGGAATGCGTCGAAAGATGACGTCTCTGCGAAGAAGAGGGCCGTTTAATGACCGAAAAAAGTATTGTTCAGGAAGCGCGCGATATTCAGCTGGCAATGGAGCTGATTACTTTGGGCGCACGACTGCAAATGCTGGAGAGCGAAACGCAACTCAGCCGTGGTCGCCTGATTAAGTTATATAAAGAGTTACGCGGTGCACCGCCACCGAAAGGCATGCTGCCATTCTCAACCGATTGGTTCATGACCTGGGAACAAAATATTCACTCCTCGATGTTCTGCAATGCCTGGCAGTTCCTGCTGAAAACCGGCTTGAGCAATGGTGTGGAAGCGGTGATCAAGGCTTACCGTTTGTATCTTGAGCAGTGTCCGCAATCGGACGAGGGCCCGCTGTTGGCGCTGACGCGCGCCTGGACCCTGGTGCGATTCGTTGAAAGTGGCATGCTGGAATTGTCTGACTGCAAGTGCTGTGGTGGGAGCTTTATCAACCACGCGCATCAGCCGGTAGGCAGCTTTGTTTGCAGCCTGTGCCAGCCGCCATCACGTGCCGTAAAAAGACGTAAACTTTCTGCAGATTCTGCCGATACCTTTCCACAACTGCTGGATGAACAGGTTAAACGCGCCGTTTAAGTTT
>NZ_JBCNNP010000029.1:0-47927 GCF_039594315.1 Pantoea sp.
GCCGGCGCTGAAAGAGAAAGTGAATGCGCTGATTGAGCAGGGTATTAAAGACGGCACGCTGAACAAGCTGTCGGAAGAGTGGCTGAAAGCGCCGCTGCCAGCGAACCTCGGCGCATAAAGTATGGCGCAACTTAACTTCGCCGATCTCTGGCCGCACTGGCCAGAGTTGCTGGCCGGACTGTGGGTCACGATTCAGATCACCGTGCTCGCCACCGTGGGCGGTGTCAGCCTCGGTATTCTCGGCGCGGCGCTGCGCAGCGGCAAACCGAGCTGGGCGAGCCGCATCTGGGGCCTGTACGTCGAATTGATTCGTAATACGCCATTTGTGGTGCAGCTGTTTTTCATCGTCTTTGGTTTGCCCAATCTGGGTCTGAAACTGACGGCGGGCGAAGCCGCGCTGCTGGCGATGTTGATTAACCTTGGCGCGTACAGCACCGAAATTATTCGCGCCGGGATTCAGGTGACGCCGCGCGGCCAGTGGGAAGCGGGGCGCGTGCTGGGATTGACCCGCACGCAAACCTTTATCCGCGTGGTGCTGCCGCCGTCGCTGCAGCGCATTTATCCGGCGCTGGTCAGCCAATGCATCATTGTGATGCTCGGCTCGTCGGTGGTGTCGCAGGTGTCGTACGAAGAGTTGACCTTCGCCGCCAACCTGATTCAGTCGCGCACCTTTTTGAGTTTTGAAGTCTATTTCGTGACCACGCTGATCTATCTGGCGTTGTCGATTGCCATGCGCCAACTGCTGCTGGCGCTGGGACGTAAATGGTTGGGAGCGCAGCCGGCATGATGACGCAATTTACCGACTGGGACATCCTGCGCAACCTGCTGCTGGCAGCGCGCTGGACAATTTTACTTTCGCTGGTGGCGTTTTTTGGCGGCACGCTGGTGACCTTGCCGCTGCTGTTTATGCGCCTGCTGAAACGTAAATGGCCGATGCGCCTGGTGCGCGCCTACACCGAGCTGTTTCAGGGCACGCCGCTGCTGATGCAGCTATTCCTCGCCTTCTTCGGTGTCGGCTTGTTCGGCATCGATGTCGCGCCATGGACCGCCGCCTCGCTGGCCTTAACGCTCTACACCAGCGCGTTTCTGGTGGATATCTGGTACGGCAGCATTCGCGCCCTGCCAAAAGGGCAGTGGGAAGCGTCGCGCTGTCTCGGCCTGACCTTTGGTCAAACGCTGTTTCGCGTGGTCGCGCCGCAGGCGATTCGTATCGCCATCGCGCCTACGGTTGGGTTTGCCGTGCAGGTGATTAAAGGCACCGCGCTGGCCTCGATTATCGGTTTCGTCGAGCTGACCAAAGCCGGCACCATTTTGAATAACGTGACGTATGAGCCGTTCAAGGTGTTTGGCCTGGTGGCGCTCGGTTACTTCCTGATGTGTTATCCGCTGTCGCGTTACAGCCAGTACCTGGAGAAAAAATTCAATGCCGCTCATCACCATTAATCAGGTACAGAAGTACTACGGCGACAACCACGTTTTGAAAGGCGTCGATCTCGATGTCGACCACGGCGAAGTGATCTCGATTATCGGCCGCAGCGGATCGGGCAAAAGTACCTTGCTGCGCTGCATGAACGGGCTGGAAGGCTATCAGGAAGGCAGCATCAAACTCGGCGGCATGACCATTACCGATCGCGAATCGCAAGCACGTGAAATCAGCCGCTCTGTTGGCATGGTGTTCCAGAACTTCAACCTGTTCCCGCACATGACCGCGCTGGAAAACGTGATGCTGGCACCGCGTCGCGTGCTGAAGAAAAGCGAAGCGGAATGCCGCGAACTGGCGACACAGATGCTGGAGAAAGTCGGCCTTGGCGAGCGCATCAATTATTATCCGGCCAATCTGTCCGGCGGGCAGCAGCAGCGCGTGGCGATTGCGCGTGCGCTGGCGATGCAGCCCAAAGTTTTACTCTGTGATGAGATCACCTCGGCGCTCGATCCTGAACTGGTGGGCGAGGTGCTGAAAGTGCTGGAGCAGTTAGCCGCCGAAGGCATGACGTTGATTCTCGTCACCCATGAAATGAACTTCGCCCGCGACGTGGGCGATCGCGTGGTCTTTATGCATCAGGGGCGCGTGTGGGAGCAGGGCGACAGCAAAACGCTGTTCGCTAATCCGCAAACCGCCGAACTGAAGCAGTTCATCTCGACCGTGCGTCTGTAAACGAACAACAAGGAATACACCATGGATATCAGCCAGTTTTCGCAAATAAACCCGCCGCAGCGCCTGTTGATGGGGCCGGGACCGATCAACGCCGACCCGCGCGTGCTGCGCGCCATGTCGAGCCAGTTGATTGGCCAATACGATCCGGCGATGACGCATTACATGAATGAAGTGATGGCGCTGTACCGTGGCGTATTCCGCACTGAAAACCGCTGGACGATGCTGATCGATGGCACTTCACGCGCCGGTATCGAAGCCATTTTGCTGTCGACGATCCGTCCGGGCGACAAAGTGCTGGTGCCAGTATTTGGCCGCTTTGGTCATCTGCTGTGTGAAATCGCCCGTCGTTGCCGTGCCGAGGTGCACACCATCGAAGTGCCGTGGGGCGAAGTGTTTACGCCGGATCAAATCGAAGATGCGATCAAAAAAGTGCAGCCGCGCCTGCTGCTGACGGTGCAGGGCGATACCTCAACCACCATGCTGCAACCGCTGGAACAACTCGGCGCAATTTGCCAGAAATATGGCGTGCTGTTCTACACCGACGCCACCGCGTCACTCGGCGGTAACGCGCTGGAAACCGATGCGTGGGGATTGGATGCGGTATCGGCTGGCATGCAGAAATGCCTCGGCGGTCCGTCTGGCACTTCGCCTATCACCCTGAGTCCGCAGATGGAAGCAGTGATCCGCAAACGTAAATGCGTGGAAGAGGGCATTCGCACTGCCGATCATCAGGACGGCGACGACGAGATGATCTACTCCAACTATTTTGATCTCGGCATGATCATGGATTATTGGGGGCCAGAACGCCTCAATCACCACACCGAAGCCACCACTGCGCTGTTTGGTGCGCGTGAATGTGCGCGCCTGATGATGCAGGAAGGATTGGATAACGGCATCGCGCGTCATAAGCTGCACGGCGATGCGCTGCTGAAAGGCATTCAGGGCATGGGCCTCGAAACCTTTGGCGATCTCAACCACAAGATGAACAACGTGCTGGGCGTGGTGATCCCGCCGGGCGTCAATGGCGATCAGGTGCGCAAGCTGGTGCTGGAAGATTTCGGTATCGAAATCGGCACCTCGTTTGGTCCGCTGCACGGCAAAGTGTGGCGCATCGGTACCATGGGTTACAACGCGCGCAAAGACTGCGTGATGATGACGTTAAGCGCGCTGGAAGCGGTACTCAATCACCTTGGCTTCCGCACCACGCAAGGCGCAGCAATGCAGGCGGCATGGGATCTGTATGGGAGCCGCGCATGAATAAAAGCCTGATGACCGCCAGCGAGGCGCAATCCGCCGCCGCGCGCGTCATGGCGCGCTGTGATGCGCTGGCTGAGATCAGTGAAAGCGAAGGCGGCCTAACGCGGGTATATCTATCGCCGGAACAGCTGCGCGCTAATGCGCGCGTTGGTGAGTGGATGCAGGCGGCGGGCATGAGCACGTGGCAAGACGCGGTTGGCAACATTTGTGGCCGTTACGAAGCCGCCGAACCCGGCGCGCAGGCATTGCTGCTTGGTTCACATCTCGATACGGTGCGTAATGCCGGCCGCTATGACGGCATGCTCGGCGTGTTAAGCGCCATCGAAACCGTGCAGTGGCTGCACGATCATCAGCAACGTTTACCGCTAGCGATTGAGATTGTCGGCTTTGGCGACGAAGAGGGCACGCGCTTTGGCATTACGCTGCTTGGTAGCCGTGGCATCACCGGCAGTTGGCCGGAAAGTTGGGTGACGCATCCTGATGGCAACGGCATCACGGTGGCGGAAGCGATGCAGGATGTCGGTTTCGATGCGGCAAAAATTCTCGACGCGGCGCGTGAGGTTAATGACATCGCCGCTTACCTTGAACTGCATATCGAACAAGGTCCGTGTCTGGAGCAGGAAGACCTGGCGCTCGGCGTGGTAACAGCGATCAACGGCGCACGCCGCCTGAATTGCAGTTTTGTCGGTGAAGCAGGACACGCTGGCACCGTACCGATGACGCATCGCAAAGATGCGCTGGCCGCCGCGGCTGAGTGGATGGTGTTTATCGAACACACCACCGCTGAGCACGATCCGCAATTGGTGGCGACGGTCGGCACCTTGAGCTGCTTGCCGGGTGCGGTGAACGTGATTCCGGGCGAAGTACAGTTGTCGCTTGATGTGCGCGGTCCGCAGGATGAGCCGCTGGAGCGTTTGCTCTCTACGTTGCTGACGCAGGCGCAGGCGATTGCGCTGCGTCGCGGCTTAACTTTTAGCTCCAACGAGTATTACCGCATTGCCGCTACCGGATGTGATGCCCGCTTGCAGCAAGCGTTGAGCCACGCGGTGGAAACAGTGCAAGGGCGCAGCGTGTCATTGCCAAGCGGCGCGGGTCACGATGCGATTGCCATCGCCGAACGCTGGCCGGTTGGCATGCTGTTCGTGCGTAATCATCGCGGCATTAGCCATCATCCGGCGGAATCGGTGCAGGCCGCTGATGTAGCGCTGGGTGTGCAGGCGTATCTACAAGCGGTATGCGATCTAGCGCGCAGGTAAAGGAACCGAAATATGGATTTGGTAAGCTTCAACCAGATTTCCCCTGAAGCAGCGCACGCCGCCATCGCGCATTGTGTGGCAATTCCCGGCTGGCAAACGGCGCTGGTGGCCGCACGCCCTTATGCAACATTAGCGACTTTATATGCTGAAGCTGAGCGTTTGGCGGCCTTGTGGCAAGCTGATGAACTGGAACAGGCGCTCAGCGCGCATCCGCGCATTGGCGACAAAGTTGCTGGTGCAGGTAAAGAAGCGGCATTGTCGCGCAGTGAGCAGGCGGCGATGCAGCAGGCCGATGGCGCGCTGCAACTGGCGATGCTGGCGGGCAATCAAACCTACGAACAGCGCTTTGGCCGCGTGTTTCTGATTCGCGCCAAAGGGCGTAGCGGTGAAGAGATGCTGGCCGAATTACAGCGCCGGCTGAACAATGATGCTGAAAGCGAACAACAGGAAGCGCTGAAGCAACTCAGCGAAATCACCTTGTTACGGTTGAAGGAGAGCATTACATGAGCACCATCACCACGCATATTCTTGATACCGCACTGGGCAAACCGGCAATTGGCGTTGCGATTTCGCTGGAACAAAACAGCCCGGAAGGTTGGCTGCCGCTGGCTGAAGGGGAAACCGACAGCGATGGCCGCATCAAAGATCTCACGCCGGAACCGCTGGCGCCCGGTCATTATCGCTTAACGGCTGAGATTGGTGATTACTTTGCCGCTGAAGGGCGCGATGCGCTGTACGTTAGTGCGCAAATCGATTTCGTGATTGGCGCATCCGGCAGCCATTATCATCTGCCATTCCTGATCTCCCCGTGGTCGTGGTCCACCTATCGCGGTAGTTAATCTTCGCTTTTCCTGTAGGGTCGCCATTCATGGTGACCACTACCAACCTTTACTCAATTGTTTGCACCCTATCACATTCCTGTTTTTGAAAGACAATAACTATCAAAACCGTCGGTTCATCCGTTTATAAACTATCATTATGTGTCGTTATAGTAACTGCACAATGTGAAGCTAACGCAATGGAGCCGACAAAATGAGCACACACGATAATAATGACAATGCAGCAGGAAAATGCCCCTTTCATCACGGGGCGACTGAAGAAAAAAGTGTATTAAAACGCGGCGCAGGCAACGGTACATCCAACCGAGATTGGTGGCCGAATATGCTGCGCGTCGATCTGTTAAATCAGCACTCCAATCGTTCCAACCCACTCAGCGACACCTTCAATTACCGCGACGAATTCAGCAAACTCGATTACTCCGCCTTAAAAGCCGATATCCGCGCGATTCTCACCGATTCGCAATCCTGGTGGCCAGCCGACTGGGGCAGCTATATTGGGCTGTTCATTCGCATGGCGTGGCACAGCGCGGGGACTTATCGCACCATTGATGGCCGCGGCGGTTCGGGTCGTGGTCAGCAACGTTTTGCACCGCTTAACTCGTGGCCAGATAACGTCAGCCTTGATAAAGCGCGCCGCTTGCTGTGGCCGGTGAAACAAAAATACGGTCAGAAAATTTCCTGGGCCGACCTCTACATTCTGGCGGGCAACGTATCGCTGGAAAATGCCGGTTTCCGTACCTTCGGCTTTGGTGCCGGTCGTGAAGATGTGTGGGAACCGGACATGGATGTCGATTGGGGCCACGAAACCGAATGGTTGGCGCATCGCCATCCGGAAGCTTTGGCGAATGCACCGCTCGGTGCCACCGAAATGGGCCTGATTTACGTCAACCCAGAAGGCCCAGAAGCCAGCGGCGATCCGAAATCAGCGGCGCCAGCGATTCGCGCTACCTTTGGCAATATGGGCATGAATGACGAAGAGATCGTCGCGCTGATCGCCGGTGGTCACACCTTGGGTAAAACCCACGGTGCGGCAGAAGCCAGCCACGTTGGCGTCGATCCCGAAGAGTCACCGATTGAAGCGCAAGGTCTTGGCTGGAGCAATAGCTACGGCAGCGGCGTGGGTAAAGATTCCATTACTTCCGGCCTGGAAGTGGTGTGGACGCAAACGCCAACGCAGTGGAGCAACTATTTCTTCGAGAACCTATTCAAATACGAATGGGTACAGACGCGCAGCCCAGCGGGCGCGATTCAATTCGAAGCGGCTGATGCCGAAGCGATTATCCCGGATCCCTTCGATCCAGAGAAAAAACGCAAACCGACCATGCTGGTGACCGACCTGACGCTGCGCTTCGATGAAGAGTTTGGCAAGATCTCGCGCCGCTTCCTCAACGATCCGCAGGCGTTCAACGAAGCCTTTGCCCGTGCGTGGTTCAAACTGACGCACCGCGATATGGGACCAAAAGCGCGTTACATCGGCCCGGAAGTACCGAAGGAAGATCTGCTGTGGCAGGATCCGTTACCGCAAGCCACACATCAGCCAACGCCTGCTGATATCAGCGATCTGAAAGGGCGCATTGCCGCTTCCGGTCTGAGCGTTAGCCAACTGGTTTCAGTCGCTTGGGCGTCGGCTTCCACCTTCCGTGGTGGCGACAAACGCGGTGGCGCCAATGGCGCACGTCTGGCGTTGGCGCCGCAGAAAGATTGGGCGGTGAACGCCAGCGTCATCGCTGATGTGCTGCCAACCTTGCAGAAGATTCAGCAGGAATCGGGCAAAGCGTCACTGGCTGATGTCATTGTACTGGCCGGTAGTGTCGGTATTGAGCTGGCGGCTGCGGCTGCGGGCGTCACCACACAGGTGCCGTTCACGCCGGGTCGTGTTGATGCGCGTCAGGATCAAACCGATGTTGAGTCCTTTGCGGTGCTGCAACCGCTGGCGGATGGTTTCCGCAACTATCGCCGCGTTGCCAAAGGCTCTTCAACCGAGACGTTGCTGCTGGATAAAGCACAGCAACTGACGCTGAGCGCACCTGAACTCACCGCGTTGATTGGCGGCCTGCGTGTGTTAGGCACCAACTTTGACGGCGGGCAACATGGTGTGTTCACCGATCGCGTGGGCGTGTTAAGCAACGACTTCTTCGTCAATCTGCTGGATATGCGCACCGCTTGGAAAGCCAGCGATGAAAGCGAAGAGTTGTTTGAAGGTCGCGATCGTTTAAGCGGCGAAGTTAAGTTTAGCGCCACGCGTGCCGACTTAGTGTTTGGATCGAATGCGATTCTGCGTGCGCTGGCTGAAGTTTACGCCAGCAGCGATGCCAAACAGAAGTTCGTTGCCGACTTCGTTGCTGCATGGACCAAAGTGATGAATCTGGATCGCTTCGAGCTGTAACGGCGTTAAGTGCTCATTAAGTGAAAGGCAGCCAAAGCGCTGCCTTTTTTTTATCTAAAAAATCACAAACCAGTAATATTTAATTTCACATATTAAGATTTAACCTCCGGTTAATTTCTTAAAGAGGTTTGAGAATGGTAAGACCTGACTCAAAGCTGAGACTTAGCGAGCTATACATTAAATAACCCGACCGCTGTGACGCTCTTAAGTAGGTGCGTAATAGGCCCATAATGGAGCCATAACAGTAGGATTAAAATTTTATGAAAATAACGATGTTTACCAATGCAATAAGCATGACGTCATCCCGATCGCTTGGCAAAGCGACGGATGCGCTCAGCGTTGCAATGCAGCGTTTGGGAACCGGCAAGCGCATTAACAGCGCAGCGGATGACGCGGCAGGTCTGCAAATTGCCACACGTTTGAAATCGCAATCCAATGGCATGACGGTTGCCAAGCATAATATCGCGCGTTCGAGTGCGATGATGTCAATGGGTGAAGGTGCGCTGGAAGAAGTGACCAACGTACTACAGCGTATGAAAGAACTTTCAACACAAGCGGCTGATGACAGCTTTAGCGCTGAAGATCGCAGTGCGATGCAATCGGAGTATGATGCTTTGTTCAGCGAAATGGACAGTATCATGCGTAACACCCAGTACGGTTCTGAGCCGCTGCTGCAAAGTGTTATCCCACCAGAAGTTAAAGGTAAATTCACTTCAACGGTTCAATTTCAGATTGGTAGTTCAAGCGATGAAGTGCTGAAAGTGAATCTGGACACCAAACTGCAAGAATCAGTTGATGCAATGTTAAACCTGGTGACCGTGCCAGGTAATCCTGGCGCGTTGGAAGATTCGGTCACCGCCAATGAAAATATTGATTTCGTCAGCGCAGCTTTAGAAAAAGTTCAGGCAGTACGCAGTGATTTTGGTTCTAACATCAATCGCTTGCAATATACTGATGCTAACTTGAGCAATATGCGTGACAACACCGATATCAATATTGGCACTATCGTTGATGCCGACTTCGCAATGGAAGTGACCAAGATGACTCGCATGAATATGCTGATGCAAAGCAGCCAGGCGATGTTAAATCAAGGCAATGGCATTGCTAAGATGGCGCTGAATTTACTGGGTTAGTGCATTGAAATGCAGGGAGTATCTCCCTGCGTTTTTTACAACGTAAAACTATCTGCATCGCGTCACGCCGGGAAGCATTCGCGGCCTTCAATGCCTTTCAGCACGCCATCGAAATGACGCAGGTTAGCTGCGCCATCCATCCAAATGAGGGTTTCTTGCAGCAGCGTAATTTTTAAAGCTGACATAAACGCTCCGCAGCAGCGTCCAGCGTCGCTTCCTGTTTGGCGAAGCACAGGCGAATCAACTTGTGTGGGAACGGATCGGCGCAGAATACCGACAGCGGAATCGCCGCCACGCCGACTTCTTTAGTTAACCACTGGCAGAAACTCACGTCATCGAGATCGGAAATGGCGCTGTAATCCGCCAGTAAAAAGTAAGTGCCTTCACACGGCAACACTTTGAAGCGGCTGTTAGCCAACGCCTGAATTAGGCGGTCGCGGCGCGCACGGTAGAATTCCGGGAGTTCACGATAATGTTCAGGTTCCTGACGCAGCATGTCGGCAATCGCCAATTGCGCCGGCGTGTTGACCGAAAAGGTCAGATACTGATGCACTTTGCGGATTTCCGCGCTGATTGCCGCCGGTGCGATGCAATAACCGACTTTCCAGCCGGTCATGTGGAAAGTTTTGCCAAACGATGACACCGCAATCGCGCGTTGGCGCAGTTCGGCATGCGCTAACACGCTGGCGTGGCCTTCTTCGGCGAAGCAGATGTGCTCGTAAACTTCATCGCTCAGCACATAGATTTCCTGCTCGGCAATCGCCTGCCACAACTCGGCATAATCGCTTTTGCGCCATACGGTGGCGGAAGGGTTGTGCGGCGTGTTCAGAATCACCAAGCGTGTTTTGGCGCTCAGCAGGCTGCGAAATGCAGACCAATCCACGCGAAAACCAGGCGGTTGCAGCGCGATACGTTTTAGCACGCCGCCTGCCAGTTGCACCGCCGGCGCGTAACTGTCGTAACTCGGATCAAAGCAGATCACTTCATCGCCCGGACGCACCAGCGCGGTGATCGCAGCGTATAACGCTTCGGTGGCACCGGCGGTGACGGTAATGTCACTGTTTACGTCCGGCGAGTGGCCGTAAAGCTCAGCGGTTTTGGCCACAATGGCTTCGCGCAGTGGCAGTGCGCCAATCATCGGTGCATATTGGTTCGCGCCCTGGCTAACGTGATACGCCAGACGATCCTGCAAATAGCGTGGACCGTCGAAATCGGGGAAGCCTTGCGAGAGGTTAATGGCGTTGTGCTGCTGCGCCAGCGCGCTCATTTGGGTAAAAATGGTGGTGCCGAGCGCCGGTAATTTGCTCTCGGGGATCAGGTTGTGCTGCGTCATTGTTTTGTGGCCTTAAGCGCGAATGTCGATGCGGAGTAACCCTGTGTTGCTGCCACTATAAACAGGATGTTAATATTTGGCAATCGAGACGCTTAGACGTCTAAACTCACCTGCGGAGCCACACATCGCTATGACGGATTTTCTCCCACTGGAACATTTAGTGGCCGCCTGCCACTGGATTGGTGGCAAAGGTTGGGCACCGGCGACCGGCGGCAACATGTCGGTACGTCAGGACGCGGAATATTGTCTGCTTAGCGCGTCTGGCAAGGATAAAGGCAGCTTAACGCGTGATGACTTCATCCAGGTGGAGATTGCCACCAACGCGGTGCCATCCGGGCGTAAGCCATCGGCGGAAACCGGGCTGCACACGCTGATTTATCGTCTATTCCCGCAGGCGGGTGCGGTGTTGCACACCCATACCGTCAACTCAACGGTGTTGTCACGCGTTGAGAAGGGCGCTGCGTTGCTGCTGAGCGGCTACGAAATGCAGAAAACCCTTGCTGGTCAGGATTCGCATCTCAACACAATTGCCATTCCACTGTTCGATAACGATCAAGACATTGATGCGCTGGCGCAGCGCATTGAAGCTTTTGCCGCGCAAACGCCGCTGCAATACGGTTTTCTGCTGCGCGGCCACGGCCTGACGTGCTGGGGCAAAGATGTCAATGAAGCACGCCGCCATCTGGAAGGGCTGGAATTTCTGTTTGAATGTGAACTGCAACGACGCCTGCTGGAGGCCAAATGATTCGCGCCATCGTCACGGATATTGAAGGAACCACCAGCGATATCCAGTTCGTGCACAACGTGTTATTTCCTTATGCGCGCCAGCATCTGGCTGATTTTGTGCGTGAAAACCAGAACGACGACAAGGTCGTTGCTGCACTTGACGCGGTGCGTGCCGAGTCTGAGGCGCCGCAGGCTACGGTTGATGAACTGATTAATACGCTGATTGGCTATATCGATGCGGATCGCAAGTCGCCGGGCCTCAAAGCGTTGCAAGGCATGATTTGGCGCGCCGGTTATGTCGAAGGCCAATTTACCGGGCATCTCTATCCTGATGTACTGCCTGCTCTTGAGCGTTGGCAGCAAAAGGGAATTGGCCTGTATGTATATTCCTCTGGATCGGTCGCCGCGCAAAAACTGTTATTTGGCTACAGCGATGAAGGTGATTTAACCTCGCTGTTTAGCGGCTATTTTGATACCGGCGTCGGCGCGAAGCGTGAAACGCAGTCGTATCGCAACATCGCTGAGCAAATCGGTCTGGCAGCCAACAGCATTTTGTTCTTGTCGGATATTCATCAGGAACTGGATGCCGCAGCCGAAGCGGGCTGGCGCACCGTGCAGTTAATTCGTGGCGAGGCGGATAACGTCAGTCGTCATCACCAGGTAAACGATTTTTCCCAGATTAAAGTGGAGTCGATTTAACATGAGTGCATTGACCATTTTTACCGATACCGAAGCCGATCAACCGGTGTGGCACAGCACCGATGCAGAGGCGATTCGCGATCGCCTCAACGCCAAAAACGTGCGTTTTGAGCGTTGGCAGGCCGACCGCGATCTGGGCAGCAATCCTGATTCTGAAACGGTAATCCAGGCTTATCAGCATGCGATTGATCGTTTGGTGGAAGAGAAGGGCTATCAGAGTTGGGATGTGTTGAGCATGCGCGCCGACAATCCACAAAAAGACGTGCTGCGCACCAAGTTCCTTAACGAACATACCCATAGCGAAGATGAAGTGCGTTTCTTCGTCGAAGGTTCAGGGTTGTTCTGCCTGCATCTGGATGGCGAGGTGTATCAGATTTTGTGTGAGAAGAACGATCTGATTTCTGTGCCAGCCGGAACGGCGCATTGGTTTGATATGGGTTCTGAACCGCACTTTACCGCCATTCGTATTTTCGACAATCAGGAAGGCTGGGTGGCGAACTTCACCGGCGATAAGATTGCCGATGCCTATCCGCGTTTGGCGTGAGTTTTCCCTCAACAGTAAGCGGCGAGGGAAGAAACCGAACGTGCCGATTTGCTCGATCGGTTCCCTCTCCCACTTGTGGGAGAGGGGTAGGGTGAGGGAAAGCGCGCTTCCAACCCTAAGGCTGAAAAATCCCTTCTTTAACCTGTTCAGGCGTCACCACGCCGGTATCCAATACCCAACCGCTAATCAGCGCCGCAGGCGTGACATCAAACGCCGGGTTGTAAACCGCAGCATTTTCCGGCGCCCACTGTACGCTACCAAAACTGCCCGCCACGCCCGTCACTTCGCTGGCTGCGCGTTGCTCAATCGGAATGGCATCGCCATTCGGACACAAACGATCCAGCGTGGTATGCGGCGCAGCAACGTAGAACGGAATGCCGTGATAATGCGCCAACACCGCCAAACTATAGGTACCAATCTTGTTCGCCACATCACCATTGGCGGCAATACGATCCGCTCCGACCCAAATCGCATCGACCACGCCGCGCGCCATTAAACTGGCGGCCATCGAATCAGTGATCAGCTGATAAGGGATACTCAGCTCGCCAAGTTCCCATGCGGTTAAACGTCCGCCTTGCAGCAGCGGGCGGGTTTCATCCACCCAAACGTTTTTCACCAAACCTTGCTGATGCGCCAGAGCGATCACACCCAATGCGGTGCCAACGCCAGCCGTCGCTAAACCGCCGGTATTGCAGTGCGTTAGCAACTGGCTGCCCGGTTTGACTAACGCGCAACCGGCGCGCGCAATGTTGTCACATAACTGCTTATCTTCGGCCACCAGACGCAACGCTTCGGCACTCAACGCCGCAACAAAATCGCTTTCTGCCAACGCCACTTTCATGCGATCGAGATTGTTCATCAGGTTCACCGCCGTTGGGCGCGCCGCACGCAGCACTTCCAGCGACTCCGCCAGTTCAGCATGTGGCATGCCTTGCTCGCCGAGCAGCGCTAACAGCAAACTGGCGGAAAGACCAATCAGCGGCGCGCCGCGCACGCGCAATGCATGAATATGATCGACCAACTGCGCCACATTGTGCGCAGGCAGCCAGTTTTGTTGTTGTGGCAGCGCCTGTTGATCAAGGATCCACAGCTGATTATCGCGGACCTCAAGGCTGGTGGTTCGAAGTGTTTGCATGGTGTGAAATCCCTGTTGCGTTAATGCTGGCTATTGTGCCAACATGCTTGACGGATGTATAGACGTCCAAACGGCTTATTACTATCGAATTTCGAGGAACAGGCAATGTCGCAATACCGTACGTTCACCGCTGCCGATGCTGTGGAATATGCTAAACAATTTGGCGGTGTGGACGATCCGTCTGCGCTGGTGCGTGCCGAAGAGATTGGCGATGGCAACCTTAACCTGGTATTCAAGATTTTCGATAATCAAGACCGCAGCCGCGTTGTAGTGAAACAAGCCTTGCCTTACGTGCGTTGCGTTGGCGAATCCTGGCCGTTGACGCTAGATCGTGCGCGCCTCGAAGCACAAACCTTGATTGCGCATTATCAACATTGCCCGCAGCACACGGTTAACGTCACACATTACGACGCGGAACTGGCGGTGATGGTGATGGAAGATCTCTCCAGTCATCAAATCTGGCGCGGCGAGTTGGTCAAGGGCGCGTACTATCCGCAAGCCGGGCGTCAGGTGGGCGAGTATCTGGCACAGACGCTGTTCCATACCTCTGATTTCTACCTGCATCCGCACAAGAAAAAAGCCGAAGTCGCGCGTTTCATTAACCCGGAAATGTGTGAAATCACCGAAGATTTGTTCTTCAACGATCCGTTTATTGATCACGAACGCAATAAATATCCCGCCGCGCTGGAATCGCTGGTGGTTAGCTTGCGCACTGACGATGCGCTGAAAATTGCCGTAGCGGGACTTAAACATCGCTTCTTTGCTGATGCCGAAGCCTTGCTGCACGGCGATGTACATAGCGGCTCGATTTTCGTCGCCGATAACAGCCTGAAAGTGATTGATGCCGAGTTTGGTTACTTTGGCCCGATTGGCTTTGATGTTGGCAGCGCGATTGGCAATTTGCTGATCAACTACTGCTGCTTGCCGGGTCTGTTAGCGCCGCGTGAAGCCGCAGAAGGGCGCGAGCGTCGATTGAGCGATGTGCATGATGTGGTCAATCAATTCTCCAGCCGCTTCCTTGAACTGGCACAAGAGAAAACCACTGACGTGGCGTTGGCGTATCCCGGTTATGCCGCCACCTTCCTGCAGAAAGTGTGGCGTGACACCATTGGCTACTGCGGCACCGAATTAATTCGCCGTACCGTTGGTATGTCGCATGTAGCCGATTTCAAGAATATCGAAGATGAGGTGATGCGCACCGAATGCATTCGTCACTGCATTACTTTGGGACGCACACTGATTTTGGCTGCCGATCATATTTCCGATGTGGATGCGTTAATTGCGCGGATTCGTCAGGCGGGTTGAGTTAATAAAAAAGCCCTTCTGATGAAGGGCTTACATAAAAATGCGCTTACATCAATTCGGTCTTTAATCCTGCCTGGATCAGAATCTCTACGTCCGAATGCTGATTTTGCCAAACGTGATATTCGATTCCTGAAGAGGTAATGGTTCCATCAGCAATCACCCATTCATCGGCATCAAAATTTTCCAACTGACGGGCAAGAATGGCACTGTCTCCTGCATTCCCCTTCACCTGAATTTGTTTTTTATCATCATCAATGAACAAAGTTTGCTGCCCGAGTGCCAATACATCTGCGGCACTAATAGTCAGTTGGTTATCACCTTGCCCAGTTAAATCGATAGTGTTAATGCTGGCTAAGCCTTGATGTAGTTGGGTCAAATCCAGTGACTGATGGCTGCCGGTGACGTTCAGCGTAGCAAGCGTAATGGGTGCTTGCTCGTCCAGTGTTACACCGCTGATCGCCGTACCATCCCATTCAGCCTCAGCAACAATATTTTCAATGGCAAAGGTCGACGATTTACTATCAATAGTAATGACGAAGTTGGGTGACCAGGCGCTGACGTTGCCGGCTTTATCGGTATATCTAATGTGAACATGCCATGTTGCATCATAAAATGGCGTCGAGGGTTGCCATGTCCATGTGTTGTCCTGAGAAATATTTGACACCGTAGCCGAACCTAACCAGGAGCCATTACTGAGTCCGTACTCAATGGTAATAACGGCGCCTTTCTCAATTTTGCCTTCAAATATTGGCGTTTTATCTTTCGTTTTTCCTCCAGAAAGCATGTATCCGCCACCAATACCAAAATCGCGATATACCCTATCAATCACTGGCGCTGCTGCGACTTTATCTAAAACTACGTTTTTGCTCAGTTCAGTAATCAGCTTATATTTACTATCAAGCACCTGAATTTTGTAAGTCCAGTTGCTTGAATGAGCGCTGTTATCTCTTACTGTCCATGTCAGGCCATTGATTGTAGCGTCCGTCCAATTGCTGCCGTTCCATAAACTGAGCTTCTCACCCACTTCAAGCGGCTTACTCAACGTCCCGGTGACATCCCTGCCCGCTGTGCCATCGTTAGTAATAAAATCAGTTTGGCTGACGCCGGTGTCTTTATCCATTTTGCTAAATTTGATGACAAGGGGATCAGCATAGATGAATTCCCAATTGTCGGAAGAGGAGCTGAGGAAACCTTCCATCCCCATTTTTACGTTGATTTTGTGTAAACCTACACTCAGCCCGCCACCGTATTCCCACTCCCACGCTCCGCTGGCATCTGCTTTCACGCTATCAATCAGTTTCGCACCGTCATAGATATACACAGTGCTTTTAGGGTGCGCTTTACCCGCAAATTCTGGGCTATAGTCGGCACTAGTTGCGCCAGAAGGCAGTGGAATGTTTTTAACGTCATCAAATGCACTTTCAATCGTCGGAGGCGCAACGATGGTGATAGGAAAATAAATCCCGGTTGAAGCAAATATACTAACGTTCACCTCTCCCAATGGCAGGACAACATCCGGCTTCCATTCCCATGTACCATCGCTTGAAATGGTGACGGTCTTCGAGGCTAAGGTCTTGGTTCCATTTTTACTCACAAAAGCCAAATCAATTTGTTGATTGGGCGTGCCGGTGCCTTTTAGCGTAGGTTGACGATCATCACTAAAGCCTTCCTTGGGAACTACGTCACTGCCACCAAAATAGTCCCAAACCTCATAAGTGAAAGGTTTTACTAACGTGACAGTCTGCTTAAATGCTGGAGATGCATTTCCGGCAATATCAATAATTCGAACCTGATATTCCCAATCGCTGGTATGCGCTTTGTTATCGGTGAACTTCCAACTTTGCTCAACTGATATAGCTGTTTGCCAGGTTTTTCCTTTATCCAACGAATATTGTATTGTTTCACCTGTTTCCAGCCGCCTGGCGAGGGACCCTTCAACTAAGCGATTTTTACTACCATCGCTGGTAATCCAGTCGCGTGCATGGGCGCCATCATCCTTTTCCATCAATTCGAATTTTAACGTATTGTCAGACGGCGTGTTGTCCAGAACGACCGTAAATTCTTTCTCTGGCGACACACTGCCGTTGCCGTCGACAACGCGTAGCTTATACACCCAGTTGTTGCTGTGGGCGGTGGCGTCTTGCGCCTTCCAGTTCTGTCCGGTGACGGTGGCATTTATCCATGCGCTGCCATTCCAAAACTGCAACGTTTCACCAGCGACCAGCGCGCGGCTGATGGCACCGATGACTTCACGATTGGCTGTTCCATCATTGGTGATGAAGTCAGTCTGGCTAAAGCCAGTATCTTTTTCCATCCGTGTCAGTGTGAAGCTGATTGGCTGTAAGCTGACGTATTCGAATTCCCACGGCTGGGAGAAGTCGCTTTTAAAGTCTCCTTGCTCCATCTTCACCGTAATGCTGTGCTTGCCCTCTGCATGGCCACTGGCATGTTCCCACTCCCATGCACCGCTGGCATTGGCGGTAACGCTGGCGATGAGTTTGCCGTTATCGTAAAGGTAAACCAGGCTGCCGGGCAGCGCGCTGCCGTACAGGCGCGGCGCGCTGTCGTCGGTTTTTGCCCCATTGGCCAGCCACTCTGTTATCGCTCCAGCGTTATCGAAGGCTTTATCAATGGTCGGAGGCTTAACCAGCGTGAGGTCATACACGTTAGAGTCAACACCTGACGATGAGATGACCGCATAGCGTACACTTCCGCTGGTTATTTGTGTGGGTTGGGTCCAGGTCCAGCTGCCATCGGCTTGGACATCGACGGTGCCCACTTTGATAATATTGTTACTGCCATACTTTGCCCAGACTTCAAGCTGTGAATTTGGCTGGCCGGTTCCGACCAGACGCGGCGTAAGGTCATCGCTGTAACCTTTGTTTGGTACTAAGCGAATGTCACCGACGTCATCCCAGATTTCAGTGATGACGGGCGCAATATCGGCCAGCGTCACCGTCTGCTTCACCGGCGTAGTGACGTTGCCAGCGATGTCGGTGATGCGTATCTGGTACTCCCAGTCGTCAGTGTGCGTCACGTTGTCGATAAAGCTCCAGTGGTTAGACGCATCCACGCTGAGTGCCAGCCAGGTTTTGCCGCCGTCCAGCGAATACTCGATGATATCGCCCGTATCCAGCGCATTGCTCAGCGTGCCCTGCACGGTGCGTCCGGCGCTGCCGTCGGTGGTTTGCCAGTCATCCGCCACGCCGTCGTCCTTGCTCATGCGGATAAAGCTGACCTGCACGTCGGACGGCGTGGTGTCGAGGATCACCTGGAAATTTTGCTCCGGCGAGCTGTCGCCGAGGCTGTTCACCACGCGCAGCTTGTACTCCCAGTCGGCGCTGTGCGCGGTGCCGTCCTGCGCTTTCCAGCTCATACCGCTGACGGTGGCATTAACCCACTTGCTGCCGTCCCACAGTTGCAGGGTTTCGGACGCGGCGAGCGCGCGGCTGAGCGTACCGGTGACTTCGCGGTTAGCTGAGCCATCTTTGGTGATGAGGTCGGTCTGGCTGCTGCCGGTGTCCTTTTGCATGCTGGTGAGGTTAAAACTGACCGGCTGCATATTGACGTATTCAAACACCCACGGAGTTGAGAAGTCGCTGATAAAAGCGCCTTGCTCCATTTTTACCGTGATGCTGTGTCTGCCAACGCTCATGCCGGTGGCATGTTCCCACTCCCATTCTCCGCTGGCGCTGGCGGTAACGCTGGCAATCAGTTTGCCGTCGTCGTAGAGGTAAACCAGGCTGCCGGGCAGCGCGCTGCCGTACAGGCGCGGGGTACTGTCATCGGTGGCGTCGCCGTTTGCCAGCCAGTCGCTGATCTGCCCGGCGTCGTCAAAGGCTTTATCGATAGTCGGGCCGGCGACCAGATTAATGGTGATCTCATCCTGCAGCTCGTAAGCACTGTTGAGCAATTCAAAGGTGAACTGACCCGGTTCCAGCGGAATGCCCGGCGTCCATTCCCAGGTGCCATCCGCTTTTACGATAACGGGCTGGCCCACAACGGCGCGACCAAATTCGTCAGTGTAGCTCAGCATGAGGGTGGCGCCAGGTTGTCCGGTGCCTTTGAGCGTTGGCGTCAGGTCGTCGGAATAGCCGTTGGCTGGCACCCGATCGTTGCCGCCGACGTTGTCCCACACTTCGGTGATCGCTGCTTTAATATCAGCCAGCGTCACCGTCTGTTTCACCGGCGTAGTGACGTTGCCGGCGATGTCGGTGATGCGTATCTGATATTCCCAGCTGGCGGTGTGCGCTGTGCCGTCAGTGAAGCTCCAGTTGTTAGACGCATCCACGTTGAGCGCCAGCCAGGTTTTGCCGCCGTTCAGCGAATACTCGATGATATCGCCCGTATCCAGTGCTTTGCTCAGCGTGCCCTGCACGGTACGTCCGGCGCTGCCGTCGGTGGTTTGCCAGTCATCAGCCACGCCATCGTCTTTGCTCATGCGGATAAAGCTGACCCGCACGTCAGACGGCGTGGTATCGAGGATCACCTGGAAATTCTGCTCCGGCGAGCTGTCGCCGAGGCTGTTCACCACGCGCAGCTTGTACTCCCAGTCGGCGCTGTGCGCGGTGCCGTCCTGCGCTTTCCAGCTCATACCGCTGACGGTGGCGTTAACCCACTTGCTGCCGTCCCACAGTTGCAGGGTCTCGGACGCGGCGAGCGTGCGGCTGAGCGTACCGGTGACTTCGCGGTTGGCGGAGCCATCTTTGGTGATGAAGTCGGTCTGGCTGCTGCCGGTGTCCTTTTGCATGCTGGTGAGGGTAAAACTGACCGGCTGCATATTGACGTATTCAAACACCCACGGAGTTGAGAAGTCGCTGATGAACGCGCCTTGCTCCATTTTTACCGTTATGCTGTGTCTGCCGACGCTCATGCCGGTGGCGTGTTCCCACTCCCAGTCGCCGCTGGCGCTGGCGGTAACGCTGGCAATCAGTTTGCCGTCGTCGTAGAGGTAAACCAGGCTGCCGGGCAGCGCGCTGCCGAACAGGCGCGGGGTGCTGTCGTCGGTGGCGTCGCCGTTTGCCAGCCAGTCGGTAACCTGTCCGACGTCGTCAAAGGCTTTATCGATAGTCGGGCCGGCGGTTAAATTGATTGTGATCGGATCGGATATCAGAAACGTTTTCGTCAAAACATCAAAGGTCACCTCACCCGGACGCATCGGTGCGGATGGCGTCCATTCCCATGTGCCGTCGGCTTTAACCACGACGGCACCAATTTTGTTACTGGCATGTTCTCCTGTGTAAAAGGCATAAATATCGAGTGTTGAGCCAGGCTGCCCGGTGCCTTTGAGGGTTGGCGTCAGATCATCGGTATAACCGTGATCCGGTACTAAATCGTTGCCGCCAACGTTGTCCCACACTTCGGTGATCGCCGGTTTAACTTCTGCCAGCGTCACCGCCTGCTTCACTGGCGTATTAACGTTGCCAGCGATGTCAGTGATGCGGATCTGGTATTCCCAGCTGGCGGTGTGCGCCCCGTTGTCGGTAAAGCTCCAGTTGTTGGCAAAATCCACGCTAAGCGCCAGCCAGGTTTTGCCGCCGTCCAGCGAATACTCGATGATGTCGCCCGTATCCAGCGCTTTATCCAGCGTGCCCTGCACGGTACGTCCGGCGCTGCCGTCAGTGGTTTCCCAGTCATCCGCGACGTCATCGTCTTTGCTCATGCGGATAAAGCTGACCTGCACGTCGGACGGCGTGGTGTCGAGCATCACCTGATGGCTTTGCTCTGGCGTCACGTTACCGGCGCTGTCCATAACGCGTAGTTTGTATGCCCAGTCGGTGCTGTGCGCGGTGTCGTCCTGCGCTTTCCAGCTCATGCCGGTGACGGAGGCGTCCACCCATTTGCTGCCGTCCCAAAACTGCAACGTCTCGGATGCTGAAAGTGCGCGGCTAAGCGTTCCCTCCACCTGGCGGCCCGCCGTGCCGTCTTTGGTAATGAAGTCGGTACTGCTGCTGCCTGAGTCCTTATTCATATGATCAAAAGTGAAGCCTACCGGTATCAGACCGGTGGAAGTCCATTTGACGTTGTCGATGTGGAAGCCGTAGTCGCCGACACCGGGTTCGTCGCCGGTGATCAGCTCGGCGCGGGCAATCAACGTACCTGCGGGGGCGGTAAAACTAAGGGTTTTAATATCAAACTGCTTCGCGGTGACCGAACCGGTATAAAAGAGTTTTTCGCTGCCAATTAACGTGCCGCTGGCGTCGTAAAAGTTAATCACGGTGGCGCTGTTGTGCAGGGCAAAGTAGTCGAAGCTGAATTCGCTCATGCCCTGCGAGCCGAGGCTGAAGTTGATGGTGCTTTTCTCGCCGACCAACAGGGTTTTGGAGTTGTAGCCGAACCAGTTGAACTCGGCGATTTCGAGGCGGCTGTTGTCATTCTGAATAATCAGGCCGGCTTGGGTTTCGAGCTGTGCGCCGGAGCTGATGCGCTGAATGCGCTCGGTGTCAAAGCGCTCTTCCGGCAGCGGAGTGGGATCGGTGGCCTGCGTGGTAAGAGCGGCTATCGGCGCTTCGCTGCTGGCAACGGATTGGTACGGCAGTTCGTCCTGCTCTGTACCGTAAGGATTGTAGCGACTTTTGTTAAAATCCATTTTTCTTGACCATTCAAGTTAAGTAATGGCCGATATCCTAAATAGGCAGAGAAATTAGGCCGTACAGACATGTCTGGTATCAGGAAAATATATTTTTACGTCGCTCGCTTAAGAAATGATGAGTTAGGTAAAAGATAAACACGTGCTGCGGAACAGGTCTCCGCAGCGCGCTTAGTGTGATTATTGATTGATCAGGTTGGTTGTGACGCCGTTCTGCACTAACAGTTCGGCGTCAAGGGAGCTGTGTTGCCAGACGGTGTAAACCACGCCGCCGACCGTGACGTTGCCGCTGCTGCTCCAGTCGCCCACGTCGCCGTTATCCGGCAGCAGGTCGGAGAGGTTCACTTTGTCGCCGGTGTTGCCCTTAATCATCATCTGCACGTTACCAGAGATATTGAACAGATCTTTGCCGCCCTGTTGCAAAACATCGCCCAGCGACAGGTTAAGCGTGTTATTACCGCTGCCGGTGATATCCATCACTTCCACTGACTGAATTTTGCCGAGGAAGGTGGTGAGATCGAGCGTCTGATTTGCTCCGGACAACTTCAGCGTGTCGATGCCGCCATTACCGTTGAGCATCTGAATTTTACTCAGATCGCTGACGTTATTAACCACAAAGATATTATCGAGGTTATCACCTACAGAAATTAAATCACCATTCACCACGGTTTGTACGGTTGCAGTTGGCAGTATTTTATCGTCATAGAGATAGAGATTGAGATTATCAATGGTAATCGCATCGCCTGTCGATGCTGGATAAAACCAGATTGTTGAGAACTCTTTTCCTGCTGGTAGTGTGACGGTTACATTTTGGCTTTTCCCATAAACTTGATATACATAATGAGTGTGCACGATATTCAAACCATCATAAAAATCGATGCGTATATTGCCGTAGTCCAAATCTTTTATTTCAAAGGTTGCCTTGTGGCTTTTTTTTCCCTGATTGAGTTCTAGCTTCATTGGCTTACCAAAAAAACTTAGCCCTAATGTATTCGTGGGATATTGCGAGCCTTGCCCTGCGGCATAGCTGGTCACGCCATCCCAACCCGAAGAACCCAGCCAAGTCATTTGAAATAGACCAAAATCATACGGCTTGCTGGCAACGGGATAACTAAGCGCCGGCGTTTTTTCAAAGTCGAAGAACAATGCGGTGCGGGAGAAGTAGTCCGACTTATTACCATGAACATCAGCAAACGCGGCACGATATTCCGCTGAATAAGGGATGTTTGCAGGCAGCGTAACAATTGCCTGGCCCGCCTGAATATCGGCAGCGGTAAGCGTGTAAAAAGCATTTTTGCCGTCGATATGAACAATCACTTTATCGCCAGCCACTACATTGCTGTTTTTAAGGCTGACCGTCAGTCTATCGCCTTCGCGATTAATCAGTTCCGGTGCGTTAGGTGGGGTGGTGTCCATCTGAATCTGGTGCACGCTTCCCTCAGTGATATTGCCTGCCTTATCGGTGATGCGGGTCTGCACCGCCCAGTCGGCAGCATGTATGGCGTTATCCTGCCAAACCCACTTATTGCCATCAATCAGGGCGTCATGCCACGTGCGGCCCCCGTCACTGCTGACTTCGACCCGCACGCCAGTTTCCGTGGTGCTGAAGGTGCCCCAATAAATGCGTCCTGCACGGTCGTCGTTGGTGAACAGGTTCTGCACGTCAAATCCGCTGTCCTTGCCCATGCCGGACAGGTCAGTGGCGTCAGGTGGTGCGAGGTCAAGCACCACGTTTTGCACTTGCTCATGGAAGGGATCGCCTCCCGCGTTGACGACGCGAAGCTTATACTGCCAGTCAGCGCTGTGCGCGGTATTATCCTGCGCCTGCCAGTTGAGGCCGTTTACGTCAACGCTGACCCAGCGGGCGCCGTCCCACATTTCCAGCGTCTCGCCGGCATTCAGGGCGCGGCTCAGGGTGCCTTTCACCCTGCGTCCGGCGGAGCCGTCATTGGTGATGAAATCCCTGTCGCTGACGCCGCTGTCTTTTTCCATCTGCTCGAAGGTGAAGCTAATCGGCGGCGGCGGCAGCAGCACGACAGGCTGGCTGACCGGCGCGGTGATGTTGCCGGCGACGTCGTTGATGCGTACCAGATATTCCCAGTTGTTACCGTGAGCAGCGGGGTCGCTGAATGACCACTCAAGCCCGTTCAGGTTTGCTATTTGCCAGGTGATGCCGCCATCCAGCGAATATTCAACGGCGTCACCGGGATTGAGCGCACGGTCAATCTTCCCGTACACCTGACGATTGGCGGAGCCATCGGTGGTTCGCCAGTCGGCGGCGACACCGTCGTCCTTCTCCATGTGGTCAAAAGTGATGTTTACCGGCGACGACGAGGTCAACACGACGTTCTGGTACGCTTCTTCAATAGTGTCGCCGGTGACGCTCAGCACGCGGACTTTATAAGTCCAGTTGGCGCTGTGCGCGCTGGCGTCCTGCGCCTGCCAGTTGAGGCCGCTGACAGTGGCGGTGACCCAGTCGGTGCCGTTCCAGAACTGTAAGGATTCACCGGTGTTGAGTGCGCGGCTGAGCGTACCTTCGACCAAGCGCCCGGCTGAACCATCCCGGGTAATGAAGTCGGTGTCGCTGGCACCGGTGTCTTTTTCCATCTGCTCAAAAGTCAGGCTGATGACCAGCGGCAGCAGCACGACGTCCTGAACGGTAGGCTCATTGACGTTGCCGGCGATATCGGTGATGCGTATCTGATAGTCCCAGTCGGCGGCATGTGCGCCGCTGTCGGTAAAGGACCAGTTCAGGCCGTTGACGGTTAAGTTCTGCCACGTTTTGCCGCCGTCGGTGGAGTATTCGATAACGTCGCCGACACGCAGCGCCTTGTTCAGCGTGCCTTCAACCCGGCGGCCGGCGCTGCCGTCGGTGGTGCGCCAGTCGTCGGCCACGCCGTCGTCCTTGCTCATGCGCGTAAAGGTGATTTGCACGTCGGACGGCGGCGTCAGCACCACGTCCTGATGCTGGTCTTCGAGGGTGCTGCCGCTGGCGTCAACCACCCGCACCTTGTAGGTCCAGCTGGCGGCGTGCGCGGCGCTGTCCTGCGCTTGCCACGTCAGGCCGTTCGCGCTGGCGGCCACCCACGTGCTGCCGTTCCAGAACTGCAGCGTTTCGCCTGGATTGAGCTCGCGGCTCAGCGTCCCTTCCACCAGGCGGCCGGCGGAGCCGTCTTTAGTAATGAAGTCGGTGCCGCTGGCGCCGGTGTCCTTCTCCATGCGGTCAAAGCTGAGGGTGACGGCGCCGGGCAGCAGCACCACGTCCTGTGTCACCGGCGCGGTGACGTTGCCGGCGATATCAGTGATGCGCACCTGATAGTCCCAGTCCTCATCGTGGCTGCGGTTATCAGTAAAGCTCCAGCTCAGGCCGTTCACGATAAGTTTCTGCCAGCTTTTGCCGCCGTCGAGGGAGAACTCAATAATGTCGCCAGCGTCCAGCGCGCGGTCGAGGTGGCCAGTCACGGTGCGCCCGGCGCTGCCGTCGGTGGTTTGCCAGTCGTTGGTGACGCCGTCATCCTTGTCCATCTGGTCAAATATGATCTGCGCAGGCGGCGGCGTGATGTCGTAAATCACTTTATGGCTCTGTTCGGGCGTGACGTTACCCGCGTCATCCACGACGCGCAGCCGGTATTCCCAGTCGGCGCTGTGGGCGGTGGCGTCCTGCGCCTGCCATTTCTGGCCGTTTACCGTGGCGCTCACCCAGTTCGAGCCGTCCCAGAACTCCAGCGTTTCGGAGGAGGCGAGGGTGCGGCTGAGCGTGCCCTCAACTTTACGCCCGGCGCCGCCGTCTTTCGTGATGAAGTCGGTGGCGCTGGTGCCGGTGTCGCGCTCCATGCGGTCAAAGGTGAAGTCCACCGGCAGCAGGCCGGCGGCGGTCCATTTGACGTTGTCGATGTGGAAGCCGTAGTCGCCGACGGCGGGCTCGTCGCCGGTGACCAGCTCGGCGCGGGCAATCTGCTTACCGGCGGGCGCGGTGAAGCTGAGGGTTTTGATATCAAACTGCTTCGCGGAGACGGAGCCGGTGTAGAGCAGCTTTTCGCTGCCAATCAGGTTGCCGCTGGCGTCGTAAAAGTTGATCACAGTGGTGCGGTTGTGCAGGGCAAAGTAGTCGAAACTGAACTCGCTCATGCCCTGCGAGCCGAGGCTGAAGTTGATGGTGCTTTTTTCACCGACCAGCAGGGTTTTGGAGTTGTAGCCGAACCAGTTGAACTCGGCGATTTCGAGGCGACTGTTGTCGTTCTGGATAATCAGGCCGGCCTGGGTTTCGAGCTGTGCGCCGGAGCTGATGCGCTGAATGCGCTCGGCGTCGAAGCTTTCCTGCGGCAGCGGAGTGGCGGCGGGCGGTGCGGCAGGCGCTTCGCTGCGGGCCGCGGGCTGATACGGCAGTTCATCCTGATAGGTACCGTAGGGACTGAGGCGGTTTTTGCTGAATTCCATTTTTCTGACCATTAAGAGGGAATAATGGGCGGTATCGTAAACAGGGCGGGGAAATGCGCCGTACAGATATGTCTGGTATCCGACGGATATATTTTTTCAGCAGGGGCTTAAGAAATGGCGGAAGAGGGGAACCGGCTAAAAAGGCGGCCTGAAAGGCCGCCCTTACATTTATGCTGCTTCACTCGCTCTGGAATTGCTTTTAATCTGCGGCTTTGGGGCCGACAGCGCTTCCGGGGCAAAGTCATCGACGTTAATCGCTTTCAGGCGGCTGGCTTCAGCACGAATCAGCACCTGCGCTTCACTCTCATCAATCCAACCTTGCTGCAATGCACGCTGTGCAAGCGCATCCAGGCGGGTAAACGACAGATGTTTTTTCTGCTGTTGGCACAGACGATCGTGGATCACTTCCGCCGCCATCACATCCTGCAACGCTTGCTCTAACTGACCTGCCGGGTTGTGTGCGCTTGGCGTCAAATACTGTCCGCGACCTAAACGAGTACGCGTAGCCGAAGGCAGTTGCAGCAGTTTCGCCAGTTTGTGATCCAGTTTGTCAGATGGCGCCGGGCAATGTTTGCCACCGGCGAAAATCACCATGCGCAGCGTACCGGCCACCATACGATTCGGGAAGTTACGCAGCAGATCGTCCATTGCCACTTCGGCCTGATGCAGCGCATCCTGCACGCCCCAATGCACCAGCGGCAAATCAGCTTCGTTGCGGCCTTCATCGTCATAACGTTTCAAGGTGGCAGAGGCTAAATACATCTGGCTCAGTACATCGCCGAGACGCGCCGAGATGCGCTCGCGGCGTTTCAAACTGCCGCCCAGCACCGCCATTGATACATCTGACAGCAGCGCAAGGTTGGCGCTTAAACGGTTGAGGTGCTGATAGTAGCGGCGCGTCACATCGCGGGTTGGCGTGGCGCTGGTACGACCGCCGGTTAAGCCCAACCACAGGCTGCGCACTTTGTTGCTGCCAACGTGACCGATATGACTAAACAGCGCACGGTCGAAGCTGACCAAATCGTTTTTCGCCGCGGCGTTCATCTCTTCCAGCACCCAAGGATGGCAGCGGATTGCGCCCTGGCCGAAGATGATCATGCTGCGCGTCAGAATGTTGGCACCTTCCACGGTGATGGCAATGGGTGCGCCTTGATAAGCACGCGCCAGGAAGTTGTTTTCGCCCAGCATGATGCCTTTACCACCGGCGATATCCATCGCATCGATAATCGCGCGTTGACCGCGATGGGTGCAGTGATACTTCACAATCGCCGACAGCACCGCTGGTTTTTCGCCAAGCATAATGCCGCTGGTGATCAAGGTGGCTGCCGCATCCATGACGTAAGCGTTACCGGCAATACGCGCCAGCGGTTCCTCAATCCCTTCCATTTTACCGATAGACACTTTGAACTGGCGGCGAATGTGCGCGTAAGCACCGGTCGCCAGCGCAATGCTTTTCACGCTGCCGGTTGAGTTGGATGGCAGAGTAATACCGCGTCCGACGGACAAGCATTCCACCAACATGCGCCAGCCTTGACCGGCCATTGACGGGCCACCGATGATGAAATCGATCGGTACGAAGATATCTTTGCCGCGCGTTGGACCGTTTTGGAACGGCACGTTGAGCGGGAAGTGGCGCTGACCGATCTCCACGCCCGGCGTGTGCGTCGGAATTAAGGCACAGGTGATGCCGAGTTCTTCGGTATCGCCCAACAGGTGATCGGGATCGGAGAGCTTAAACGCCAGGCCCAACACGGTAGCAATCGGTGCCAGCGTAATGTAGCGCTTGTTCCAGGTGAGGCGCATGCCCAGCACTTGCTGGCCTTGCCATTCTCCCATGCACACCACGCCAGTATCGGGGATGGCACCAGCATCGGAACCCGCTTCCGGGCTGGTCAGCGCAAAACACGGAATCTCATCGCCGCGCGCCAGACGTGGCAAGTAGTGATCTTTCTGCTCATCGGTGCCGTAATGTTGCAGCAGTTCACCTGGGCCGAGGGAGTTCGGTACGCCAACGGTGATCGCCAGAATGCCCGAAACGCCCGCCAGTTTTTGCAGCACGCGCGCCTGCGCATAAGCGGAGAATTCCAGGCCGCCGTACTCTTTTTTGATGATCATCGCGAAGAAGCGATGTTGTTTGAGGTACGCCCACAATTCCGGTGGCAAATCGGCCATTTCATGGGTGATTTCGAAGTCATTTGCCATGCGGCACGCTTCTTCGACCGGCCCATCAATAAAGGCTTGTTCTTCTTCTGTCAGGCGCGGTTGCGGATAGTTATGCAGTTTCTGCCAATCTGGTTTGCCGCGGAACAGATCTCCTTCCCACCATGTGGTACCGGCGTCAATCGCCTCTTTTTCGGTGCGTGACATCGGCGGCATCACTTTCTGGAAACTGTGCAGCGCCGGTTTAGAGAACATACTGCGGCGCATCACTGGCAGGTTGAATGGCAGCAGAATGATCGCCAACGGCAGCAGCAGCCACGGCGTCCACACGCCAGCCGCCGCCAGCGCGCCGGTCCACAGCAGCAGAATCACGCTGCTCAAACGCAGGGAAATTTGGTGGTAGAACAAGACGCTAAGCAGAATCAGCGTCGCAATGATTGAGGCAACCAGCATAATGAAGCGCTCCGTAAGTAGTAAGAGGTCTGACCTGTTATGCTGTAGGTTTAGAATAGCGGGCGAAATTTAGCAATCTGTTTACATCGCAATTACAACAGAACTCACAAAATCGATGTACACGCCGCAACGTCTGCCAAACTTTCCCCAAAGGTCGCGCTTTTCCACCTTGCAGGCGCTTTGCGGCATTGCCCCATTCCGTTAAACTTGCGGGGTCAATCTTTCCTCTAAAGGACATCCCTATGTATCAGGACATTATTCGCTCAGAACTCAATGAAGCCGCCGATACGCTCAATAAGTTCCTGAGTGACGAAGCCAACATTCATGCCATTCAGCGCGCTGCGGTGTTGCTGGCCGATAGCTTCAAAGCAGGCGGCAAAGTGCTCTCCTGCGGAAACGGCGGCTCACATTGCGATGCGATGCATTTTGCTGAAGAGCTGACTGGGCGCTATCGTGAAAACCGTCCTGGCTATCCGGCGATTGCCATTTCTGATGTCAGCCACCTTTCGTGCGTTAGCAACGATTTCGGCTATGACTATGTGTTCTCACGCTATATCGAAGCGGTAGGCCGTGAAGGCGATGTGCTGCTGGGCTTATCCACCTCTGGAAACTCCGCCAACATCATCAAAGCGATTGAAGCGGCACGCGCCAAAGGGATGAAAGTGATCACTTTGACCGGTAAAGATGGCGGCAAAATGGCAGGCACAGCGGATATCGAAATTCGTGTGCCACACTTCGGTTATGCCGATCGTATTCAGGAGATCCACATCAAAGTGATCCACATCCTGATGCTGTTGATCGAAAAAGAGATGGTTAAGTAATGACGTGTTCCTCCTGCAATGCGCAGGAGGTTCTAACTTAAGGCGGTTGCTATGTGCGAATTGCTCGGGATGAGCGCCAATGTCCCCACGGACATCTGTTTCAGTTTTACCGGTCTGGTGCAGCGTGGCGGTGGAACCGGGCCGCACAAAGATGGTTGGGGCATCACCTTCTATGAAGGCAAAGGCTGCCGCACTTTTAAAGATCCGCAGCCAAGCTTTAACTCGCCGATTGCCCGCTTAGTGCAGGAATATCCCATCAAATCGCATTCGGTGGTGGCGCATATTCGCCAGGCGAATCGCGGTGAAGTGTCGCTGGAAAACACCCATCCGTTCACGCGTGAATTGTGGGGCCGCAACTGGACTTACGCCCACAACGGGCAGCTGAAAGGTTATCGCCAGCTTGAGACCGGTTCATTCCGCCCGGTAGGTGAAACCGACAGCGAAAAAGCCTTCTGCTGGATTCTACACAAACTCGCTGAACGCTATCCACGCACGCCAGGCAACTGGCCCGCGGTATTTCGCTATATCGCCGAATTGGCGGCAGAGATGCGTGAGAAGGGCGTGTTCAACATGTTGCTATCGGATGGACGTTATTTGATGGCGTTCTGCTCGACCAATTTATACTGGATTACGCGCCGCGCGCCGTTTGGCAAAGCCACGTTGCTCGATCAGGATGTGGAGATTGATTTTCAGCAGCAAACCACGCCGCAAGATGTGGTGACGGTGATTGCCACGCAACCGCTGACAGGGAATGAAACCTGGCACCGGATAGTGCCAGGCGAGTGGGCATTATTTTGCCTGGGTGAGCGCCAGGAATGATTTCGAGGCAGCATCCGGTGTGGAAATTACCGGCGTGCTGTTCACCGCATATTGGCCGGTTGCCGTCACATTCACCGTTGGCGGCACGCGGTACTTCGCAAAGTAGGCATAACCTGGTTGCAGTTCACGCCAGAAGTTAATGTACGTCGAGTATTTGTGACGTTCCATATTGCTGTCAGTCATGCGGAACGGATAGATGTTCACCTGAATTTCCTGCTGACCATTACGCAACGCTGCGTTGGTGTAGGTGAAGATCTCATCCATTGACGCATTAGTCATCGCGTAGCAGCCAATTGATACGCAATCACCGTGAATCATTAAATAGTTGCCGTCATAGCCTTTAGCGCGATCGTATTGGTTTGGGAAACCGGTATTAATGGCGCGATAAAAACGGCTGTCCGGTTTTAATTGGTTCAGCTTGACGTTATAAAAGCCTTCCGGACTTTTAAAATCGCCCTGACGACGTTTAGGACCTAAACCGCCAGAGAAATTACAAATGCGATAGCTGTCCAGCAGACGATATTCATTACCGATTTTGCCGTACAGTTCCAGCGTACGCTCTTCCTTGAAAATCTGAATAAACACCGGGGTGCCAATCAGTTGTTTCTTTAGCTCTTTGCTCACCGGAGCCAGCGGTTGCGTAGGCTCGGGGTTCATTGCCCAGCTTAGGACCGGCATAAAGATCATCGCAAGCAATAATGCGATTCTGCCCATTCTGTAGATACCTTGATGTGAAGAGAAACGATGACGCTAAGCGTCAGGGTATTGCATTATCGGAAATATCCGCTATCGCAGCGCAACATTAACATTGTCTGGCTTTTAATCAAGCCAGTGTCCGAGAAAATGGCGCGTTCCTAAAGGGAATACGACCAGAAATTTGTAAACTTTAATCTCTCTCTCAACAATTATTGCCGATATTTTTCGCTGCTGTATACTTATCCAGTATTCGGAGGGCGTATGCGCAAAATTATTCATGTCGATATGGACTGCTTTTTCGCGGCGGTTGAGATGCGCGACGATCCCTCTTTGCGTGACATTCCCATCGCCATTGGTGGCAGCCGGGTGCAACGCGGCGTGATCAGTACCGCCAACTATCCGGCGCGTAAATATGGCGTACGCAGCGCGATGCCCACGGCGATGGCGCTGAAACTCTGCCCACATCTGCGTTTATTGCCTGGCCGCTACGATGCTTATAAAGAAGCCTCGCGCCAGATTCGCGATATCTTCTCGCGCTACACCGCGTTAATTGAGCCGCTATCGCTGGATGAAGCTTATCTGGATGTCACCAACAGCCTGCATTGTCAGGGATCGGCGACGCTGATGGCGCAGGCGATTCGTGCCGATATCCTGCGTGAAACCGGTTTAACCGCTTCCGCTGGCATTGCGCCGATCAAGTTTCTCGCCAAGATCGCTTCCGATCTCAACAAACCCAACGGTCAATTTGTTATCACGCCACACGCGATGCCCGATTTTTTACTCACCTTGCCACTCAGCAAAATTCCCGGCGTTGGCAAAGTGGCCACTAAAAAACTGGAAGAGATGGGCTTACGCACTTGCGCTGATGTACAGCGTGCCGATTTGGCGTTGCTACTCAAGCGCTTTGGCAAGTTTGGTCGCGTGCTGTGGGAACGCAGCAACGGTATTGACGATCGCGATGTGGTGGTGGAGCGCGAACGCAAATCACTCGGTGTTGAACGCACGCTGATGGAGGACATTCACAGCTGGGATCAGTGTCTGGAAATAATCGATTTTCTCTATGCCGAGTTGGATCGCCGCCTGACGGCGATTAAGCCCGATAAGCAGATTGCGCGGCAAGGCGTAAAGCTCAAGTTCAACGACTTCCAGCAAACCACCCAGGAGCATGTTTGGTCGGTTTTGAATAAAGACGACATGATCGCCGTGGCACGCCAGGCGTGGGATGAACGTCGCGGCGGACGTGGTGTGAGGTTAGTGGGATTGCATGTGACGCTAGTGGATCCGCAGTTGGAGCGGCAGTTGCTGTTGGGGTTGTGAGGTGGTGCGAATGTGCTCGCATTCCCTCACCCCAGCCCTCTCCCGCAAGCGGGCGAGGGGGCTGATCGAGAGTGGTAATAAATGCGTGCTTAAGTTCAAAAGCGCACTGAACGGTCCCCTCTCCCACTTGTGGGAGAGGGTTAGGGTGAGGGAAACCTTACTTCTTACCGACCTTTGCCTCTAATGTCGCAAACCACGGCGCGATAAAATCGCTGTTCTCGCCCCAGCCTGGGATGATCTTATTCAGCGACGCCACGTTAACCGCGCCTTGCTGGGCATTCAGCTGTTGCTGTGAAATCGCCGCTGCTTTGAACTGATACGTCGCCGGTGTCGCTTCGCCGCCAATCTTATTCGCCACCAGACGCATATTCACTGCACCAATGGTTTTCGGATCCACCGCTACCGTCTGCACCCACGGGCTGTTTTTCTCATGCATCAACTGCAAATCCTGGTTGGATACATCGATGCTATACAATTTGATCTCGGTACGACCATTCTCCTGCAACGCTTTATACGCGCCCTGGCTGAAGGCATCCCACGCGCCCCAAATCGCATCGATTTTGCCTTTTGGGTATTTCGCCAGAATCGCGCCAATCTTGTTGGCGGTATCGCCTTGCACGTCAGAAGAGACCGCACCAATCGATTCCAGCTGGTGAATGCCTGGATTCTCTTTCAATACTTTTTCATACACCACCTGACGACGTTCCATTGGCGGGAAGCCTGCCACCCATAGCTTGACGATATTCGCCTTGCCGTTGAAATCCTTAACGATCTGTCCCAGCGATTCTTGTGCCAAAGAGGCATCATCTTGCGCGGTAACCGTGACACCGTTAACTGGCGTATTCACCGGCGTATCAAACACCGAAAGCTTAATGCCCGCAGCGGCGATACGTTGCACCAGCGCCGTGGCGTACGGATCTTTGCCGTGCGACAGAATGATGCCGTCATATTTTTGGCTGATCGCCTGATTGACGAAATCCTGGAAACGCGCATCGTCACCGTTACTCAGAAAGGTACTGACCTTGAAGCCCAGCTTGCGGCCTTCCTGAATCGCACCCGCGACAAATTGCGTGGTGTTATCGTCGGATCCGAGGTTACGGATGATGGCGATGCGTACCGGGCCGTCGTGGTTAGCGATTACCGCCGGAACATCCGCGGCAGCGAAGGCGGCGCTGGCGTTAAGCAGGCTAACAGCCAGCAGCGAAAGGGTGATTTTTTTCATTATGATCTCTTTCTGATTAAACGCGCCTTAGCGGCGCTGAATGTAGGTAATCGCTAGCGCCAGCGCCAGCACCAAGCCTTTGATAATGTCCATGGCGTAATAGGGCACCGACAACATCACTAAGCCGTTTTGCAACACACCAAGAATCACCGCGCCGACTAGCGTTCCGAGCGCGTTAGGTTTGCCGGAACCGGCCAGTGAGAAACCGATCCACGCGGCAGCCACCGCATCCATTAAATAGCCGCTGCCGGCATTAACTTGCGAAGAGCCGATACGCGACGCCAGCAAAATGCCGCCCAATCCCGCCAACAGCGAAGCCAGCACATAAGCCAGCACGCGATAACGCGTGGTGCGAATCCCCGACAAACGCGCCGCTTCTGGATTGCCGCCCAGCGCATACATTCGACGACCGTGTTTAGTCAGCGACAGCGCCAGTTGCGCCACAATCGTCACCACCAACATGATGATCACGATGGTCGGCACCTGACCGAGCAAGCCAAATGCCGCTGGAATCGTGCCTTCGGCCATGTCGCCGCTCGGCAGCACCATGTTCTCGGTGATCGAGCCGCCAAAGCTGTAGGTCATCGCCACGCCTTGAATCACAAACAGCGTGGCGAGCGTAGCCAGCATGTCGGGAATGCGCAGAATCACAATCAGGAAGCTGTTGAACAAGCCGACCAAGGTACACAGCAACAAGGTGATGATGATGGCTTCGGTAGTACCAAAGCCGTGCCAGACAAACAGCGAAATCACCAGCGCATTCGCCAGCGAGGCGGTGGAACCCACCGACAAATCAAAACCGCCGACCGTCAGTGAAATCGACACGCCAATCGCAATCACCGTGACGATGGCAATCGAGCGCAGGATGTTGATGATATTGGTTGGCTCAAGGAAGCTGTCTGAAGCGAGGCCAAACGCGGCGATCAGAATCACCACCGTCAACAACATGCCCCATTTATAGAGGAAATCGAAGATTTGATGACGCAGAGCAGGCTGCGTGTTTAGGGCTAATTCTTTGCTGCTCACGCAGGGGTTCCTCCGGTGGAATAAAGCAGAAGTGTCTCTTCGGTGGCCTCACGTCCGTCCATCTCAGCCACAATGCGCCCGTCCCAAAGCACACAAATGCGGTCGCATAAGCCGACCAATTCAGAAAACTCGCCCGAGGCATAAATAATGCCTTTGCCTTCGCGCGCTAAGCCGTCGATCAAATTAAACAGTTCGGTTTTGGCTTTGATATCCACGCCTTTCGTCGGCTCATCAAAAATCAGCACATCAGCGTTATTGCGCAGCCATTTGCCGATCGCCACTTTTTGCTGATTGCCACCCGACAAACGACGCAAGGTTTGCGCCGGTCCGGTGGTGCGGATATTCAGGCGTTGAATCACCTCTTCCGCCCAGCGCCACGCCTGACGATGACCGAACAGACTCCAGCGCGAGAAACTGTTATCGGCGCTGACGCTCAGATTCATGCTTACCGGTTCATCGATGAAAATACCTTCTTTGCGCCGCTCTTCCGGCACCAAAGCCATGCGGTTTTCCACCGAATCATGCGGTGAGCGCGGTCGCCACGCTTTGCCGTGCAGTTCGCCATGCGCCACCCGACTTTTGCTGGCACCAAACAGCGCTTTGCATAATTCGGTTTTGCCAGCACCGGCTAAACCGGCGATGCCGAGAATTTCGCCTTTATGCAGACGCAGCGAGATATCCTGCAGCAGCGCATCGTCGTGTAAGCCAGCAACCGCCAGTAGCAGTGGTTGAGTGCTGCGTTCGCGCCGCGCCGGATAAACATCATTGAGCTGGTGGCCCAGCATCTTCTCGACGATCTGTTCGCCGCTTAACGCTGTCATCGCACAGCTCTCGATCGGCCGACCATCGCGTAGCACTGTCAATTGATCGCAAATGGCTTTGAGTTCGTGGATGCGGTGCGAAATGAATACCACGCCAATGCCGCTGGCCTGCAAACGGCGCACTACGGCAAACAGGCGCTCGCTTTCGTGCTGATCGAGCGGGGCGGTAGGTTCATCGAGAATCAGGAAGCGGCAGTGATGTGATAGCGCGCGCGCCAGCAGAATTTGTTGCTTTTCCGCCAGCGAACAACGTTCCACCAGACGATTGACGTCAATCTGCACCTCCAGCTGCGCCAGCAAGGCACGCGCCTGACGGCGGATCTCTGCCCAGTTGTAGACATGGCCGGGTTCAGCTAATTGGTCGAGCAGAATGTTTTCCGCCACGCTGAGTTGCGGCACCAGCGCCACGTCAACTTCCTGCTGTACCAGATGAATGCCGAGCTTTTTGGCATCACGCGGTGAGCGAATGGTCACTGGCACGTCATCCAGCCGAATTTCCCCGCTGTAATGATGGTGAGCACCCGCCAGCACCGCCATCAAGGTGGATTTTCCTGCGCCATTCGCGCCGGTCAGCGCATGCACCGATCCGCCTTCGGTGAGAAAATTCACCTGCGACAGTGCGGCAAAACCGCCAAAAGCGATGGAGATATTACGCATCTCCAGGCGGTTGATGGCGCTCATTGGGCTGGACCTATGATGAAAGGAGTTGGGCGCATTTTTTCCTGAACCCTCACGCGGGGCAACGATTGAAAGCGCATAAGCTAGCACGGAATGTTATTAGCCATCCAGACATCTGGATATAACGATGGCTAAAACTGGCGGGTGCGTCAGCGCTGGTGAAATGCATGGGTGATAAAGACAATTCTTAGAGGAATGTGCTGGTGATTGGCATTGCATCGAAAACGGGAGTCGCCATTAATGGTGACCAAACAATCTGGACCCGTAGGCATAAAAAAACCAGGCCGCAGCCTGGTTCTCATCATCGCGTTAACTTACGCTTTTTCCGGCACCACGTTAAGCAGCGCGGTCAGCAGTTTCCAATACAGACCTACGCTCTCAATGTGCACCTGCTCATCCGGCGAATGCGGGCCAGTGATGGTAGGTCCAATTGAAACCATATCCATATTCGGGTACGGCTTCTTGAACAGACCACACTCCAGACCGGCGTGAATCACCTGAATGTTCGGCGTTTTGCCAAACAGCGCTTCGTAAGTTTTACGCGTCAACGCCATCACTGGTGAATCTGCATCCGGCTGCCAGCCTGGGTAGCCGCCTTTCGGTGCGCTTTTCGCGCCAGCCAGATCGGCCAGTGAAGTCAGTACTTCGACCACCCAATCTTTGCCGGTATCGATCAGCGAACGAATCAGGCAGATGATTTCGGCATTGTCGTTATCCATGCTCACCACGCCGACGTTCAGCGACGTTTCCACCACGCCTTTCGCCACGTCTGAATTGCGAATCACACCGTTTGGCGTGGCGTTCAGCAGATTCAGGAAGCGATCGCGGCTGTCGCTGCTCAGCGCCTGGCCCTGATGCGACAATGACTCGGTCACCACCGCGATGTTCTTCTCTTTAATGCCCAGCTCATTCAACAGCGTGGCCTGGAAATGTGCCGCAGCAGATTTCAGAGCATCCACTTTATGGCTATCAATTGCCAGCGTGGCGAAGGCTTCACGCGGGATAGCGTTGCGCAGCGTGCCGCCGGTGAATTCAATCAGACGTACATCGAGTTCCGCCGCGTGCAGTGCGAGGAAGCGCGCCAGCAGTTTGTTGGCGTTGCCGAGACCAAGATGGATATCGGCACCCGAGTGGCCGCCTTTCAAGCCTTTCAGCGTCAGCTTCAGCGTCTCAAAACCGGCTGGAACGGCTTCACGCGTCAGCGGCAAGGTGGTGATGAAGTCGATACCGCCAGCGCAACCCATATAGATCTCACCTTCCTCTTCGGAATCGGTGTTGATCAGGATATCGGCCTGCAACCAGTTCGGCTGCAAACCAAACGCGCCGTCCATGCCCGATTCTTCGGTCATGGTCAGCAGCACTTCAATCGGGCCATGCGTCAGGCTGTTGTCAGCCAACACCGCCAGCGCAGAAGCCATGCCGATGCCGTTATCTGCACCCAGCGTGGTGCCGCGCGCTTTCACCCATTCGCCATCGACATACGGCTGAATTGGATCTTTGGTGAAGTCGTGAACGGTGTCATTGTTTTTCTGCGGCACCATATCAAGGTGCGCTTGCAGCGCCACCGGCGTGCGTTTTTCCATGCCAGCAGTAGCAGGTTTACGAATCAGGATGTTGCCGACCTGATCGCGCTCAACCCAGAAACCTTGCTCTTTGGCCCAGCCAACAACGTACTCGGCCAGGGCTTCTTCGTGGTAAGAAGGGTGTGGAATGGAACAGATTTTGGCAAAAATATCCCACAGCGGTTGGGGTGAAAGATGCGACAATTCAGACACCATGCGTCTCCTGTGTCAGCGCGGCGGACAGACCGCTCGCACGCGGGTTTCCAGTAAAAATCGTCGTCAGCACATCTGACGTGATGGGCCTGAGAATATCACTGTTTCTCACTGGTTGCGTAATCAGGCGCGCTAAAAACCTGCAACCAGTAAGACAGATGCTGGTTTTTAAGGCGTCAGATCCTTATAATCTCGCGCAACCTTTTCCCCCTTGCATATTTTTGAGCCAAGTTTATTGGTCGGGATCTCTTTATATGAGCGAAAAATACGTCGTAACCTGGGACATGTTGCAAATTCATGCCCGTAAACTGGCCCAGCGCCTGCTTCCTGTGGAACAGTGGAAAGGCATCATCGCGGTCAGCCGTGGTGGTCTGGTTCCGGCATCGCTACTGGCGCGTGAATTGGGTATTCGCTATGTCGATACCGTGTGCATCTCCAGCTACGATCACGATCATCAGCGTGAAATGAAAGTGCTGAAGCGTGCTGAAGGCGACGGTGAAGGCTTCATCGTGATTGACGATCTGGTGGATACCGGCGGCACCGCGCAGGCGATCCGCGATATGTATCCAAAAGCGCGTTTCTGCACCATCTTCGCCAAGCCTGCTGGTCGCGCGTTGGTGGACGACTATATTGTCGATATCCCGCAGAACACTTGGATCGAACAGCCGTGGGACATGGGCGTGGTGTATATCCCGCCAATCGTCAAAGGCGCCTGATTGATGCATCGCAAACAACGCCCGGTTATGCCGGGCGTTGTGCATTCTGCGCCTCGCGCGCATCCTGGGGGTGCAGTACACTCTTAGCCATCGCCGCGACATTGGCTGGAGAACCTCGAAGATGTCTGATAAAAATCTCAGCGAAGAGCTGTTTAAACCCCGCTTCAAACACCCGGAAACCTCCTCATTAGTCCGCCGTCAGCATCATACGACGCTACCCGTTCACAACGCGCTGGAAGGTGACACGCAACGCGGCTGGTATCGCATGCTGAATAAACTGCTGTGGACGTGGCGCGGCCTGTCGCCGCAGGAAATCAGCGAAGTATTGGCGCGCATTGCCATCAGCGATTTTGAGCGCACTACCGAATCGTTGCTGGATACGGTGATTGGCTATCGCGGCGGCAACTGGAATTACGAATGGTCGAAGCAAGCGGCCATCTGGCAGCAGCGCGCCATGCAATCCGATAATCACGATGATGCCGGGCAACACTGGCTGCATGCCGCCAATCTGTTTAGCCTCGCCGCCTATCCTTATATAAAGGGTGATGAACTGGCCGATCAGGCGCAGGTGCTGGCGAATCGTGCCTATGAAGAAGCCACGCAGCGTTTACCAGGCGAACTCAAATCACTGACTTTTCCGATGAACGGCGGCAGTCCGGTTACCGGTTTCTTACATATGCCAGCCCAGGCGGAAGCGCCTTATCCAACGGTGTTGCTGTGCGGCGGCCTCGATTCATTGCAGAGCGATCACTATCGCTTGTTCCACGATTACCTCGCGCCGCGCGGCATCGCCATGCTGACGCTGGATATGCCGTCGGTGGGATTCAGCAGCAAATGGACGCTCAATCAGGACACCAGCCAGCTGCATCAGCAAGTGCTGCGTGAGTTGAGTAATGTGCCATGGATCGATCATACCCGCGTGGCGCTGTTGGGCTACCGCTTTGGCGCTAACGTGGCGACGCGTTTGGCCTATCTCGAAGTGCCGCGTCTACGCGCGGTAGCCACGCTTGGTCCGATGGTGCACAGCGTGTTTGTTGATGCGCAAAAACAGCAGCAATTGCCGGATATGTATATGGACATGCTGGCCAGCCGTTTGGGCATGTCATCGACCTCGGACAGCAATCTGCGCATCGAACTCAATCGCTATTCGTTGAAAGTGCAGGGTTTGCTGGGCCGCCGTACGCCAACGCCAATGCTGGCAGCCTATTGGCCGGATGATATCTTCAGCCCGCAAGAGGATGCGCAACTGATCGCTAACTCCTCCGCGCAAGGTAAAACCCTAGCGATCCCCGCCAAGCCGGTTTTTGCCAGTTTCGATAAAGCGCTCAATCAACTTTGTGATTGGTTAGCCAAACAATTGAAAAGCTAGCTGGCGAAATCCCCAAACTCTGCTACTACTTATATCCGGGATTTTCCATTTTTACCTTTAATGGAAAGCTGGAAGTGCAATTTAATGGGTTAAGGGAAAACAGATGACATTACCGAGTGGTCACCCCCGTAGTCGCCTGCTTAAGCGCTTCACCGAATTGGGGCCGTATATCCGTGAAGGGAAATGTGAAGAGACACGTTTCTTCTTTGATTGCCTGGCTGCGTGCGTCAACGTTAAGCCTGCACCAGAATTGCGTGAGTTTTGGGGCTGGTGGATGACGCTGGAAGCCTATGAAGATCACTTCACCTACGAATATCATTTTGGCCTGTTTGATAAAGCGGGTGATTGGGGCGCGGTGGCGATTAAAGGCAAAGAGAACAATGCCAAAGTGGAAAGTACGCTGCGTAATTTCCATGAGCGTTTAAAAGCGATGCTGCTGGAGCAGAAACTTGATTTGCGCCCGGCGGAAGGATTTAAAGAAGAGCCAGTGAAACTGAGCGCCTGATTTCAGTTGAAGGTTTAAAAAGGAAAGAGCCGGTGATGAGCCGGCTCTTTTTTTATAGACACAGGGGAGGGTACAGCTTACTGCTTAGAACTGGTAAGTCAGGCCAACAGCAACCACGTCGTCATTGTTCAGACCCAGTTTGTTGTTGTCGTCCAACTGGTTGATTTTGTAATCAACAAAAGTAGACATGTTTTTGTTGAAGTAGTAAGTCATGCCCAGGTCGATGTATTTAACCAGGTCTTCGTCACCGATACCTTCGATGTCTTTGCCCTTAGTCTGGATATAGCCCAGGGATGGACGCAGACCGAAGTCGAACTGGTACTGAGCAACCACTTCGAAGTTTTGCGCTTTGTTAGCAAAACCGCGGGTGCCGATTGGCGTCATGTTGCGCGTTTCGGTGTAGATAGAAGCCAGGTAGATGCTGTTAGCATCGTACTTGATACCTGCGCCCCATGAATCAGCTTTATCACCACGACCGAAGGTCTGCAGCTGCTGCTGGTTAGTACGGTCTGAAGAGGTGATTGCAGACATCAGGCTGATGCCAGTGTCAGCGATGGTGTAACCCAGTGACGCACCGTAACCGTCGCCGTTCTGGCGAGAAGTATCAGTGATGCTGCCGCGTGAGTTAGCGCTGGTAGCGTCGTTTTTGCCCTGGTATTGCAGCGCGAAGCGCAGGCCATCAACCAGACCAAAGAAGTTGCTGTTGCGATAAGTGGCAACGCCAGTCGCACGAGCGGTCATGAAGTTATCGGTACGTGCAGTACCGTCACCACCGAATTCTGGGAATACGTCAGTCCATGCTTCTACGTCGTACAGCACGCCGTAGTTACGACCGTAGTCGAATGAACCGTATTGACCGAATTTCAGGCCAGCAAAGCCCAGACGGGTTTTGTTGCCTGCGTTAGCGTCAGAACCTTCTGAGTTGTTGACGTTGTACTGGTATTCCCACTGGCCGTAACCGGTCATCAGGTCGTTGATCTGAGTCTGACCTTTGAAGCCGATACGAACGTAAGATTTGTCACCGTTGTTAGAAGCTTGATCACTGAAATAGTGCTCAGCTTTAACGCGGCCGTAGAAGTCCAGTTTGTTACCGTCTTTGTTATATACTTCTGCGGCGTTTGCGGTGGAAGCCAGTGCCAGCGCAGAAACTACTAATGCCAGTGTGCTCTTCTTCATTTGCTATCAATCCCGATGAGTAAATTTTTGTAGTACCCGAGAAAGGGTTTGTAAAACAGGGGACTTTTTACCGTTTGCTGATGAAAGTTTTATGACAGTTTTTCTGATTTCTTGTTAATTGCGAACTTTTGGTCTACCGCATTGTCAGGGGATTTTTGTGCTTTTCCCCTTGCTGTTGTTGGCTTCCTCGCTTACTCCTGATAAAACGTCCCTTCGCAGATTTTTTTCTTACATGGCAGGAAAAACATGAGTGGCAGTCAGACCCTTGTGGTCAAGTTGGGTACAAGCGTCCTTACCGGCGGTTCACGTCGGTTGAATCGGGCGCACATGGTGGAGTTGGTTCGTCAGTGCGCGCAGTTGCACGCGGCGGGTCATCGCATTGTTATCGTCACTTCCGGCGCGATTGCCGCGGGACGCGAACACCTTGGTTACCCCGAACTGCCGCCTACCATCGCCTCAAAGCAGCTGTTGGCTGCGGTGGGGCAGAGCCGTTTGATCCAGCTGTGGGAACAACTGTTCTCGATTTACGGTATTCACATCGGTCAGATGCTATTAACGCGCGCCGATATGGAAGATCGTGAACGTTTCTTATATGCGCGTGACATGCTGCGCGCGCTGCTCGACAACCACATCGTGCCAGTGATTAACGAGAACGATGCGGTCGCCACCGCGGAAATCAAAGTCGGCGACAATGACAATCTGTCGGCGCTGGCGGCGATGCTCGGCGGCGCAGATAAGCTGCTGTTGCTTACCGATCAGCAAGGCTTGTTCACCGCCGATCCGCGCACCAATCCGGAAGCGGAATTGATCAGCGATGTGCATCAAATTGACGATGCGTTGCGCACCTTAGCTGGCGGTAGCGTTTCTGGCCTCGGCACCGGCGGCATGGCGACCAAACTGCAAGCAGCGGATGTTGCTTGTCGCGCTGGCATTGATGTGATCATCGCAGCGGGCAGTCGTCCAGACGTGATCAGCGATGTGCTGTACGGCAAACCGGTCGGCACGCGTTTCCATGCGCAGCAATCGCCGCTGGAAAATCGCAAACGCTGGATCTTTGGCGCACCGCCAGCCGGTGAAATCACCATTGACGATGGCGCGCTGGCAGCGGTTCTGGAGCGCGGCAGTTCGCTGTTGCCGAAAGGGATTCGTGAAGTGCAAGGCAACTTCTCGCGCGGTGAAGTGATCCGCATTCGTAGCCTGCAAGGACGCGATATCGCCCACGGCGTAACGCGCTACAACAGCGATGCGATGCGCATGATTGCTGGTCATCACAGTCAGGAAATCGGCGACATTCTCGGTTACGAATATGGCCCGGTAGCGGTGCACCGCGACGACATGATCGTCAGTTAAGGAGCGGATGATGTTAGAACAAATGGGTAAAGCGGCGCGCGCAGCGTCGTACAAACTGGCGGAGCTCTCCACCGAACAAAAAAATCAGGTGCTGCTGACCATTGCCGATCGTCTGGAAGCGGAAAGCGCCGACATTCTGGCGGCCAACGAGCAGGATCTCGCCGACGCGCGGCAGAATGGCATGAGCGAAGCGCTGCTTGATCGCCTTACGCTCAATCCGCAGCGGCTGAAAGGCATTGCTGACGATGTGCGTCAGGTGTGCCGTCTGGCCGATCCGGTTGGACAGCTGATGGATGGCGGCTTGCTGGATAGCGGCCTGCGCATCGAACGTCGTCGCGTGCCACTCGGTGTGATCGGCGTGATTTATGAAGCGCGCCCGAATGTCACCGTCGATGTCGCATCGTTGTGCCTGAAAACCGGCAATGCGGCGATTCTGCGCGGCGGCAAAGAGACTTATCGCACCAACGCCGCAACCGTACGCGTGATTCAAAACGCGTTGATGCAGCACGGTTTACCGGCTGGTGCGGTGCAGGCGATTGAGAATCCAGATCGCGAGTTGGTCAATCAACTGCTGAAGCTCGATCGCTACGTCGATATGTTGATCCCGCGCGGCGGTGCTGGTTTGCATAAGCTGTGCCGCGAAAACTCGACCATTCCGGTGATCACCGGCGGCATTGGCGTCTGTCATCTCTATCTTGATGAAACCATGGAAACCGCGGCGGCGTTGGACGTCATCGTCAACGCCAAGAAGCAGCGTCCAAGCGCCTGCAACTCGCTGGAAACCTTGTTGATTCATCGCGATCAAGCCGAAGGTTTTATTCCGGCTTTCCTGCAACGTATGGCGCAGGAGAACATCGCGCTGCACGCTGATGAAAACGTCCTGGCGTTATTGCAAAACGGTCCGGCTGCTGTGGTCGCGGTGCAGGCTGAAAATTACGATGACGAATGGTTGTCGAACGATCTCAACGTCAAACTGGTGGCGGATATTGATGAGGCTATCGCACATATCCGCGAGCACGGCACGCAGCACTCCGATGGCATTCTGACGCGCAGCATTGGCAACGCCAACCGCTTCGTCAACCAGGTAGACTCTTCTGCGGTATACGTTAATGCCAGTACCCGCTTCACTGATGGCGGCCAGTTTGGCCTCGGTGCCGAAGTGGCGGTCAGCACGCAAAAACTCCATGCGCGTGGCCCAATGGGATTAGAAGCTTTAACCACCTACAAATGGATTGGTTGGGGCGACGATACGCTGCGCCGTTAATTTTTTACCCTGCCTGAAAAAGGGCGCCGGAAACGGCGCTCTTTTTTTTTGCTTTCGATCCAGCCATTTCCAGAGCTTTTTGATTTATTTCTGTCATCTATGGCGCAGTGGCGGCTTTTAACCCATTTTTTGCTGTAGATGCTGGTCTTACAGCACCAGAACAATCCTGAAAACCCCTGTCAGAACAAGCGATATGGCATTGATCACTGGTTAACGCCCCGCTGAAAGAGATAATGATCATCCAGCTTTATTGATAAAAGCGGTTGGGTAGTAAACTGCCGGTAATATAAAATGAACTGGTAGCAAAAATGAAAATAACATTCAGTCTTTTACTGAAGGCAGATTATTAACTGATGGTTAAAAAAGAGAGTACCAGACAAGCTTTTACTGCCAGGTTGATTGCCGCATGCGAAAGCGCCGGCATTGCTGGACATGGACGAAACAAACAGGTTGCACTCGCTCTGCAAGAAAGGGGATGTCGAATTTCAACGCCGGGGGTATGGAAATGGTTTAACGGACAATCGATACCCGATGGCAATAATTTACTGGCGCTCAGCCAGTTATTAGACGTGCGCGTCGAATGGCTGCAATACGGTATGGAAAAACCGGCTGCGATGTTGGCACAGCACGATCTTGTTAATCCGTTACCGCGCTTTCGCGTTGAGAGTCTGGATATCGAGCAGCAAAGCATCCGCAGCTCGAGCGCGCGCGACGAACTGGTTGAGACCATCCAGGCGATTGAATACGGGCTGGAAGAGGCACGCGTGCTGTTCAATGGCCGTCCGGCGGAGAACATTCGCCTCATCGCGCTCAACAGTGATTCGATGGCTGGCACCTTTGCGCCGCGCGATCAGCTGTTTCTTGATATCAGCGTGCATCGCTTTGATGGCGATGGCATTTATCTGTTCACGCTTGACGATCAGCTCTATCTCAAACGCCTGCAATTGCAACACAAAAAGGTAGCGGTGATCTCTGATAACAAGCGCTACGAAACCTGGTATTTAACCCTCGATGAAGCCAAGGCATTGCACGTGGTGGCGCGGGTGATCATGAGTCAGGCGCGTGATTACCAAATTCTAGGCTGATCACAAAACGCCAGATACAGTCAAAAAAATATGTTGGCTGAAATCATAAATTTAACTGATGGTAAATAAAAAATTAACTATCAGTGTTTGCCAATGCATTAGAACATGTTAATAATTTGAGCATGGAAGAACGAAACATTTGCTCCCGGATGAGCCCGCTCTTAAACAATTGAGGCGCTGCACAAGCGCGATACAGTCCAGCCAAAGTCAGTGAACTTTGGGATGGGATGGATACGCACTTAGCAGCGTTGTCAGTTGCCCTCTGCTATCACTTCCTCTACTTCTCTCTGGCCGTTACTACGGACGGGCGAGTTGTGGGTCAGTGTTTTCAGTGGAACCGCGCACGCTTCGATTCCCGCCGAATCGCCGTGCCTGCCATCCCATCGCCAAAGACTCATTCACAGGAGGAGTTATGGCGATTATCCAGTACGGAAAGTCAGTATTTTCAGGCAATGCCCGCACGCGCCGCCATCGGCGACGCCAATCCCTCAGCCGTCTCAAGTGCAGTATCGATAGCGCATTGGGTATCGAAACCGAAAACGTCACCCTGCGCAGCGCCGAGCGGATTTGCCAGCGCCAAACCCATTCACGCGTCGATTGCGCGGTGTTAGCGCCAGTGCGCGTTCAGCCGCCGCAAGCCAGTTTTGATAACCGCTGTTTGCCCCATGTCTATTTGTATGCCGTGCGTTAAATTTTTCTCTCCATTTTCCCAGTTTTAAGCGGAACGACTCTCTGCTGCTCACAGTTTAATCATCCTTGAGCGTTGCGGTTATCCGTCAACGTTGCTGGGTGAGCAAACGATCAGCGGAGTTTATGTTTTTTGCCGCTTCGCACAGACTTTTTCAGACTGTTGCGCCCGTCAAAGAGGAACCACTATGAGCCAGATTATTGCCATTTTGAATTTTGAAGAGGGTTACCGTGAAGCACCTTATCTCGATACGTTGGGCTTCCCGACGGTAGCCGGCGGTATTCGCATCGGACCCAAAGGGGCGTCGCTCAGCAACTACATCTTTCAGGTGCCGCGTGCAGTTGGCGATGTGTGGAAGCAGTGCCTGGTTGAGGGCAAGGTGCAGCAGATGCATCAGCGTCCGCTGGTGGATCAGGCGTTGGCGAAATGCAACGAAGCGCGCTGTGACGTGCTGATCAGCATGGGCTATCAACTCGGCGTCGATGGCTTAGCGCTGTTTCGCGGCATGCTCACCGCGATTACCCAAGGTGACTTTAACTCTGCCGCTAACGCCATGCTCGACAGCTTGTGGGCGCGGCAGACTTCAGGTCGTGCACGTCGCCATGCGGAAGTGATGCGCAGCGGCACCTACGACATCTATCGGGGGCTGTTATGAACATGAAATGGCTGATTTTTCTTATTGCGGTACTGGTAGCGATCATCGTGCTGCTGATATTGCAGCGCTTCACCACGCTGGAGTTTGTGAAACATGCGCGACTGCTGTTCAAAACCTGGTCGGTGTGGCTGGCGTCGCTTGGCTCAATGCTGAGCGCGTGGGTGCAATCGTTCCCGTCGTCGGCGCTGGATGCCTGGAACAGCTTGCCGCAGGACGTGAAAGACATTCTGCCGCACAACTATCTCGGCATGATTGGCGCCTTCATGGTGGCGATGGGCGTGATGGCGCAGTTCGTCCGCCAGAAGGGCCTTAACCAACAGAAAATCGCCATGGAGGAAAAACCATGACTCTTCTCACTTCATTGCTCGGCGGCAGTTGGCACTGGCTGGCTGCGCTGGGCGGCATTCTTGCCGCTTTGGTGGCCAGCTACTTCGGCGGCAAGAAGATCGGCAAAGTGCAGCAAAAATCCCAATCCGCCGTCGAAAGCGCCGACAAAGCCGCGGCGCAAGCGGTGGCGGTTAACCAGCAGCAGCAACAGCTGCGCGAGGAGGCCAAACGTGTGGAAGCCAGCAACCTTAATCTTGACGACGCTGCTGCTCGTGACAAGTTGCAGCAATCGAAATACCACCAGCCCTGAAGCCCCCGTCGTCATCGATTCCGCTTGTACCCTGTTTTCCCCGATTTACACCCACGGCAATGACGCCGCGCGCATGGACATTCGCACCGTGCGCGCCATCAACAATCACAACGATCTTTGGGATCAGCACTGCGGCCACGCGGCGCAATAACGCTGTCCTGCTATTTCTGCAAGACCCACCTGAAGAGCCGAGGAGGCTATGATGATCGAAGTTAACTCTTATGCTGAACTGCGTACCACTGTACCAAGCAAAAACGGCGATCTGGCATTTTTACGCCGTTACAACGCTGACTCCACCTTCCACGGCGGCGGCGATTTTACCGGCTTTATCGGCACCACCACCGCAGTGGAAGATGGCGGTACGCTGGTGATTGGTAACGGCTTTTACTGGAAACGTGTGATTAACGATCCCAGTGAAATCAACGTCTATCACTTTGGTGCCAAAGGCGATGGTTACGCCAATGACACCGACGCGGTTAACCGCATGCTGGCGTGGACGCAAAATTACTCCGGCAATATCACCGCGTTGCCGGTGCGTTTTCCCGGCGGGCGATTCCTGATCAGCCCGATTGACATCAGCGGCACTGAGCGCGCCTTCTTTGGCCTGCAAGGTGATGACGTCGAGCTGGGTTCGCTGCCGCGCACCACCATCATTTCCGACAAAAGTGCCAACACGGTATTTAAGGTGAAGGCGCGCCGCACCTCGATCCGCGGCATCGCGTGGAACGGCCAGGCGTCCGCCGATATCACCACCAACAAAAGTACCATCACTTCCGATATGTGCAGCAACGTGCAGCCGTTCTTCGAAAACACCTGTATCGAAGGCACCACCGTCAATATCTACTGTTTCCGCGCGCAGAATAACGGCGGTACGGTGATTAAAGTGCTGGATACCCTCGA
>NZ_JBCNNP010000003.1:0-294739 GCF_039594315.1 Pantoea sp.
TGAATTGAAGGCGCTGCATGGATACTTTCTCAGTCCAGGGCATAGTGAGTCTCCTCTGCTATGCCGTTTATAACTGTTACCCATGTGCCCGGTCTAAAGTGTTACCCATGTGGCCGGTTTGTACCTTTATGGTGACCTCGATCAAATCACCCGCGCGCGTCCCGCCAGCGTCGCCACCACCATCTGCACCGCCGCAATCACCAACAGCAACATCAGCGGCGCATGCCAGTTGCCGCTCGCATCATGCAACATGCCAAAACATAACGGTCCAAGCGCCGCCAATCCGTAACCGACGCACTGCGCCATGCCGGACAGTTTCGAGGCCTGTAAATGATCGGCAGTACGCAGATTAAACAGTGACAGACAAATCACCATCGATGCGCCCGCGCCCAATCCGGCCAGAATCAACCACATCAGCGCGTAGTTTGGTGCCATTAACAATCCTGCTACGGCGATGAAAATCGACAGCGATGCCAGAAAACCAATCGCCCGCTGATCGCGTAATTTTTTCAATGCGCTCATGCACGCCAAATTCGAAACGATCGCCACAATCTGATAGACAAACAACATGCCGCCCGCTTCAAGTTGGCTGATGCCATTATCTTGCGCGAAAGGGGTGAACCAGCCAATCAAGGTGTAAAACACCAGCGACTGACACGCCATAAACAGTGAAACTTGCCAGCCTAACGCGGCGCGCCACGGCGAGCGGTTGCTGCTGGTTTTTAACGCGGTGTTTGCAGGAGCGGCAGGCTTTTTCAGATAGGGCAGCCAGGCGAAAAGCGCGACGATAGCAGGAATCAGCCACACGGCGAGCGAAAGACGCCAACCGGCACGAGTCATCTCGGCCAGCGGTACCACCACACCAGAGGCAATGCTGGCGGTGATCGCCATGGTCATCGCATACAGCCCAACATAGCGTGCGGTGTGCTCGGTGAAATCTCGCTTTATTAGCGGTGGCAGCAGCACGTTGGCGGCCGCGATACCGGAACTGAGCAGCACCGTTCCGGCCCACAACGCCGTTTCACTGCCGCTGATGCGCATCAGCGATCCCAGGGTAATCAGCAGCAACGCGCCCCACAAACTGCGTTCCAGACCAAAGCGATTACCGAACCAGGCCGCAGGCGGCGCTAAGGTGGCGAACATCAATAGCGGTAAGAAGTTGATAACACCCGCGGCGCTGGCACTGAGGCCAAAGGTTTGACGAATGTTCTCCAGCACCGGCCCAACGGCGGTGATTGGCGTGCGTAAATTTGCCGCGGTGAGCAGCAGCAAGAACAGGAAAAAACCAGAGCGACGCAGGGCAGGAATTGCTGAAAATGCAGATTGGGTCATTTTTCGCACCATAAGAATAAGGCAGACCAAGTCTGCATATGGTGCGTTGGTTGACGTTAACGCTTACGCAGCGGCGCTAACCGCTGAAAGAGGGCAAATACTAGCGAGCAGCATTAAAAATGTAAAGTCTTCAGAAACCGTCAAAAATAAAATCAATCGAATCTTTAATGAGTTGGCGATAGGCTCGGGCATCCATAATGCGCTCACCAATGATTGACGTTCGTATACTGGCCATTTCGTGAGACATAACAAGAAATTCTTCACCTTCAACCTGGATGATAGGATTTAAGCGCTTTACTTGTTTGTTTTTCAATCGGCTAACAGGGAGAAGTGGAATGACAATGCGTGATTTTAAATCGCCAATAATCTCACTTTGCACATCCACTAAATAAGGATAATCACTGTTCTTATTGGTATTTCGATAAATAACATATTGCATCGTTAGAACGTCCTGTATTCATCCGACAAAAGGCCATGTTCATCGATTATTCGGTTGAGTTCCTGTAAACCATCGCTATTTTCTTGCTTCCATTTTTCTGCTTCTGAGGCGCGAATTTCATGCTGCAAAGCTTGTGAAAGAATGGCTGAGAGGTTGAGGCCTGCTTCGCGCGCCTGCTCCAGTAAGGTGGGTTCGAGCGTTACGCTGACTGTTTTCTTTTGTCTAACACTTGTAGATGGCATATTTCCCCCGTGTTATTTACACGTGTACGAACATGCGTACCAGTATGGGTAACGATTATCTTTTGTGCAATGTGTAATGGTCACTTTTCGTTTCATGGCGCATTCGGTATTCATCTCAAGAGATGACTTGCGCCGACGCCCATCCGCGTCCACCTTTACTATCTGCTCTCTCGACGAATGGACGAACAATGCTCTGGTTATGGAATGCGCTCATCCTGTTGGCGACGGTGGTGTTGATGGAGATTGTTGCGGCGTTGTCGCACAAATACATCATGCACGGTTGGGGATGGGGCTGGCATTTGTCGCATCACGAACCGCACAACGGCAAGTTTGAGCTCAACGATCTCTACGCGCTGGTGTTCGCGGTACTGGCGATTGTGCTGATTTATGTCGGCGTGCAAGGCGTGTGGCCGCTGCAATGGATTGGCGCGGGGATGACTACCTATGGCGCGCTCTATTTTATGGTGCACGATGGCTTAGTGCATCAACGTTGGCCGTTCCGCTACATTCCGCGCAAAGGTTATCTCAAGCGTTTATACATGGCGCACCGCATGCATCATGCGGTGCGTGGACGTGAAGGGTGCGTGTCGTTTGGTTTCCTTTACGCACCGCCGCTGCATAAATTGCAAGCGGCGTTGCGCCAGCGTCACGGGCGCAAGGTTAACGTGGACGCTGCCACAAACCCGCCGGACGCGCTTCGGGACGAGCCAAACGCGAAGTAAGCGCCAAACCAGCACCTTTCACCAAAAGCGCCAGTTTCTCGCTGCGACTGGTGCGCTGCCGGCAATCCCAGGCGTGCGCACCGGCGTTCTGCACTTTGACGCCAATTTCGCGATACACGCCACGTGCGGTGGCAATCGCCCACGCTGAACGCAATGGCAAACCAGGCAAACCGGATTGCGCCGATTGGTAATAAGGTTCCGCTTCCGCCACCAAACGCGCCGCCAAAGTTGCCAGAGCGGCGCGATGTTGCGGCGCGCTGAGCGAATCGGCGCGCAATCCGACCTCATCAAGCCAGCTTTTCGGCAAATAGCAACGACCATTACCGGCATCTTCAACGATATCGCGCGCGATGTTGGTTAACTGAAATGCCAGGCCCAAATCGCAGGCGTGATCGAGCACGCTTTCATCGCGCACGCCCATTACTCGCGCCATCATTAAACCGACTACGCCAGCGACGTGATAACAGTAACGCAGCGTATCCTCGAAGCTTTCATAACGTTCTTCGCGCGCATCCATGGCAAAGCCTTCGAGATGGTCAAACGCCAACTGTTGCGGAAGCTGGTGGATCAGCGCCACTTCCTGAAACGCGCGAAACGCCGGTTCATCCATGTGCGCGCCGCTGTAAGCGCGACGCGTTTCAATCTGCAAATGCAGCATGCGCGCCTGAGCATCTTCAACCGCATGTTGCGTGCCACCTTCGCCGAGCGTTTGTCCATCAATAACATCGTCACAGTGACGACACCACGCATACAGCATCAAGGTGCTGCGGCGGGTTGGTGCATCAAATAACTTGGCGGCAGTGGAAAAGCTTTTCGAACCCAGCGCCATGGTTTGCGTGACTTCTTCCAGCAAGGGCTGTCGATTCATTCCGCGCGATCCTCCAGCATCAGCTGGGCGGTGGCTTTGGCGGAACCTATCACGCCGGGCACGCCCGCGCCGGGATGGGTTCCCGCGCCGACCAAATAGAGATTGCGAATAGCGGCATCGCGATTATGCGGACGGAACCAGGCGCTTTGCGTCAAAATCGGCTCCAGCGAAAACGCCGAGCCATGATGGGCATGCAGCGTGTCGCGAAAATCAAACGGCGTAAACATTCTGTGTGTCACCAATTGCTGACGTAATCCCGGCATGTAGTGTTGCTCCAGATAAGCAAAAATTCGATCGCGCAAGCGCGGTCCTTCCTGTTGCCAGTCGATGTCGGCAGTGCCGAGATGCGGCACCGGTGCCAATACGTAAAAGCTGCCGCAGCCCGGCGGCGCCAGCGACGGATCGCTACAGCATGGCGCATGCAGATACAACGAAAAGTCATCTGCCAGTTGATTGCTGTTAAAAATTTCGTCAATCAGCTCGCGATAGCGCGGACCAAAACACACGGTGTGATGCGCCAATTGAGGATGCGGCTGATTCAAACCAAAATAGAGCACAAACAACGAGTTGCTCATACGTTTTTTTTTCAGCGTAGCAGCACGTTTTTGCGCAGCAGGATGATGGCGCAACAAGCGATCGTAGGTGTGCACCACATCCGCATTCGAGGCCACGGCGGCGGCGTCAAAACGGCGTCCATCTTTTAATTGCACGCCGCTAATGCGATCGCCCTGGGTTTCCAGCTGATTCACTTCGGCATTCAGCAGCAATTCACCACCGAGATCGGTAAATAGTCGCGCCATTCCTTGCACCAGCGCGCCAGTGCCGCCGCGCGGAAACCACACACCCCATTCGCGTTCCAGCGCATGAATTAAGGTATAGATCGACGACGTTGCAAAAGGATTACCGCCGACCAGCAGCGAGTGAAAGGAAAATGCCTGACGCAGGTGATCATCCTGTATAAATTTTGCCACCATACTGTAAACGCTGCGCCAGGCCTGCAAACGGCCCAGCTGTGGCGCAACGCTTAACATGTCGCGGAAGTGCAGAAATGGCACCGTGCCAAGCTTGAGATAACCTTCTTTGAATACCGCGCGCGAGTAGCTGAGAAATTCCCGATAACCGGCGACATCTTGCGGGTTAAATTCGGCAATCTGCTGCTCCAGCAAGGTTTGATTGTTGTCGTAATCAAAGCGTTTGCCATCTTCCCAACACAAGCGATAGAAGGGCGTAACCGGCATCATCTCGACGTAATCGCTGAGTGATTTGTCCGCCAGCTGGAACAACTCTTCAATGGCGCTGGGATCGGTGATCACCGTTGGCCCGGCATCAAAAGTAAATCCCTGATCCTGCCAGACATAGGCGCGTCCACCGGGCTTGTCGCGCTGCTCGAGCAGTGTGGTGGGAATGCCTGCCGCTTGCAGACGAATTGCCAGCGCCAGGCCACCAAAGCCAGCGCCAATTACAAAAGTGCGTTTCATTTTGTCTTCCCTGTTGGTTCGGTCAGCAAAGCACGGATGGCTTCGCCGACTGGCACTGGCGGTTTGCCACACAGAATGCGGGCTTTATCACTGAGTCGTAGTTGCCCGGCGTAAAAACGGCGAATCAATCCGCCATCAAGTCGATAAAAGCGTTGCATCACGCGCCAGCGCTGTTGCGGTTCACCGGCGAGAAACAGCATGCGATTTAATAAGCGAAAGAAGCGTTGCTCACGCCATTGTTGGCGGGCGAAATGTTCAATGTGCTGGCTAAGCGTTTGCGCATCGCAGGGCAAATGACGGCTAATCAGATCGGCCAGCGCCACTGCGGATGGCAAGGAATAGCCGGTGGTGGCATGAAACAATCCGGCACGCAGGCCGCTGCACGGTTGGTCGCGCTGCTGTTGCCAGAATTGATTGATATCGCCGCTTAGGGTGATCGGCAGAATTCCGCGCTCTTCACGCAACAGCGACTTCAGCATCCAACCTTGTTGCTGCGCGTATTCATTGATATGTTGACGCGCAACGCCTGCATCCAACATAGGTTGATTGACGTAATGGGTGTCTTCAATCAGCAGCCGGTCGGCGCTGAGCGGCAGCGAGTAAACAAAACGATAGCCATCGCGCTGATCGACGGTGGCATCCATTAAAATTGGCTGGGTTAAACCGTGCGGCTGCATCGTTTGCCATTCCTGGCCGATAAATACCTGAAAACCAAGCTGGAGATGCGGCGTTTGTTGCAAACCGCGGCCATCAATCACCACTTTTGCTGGCAACTTTCGCCCATCGGCAAGCGTGACGTGCGTTGGGCTAAGCGCGCTTACCGCCGCATTTGTCCAAAGATGCTCGCTCATCACATCTATCAACTGACGCGCAAAATCTTCCGAAGCAATCGAGCAATATTCACCACCACAATTACGGCGCAGCGCGGGGAAGCGTACCTGATAGCCTGGCCAGCGCACTGAAATCAGCGGCTCCAGCCAGCTAAATTGTTCTGCGCTGAGGTCGCTGCGATGAAACGACCAGGTATGATTGCCCGCTGGCTGGGCATCGCTTTCCAACAGCAAGCATTTGAGTTGCGGTTGCAACTGGCGCAGACGCAGCGCAATCAAACCATTCGCCAGGCCAGCACCCACCAGAATCACATCATAATCAGGCTGCATCAGGTGGCCTCCGCCAGCACAACTTGCTGCTGACACAGCGCCAGTTCAACAATGTCTGCCGCACGTTCACAGCCACCCGCGCGTTGTAACTGCGCTTGAATGGCCGACATTCGCCGCTTGTAGCGATCGTCAGCCAACAGTTTTTGTAGATGATGTTCCAATTGATGAACCCGGCTAAAACGCGATGCGCGGCGGCCGACACCATGCCATTCAATCCGCGCGGCCACGCCCGGTTGATCAAAGGCAATCGGCAGCGCCAGCATCGGCGTACCGCATTCCAACGCCTCCAACGCGCTGTTCAATCCGGCATGCGTGATAAACAGTTGTGCGTGCTGCAAGGCGGCGCGCTGATCGACAAAATCAGTAACCCACGCGGCACCAGCCAGTTCAAGTTGGCGCACTTGATGGGCATCGAGGCCACCACAATGAGCGATCACTAATGATAATCGCTGCGCGCGGCACGCCTGCGCCAAGTGCTGAAACAAGCTAAAACGATGACCTTGCAGCGTGCCTAGTGAACAATAAACCACGGGTTGATGCAGTTCGGGCCACGGAATGTCAGGCTTTGGAGCCGTAACCGGCGCGCGCAGTGGCCCAACGGCATGAAAACAGGCGGGCAGCTGCTGGCGCGGGAAATCAAACGCCGGCACCATTTGGCTGATTTGCGCCAGCGGCGACAGGCATTGATGCAGGCCGCGACGTGGCGTTAAGCCAAACGCAGCGGCATGTTTAGCGATCACCTCGGCGTGACGTCGCATCAGCCGGTCGTAGATATCGCTGCTGGCCTGAAAACGTTTGAGCGCTTTCTCATCCTGCGCGTACCGGAAAGGCATCACGGCGAGCGGAATGCTGGCTTCACGATTCACCGGCAATGCGCACGCCACGGAAACAAATGGCAGGCGCAAGGCTTCAGCCACCAAACCGCCCGCGGCTTCCATTTCATCGGCAATCACCCCATCGATTTTGAGTGACTTAAACATTGCGGGCAGCTCGCGGCACAGCATGTCGGTGCTTGCCGCCAGATCGCGAATCACGTGAAACAACGATAAACCGCCCGGTGCCGCCAAACGCTGTAATACCGCCGCCAGCGAACCGGCTGGATAGGTCTGATCACCGACCGAAGCAAAGCCGATGCGTTGATCATTCAATAAGTTGCGCGCATCAGCCTGTTGAATAAAGGTGATGCGATGGCCGCGCGCCAGCAGCGTTTGTGCGAGTGCCTGCAACGCATGGAAATGGCTGTACAACGGCGGCGCGATCACCGCGAAATGGCCCATCGGCGGAGCCGCGTTCAGTGGAACATCGCCAACTGTTGATTAAACAGGGCGTGCATATATTGACGTGTGGCGATGCCGCGATGACAGGCGCAGGCGAGATGCGCATCAGCGCTTTGCAGGTGATCGCGCAAGCGGCGTTCTGCACCGTCGGCACCCAGCATCTGCACTAAGGTGGATTTACCCTGATCCTGATGGCGATCTTTGCCGGTGTGCTGGCAACCGTCGATCAGATCATCTAGCAACTGGAAAGCCTGTCCCAAATCCTGGGCGAAGAAACTGAGGCGCTGACGCACCTGCGGCGAGGCATCTGCGGCAATTGCCGCCATCTGCAAAGTGGCACGAAACAGCACGCTGGTTTTCAGTTCATTAGTGATGGCGATAGCTTCTGGGCTGCGGCTCTGCGCGCCATCATGCAGATCCTGGAATTGCCCTTGCACCAAACCTTGTAAACCTACGGCGGAAGAGAGTTCGGCAATGGCTTCGGACTTGTGGAGCGCGGGTAAGCCGGGCGCAACGGCAATCACTTCAAAGGCGCGACTTAGCAGCGCGATCGCCGCCAAAATCGCCACATTCTCGCCAAATTCACGATGTACTGTTGGACGACCACGGCGCATCTGCGCGTTATCCATCGAAGGAATATCATCGAGAATCAGCGATGCCGCGTGCACCATCTCCACCGCACAGGCGAGATCAAGCACGCCATGCTGCGACGATTCGCAGCCCATGTCGCGCGCTGCGAGCAGCAGCAATAACGGGCGAATGCGTTTACCGTGTGCCAGTGTACCGGCACGCATCGCGGCTCTAACCTGATCCGATTGCTGTCCAGCAGGCAATAGATGCTCAAGATGCGCCTGTAAAATTTGCTGCAACTGATGAAGTTCACTTTCCAGAGGTGCTGTGGTGTCGACATGGGCGGTCATAGCGGCTTTCCATGGTTGATGAAATTTTTATGCTTTTTTGATTAACCGTAGACTGCGTAAGGTGAGTTCGCCAGCGTGCAAGGGGTGTTACAGCAGTTTGCATCGATGAAAAGTAATCTCGCCTCGGTGCAATAAAGCCACTTTTATCAAAAATGATATTTTTATGCCAAATGTGGTGGATTGAACGTTTTAAGTTGTTGCAAATATGTTATTACTAAACAGGTTAATCCCGATTCATCTCACACGGAGGCAGCATGAAAATTGGCATTGTGGGCTACGGCGGTGGCGGAAAATACTTTCACGCACCTTTCATTAACGCGGCACAAGGCCTGGAGCTGGCGGGGATTGTTGCTCGCGCTCCTGCAACCGTGGCGCGAGCGAAAGCAGATTTTCCCGATGTGCCGATTTACGCCAGCCTGACTGAGATGCTGGCGGCGGGCATGGATATCGTCACCATCACCACGCCGCCGCAAACGCGTCGCGAATTAGTGTTGGAAGCCATTGAAGCGGGCGTGGCGGTGATTGCCGACAAGCCGTTTGCACCGGATGCGAAGACCGGGCGCGAATTAGCCGCAGCAGCCGCGAAAAAAGGTGTGGTGCTGAGCGTTTACCACAATCGCCGTTACGATGCGGACATCTTGACGCTGAAAAAAATCCTCGATGAACAACGCGTTGGCAAAGTGTGGCGTTTGCATAACCGCATGGATTTTGACGATGCGCTGACGCTGGAAGGTGGACCAACCGGCGGCTTGCTGCGCGATTTAGGTAGCCACATTGTTGATCAGGCGATTTGGCTGATGGGGCCGGTGAAATCGGTGTATGCGCAAATGAATTTCGTTGAATTGCCGGTTGGGCCAACCGATGCCAGTTTTATGCTGACCTTAACCCATCACAACGGCACGCACTCCTACGTTTCCGCTACCAAAATTAATCACATGAAGTGCCGCGAACTGCGTTTGTACGGTGATGAAGGCAGCTACCTGTCGCACGGCACCGATGTGCAGGCACAAGATATTTATGCCGGGAAACGTCCGGCGGATGATTTGGCCGGTTGGGGCTACGAGCCGCGCGAAAGCTGGGGCAGTTTGCACAAAACGGATGGCGACCAGTTGGTGCCATCGGAGCAGGGCGCCTATCACCAATATTACCAACAGTTTGCCGAGGCGGTGCGCAATGGCACGCTACCGCCAGTGACCACCGAGCAAGCAATCAGTGTGCTGGCGGTGTTGGATGCCGCGTTTATCAGCGCGCGTGAAAACCGTGTGGTGGAATTGGAATAGTTGTTTCAATTGATCGAATGAGGTCGTCATAAATGACGACCCTACGAAAACCTGTAAGGTCGCCATTTATGGTGACCCATTCGCACATTTCGCTCCCTCCGTATTCTCTTAAAGTGTTCCATTTCCGCGTTATTAAATTGTCGGAATCACCGCCGTTTGTTAATTTTGAGCCACTTTTGGGGCGAAAATTGGCTACCTGCGGCAGGAATGATGAAAAACAATAAATTCAAAACACATCTGGTTTCGCTATGTTTACTGGCGGAAAAAAAATTCACTAAACGCCGCACGTTGCCGGAATACAATCCCGCGCTGGAACAAGATATCAATCTGTTTTCCCAGCAAAACGCGCCCGCCGCTATTCCACGTCAGGTATGGATGTATTGGGAAAGCGAAACCTTACCTGCTGAAGTACAAATCTTCGTGGATAAAATCATCCGTGAAAATCCAGGCTATCAGGTTACGGTGATTAATAATCTGAACATCAAATCTTATCTTCCTGATTTGGAATTTGTGCATCGCGATATGCGTCCTTCGCACAAAAGCGACGTGATCAGGTTAGAGCTGCTGCATCGTTATGGCGGGATTTGGATGGATGCCACCATCATTCTCAACCGTACGCTGGACGAATTGCTGGCGGTGAATGCTGCGGATAATTATGACCTGATCGCCTTCTATCGCGATGGTTCAACTCTCGATAAAGCCTATCCGGTGATTGAATCCTGGTTCCTCGCTGCACCGAAAAATAACGCCTTTATCGGTCGCTGGCTGCACTATTTCCGTCCGATCATTGAGGTTGGCGCAGAGGAATTTTTCCGCCAGCTGTTAGCGCTGCCAAATTACGAAACCATTGTGCAGGGCATTACGCCGCCGGATTATTTAGTGGTGTATATCGCCCAGCAGCAGGCGCTGCGGGAAAACAATCAATACAACTTCTATCTGCGCAAATGTGAAGCCTGCGCGTTGTTGTATCAAAGCCTGGCGGAATGGCGGCCGGTGAAGTTAAGCCGCATGCTGATGGTGGATCGCTTACCGACGGTGCTGCCGCCGTTAACAAAACTGACCGGCTTGGATCGCAAATATCTCGAAACCAACCTGAAATATGGCGTGGTCAACAAAGATAGTCTGCTGGGCCGGGTGTTGTTGCCCAGCCCGCAAAACACACGTCCGCAGGCGCTGACCAAAATTACGAATTAATCAACTGCTGAAGCGATGTGGCGCTGGTTGCATCGTCCGGCACGTAGACCAGCAAACGATCGCCGTTGCGTGAAGCCGACCACCAGTTATTCTGGCGCAGCGTCATTTCGCCGACTTCCTCGCGATAAAAACGTTTGACGCGATTCTCCACCTGGCCCAATTCGTAACGCTGCCAGGTATGTGCAAATTCATCAGAGCTGTTCAGCAGCCGTGCTAGGAAGTTTTCCCAATGCGGATCGCCCAGATGCTCGCCCATTTGCCCACGAAACATCGCCACCATTTGCGGCATCACCTCGTCCCAATCGCGAATCACTTTGCGCCAAACCGGGTGATTGAACGCCAGCCAGATGCAGTTGCGATCTTCCGGCGCGATTTCCGCCAAATCCACGCCCATTAATCCACACCACGCGGCGTTATAGCCGAGGATATCGAAGCGCGGCGTTTCAATAATCGCCGGTAACTGGATGGCATCCAGCATCTGCTGATTATGCGCGGCAATTTTGCAGCAGGCGGCGGCCACACGCACCGAAGGCAACGCATGTCCCGCCAGCGAGAATAAATGCTGGGTTTCCACATCATTGCATTGCAACGCTGCCGCAATCGCGGTCAGGGTTTTCGGCGAAGCTTTGATATCGCGCCCTTGTTCCAGCCAGGTGTACCAGGTCACGCCAACATCGGCCAACTGCGCCACTTCTTCGCGGCGTAAACCCGGCGTGCGGCGATGACGCATGCGCGGCAAACCGAGGCGATTGGGATCGAGATTTTCGCGTCTGGTGCGCAGAAAAGTGCCCAATAATTTGCGGTTGTTGTGTTCAGCGGTGACGGGCGTGGAAGCGAGGTGCATACACAGATCCTTAACAAGACGGGTAGTGTTTATACCATGATAAACAAGAACTGGTACCCGTTTAACGGTTAGGTGATGCTATGCCGTACTGCAACCAAAAACAAGAGTAAAACCTATGCACACATCGCAACTTCAACGAACAGGATTGATGGTCCTGCTTGCCGGACAACTGCTACCGATGATCGACTTTTCCATTGTCAACGTGGCGTTAGACGCGATGGCCCACTCGCTGCAAGCCACCGCCATCGAACTGGCGCTGATTGTTGCGGTGTACGGTATTGCCTTTGCCATTTGTCTGGCGATGGGTGGACGCCTCGGCGACAACTACGGTCGTCGTCGGGTATTTCTGGCGGGAGTATGGACCTTTGGTATTGCATCTTTATTATGCGGCATCGCCAACAGCGTTGGATTGTTGATGTTTGCCCGCGCGCTGCAAGGTGTGGGCGCGGCGTTTATCGTGCCGCAAATTCTTGCCACGCTGCACATCACCTTGAAGGGCAGAGCACACGCACGTGCGATTGGTTTGTACGGCGGCATCGGTGGCTTGGCCTTTATCATCGGCCAGGTGTTAGGCGGTTTTCTGATCAAAGCGGATATCGGTGGCTACGGCTGGCGCAGCGTGTTCCTGATTAACCTGCCGATCTGCCTGTTTGTGTTGATCACCGCGCGCCGCTTTGTGCCAGAAACGCAAAACAGCCAACGCGTGCCGGTGGATGTCAGCGGCACGTTGCTGCTGGCGGGGGCGATTGGTTGCCTGATGTTGGCGCTGGCGCTCGGCCCGTTATTGCATTGGTCATGGCCGTGCATTCTGCTGCTGGTGCTGTTCCCACTGTTTTTACATCGTCTGCGCCAAACCTCGCTGCGTCTGGAAGCCGCTAACGGCGCGCCGCTGCTGCCGCCTTCGCTGCTGCGTCTGCCGAGCGTACGTTTTGGCTTGACACTGGCGGTGCTGTTTTTCTCCTGCTGGAGCGGCTTCATGTTCTCGGTGGCGCTGACGCTGCAAGCCGGTTTAGGGCTAACCGCATTCCAATCCGGTAACGCCTTTATCGCCCTCGGCCTGGCTTATTTTATCGGCGCGATGCAATCGACGCGCATCGTTGAACGCTTTGGCAAACGCGCCACGTTGCTGATGGGTTGCGGCATTCAAATGGTGGGTCTGCTTGCCTTGATTGCCACATTGCAATTTGCCTGGCCGCAGGTCGGCATTTTCACCCTGATTCCTGCCACGGTGCTGATTGGTTTTGGTCAGTCGTTTATCGTTAGCACCTTCTATCGCATTGGCATGAGCGGTGTACCGCATCATCAAGCCGGTGCGGGCAGCGCGGTGCTCTCGACGGTACAACAATCGGCATTGGGTTTAGGCCCAATGTTGCTGGGTGGCGTCTTCACGCAGATCAATATGCACGGTAATCATTTAACTGCGATTACCGGCACGCTCGGCGTGGAGTTGGCGATGATGGTGGTGTTGGTGATTTTAACCAGCCTTAATCGCCGCACATTCCAGCCGGTGGCGGCAGAAGGGTAATTCTTGTGAAGTGGTTTCGACAGGGACGTTTCAGCTTATTGTAAAACAAACGAAAATCCGTGAGTCGCGCTGAATTTACCTTTGGCTCAGCGGTCTTTTTTCCGGAACATATCGCCGCAATCACGGGCTGAACCGCATGTTCAGCCCGTTTTTATGTGGTGCGGAAGCAAGGCGCTTGAATCAGGCACAGGAAAAACGGCAGGCTCACAGCAGATGAAGAAGATGTTAACCGGGTTACTTTTCATGGTAACCACCACTGCCTTTGGTGCAGATGATTTCACCCTCAAAGACATTCACTTTGATGGTCTCCAGCGCGTCACGCCCGGCGCAGCAATGCTGAGTATGCCGCTGCGCGTTGGCGATCGCGTCAAAGATGATGATATCCGCAACACCATTCGCGCGCTGTTTGCCAGCGGCAACTTTGAGGACGTGCAGGTGCTGCGCGACGGCGATGCGTTGCTAATTAAAGTCAGAGAGCGTCCGGCGATTGCCAGCATTTCGTTCTCTGGCAATAAAGCAATTAAAGAAGATCAGCTCAAGCAGAATCTGGATGCTTCAGGCGTGCGCGTAGGCGAAGCGTTGGATCGCACCACCTTGTCGGATATCGAAAAAGGGCTGGAGGATTTTTACTACAGTGCTGGAAAATATACCGCCAGCGTCAAAGCGGTAGTCACGCCATTGCCGCGTAATCGTGTAGATCTCAAGTTCATCTTCACCGAGGGCGTATCGGCGAAAATTCAGCAAATCAACATCGTGGGTAATAAAGCCTTTTCTTCCGATGAGCTGATTTCGCATTTCCAATTACGTGATGATGTGCCGTGGTGGAATTTCATCGCCGATCAGAAATACCAGAAACAGAAACTCTCTGGCGATTTAGAAACGTTGCGCAGCTATTATCTCGACCGCGGTTATGCGCGCTTTAATCTGGATTCCACTCAAGTCAGTTTAACGCCAAATAAAAAGAGCATTTACGTCACCATCAATATTCACGAAGGCGATATTTATCACATCACTGGCGTAATATTAACTGGCGATATGGCGGGACATTCTGCGGAAATTGAAAAACTGGCAAAACTGCCAGCGGGCGATTTATACAACGGAGCTAAAATTACCGCGAACGAAGAGGCGATTAAAAGTCTGCTCGGTCGTTACGGCTATGCTTTCCCGCAGGTTTCCACGCAACCGGAAATTAACGACGCGGATAAAAGCGTCAAGCTGCACGTCAATGTCGATGCCGGACGGCGTTTTTATGTGCGTCAGGTGCGTTTCTCTGGCAATGACACCTCTAAAGATGCGGTGCTGCGCCGTGAAATGCGCCAGATGGAAGGGGCGTGGCTAGCCAGCAATCAGGTCGATCAAGGTAAAGCGCGTCTCAATCGCACCGGCTATTTTGAAAGCGTCGATGTGGATACGCAACGCGTGCCGGGCAGCCCGGATCAGGTGGATGTGGTGTACAAAGTCAAGGAGCGCAATACCGGCACCTTTAACGTCGGATTCGGCTATGGCACCGACAGCGGCATCAGTTATCAACTCGGCGTCAGCCAGGATAACTGGATGGGCACCGGCAACACTGTGAGTTTTAGCGGCACTAAAAATAGCTACCAAACCTACGTCGAAGTGGCGGCCACCGATCCTTATTTCACCGTCGATGGCGTCAGTTTGGGCGGCAAGTTGTTCTACAACGATTACAGCGCGGAAGATAACGACCTTTCCGAATACACGCTGAAGAGTTTTGGCGCGGGCAGCACCTTAAGCTTCCCGATTAGCGAAAACAGCAGCGTGAATAGCGGCGTAGATTACGTCTATAACCGCGTCAGCAACATGGCGCCGCAGGTGGCGATGTGGCGTTATCTGGGATCGCAAGGCGTGCATCCCAAGGTGATCACCAGCGATGACGACGATGATGATGCAACGGTGGCGGATAAATTCACTGCCAACGATTTCTTCTGGAACATCGGCTGGAGCTACAACTCGCTGGATCGCGGCTTCTTCCCGACCTCGGGCGTGAGCGCAGGCTTTAATACCAAGGTGACGATTCCCGGTTCCACCAACAGTTATTACAAAAGTACGCTGAGCGCCAACGGTTATTTGCCGTTGAGTAGCGATCATCGTTGGGTGTTAATGGGGCGCAGCAAGGCCGGTTTCGCCGATGGTTTAGGCGGAAAAGAAGTGCCGTTCTACGACAACTTCTATGCCGGTGGTTCGAGTTCAGTACGCGGATTCTCCAGTAATACCATCGGCCCGAAAGCGGCGTATTACCGCTGTACCGGCAGCGAAAGCAGTTACGGCGCCTGTCCGGTAGAGAAATCAGACGATGCGGTCGGCGGTAATGCGATGGCGGTGGTCAGCGCTGAACTGATTATGCCGACGCCGTTTATAAGCGATCGTTATGCCGATTCACTGCGTACTTCGTTATTTGTCGATGCGGGCACGGTATGGGATACCCGTTGGGAAAATACCGCCGCCACCAAAGCAGCGGGCATTCCTGATTATGGCGATCCGAGCCAGATTCGCGTGTCGAGCGGTTTAGCGTTGCAATGGCAATCGCCGTTAGGACCGCTGGTGTTCTCTTATGCGTTGCCGATTAAAAAATATGAGGGTGATAAGTCGGAACAATTCCAGTTTAATATTGGCAAAACCTGGTAGCTGTATTTAATCTGTTAAGGGTTGAGATGAGTTTTACATTATCTTTAAACGACTAAGACAAAATAAAATTGCCAGAGGCGTAAACTATCGCTCGTGCAATGCTTAAGGAATGAGTGTTCGCGAATATCGTTGTTATGCATCTAATGAATATTATTTCGCCACCCGGATTGGGTGGCTTTTTTATTTACACATGTTAAACGTCTGCACAAAAATGTAGCGGCGCGATTTATCGCGTTCCTTTGACTTTGTTATCGCGATAAAGATGCGCAATAAATTGCGCCGCTACGGATCGTGCATGCTTTAAATTTCCGTTAACCGCAAGCCGTTTTCGGCATCGAACAGATGAATCTTCTCAGCGTTGAAGCCCAGCATGATGTTATCTCCGCTGGTCGCAGCGTGACGGCCTGCAGCCTGCATATGCAACGCATGTCCGTGCCAGTCGAGATGCAGCAAGGTCGATTCGCCGGTAATCTCGACCACTTTTACCTGCGCCGCCGCAGTGCTGGTGGCTTCCAGCAAATCATGCGGCCGCACGCCGAGCGTCACTGCTGCGCCTTCGCGTTCACGCGCGGCGGCTTGCCAGCGCAGCGGCAGCGGCTGCCACAGATCCTGGCACTGCACGCCCGGCACGCCATCACGGGTAACCAACTGTGCGGGCAACAGATTCATTGGTGGCGAACCGATAAAGCGTGCAACAAAGGTATCGGCTGGGCGATCGTAAATCGCCAGCGGCGCGCCTTGCTGCACAATACGGCCTTCCTTCATCACCACGATTTGATCGGCCAGCGTCATCGCTTCAACCTGGTCATGCGTCACATAAACCATGGTAGTTTTGAAACGTTGATGCAGCGATTTGATCTCCGCGCGCAATTCCATGCGCAACTGCGCATCGAGGTTCGACAGCGGCTCATCGAACAGGAACACTTTGGGATTGCGCACCATCGCCCGGCCCATCGCCACGCGTTGGCGTTGTCCGCCAGATAATGCGCGCGGATAGCGTTGCAACAGCTTGTCGATGCCGAGAATGCCGGCGATGCGCGCAATTTTAGTTTGCTGCTCCTCGCGTTTAATCTTTTTCACCTGCATATGAAACGCCAGGTTTTCTGCCACGGTTAAATGCGGATAGAGCGCGTAGCTCTGGAACACCATGGCAATGTCGCGATCGGCTGGATCGCGATCGTTGATCTGCACGTTATCCATCAAAATCGCGCCATCCGACAGGCTTTCCAATCCGGCCAGCAAGCGCAGCAAGGTTGATTTTCCGCAGCCAGAAGGGCCAACCAGCACGGTAAAACTGCCGTCAGGAATGGTGAGGTCGAGCGGATGCAGCACCGATTGTTTCGCGTAGCGTTTGGCCACTTTTACGAGTTCAACACTGGCCATATTTAAAACTCCTGAGAAAGTTGCAGTTGATGCCAATCGGGGTAGCGCCGCGGCAGGGTGCTGATGGCGAGTGACGCCACGCTGATTCCCCATTGCAGCGCCGTGGCGAGATCTTGTTGATGCAGCAGCGCGGTGAGAAATCCGGCATTGAAACTGTCGCCCGCGCCGATGGTGTCCACTACCGTAACCGGTCGCGCGGGTTGGCTTTGTTGCTGTTCGCCCTGCCAGCAGCGGGCACCTTGCGCGCCGCACTTCACCACGCAGCCGCCGCGTCCGCTCAGTTGCTGCGTCAGGTTTTGCGCGCTGTGTGACAGATCGTCTGACGCGCTTAATCCCAGCGTTTCGACTTCGTTCAGCAACAGCCAATCACACAGCGGCAGCCAGCGCGTGACCTGCTGACGAACTTCATCCGTCCAGCCTTGCGGCGGCCAGCCGGTATCAACGGCGGTGATAAAACCACGTTGTTGTAGCTCGGCCAGCAGCGCCGGGTATTCCTCGTACAGATGCAGACACAAAAAAGTGCCACATAGCAGTACGATATCGCCGTCAGTGGCCTTTTCAGGTAACTGATCCAGCACATCCTGCGCGCTGAGTTTAACGATATGGCCGAGATTACTCAGGAAGGAACGCTCGTGATCGGAATGGGTGACGCCGACGGTCAACGAGGTTTCGCAGTGGTAGCGCGTCCAGTGCGCGGCACTGTGCGGAAAGTGACTCGCCAGCCACGCGCTTAAGCCGTCGTTACCCTGATTCGCCACCGCGCGATGGCGCACCTGCATGGCTTCGAGCGCCAGTGCGCAGTTGCCTGCCGATCCACCCGGACGCAGTTCGCTGTGATTGAGCATCACTTCGGTGCCGCGCTGCGGCCAGTGATCCAGCGTGCCCATGATCAAATCGACATTGATATTGCCCACCACATACAGCGTGGCAGTGAGTTGTGGTTCCATCATCCTTTACTCCCTCCGCTGGCGAGGCCGCTGACCAGCGTCTTCTGCAACCAGATAGCAATAAATAGCGGTGGCACCGAGGCCAAAATCCCTACGGCGGCGATCAGGCCATCGTCGGTGGCGCGCCCGGCGGTAAACCCAGCAATGGTGACCGGCAAGGTTTGCGCGGCGATGTTGCTGGTGAACAGCAAGGCATAGAAGAATTCGTCCCACGCCAGCAGCCAACCAAACAGCGCCGCCGCGCCAAGGACCGGCTTCGCCAGTGGCAACGTTATGCGAAGCAAAACTTGCCAGACGCGCAAACCATCCAACCGCGCCGCTTGTTCAATATCCTGCGGCAACGTGTCGAATTGGTTTTTCAGCATCCAGGTAAGGAACGGCAAAATCAGCGAGCAGTAAACGATGATCAATCCTGGCCGGGTGTTGAGCAGACCAAAGTGTTGCAACAGGAAGTAGAGCGGCAGCACGAACGCCACCGGCGGCACCATGTAGATGGCGAGCGAGGCAAACAGCCAGCCGTCGCGTCCGCGATAGCGCGAGAAGCTGAACGCAGCGGGGATCGCCAACAGCAAGCAGATGATCGTCGCACCGGTTGCCACTAACAGACTGTTACCCATCGCGTGCAGGAACAATTCACCTGGTTGACCGGGTTCCATTGACAGCAGTTTGCCGTAGCGGGTGAAATCCCACTGGCGCGGCAACCATTCCAGCGGCACGCGAGTGAGATCGCTGGTGGCGCTGACGCTCATCAAAAACAGCCAGCCCATCGGCGCGAGCACAGAAATCGCCACCAGCAACGCCGCCGCGTATTTGCCGGTGCTGCGTAATTTAGCCTTCATGGGCGCTTCCTTTGCGGCGTTGACGCCACAGTAACAGCATGTAGACGGTGATCAGCACCGCGCACAGCAAGGTCATCAACATGGCATAAGCTGCGCCGCTGCCGGCACGCAGATAGCTAAACGACTCTTGATAAACGAAGAAGCTCAGGGTTTTGGTGCTGTCCACCGGGCCGCCGCGCGTCATCACATAGATGATGTCGAAGATTTTGAAGGCATCGATGGTACGCAGCACCAGCGCTACGCTCAGCGGGCCAACAATCGCCGGGAAGGTGATGGCACGAAAACGTCGCCACGCCGATGCGCCATCCAGCCGCGCGGCTTCAAACAGATCGTCGGGAATCGATTGCAGCGCCGCCAACACCAGCAAGGTCACCAGCGGATAGTTTTTCCATACGTCGGCGAACATCACCGCGTTGAGCGCCGAATCGGGCGATCCCAGCCAACTGCGATAACCATCGATAATGCCTAACTGCGTCAGCAAGGCGTTAATGCTGCCGTAATCCGGATTGAAGTTGAGGCGCCACATCATGGCGTTGACGATGGTTGGCAGCGCCCACGGCAAAATCACCAGTACGCGCAACAGGTTACGACCGGCGAATCTCTGATTGAGCAACAGCGCCACTAACACGCCAATCACGCCTTCGAACGCCACCGACACCACGGTGAAGTAAAGGGTGCGCCACAGCGAACGGCGAAAATCGTCATCCGTCAGGGCAAAAATATAGTTTTCCAAACCTACCCAGCCTGGCGCTTCACCGCTGCCAATCAAGGCGGCATCGGTGAAACTCAGCCAGATAGTGCGTAACAGCGGCCATGCGGTGAGCAGCAGCATCACCAACAACATGGGTGCAAGCAGCACCCATGCCTGCCGTTGTTCGCGTTGACGCAAACTCAGCATGGTTGCCCCTTAGCGCAGACGCGCCGCACTCTTATCCACCGTTTGCATCGCTGCATCCGGTGTTGCGCTACCGACCAGCACTTGCTGCAACTGCTGCTGCAAGGTGTTGGAGAGGCGCGAATAGTCGGCGGTTTCCGGACGCGACAACATCACGTTCAGCGATTTATCCGCCGCGGCAATCAGGCTTTCCTGGTTTTTCAGCACTGCCGGATCCTGATACGAGCTTTTCCAGATCGGCAGGCTCAAAGTGGCGTACTTGTTCTGCACCGGCTGCGAAGTCATGTAGCTGATGTATTGCCACGCTTGATCGCCATGCGTGCTGCCTTTGGTGATGCCCAAGCCCATCGAACCATTGACCGCACCAAATTTGCCTGGCGCATCACCCGGCGCGGGAACGATTCCCACCTGACCCGCGACTTTGCTCTGCTTCGGATCGTTCGCCATGTTGTACATGTAGGTCCAGTTCAACGCGAAAGCCGCATCGCCATTAGAGAAGGCTTTGCGCACGTCCTCTTCGAGATATTCACGCGACGCCGGGTTAGTTAAGCCTTCATCCAACGAGCTTTTCATCAGCTTGACCGCTTGCAGCGAAGCTGGAGAAGAGAAGTCGAGTTTGTCGTTGCTGTAGAACTTGCCACCAAATCCAGAAACCAGCGTGGTGTAATCGCACACTAGCGCTTCGGCCTGCGACCAGCTCCACACCAACGGATATTTGACGATGTTTTTTTGCTTAATGATGCGCGCATCGTCCATCACCTGCTGCCAGGTTTGCGGCGGCGTGGTGATACCGGCTTTCTCCAACATCGCTTTGTTGTAATAAAGATATTTGGTATCGAGGATCCACGGCATGCCGAGGGTTTTGCCTTTGAATTCCACGGTGTTCATCGCGCCGGAGAAGATTTTGGCTTTTTCATCAGCATTGATGCGACTGCTGACGTCCTGCAACAAATCAAATTTGGTAAATTCAGCCGGCCAGATGGCATCAAACAGCACCACGTCATAGCCGTTACCGCCCGCGCCACGCGCCGCGACGATCTTATCGTGCAGCGCTTCATACGGTACAAACTCAAGATTAACCTGCACGTCCGGGTGCGCTTTCTGAAACTCCTGCGTCATGGCGCGGATATCATTTTCGCTGTACGCCGCTTGCGTCATAAACAGCGCATTCAGCGTGGTGGCCGCCGCTGCGTTGCCGACGCTGGCTAACAGAACCGCTGCAAAACATCCTTTGATCACTGGGTTGAATCGGATTTTCATGGACTTTTCCGCCTTAAAACAGAAGAGGGTGTTTAATTAAATCAATTTGATTGATTTAATAACGCGCACAGGTTGTCAGATTGCTGCGGCTGACATCGCTTAGCTAAAGCAATTGACGTGCCAGGGCATAAATCTCGTTTGCCGCTCGACACTACTTTGCATAGATTTTTGCTGCTGTCAGGTAAACAGGTTGTAAAATGTGTGGGCGATCATAGATATTGATGCGGCGATGCGTAGCGCAGGTTATTAAGGGAAGGGAGCACGGTGAAAACGTCGGGAACCAATCTGGAACATGCACGGGCGCATAATCGCCGCGTGATCATTGAAGCCATCCGCTTGCATGGCGAGCTGACGCGCGCCGAACTGGCTCGCCTGACTGCGCTGACGCCGCAAACCGTCTCGAATATCGTGGCAGAACTGGAACAAGCTGAACTGCTCACCAGCCGCGCGCCGCGTAAGCAAGGGCGCGGACAACCGGCAATTCCGGTGACCCTCAATCCTGCCAGCGCCTTTTCCATCGGCATCCATCTTGATCACCAAACGTTGCTGATTGTGCTGGTGGATCTCACCGGCGAAATTCACTTCCGTCGCCTTATGCTGGTGCAAAAACCCGAGCCGGTTGCCACTTTAGCGCGCATTGCCGAGGTGTTAAGCGAGATTAAAACGCAACTCGGCGAACGCTGGCAAAAGGTGCTGGGCATTGGCGTGGTGATGCCTGGCCCGTTTGGCGTGGAAGGCATTTCATCGGTTGGCCCGACCACGCTGCACGGTTGGGAGCAGGTCGATATCGAAGCGCGATTGACGGAGATGAGCGGCGTGCCGGTCACGCTGGAAAACGATGCCACGGTAGCGGCAATTGGCGAGCGTTTTCATGGCGTGGCGCGTCAGCTCAATTCGTTTATTTATCTGTATATCGGCACCGGTTTGGGCGCGGGTATCATCATGGACGGCCACGTGTACAGCGGTCACGCGCATAACGCCGGTGAAGTCGGGCATGTCGTGGTCGAACCGGGCGGACGCGAATGTTATTGCGGCAATCACGGTTGCCTGGAACGTTATGTTTCGCTGCAAGCCGCCTATGAATTTTGCGGTCTCGATCCGATGACCGCGTTGCCGGAAGATCTGCTGGAAGTCGACCCGGCCCGATTTGATAGCTGGATTGATACGGTGCTGACGCCACTGCGCCAGGCGATTAATCTGCTGGAATGTGTGTTTGATGCCGAAAGCGTGATCATCGGCGGCATGATGCCCGCCGCGCTGCTGGAAAAAATCATTCGCCGTTTGCCGCCGCTGTACCAATCAGTACGCGGGCGCTATCTCACTGGCACGCGACTGAAAATCGGCATGACCGGCAGCGACACCGCCGCGCTCGGTGCTGCGGCTTTACCGATTTTCGACGAATTTAATCCGCAGTTTCAGGTGTTAATGAAGTAATGATTATTTGATATCTGAGATCACGGACAATTTAACAAGTCGATTCTTATATATTGTGTTGATGAGTTTTAGTTAGTTAACGTATTAATTTTGGGTTGAAAAAGGGTTAACATGTTACCTCTCCACAAAACACTCCTGTTCAGTACACTATTTTTTTCTATTCATGCAATGTCGAGTGAAAAACAGGCGGAGATTCGCTTTAATGCACTGTGTGATTTTAAAACGCTCAATATGAACATGATAAAATACCAGGAAATCGATCTGGCATTAGATGTTACCTTGCAGCCTGAAGCACAAGCCAGATTGGCAAAAGTGACGCGTGAAAATATCAGTAAAAAATTAGTGATTGATATCAATGGATTCAAGTTGCATCCAGTTACTGTTCAAAATGAAATGACTAGCGAAAATATACGCGTGTCGATTGAAAAGCAGAAAGCGAAAGCATTATTTTCTGCGTTACTAGATGAGCATGATTGTTAAGTTATCTTAAGAAAATTATTTTTCGCCATCAGGGTCATTACGATGGCGTTTAAACAAAACTTACGCCAAATTAACCCCACGTAAACCTGACCAGCAGCGCGCCGAAGATTCTGTCACTAGCACCGCCGGATCAGGGCTGAACGCACTGACTAAGCTCACCACACGATCGGTTAAATGCCGAATATTGTCTGCACCAACATAGACATACTCATTGGCGGGCAGCACATAAGCAAAACCTTTTTCACACACTAAGCTGCGCGAAAAGCCATTATCGAGCATGGCGTACAGCAATTCGATATACGTGCTGGCGGTCGGATCTTTCAGTTCGATACGGATGGTATAACTGCTCATAAGAAAATCTCCCAGATGAGTTTGAATTTAAGTTTACTTAAATTATATCAAATTGAGTAGGGTTGGATTTTTTTAAGAATTATCTCACTAATGAAGATTTTAATATTGAGAGGAACTCAAATGAGACAAGGAATATTAAACAGTAAAGGTTGGATCTAATAAGCGAAGCGTTAATCGAGTGTTTTATTAATTAATTCCTTAAGCCATTTAACAAAGAATAAATAAATCAATTGACGAGATGAATGGCAGCAACGATCTGTTTTTGTATAAAAGGCCGGATTAAGACCGGCCTGTTGATGATTACGCTTCCCTGCGCGCGCTGTGTTCGTCCAACTTTTGATTAAATTCCGTCGTACTCCACTCGTGTTGCACCGCTTGCTGCACCAGCGCCTGCTGCGTTTGCGGCACCATGCCGCCGACCGGCGGATCGGTATCCAGATTGGTTGGGAATGAATAACCGCGCGCCGCCACATTGATCACGGTGTTTAATTCCTGCGACGTAAGCTGACTGTTTTTCAGCAGCGGATAAATCAGCTTCAGCATCTGTTCATGGTTTACTTTTTCCATCGGCACACCGAATGCAGAGGAAATCTGCAACAGATTGGCGGTGCGCACATGATCGGTAGTGGTGTTATTCCCGGCGGCATGGAATAGCGCCGGGTTAAAGAACAAGCCATCGCCTTTATCCAGCGGCAATTGCACAAAGCTCTGGTTGAAGAACTCGACAAAAGCCGGATCGCGATAGGCGATGTAACCCAATTCGTATTGGTGCGACCACGGCAACAAACGCGTCGGGCCAGAAGGCAACGGCATATCGCTGTGCGCCACTGCGCCTTGCAGCGTCAGATACTGTGAAAGGATCTGGACTGGAATTGGGAATTCACTGGCAAAGGCACTTTGCTGAAATCCCAGATGATAATCACGATGGGGCTGCTGCGCTTCACCGCCTGGACGCACCTGGTTAACTTGTGATGTCATGCTCCAGGCTGGGCCAAGCCAGGCCTGACATATCAGCTCCAGCGTTGGATTGGCATAATAGTCGATGAACGCTTGGGGATCGGTTTCCGCCAGTTTTTGTAATGCGTTCCAGATACGGCCATTATTGCCCGCGCGTGAGAAGTGATCGGCTTGCACTTTGGATTTGGCTTCATCGCTCATGATGGTTTCAAATACCTGCGAAGCGCGATCCACCACCGCCAAATCATCATATAACCCGCGCACCACAAATACGCCGGGGCCGTAAGAGAGTGCTTTATGCAACTCGCTTAGCACCGCTCTTTTATTGGCTTTATCCAGCGTCTGACGATCGTAGATCAATACATTGGCGACGGCTTTGCTGGCGAGCGGATACTCGCTGGCATCAAGTTGTTGGGCGCAGAAGGTTTTAAAGTCTTCGATTGAGATTTGATCTTCTTGAGCAAAATAGGATGACATCATTATGACCTCATGTTAGCGATGATCGGTTGTCACCTTATCTGCTGGTAAAAGGCCATTCATTCGCAGCAGCATAAGGTTGATGCTTGTTAAAATAGCAGCTACATTTCATTAACAGCACCTCAAAAAAACCTCACCCAATCATCATGTGATCTATGCCTAAATTTACTCAGAAGCAGATTTCAGCGCAGTCAGGATTAAGCCTCGCCACCATTGACCGCGCGATGCACAATCGCGGCCGCGTCCACCCGCAAACGCAACACCGCATTAAGCAAGCGTTGGCTGATCTGGAGTTGCAGCAAAAAAGCAGTCTGGCGCAAGGGCGCACGCTCTATTTCGACGTCATCATGCATACGCCCGAACGTTTCAGCGAGTTGGTAAAGGAAGCGTTCAGTAGTCAGATTTCCAGCTTTGCCTCCTTCAAGATCCAACTGCGTTTTCATTGCAGCGAAGAGATGACGGTGGATGAAGTCGAACGTTTGTTGAAGAAATGCTCGCTCAGCACCCACGGCATTATTCTCAAGGCGATGAATGCCAGCCAACTGGTGCCGGTCATCAATAACCTGATTAAGCAGCGTATTCCGGTGGTGACGGTGGTGACGGACATTCCGGGCAGTCAGCGTTTGCGCTATATCGGCATAGACAACGTGAGCGCGGGGAAATCGGCGGCATTCTTGATGGCGAAATGGCTGGGGAAAGAGACCGCCACCATTGCCGCGATTACCGGTGATAAAGCCTTTGTTGGCGAGCAGGATCGTATTCGCGGTTTTGAAGAGGGGATGAAATCCTTTGCGCCGCAGCATCGAATTAAGGTAATCGCTGGAGGATTTGGCATTGATCATTTGATGTATGAAACCTTGCAAAACTTTCTGCAGGTTCATCCACAGATTGATGCGTTGTATACCGTGGGCGGTGGCAATGCCGGGATTTTACGTGCGTTAGATGAACATAACATCCAACCGCAAGTGTTTGTCGGGCACGATCTCGATCGGGAGAACCGTGCCTTAATGCAGGCAGGAAAAATCGACGCTTTGATTGAACACAACTTGCAATTGGATGCGCAGCATTCGTTTAAGGCGTTATTAGAGTTTCATGGTTTTCTGCCGGAAGAGCGCAATTACGCGCCGTATTCGCGCACCAATATCATCATGCGTTACAACATGTATACGTGACGTTTAAAACCGGTCGCCATAAATAGCGACCGATAAACCGCTAACAATATTTCGGCTGTACCCAAATGTTGCCTTGCTGGTGGCTATCGACCACCGCATCGACAAACGCCACGCCTTTTAAACCATCCGCAATCTGCGGGATTAGCGCGCCAATCCCAGCTGTCGAATTTTGTTCATCTCGCGCCCTTAACGCTGCCGCGAAGCCGCTATACAAATTGGTGAAGGCTTCGATATATCCTTCAGGATGACCGGGCGGCGTACGGGTGCGCGCTTGAGCGGTCGCGTCCAAATCATGACGTCCGCGTTTAATGATTTGCGTGGCACCTTCCAGCGGCGTGTAAATCAGTTCATTGGGTTGCTCCTGTGCCCAACTTAAGCTGCCGGTTTCACCGAACACACGCAAGCGCAGCGCGTTGGAACAACCAATTGCCACCTGCGATGACCACAACATGCCGCGCGCGCCGCCTTCATAACGAATCAGCACGTGCGCATTATCATCCAGCGCGCGTCCTGCAACGAAAGTGGCTAGATCCGCTAATACGCTCTCTGCTTTTAACCCGCTGACATATCCGGCGAGATGATAGGCATGGGTGCCGATATCGCCAATCGAGCCACCACGTCCGTTTTTATGCGGGTCAACACGCCAGGCCGCTTGCTGATTGTTTTGCAGCTCAACGCCGGTCGCCATCCACTCCAGCGGATATTCAACCTGCACCGTGCGTACCTTGCCAATCTGTCCGGCGGCAATGCGTGCGCGCGCTTCCGCAATCAGCGGATAGCCGGAATAGGTGTAGGTTACGCCGAGAAAACCTCCGGTCTGGCTCACGACTTCGGCCAGCGCTTCCGCATCTTGCAGCGTGGTGGTGAGCGGCTTCTCGCAAATCACATCGATACCCGCTTCGAGAAACGCTTTAGCGATGGGGAAGTGGGTGAAGTTGGGTGTGCAGATTGCCACCACATCAATGCCATCCTCACGTGCTGCTTCCGCTTGCGCCATGGTGAGGTAATCGCTGTAAGAACGATCGGGTGCGATATAATTTTGCGCGGCGAAAAGATGCCCACGATCGGCATCGACGTCAAACGCACCCGCAACCAACTGATAGTGATCGTCTAAACGTGCGGCATAACGATGAATGCCCCCAATATAGGCACCTTCACCACCGCCCACCATGCCGAGTCTGATGCGGCGTCCACTCAATGATTTACTCATGCTGCGCTCCTTCAAGGCCCAAAATTTTGCGGTTAACTGATTGGTCGGCATACGATTTACAGAAATCATCAAACGATTTGTCGGTGACGCGGATAATGTGATCGTTGATGAATTGGGCGCCTTCGCGTGTGCCATCTTCCGGGTTTTTAAAACAGCATTCCCACTCCAGCACCGCCCAGCCATCGAAGTCGTAGCCGGTTAATTTGGAGAAAATGCCGTTGAAATCGATTTGACCATCGCCTGGTGAGCGAAAGCGTCCGGCGCGGCTGGTCCACGGTTGATAGCCGCCGTAAGCGCCGGTTTTACCGTTAGGACGAAATTCGGCATCTTTGACGTGAAACGCTTTGATGTGCGCGTGGTAGTGATCGATAAAGCTCAGGTAATCAATGGCCTGTAACACCAGATGACTTGGGTCATACATGATGTGGCAACGTGCATGATGCTGAGTTTTCTCGAGGAAACGCTCGAAAGTTAAGCCGTCATGCAAATCCTCGGTGGGATGGATTTCATAACAGAGATCGATGCCTTGCTCATCAAACGCGTTGAGGATCGGCATCCAGCGGCGTGCCAGCTCATTGAATCCCTCATCTATCAAACCTTCCGGCCATTGTGGGTAGGGATAGAGATATGGCCATAACAATGTGCCCGAAAAGGTCACATGTTTATCCAGGCCAAGTCGGCGTGAGGCTTTAGCCGCCAGAAGAAGTTGCTCAGTGGCCCATTGCTGACGCGCGTGAGGATCATTACGCACGCTGGCCGGTGCAAAGCTGTCGGCCGGTAAATCAAACGCCGGATGGAGTGCCACTAACTGGCCCTGCAAGTGGCTGGCAAGATCGGTTAATTGCAGTTGATGTTCAGCCAGCACGCCGAGAATGTCATCGGCATAGGTTTGGCTTTCGGCAGCTTTTTTCACATCGATTAACCGCGTATCCCAACTGGGAATTTCTACCGCCTTAAAGCCTTTATTGGCCGCCCAGGTCGCCATGCCGGATAAGCTATTAAAAGGCGCATCCTCTCCGGCGAATTGAGCGAGAAATACCGCTGGACCTTTAATTGTTTTCATCACGCCTCCGAATTAATTGGTGATAAATTTCTGGTAGTTCTGCGGTGTGACTAATTGGAATGGAATAAATTTAATGTCATCCACTTTCTCTCCCTTGGACGCTTTCTCTGCCATATCCACTGCGCCGAATGCTTGTGATTTGGCATCCTGGAATACGGTAACAGTTAATAATCCGCTTTTAATTGCCTGCAAGCCATTAGGGCCTCCATCGGTGCCGCCGACTAAAATATCTTTGCCGATTTTAATGCCGTTACTTTTAATCGCCATTGCGGCACCAATTGCCATTTCATCAGCGTTGGCGGAAAGAATGTCAATTTTATCGCCGGATAAAATCCAGTTATTCATTAAGTTCATGCCGTCTTCACGCATCCATTTAGCGGTATCTTCAACGATTACGTGCATATTCGGATTTTTTGCGATCACTTCTTTCGCACCTTGAGTTCTAAAACGTGTAGCGTCATTGCTTAATAACCCTTTCATGATCGCGACGTTGACGCTTTTGTGATCTTTAACCCTATCGGCGAGATATTGCATTTGCAGGCGACCGGCTTCGATTTCATCGCTGCCGATATAGCTCACTCCATCGCCCATTTTGGCGTCAGAAGGCATGCGGTTGAGGAAAATCAGCGGCACCTTGGCGGCACGCGCTGCGTCGGCCATGTTTTTAGTGCCTTGGGTATCTACCGGATTGACGATAATGACATCGAATTTACTGTTAATAAAACTCTGCACCTGGCTCAGTTGTTTATCTACTGCACCTTGTGCATCTTCAAATTGTATTTTCATATCAGGATAGGTTTTCGCTTGTTCGATAATATAACCGCGCAAGCGCGAGAGAAATACATCATCCATTTGTGCAATACTGACACCAACTTGAACCGCAAATACCGCCGGGCTAATAGAGAGTAGGGTGAGGCAGAGTAAGATTATTTTTTTCATGATGATCTTCCAGATTAATTATATTGTGATCGTTTGGTCACCCTAAAAGGCGACCCTACAAATGTCGGGTGAGTTTTCGTAGGGTCGCCATTTATGGTGACCTTTTAAGAACAATAAATTAGATGTTTAGTAGATCTAGAATTAATCCACTTTCACCACTGCATGCGTATCAGCGGATAATTGCGCGGCATCGGCTAATTTTAATGCCTGACAACCATCGCGTACTGTAACCGGAACCGAAGTGTTATTACTGATTGCCTGAATAAACGCATCAATTTCTAACCGATACGCATCGGTATAACGCTGCATAAAGAAATCCAATAACGGACCGCGAACTTCGGTGTGCTGTTTACTAAAATGACGCACCGTGGTTTCACGATGATTGTCATTGATCATCATGCCGCCAGAACCAAAGGCTTCGAGGCGCTGATCGTAACCATATACCGCCTGGCGGCTGCAATTGATTTGGCACTGTTTGCCGGAGGCGGTACGCAGTTGCACCATCACCGTGTCGTAATCGCCGAGTGCTTCCAGTGATGGCTCAAACAGGCGGCTGCCGCTGGCAAACACTTCTACCGGTTCTTCGCCCAGTATCCAGCGCGCGAGGTCAAAATCATGAATCACCATATCGCGGAAGATACCGCCGGAATGTTTGAGGTAGTTCAGCGGCGCTAAACCCGGATCGCGGCTGGTGATCACCACTTGATGCAGGTCGCCAATCTCGCCTTGTGCAATGCGCCGATGAATTTCGCTGAAGCCCGGATCGAAACGGCGATTAAAGCCCAGCATCACGCGATTAGCGTGCTCGCCTAACGCTTTTTCTGCCGCCAGCGCTTTATCAATATCGAGATCCACCGGTTTTTCACACAACACCGCTTTACCGGCTTTAGCCGCTGCCAACATCAAATCGATGTGGGTGTCGGTTGGCGTGCCGATTACCACCGCATCTATATCTGGGTGATTAATCGCTTCGAGCGGATCGTGCACAGCCGTGCCGCCCCATTGCGCGGTTAATGCCTGCGCGTTTTCAATAAAAGGATCGGCAACCATCACTAACTGCGCGTTGATGTGACGCGCCACATTCGCCGCATGAACCTGACCAATTCGGCCCGCGCCGAGGATAGCAATTTTGAGCATGATGTTCTCCGCAATAGAGTTTAGGGTAGTTGGCTCATCAACTGGTTAAGCGCCAGCACTGGCTTGTTCACTACCAGATCGCTATCGAGTTGGCCGTTAAAGTAATTGACGATATTGCTGGCGGCAGAGACCGACATGCGCATCGCCGCTTCTTGCGTCAGCCCCGCTGAATGGGGGCTGAGAATCAGTTTGTCGCGCTGTGCCAGCAACGCAGAACTCAACGCAGGAGGTTCTTGCTGCAAGACATCGAGCCCGGCACCGCCCAACGCATTATTTTGCAGCGCCTTTGCCAGCGCCGCTTCATCGACAATTCCGCCACGCGCGGTGTTGATCAGGATGGCGTGCGGTTGCATCAATGCCAGTTCAGCGGCACCAATAATCGCTTGGTCACCGCTGAGCGGCAGATGAACGGTGATCGCATCGGCTTGTTGCAGGCCGTCATCGATGGCAGCGATGCGCGTTACGCCGCTCTCAGCAAAAACGTTGTCAGGTAGAAAGGGATCGTAAGCGATAACCTGCATGCGGAAACTTTGTGCCAGCCGCGCCACTTCGCGTCCAATGCGCCCAAAACCGAGGATAAACAAAGTTCTGCCCGCCACTTCCACCGCCGAAAAGCTGTTGCGGCGATTCCACTCACCCACGCGAATGCTGTTGTCGAAATAACAAAGACGTTTCGCCAGTGACAGCAGCATCGCCAGCGTGTGTTCCGCCACCGATTGCGAGTTGACGTTGCCGACAATGGTCAGCGGAATCTGGCGCGCGGTTAGCGCCTCTACGTCCACCGAGTCATAACCCACGCCGTGGCGTGACACCACGCGCAGCTTTTTACCGGCAGCGATCTCTTTGGCGGTGAGCGGTTGCGTGCGAATCAGCAGGGCATCGGCTTCGGCGATATAAGGTGCGTAGCTTTCCACGCTGACTTCAGGCACCAGCAGCACGTTAAAATCCGGCGCGTTGTGCAGAATATCCAATCCGGCGGGATGAATTTTCCCGGCAACCAGAATCGTTGGCATCTCAATAACCTCCGCTGTGTGCAGGTTTGGCGGTTGCTCCGCCATTCAGTTCGCGGAACTGTTGCACGCTGGCCGCGGCGGCACCGCGCAGCAGCTGTACGTCATTGGATAGCGTCACTAAATCGAATCCCCATTCTGCTGCTTTAGCCGCATAGGCAGCGGAACCGTTGTGCAATCCGGCTTTTTTACCGGCGCGATGGGCGGTGGTGAGGATGTGTTTGATCGCCTCAACGATCTCGGGTTCAGTGCGGTCAAAGCCGGTGCGATATTTTCTACCGGTCAGCCCCAACGTCAGATCGGCGGGGCCGATATACACGCCATCAAGTCCGGGCGTGGCGACGATCGCTTCGATGTTGTCAAAAGCTTCGGCGGTTTCGATCATTGCCAAACACACCACCTGCTCATCGGCATGCTGACCGTAATCCTGCCCGGCAGAAAAGGTCACGCGCGTCGGGCCAAAACTGCGGCTGCCATGAGGTGGATAGCGCACACAGGAAACCAGCGCCTGCGCCTGTTCGGCGGTGCTGATCATCGGGCAGATAATGCCCCAGGCTCCGGCATCCAGCGCTTTCATGATGATGCCCGGTTCCAGCCACGGCACGCGTACCATCGGCGCGACTCCGCTGGCACGCATCGCTTGCAGCATGTGCGTAGCCTGTTCATAGCCGACAAAGCCGTGTTGCAGGTCGATGGTGAGTGCGTCATAACCCTGTTCGGCCATGATCTCGGCACTAAACGCATTGCCGATGCTAAGCCAGCCATTGAGCACCGTTTGCCCATCATTCCAGCGGGCTTTAATATTGTTCAGTTTCATCCTCAAGCTCCTTACAGCACGATTTGCGCCAGTTTGACGTTCATATAATCGTGAATCCCTTCGCTGCCGCCTTCGCGACCCATGCCGCTGGCTTTGATGCCACCAAACGGCACTTCGGCGGCGGCGAGCGCGTAACTGTTAATGCCAACCATGCCGGATTCAAGTCGTGCGACGGTTTCGCGGATGCGCGCTGGATCGCGCGCGAAGGCATACGCTGAAAGGGCGAAGTCAGAGTTATTGACGCGACGCCACAGATCTTCGCTGTCGCTAAAGGAGGTCATGGCGGCAATCGGCCCGAAATTTTCCTCGGCAATCGCCAGCGCATCATCCGGCACATCGGCAATCACCGTCGGCGCGTAGAAATAACCGCCATTCAATTCGATGCGTTCACCGCCGGTGACGATGCGTGCGCCTTTGTCACGCGCATCGGCCACAATCGCTTCGATGGCTTTGAGACGACGTGGATTGATCAACGGGCCCATTTGCGTGGCTTCATCGAGGCCGTAGCCGACCTTGAGACGTGCGGCGCGTTCGGCAAAGCCTTTCACAAATTCGTGGTAGCGGCTTTCATGCACATAGAAACGATCGCAGGTGACGCACACCTGGCCGCAGTTAGCGAACTTGGTGGCGACCGATAAATCGAGTGCTTTTTCCACATCGGCATCGTCAAAGATGATCACTGGCGCGTTGCCGCCCAGTTCCATGCTGAGCCGTTTGATGGTGGCGGCAGAATCGCGAATCATCTGCTGGCCTAATTGGGTTGATCCGGTCAGCGAGACTTTTTTCACGATTGGCGAGGTGATTAGCGGTTGGTACGTTTCAGCGGTAGGGCCAACCACCAAATTAGCCACGCCCGCCGGTAATCCTGCTTTGCGTAAGCATTCGAAAATCAGCATCGCCGAACCAGGTACTTCGCTGGATGGGCGCAGCACCACAGTACAACCCGCCGCCAGCGCCGGAGCCAACTTGCGTGCCACTAACACCACCGGGAAATTCCACGCGGTGAAAGCCGCGACCACGCCGACCGGTTCATGAGAGATCTCGCAGCGCCCGCCCGGCACGCGGCTTTCCACAATGCGTCCGTAAATGCGCCGTGCTTCCTCGGCGTGCCAGATAAATTGGTCGGTGGATAATTCCCACTCACGTTTGGCCTGCGCCAATGGTTTACCGCTTTCCATTGAGATCATGCGTGCGGCATCTGCGGTGATGCTCACCATTTGTTGGGCGACTGCTTGCAGTAGATCGGCGCGCGTCCAGCCGCTGGTTGCTCGCCAGTTGATTAAAGCAGTTTCAGCGCTCGCCAAGGCCTCCCGCGTGTCGGCGCTTGAGGCGGCGGCGATTTCACCGAGGATTTTGCCATTGCCTGGATCGGTAACGATCACCGGTTCCGCGCCACGGCCTTGACGCCACGCGCCATGAATAAACTGTCCGAAATGTTGGTACATGGTGTTCCGTTCCTCCGATAGCATTGATAGTTGCAATGTTGGGGTCGTGGCAATAAAAATTGCAATGAGTTGGCTGGCGTGAGGTGAATATGAGGGGGAATGATTAATTTGCTTTTTATTTCAAATGATTGCCGTCATTAAAGTTTAATGGATGAGCTGTTTCATTTGCACTAAAAGTGAATTCTTCGAAGCGAGTCACAAATCGCGTGAAGAGTTTTTCCGTGTTGAACGCGAATCGGTTAGAACTAGTTGCATTAGCGTTTTACTTGCAATTTTTATTGCGTTAGCGTGCAGATGCGATGGGCAAAGAGCTCGAAAAGGAATGATCAATGGGCAAGATTGAAAAGAGTAAAGCTGCCACTAGCGCGCTGCCACACCAAAATTACGAACAGATTGTCGATGAGATTACGCAACGTTATGCGCAGCTTTCGGTGCGCCATCAACAAGCGGCGCGCTACGTTACGCAAAACCCGAATACCGTGGCGCTGGAATCGATTAATGCAGTGGCCGCCAAATGCGGTTTGCATCCGTCGGTGCTGGTGCGTTTTGCGCAAGTATTTGGCTACAGCGGCTTTAAGCAGATGCAGAGCGTGTTTCAAACCCGGCTTGCCACCGCCGCGCCGGGCTATAACGAGCGTATTACTGCGTTAGAAAATGACCTGCGCAAGAACCAGCAGAAGGGCAATCTCGGTTTTCTGCAAAGCCTGGTGATTCGTGATATCGCCACGTTACAGGAGCTGCTGAGCAACGTGACGGAAAAAGATCTGGATGCCACTGCGCAATTGTTGAAGCAGGCGGAAACCATCTACATCGCTGGTCAATTGCGTTCGGAACCGGTGGCGATGTTACTGCGTTACCTGCTAACCATGCTCAATCGGCGGGTGATCCTGCTGGATGCTGCTGGCGGATTGGCACCGCAAATGGCGAATAATATGCGCGAAAACGATGTGCTACTTGCCATCGCCTTTCGCCATTACGCCAAAGAAGTGGTGGCGATTGCCGAGTCAGCCAGCGCACGCAACATTCCGGTGATCGCCATTTCTGATGGTCCGCTGTCGCCTTTAGCCAAAAGCGCCAGCGTGTTGTTCAACATCCCGGAAGAGGAGTACAGCTTTTCGCGCTCGCTGGCCGCGCCGGTTTGTCTGGCGCAAAGCATCGCGATGGCGTTAGCGGCGGTGTTGCAACCAGAAGAAGCGCAGCCGCGCATTGAAACCATTACCGAACGCGAAAAAAGTGCGGCAACACCCCGTAAACGCAGCCGCGCGTAAACCGATTTAACCGACTCTCGCTCGCTTTAAGCGGGAGTTTTATCGCCTGAAGTTGCAATTTTTATTGCTAATTATTTATGCAAGCAATTTACGTTGTGAAATGAAACCTGATGCTGCGTTGCGGCATCTTTAAGGAGTGAGTGAGGATATGGCTACGATTCGTTGCACGACAGCTCAGGCGATAGTTCGCTATTTGAGCAATCAGTTTACTGACGTGGATGGCAAGCGCGTGCCGCTGTTCCCCGGCGTATATGGCATTTTTGGCCACGGCAATGTCACTTGTCTTGGCGAAGCATTGGAAGCGGCGCAGGATGTGCTGCCTACGTGGCGCGGGCAGAACGAGCAGTCAATGGCGTTCGCCGCGGTAGGTTTTGCTAAAGCGATGGTACGTCGTCAGATCATGGTAGTTACTGCCTCGATTGGTCCCGGTACCACCAATTTGCTGACGGCGGCGGGCGTAGCGCATACCAGCCGCTTGCCGTTGCTGATGATCTGCGGCGACAGCTTTGCGCGCCGTCATCCTGATCCGGTAATGCAGCAAGTCGAACATTTCAACGATCCGACGCAAACCGTGAATGATGCGTTTAAAGCGGTTTCGCGTTACTGGGATCGCATCACGTATCCTGAGCAAATCCTCTCCTCATTGCCGCAGGCAGTGGCGACCATGCTCGATTCCGGCGATTGCGGCCCGGCGTTTATCGGCGTGTGTCAGGACGTGCAGGAGATGGCCTGGGATTACCCGGAAGAATTCTTTGCGCCGCGCCTGCATGTGATGCCGCGTCCGCGTCCCGATCGTTTGCTGCTGGCGCGCGCCGTCGAAACCCTTAAAAAAGCTAAGCGACCGCTGATTATTTCTGGTGGCGGTGTGCGTTATTCGCAGGCAGAAGCGCAACTGGCGCAATTTGCTGAGGCGTATGGCATCCCGGTGGTGGAAACCATCGCCGGTAAAGGTGCGTTGACGCACGATGACCCGGTGCATTGCGGGCCGATTGGCATCCTGGGTTCGACGTCTGCCAACGCGCTGGCCGCTGAAGCCGATGTGGTGATTGCCGTTGGCACGCGTCTGATGGATTTCGTCACCGGTTCGTGGACGGTGTTTCACCCTCAAGCGCAGTTTATCGCCCTCAACGCGGCACGTTTTGATGCGCACAAACATCTGGCGATTCCGTTGGTGTGTGATGCACGTGAAGGGATCAGCGAACTGCACGCGGCACTCGGCAACTGGCACGCTGCCGAGAGTTGGCTGGCGCAAGGTAAAGCTGATTTTGCCCAATGGAATGCGCTGATCGACGCGCGCCAGCAACGCGGCGCGACCGATGGCGATCCCACTTATGCGCAGGTGATCGGCGTGGTGAACGCTGCCGCTGCCGATGAAGATTACATCATCAGCGCTGCCGGTGGCTTACCTGGCGAACTGGTCAAAGGCTGGCGGGTGAAAAATCCCGGCACCTTTGATTGCGAATTCGGCTTCTCATGCATGGGATATGAACTCTCAGCCGGTTGGGGCGTGGCGATGGCGGAGCAGGATCGCGATGTGTTCGTGATGATTGGCGACGGCACCTACATGATGATGAATTCAGACATTTATTCCAGCGTGTTATCTGGCCACAAGTTCATTTTATTGGTGTGCGATAACGGCGGTTACGCGGTGATTAACCGGCTGCAAAATGCCAAAGGCGGCGCCTCTTTCAATAACCTGCTGGTGGATTGCCGGGTGAAAGAACCTTTCCACGTCGATTTCGTCGCGCATGCACAAGCGATGGGCGCGTTGGCGCGCAAAGTGACGTCGTTGGATGAACTGGCAGAGGCGATTCATTGGGCCAAAGGCAACGATCGCACCACGGTGATTTCCATCGTCACTCATCCATTTGACTGGACGCCCGGCGATGCCTGGTGGGATGTCGGCGTGCCGGAAGTCAGCGCGCGTGACAGCGTTAAGCATGCGCGCGAGGAACATGTTAAAGGCCGCCTGGCGCAGCGCATCGGCATTTAATCAAACCATTAGTGGAAGGAGCAAAATAATGAGCCAGTTAACAGGTAAAGTTGCGGTAGTCACCGGCGGCACTCAAGGTGTGGGCGCGGCGATTGCGCGCCAGTTCACGCTGTTGGGCGCCAGCGCGGTAGTGATTTGCGGGCGCAATCAGGAGAAAGGTGAAAAAGTGGCGCAGCGCTTAAACAGTGAAAGCGAAACCAAAGTGGATTTTGTGCGCGCCGATCTATCGAATGTTGAGGATTGTCGTAACGTAATTGCCACTGCCGATCGTTTGCACGGGCGCGTGGATATTCTGGTCAATGCGGGCGGCATGAGCGATCGCGGCACCATTCTGGATACCGATCCTGAACTGTTTGATCGCATTTTTGCCACCAACGTGCGCGGGCCATTTTTCCTGATGCAAGAAGCCATCAAGCTGATGCGTCGCGACAATATCGCTGGCAGCATCATCAATATCTGTTCGATGTCGTCGCTGGCCGGACAACCGTTTATCGCTGCCTATTGTTCTTCAAAAGGGGCGCTGGCGACACTGACGCGTAATACTGCTTATGCGTTGCTGCGCAATCGCATTCGGGTAAATGGCCTGAACATTGGTTGGATGGCATCGGAAGGGGAAGACCGCATTATGAAGCAGTATCACAGCGCGGAAGATAACTGGCTGGAAAAAGCGGCGGCCGCGCAGCCGTTTGGTCGGCTGATTCAACCCGAGGAAGTGGCGCGTGCGGTGGCGTTCCTTGCCAGCGAAGAGTCAGGTTTGATGACCGGTTCAATGATCGAGTTCGACCAATCAGTTTGGGGCGGTTACGACCAGGCCGCTGCACCTGCTGGGCCGTTATAATGTGCTTCCGGTCGCCAAAAATGGCGTAATGTCGATCGATTAAGTCATGCTTTCAATCACCGCACAATTCTGTAGCGGCGCGATTTATCGCGTTCAGTTGATTTTTAAGGTCAACACAACGCGATAAATCGCGCCGCTACGATATGTGCGCTGTAGAATTCCGGGTAAATTGCTGCTCCGTCATCATTTTACCCCACTGATCGCCTTGCCACTCTTTTGTCAGCGTGAAGCCAAAGTTTTCGTAAAGTCGGCGCGCCGCATTGAGTCCGCTGAAAGTCCACAGCTGGGTCGCGGCAAAGTTTCTGGCATCGCAAAACGCCATGGCTTCGCCGATCAATTTGCGGCCAACACCAGCGCCCTGACAGGCTTGATCAAGAATAAACCAACGTAAATGGGCCTGATTATCGCCCAAATCCTGCCCATCAATCGCCACTGAACCGACGATCTGATTGCCGCGTAGCGCCAGCCAGATTTGGTTCGCATCGTGATTTAAACGACCGGCAAATTCTGCTAATCCTGCTGCCACCTTGCCCTCAAAAAAATGACCAAACTGGTGATGTTCGGCGTAATAACGTCCGTGCATCTCGGCGATGCGACCAATCAAGCCGGGCTGATATCCGGTGACAATCGAGATTTCCGCGTGAGTCGGTTGTGTGGTGCGACAGGCTTTTAGCGCGCCAGCATAGGCGGTTAATCCCTCGGCAATAACACGCTGTTGCTGAGCATCGAGGTGCGTCAGCGCATCCACCACGCGAGCCGCGCCGTAGGCATTAATATTGCGAACGGTGCGCATTCCCTGCGCGGAGAGCGACAGTTTTTTTGAGCGCGCATCCAACTCTGAAGGCAGCTCATCCAACTCGCCCGAGGAAATCAGCTTGGCGAGCATACGGCTGACGCTGGATTTTTCCAGGCCAAGAATATCAACCAGTTGTGCCGCAGTCAGTGCGCCGTGCTTCTCGATTTCAACCAGCGAGTGCACGGCGGAGGGGGAATATTGGGTTGCAGCCAACGTCGGTTGCATAAAACCTAGCTCGCGAACCATTAAGCGTGATGACGAGCGGATCTGTTCAATCAGTGAATCAGAAATCATGACAACAGCCTGGAGAGAAAAGGTTGTATAATACAACTATATTTTACGAAGATTGTCAATATGTCTCTTAGCTAAGCGAAACAGTAGGGAGCGTTCTGCCTTAAATGGAAATTGTTGATCCAGACGACGGCCTATATTTCCTGCTCCACCAATAATAAATACTTTGGATATCAATACCCTCTTTGATGGCATATATTTTTTCTAATAGGTTTAGAAAGAATTGAGCATCTATTTAACAAAATTCACTTTATCACCTTAGTCGTTTTTAGCAGGGAAAAATGCGCCTTTAAAATTATTTTTACCGCCAAAGTACATCCAAGACCTAGCTTGGTTATTACCTCGATTCGTCTCCGTAGAATGGCTGGCATGTAAGATTATTCTCGTTTTTAATGCCTAACTATGGAGGAGTGTCATGCACTTCAAGCAGCCATCAATCAAAAAAAATACCCTGCCGGTGGTCAAGACTGAAGTGCCACTATTTACACTGAATCCTTTAACTTTGTGTCTTTTTTCATTGGGTATGTCTATGGGTTTCAATGCCCAGGCTGAGACATGGAGTTTTAATAGCAATCGTACCGAAGATATTGCCGATCAACGCAAGGAGATCGAGGGTTTAGGTGTCGGTAATAACATTACGGGCACGATTATCGGCAGTGGAGGAACGTTGGTTTATAGCGGTGCTGCTAATATGGTGATCGGCGGTAACGCAGCAAATACCACATCTACTCTTGATATGAGCGGGCTGTCTAATTTTGTGTTTGATAATGCTTCAGGCACTCTGGTGATCTCGGGCCGGCGTTCCGGCGGTGCAGCAAACTCTACTGACCGCAGCAACGGTATCGTCACATTGGCTGGCGAAACAAACATTATTACGGCCAGTATATTAGGAGTTGGATCAACTTCGCGTGCTGTTAACGGACCTGGAATCAATACTGGTGAATTGCATCTAGGACAGCAAAACACATTTAATGTCGACTCCCTCATTTTGGGAACCAACCAAGCCAGTGGCACACTGGCTTTCGCTCCATCCGTAATGAATGGCTCGCTCAAATTACGCGCCACCAATGGTGTTGATGCGGTGCAAAATATTGCCATCGGAACGGGTGTAACCAGCAATTACAGTGGTTCAACCGGACTTTTTGACACATCTAACGGTACGTTAGATGCCAAAGTTGAAACATTAAGAATCGCCAATGCAACGTACGGAACCCAGGCAGCCCGTGGCACATTTATGATGGGGGCGGGATTGCTAGAAGTAGACAATATTCTATTGGGAGAAAGCAGTCGTTCTTCAGGTGCGGGCAGTACCATTGCGGATCTGAATTTAAGTAATGGTGGCACAATTAAAGCAAATACTATCTCAATGGGCGATGTTATTAGCGGCCCAGGAGCTATGACTTCACGTATTAGCGTTGATACTGATGGAATATTACGTGCTGGCACTATTCTGGCCGGTAACGGGAATGCTATCAGGCAAATCACATTAAATGAAGGCACTCTGGCGAATTTAAGTGCTGATGCTGATATGCGCAGTGACGTGAATATAGCACTCAGCGGCACAGGCACTTTTCTAACCGAAGGTGCGGCGTCGAATATGAATATATCCAGCGTCGTCAGTGGTGCTGGGGCGCTGAATAAAGCCGGGGAAGGGACGCTAATATTAAGTGGCAATAATATCTGGAGCGGCGGCGCCAATATAAATCAGGGTACGCTGTCGTTTGCGGATGCAAGAAATTTAGGAAGCGGTGTAGTTAATCTCAACGGCGGTAAGCTGTTATGGCAGACAGGTAATACAAGCGATATTTCAAATCGCCTACGCGTGGGTATTAACGGTGGGGTAATTGATGATAACGGCAATAATCTGCTGTTTACCAATGGTATTATTGGCGATGGTGGTGTGTTAACCAAACAGGGCAATGGCACACTGACCTTATCCGGCGATAACAATTGGAATGGAGCCACCATTATTAATCAAGGTGCAGTGCAAATTGGTAATGGTGGAACTCAAGGCAGTTTGCTGGGCGATATTATCAATAACACCCAATTAATCCTCAATCGTTCAGACGTTTTGGCGTTAACCAACAATATTGCGGGTAGCGGAGACCTTATTCAGCGTGGAGGCGGCACCAGCGTTATTACGGGTGATGTTTCTACCAGCAATTTGCAGATTGAAGCGGGTAACGTACAACTCGGCGATGGTGGCACTCAGGGGAATCTGGTCGGAAATGTACAGATTGCCGCAGGTTCTGCGTTGTTAGTGAATCGCGTAGACGCGACATTACTCAACGGAGTGATTTCCGGCGAAGGGCATTTTACCCAGGTTGGTAACGGCACCATAGTGTTGAGTGGGGATAATACCTGGACCGGCGGCACAACGATTAGCAACGGTACGCTACAGGTCGGTAATGGGGGTACGAGTGGCAGCCTGGTTGGCAATGTCCTTAACGAAAGTACCCTGCAATTCAATCGCAGTGATGATGCTGCGATGGATATCATCGTGACTGGCAGTGGTGATGTAGTGCAGGTTGGCAGCGGTTCATTGACGCTTAATGGTAATCAGACTTACAGCGGTGCAACGCGTGTTGAGAATGGCACCTTGCGCATTAATGGTTCCGTTCAGTCGGATACCACCATTGCCGCAGCAGGTACCTTGTCGGGGGATGCACAGATATTTGGCAATCTCACCAATGCCGGAACCATACGACCAGGCTCGGTGGGTGCTTCGGACTATCATGCCATCACGGTGACCGGAGATTACATTGGCAGTAATGGCGTATTAGCACTGAATAGCTGGTTGGGAACAGATGATTCGCCGACCGATCAACTGATTCTCGATGGGGGGCATGCCAGTGGTACCACGCGTGTGGCCATTAATAACACCAACGGCACAGAAGGTTACACCTATGCGGATGGCATAAAGATCGTTGACGCGATCAATGGCGCAACCACCGAGGCCGATGCTTTCCGTATGGCAAGTGATACGCGCAGTGGAGCGTTGAGTTATCGTTTGTTCCGCGGCAGCTTGAGTGGACTAGAGATAGACAGCTGGTATCTGCGTAATCAATTTATTGTTCCACCTGACCCAGTTGACCCAGTTGACCCAGTTGACCCAGTTGACCCAGTTGAGCCGATTGGACCCGTTGTTCCAATCGATCCAGTTGACCCTGGCGAAGGCGGTGACATTGAAAAACCGGTGACTCCTGAACGACCAGGCACCACCTTGCCGTTAACACCGCCACCGTCAGTATTGCCGCCTGGCGAGTATCCGGTCATTGGTCCTGCAATCGCGACATATGGAGTGATTCAGCCGGTTGCCCGAGAATTGGGCATGTTGACACTGGGCGTTTATAGCCAGCGCGGTGGCGATTCAGCAATGCTGATCAATTCTGACACCGCACAAGGCCCATCCGTGTGGACGCGTGTGTTGCTAAATGAGATTGATCATACGTATCAGGCCTATGCTGCGCCGACAGCGAAAGGTTCGCTGGGTGGATTGCAGATCGGTGCTGATGTGTGGCAACACTTGACTGAGGATGGAAGTAACGAGCGTTTTGGGCTATATGCCGCACAAACGCGTGCCAATGTCTCCGTGAGTGGGTTAGTCACTAATGACGCAGGTACGCAGTATGAGCGTCAAAATACGGGCAAAGTAAAACTCTCGGGCACTTCTCTTGGGGCGTACTGGTCGCATATCGGGGTGAATGAAAACTATGTAGATGCCACGGTACAAGGCACTCGCTATCGTGGTACTGCCGCCAGTGAATCAGGCAGCATGGATGTGCTAGGTTCAGGCTTCATGGCTTCGCTTGAAACAGGTTATCCTTTCTCGATACCTGCATTTGGCGCGGGCTTCACTCTTGAGCCACAAGCTCAATTGATCTGGCAGAAAACGCAGTTTAAGGACAGTGAAGATCGCCAGAGCAGCGTGGCATTGGGTAAAACCACGGGAACGACAGCACGCGTTGGTTTGCGGGCAAAATGGAATATCGAAACCGGCGCTGGTGTTGCGATCCAACCGTTTGCTAGCATTAATTATTGGCAAGACTGGAATGGTCAGTCCACTACTGTTTATGACGGTAAAGACCGTGTTCCATTGGCGTCATCAACAGGTCGCATCAGTACCGATGTCGGCGTGGGCACTGAAATAACCAGCAACTTGAAAGTTTTCGGAGCGCTGGGTTATCAAACCGGTGTGTCTTCATCAAGTCTTGAGAAGCGTGAAAGCTACAATGCTGGGGTAGGCATCCGTTACTCCTTCTAATTAGTGCTAAAAATGGCGGCTTAGGTCGCCATTTTCTTTACTGCATCCTGTACGGCAACATCTCCGCCGGTTAATTCAATAATGACGCGATTGACCGCAGGTTGTTCGATGATCGCCATCAACGTAGCGGCGACATCATCACGTGAGATGCTGCCATAAGGAATGGCCAAACCGCTGCGAACCAAGCCGCAGCCTGGCTCATCAGTCAAGGTTCCTGGCCGGATAATCACCCAATCCAAACCGCTTTCCACTAACGCTACGTCGGCTAATTTTTTCACGCGCATGTAGTTTTCGAAGGTTGGCGAAAGGTTTTTGGCGCGTCCGGCTTCCGGAAATGCTGAAACCAGCAAGAAACGAGAAATTCCCGCCTGTTGCGCGGCAGCAACGGCGGTTTCTAAGCCTTTGCCATCAATGGCGTTGGTCATCTCCTCGCCGCCTTTGCCGCCAGCGCCGGCAGTGAACACCACCACATCGCTCCCGTTCATCAAGGCCGCCATTTCGCTGATACTCAATGCGGTCAAATCGCCTTTGATCGGTTCGGCACCTGATTCGAGCAACGACGCTTCCTGATCCGCATGGCGGAACAGCGGGCGGGCGATATGCCCTTTGGTTGAAAGTTGAGCCGCCAGACGACGGCCAATTTTTCCTGCACCACCAATAATAAACACCTTCGACATATTGACCTCTTAATCCAATCACAAGTCAGTCAGTATAGTCGGCGCAATCGGCATCGTTTCACTCGATTAATTCCAGGCTCAGTTGGGATTGCGTGGTATGTGGCTGGGTGACGCGGGCATCACCTTCGGGCACCATTGGTTCAATCTCTATGCGCGCGCTGAACGTTTTTCCCGTTAGCCGTTGTCCGTTACGAGTGGCGGCAACATATTGGCCGGGTTGCAGCAGCATGTCATTCGTGGCGGCGGCGTCACCCTGCGCAGAAGTATCAACTATCTGCACATGTTGACCATCCAGGTTGACGTCAAGCAGGCGCAAGATTACATCACCACGGTCACCATAACGCAGGTTGCCATTGGCGGCACGATCGCCTTGAATCGCAATCACCATAGTTTGTGCAAAGGGGCAAACCACGTTAATCATCAGGTTACGTTTGCCGGGAGAGAGGCGACGTCCGCCGTTACTCTCCTGCAATTGACCGCGTGACTGCACGCCAAAATCAATATCACGTTCGCTGGCAGAAATAATGCAGCGTTTCTCTGCTGGCAGAGAAGGATTGAACTCTGATGCTCGCGCTGAGGTGGAAAACATAAAAAACAGTACAACTGAAATGGCTTTCATGGTGCCTTCCTGTTAAAGACAAACCGCCGTCGCGGTTTCATATAATCCGCTGGTATCAGCTTGCTCAGGCAGAGCCAGAGAGAAGGAACACACGGTCTGGCCTGAAGATTGAACATCAAGTTGATGGGCGGTGGCATCCGGGATGAAGACGCTACCGTGGCTGCCGACCACGGTGACAAAGTTGCCTTCACTATCAAAGACGCTGGCACCGTGGCGGAGATCATTTCCCTGGCGATCTTGCACGCTGACCAATACACGACGCGTGCGCACCACGTCGAAATTCAGTAGGGAGACAGAACCACGTGCGGCGGCGGTTTCCTGCCAGGCGTTTTCAATATCGACGTTTTTCGCCAAGCTGCGGGTATCGACCTGAACGCTTGAGCGCTGGTAAGTGGTGATCGAAGGCAAAACCGCGTAACCACGGCTATCGGTCCAGGTCGGCCCGCTGGCTGTTTGCAGGCGCACGCTGGATTCAGTGCCCACTTTGGCGATGCCGAAGGTGTCGCTGATACGATAAGGCGAGAGCGTCACGCCGCCACCGTGCGCCACCAATCCGCCGGAAGCTCTTGCCAACCAACTGGTGGTGCTGTCAGAACGCTGACTCACTGAACCATTAAGCTGGGAAAATGAGGTCACATAATCAAGCGTTGCAGTGTTGGTGGTTTGGCGATGGCGGAAATCACGCTCACTGGCCAGGCTCCAGTTACGATCCTGGCTGGCACGATTGCTGTAACGTACGCCACCACGCGTATTGCGGTTCGAGCTGTTTAAATAGCTGCTGAAGTTTTGTGCATTACCAAAAGGTATGCTCACCGTGACATAGAAACGGTCATCGCTGTGGGTATTGCGGCTGCCGGTATCATGCTCGAGGCTGGCACCGACATAAGTGCGACCGATCTGCTTGCTCCAGCCGGCGCGTAAATAGGATGTGCTATCGCCATCAAAAGTACGGGTGCGCGCCCATGAAAACGACAGGTTACCCACGGTTTTCTCAGACCAGCTAACCGTGCTGCCGATTTGGTCGCGGCTTCTGCCATTTTTGCTACGCGCATTGTTTTGAAGAGCATCACTGAGTTCTGCGTATCCCTCAGTTTGCTGTGTGGCATTTGCGCTAATCGAAACGCGATCGGTCAATTTATGGTTCAGCGCCGCACGTGCCAGCAAGCCGCTGTTACCGTGATGATTGTCGCGCGCTGCGGTGGTTTGCACAGAGAGCACTGTCGCGTCAAAAATTTGGCTATCAATGCCTACTGCGCCTGCTCGGTAAATATTGGAGCCTAAAACGCCGACGTTAAACGCAGTCGCAGGAGATAGCGCCCAACCGGTCGCCAGCGTTGCCAGCAATGGTGATGGCGAATCCCCTTGTTGATCGAGTCGCCCCGCACCGAATGACCATCCTGGAGAAACCGCAGTCCCACTTTGCAAAAGCGCCGCAGCGGGGACGATAAAATCCCGTTTATCACCGTCACTGCTGGTTACCGTAACGTTGAGATCGGTGCGCGTATTCAATAGCGAGAATCCCTGCAAACGAAACGGCCCGGCAGGAACAGTGGTGCTATACACCAATAAGCCTGATTGGCGAACTTCAACCACCGATTGGCTCGTGGCAATTCCCTCAACCAACCCCGCGCCCATGCGACCATTTTGCAACGCCGCTTCGGGCACCATTTGCAATCCGATCACTTGCCCCGTACCAAACATCGAGTTCGATAAGCTGATCTGACCAGCTTGCAGTGTTTTCTTCAGGCCGGTGAAGGTGCGTTGCGCATAGGCGCCCTGATGTTGCAGCGTTTTTTTACCATCAAAGTTGGAATAGGTCTGACGGCTACGCACAATCCAGTCACCGATATTCAGTCCGGCTTCGGTATTTGTCTGGAAAAAGTTGATGTTGGAAGCGGAGCTGGAAGAATCCAGATATTGCGCATCGTAGTTAAGCATGCCCGCGGTTCCGCCGTGATTAAGATCGTCGAGATCATCACGCGATTGCGCCACTGCTGCGGCGGGAACCACGACAGACACTTTTTCTTCTCCAGGATCTAGCGTGACTTCAGTTTGTGGCCACAGGCTGGTCAGGTTCGGGCAAGCTTGCTGAGCTGCTGCGCGAGTAGGCGGGATTAACCCGGCTTTTTTCAGGAAATCTGCATCTGCGCACAACGCACCTTTGTCGTCGAAACGCACTTGGGTTTTGCCACGCGTGAGGCCATTGACGACCAGCGTTACAGACGATTCACCGGCCAAAAATCTCGGCGTTTGGCGGAACCACTCGGCAAGTTTGGGATCGACTCCACGCAACTGCAACGAAGTGCGGTCAAACTCGATATCACCTGTTTCAGCTATGACTTCGTTCGCAAAAGCAGAGTTGAAATGACAAAGCGCGATAAGCGACACCGTCATTAATGCAATGCAGACATTCCCTGGTATGTTGTCATTCCGTTGCACCGGCTTACTCCGTTAGTGACTTAATGGTGCTTCATATTTCGCAACGCTAAAGCCCCACGTGGTGGCAGGGAAAATTCGAACCTGTTGGGCCGACTCAGGTTTTTTATCTCCGGCAGATTTAAGACTGATAGTTTGTCCTGGCAGCAGGTAACTATTGGGCAGCGTCCACTCAAGGTTTTCGGGCAGCGTTTTGACCATCCGTGAAAGTCGGACGACATAGGGCGAGGGATTATTGACCGTTAAGGTATCGCCCTGTTGTTGCCAAAGCAGATGTGTCCACGGGGATAAATCTTTCACCAGCCCGGCGGGACGGATGATCACCGGTAGATTCTGGCGCACCATTATTCTGACTTCGCTTTTATCTTTCTTTTGTGGCGGAACGCCTTCGAAAATAACCCGTTTGAGGCGTTCAGTTTTAAGCGGTTCTTTACTGGTTAAAATAAAACGTACACGTTGCGTTTTTCCGGGTTCCACGCGGGCGGCGGGTGGCGTAATAACCAGTAAGGCGTCGTTATCGTCGGAGGTATTCTCAAGCGTTGTTAACAACAGAACAGGAAAGGTATCGCTATTCTTAACATTCATTGCGCCTTCGCCATCGCTTTGTTCAACAATGACAACGGAGGATTCGGGTTGCATACCGGTGGCCTGCACGTTTGTGGCAGATAATAGGAGAGATAACCCTACAATTTTAAATAAGGATGACATTTTTATCATGATTACCTGGTTAAGAATAAAAAATATTTATGCTGTAATGTTAATAAATAAATAGCCAGATAAAGTTAAAAAGCCCCTCAAAAAAGGGGCTGAATAGATGTTGTTATTAATTCTATATAATGATCTTGACTATCAAATTATAAGTAAACTAATTCGATTGTGGTTGAACCATCAAGTTCAACAGGTTTAGACAGATCAAGTTCAGAGGTTTTATTAATATAAGCTTGAATATCCATTTCAGCGCTTAAGGTGGTCAGAGCTTCCGGTTCTGTACCGGCGTTGGTTTTGGTCCAGGAAAGGTGAGCGAGCGTATCAGTTCCGTATAGAGGTTGAGAAACCGACTGGGCCAGCCAGGTATTTTTGTCATCGATAGAACGTAACGTGGTTGCTGCTACGCCATCAGCAATGGCAGTCAGCGTAAAGCGTGTTGCATAGCCACCAATTTTAGTCGTGCCATCCAGACCTAAACCGGTAACGGGCAGTGAGCTTTGATTGCCAAAGAAACGCAGACCGGCTGGGGATATTGCAGCACCGCCAATACCTTCTTCACCAGTGGCATTCGAACCCGCACGGTTATTAATCGCTTTAATCGCGACTTTAGTTGGCGCATCACAGTTAATCGAGAACTCGACACTTTTTACATCCAACACCGTATAATTATCAGGCGACAGTTTTTCAGCTTTAATATCACCATAATCGATTGCACCACCGCCAGCAATTGTCGGTACACAAGCCGATGGGGTAATAGTGCCCTTGACTGTGAAGTCAACGCTATCTGCTAAAGCAGGTAGTGTAGTGGTTGCTAAAATAGCCAGCGCACAAGCGCTTTTTTGCATTGCTTTCATCATTTGTTAATTCCTTTTATTAATGGGGTTCGGATGTACCTTACCAATCGTTCCTGGATGGCTATTTAAGAATTGGCTTGAAAGTAGGACAAGGAGCGATATTTATATAAATAATTTTTATGCTTGCATTGCTGCCAATGAAGGCCTTTTGATGACAACTATTAAGTAGAGAGGTTAAAAAAACAGCTAATAAGTCATTCGCTAATTAACGAATGACAAATACGAGAGTGATTTCTTTAGAATTGAACGGACGGCTTTCGGCTGTAATTAATCCGGCATAAAACAGCGTAATTTTTGCTGTTCACGTCCGTTGTCATCCATATTTGCTGCGCTAAGCCAGTGTTTCAAAGCTCGCTGAATCTGCGGCCATTCCTGATCGATGATCGATAACCAATCGGTGTCGCGATTGCGTTGTTTGCGCGTCATGGCCTGGCGAAAGCGGCCTTCAAAGGTAAAACCGAGGCGCTCTGCTGCGCGGCGGGAAGCATGGTTAAGTGAATCACAGCGCCAAGCCACGCGGCGATAATCTTGCTTAAATGCCTGCTGGATCAGCAAATACAACGCTTCGCTGCCCAGTACGTTGCGCTGCATCAGCGGCGACCAGGTGACATGACCAATTTCAATCGCGCCGTGCTGTTGATCAATATTGGCGAAACACACCGCACCAACCGCTTGCTGACTGGCTTTGTCGATTACTGCATAACAAACTAATCCGCTGTCATCGAGTTTCGCCGCAATCCAGTTGCTCATTTCGATTAACGATTGCGGTTGCGATGCGCCAAGCCAGGTCCAGTCACGATCGTCCTGAGCCTGTGAGAAAGCGGCAAACAACGCCGCGCTGTGTTCAAATATTAACGGCGCGAGTTGGCAAAAGCGTCCGGCGAGGATAATAGAAGGGGGGAAAGTTGCAGGCAGCCAGTCGGGAAGCGCAACGCCGACTGGCTGACCGTATTGATTGACGTGTGTCACCGGAATTCCTCTTGTTGAGCACTTTTCCGGTTTATTTCTAACACATTAATGGAACAAGCTAAAAAACTTCCACAGTAAGAACGACAGAACATGTGAGCCCTGATCGAGCGATGAAATCTCGCTGGTGCCGGGCGGGATATTAAAGCCGATGTTGTGTGCAACCTGAGTAATCAACGGTGCCATCGCGGTGCCAATCCACAAAATAGCGCACACCACCACAATCGATGAAAGCAACGAACGGAACAGGTTACCGGCGCAAGGGATAATCACCCAGGTCAGGAAGATCGGAATGACCGGTAAATCCGCAAAAGGCAGGATCTTATTGCCCGGCAAAATAGCGGCAATAAACAGCGTGAGCGGCACCATCAGAATACCGACGGAAAGGATCTTTGGATGTCCTAATGCAATCGCGCCATCCAGTCCGATATACACCTTGCGTCCGGGAAACTTCTTCGACATATAGCTTTGCGCGCCAATCGAAATAGCGGATAAGCCTTCCATTAATTTGCGCGTCATCATTGGCAGCAGAATCATCACGGCGGCGAGCTGCGTCATCAGCACTAAGGTGCCTTTAACGTCATATCCCGCCAACAGTCCAATACCCAAACCGATTAACAAGCCGAGGATGCCGGGATCGCCAATGATTTTATACAGCACGCCAATACGGTTTTCATTCTGACTGTCGGCGCTATCGCCAGCCTGATGAGTAGAGAAGATTTTCTCCATAATCTGATCATAAATTTCATTGCCAGCTGCACCTGCGAGGATTTTCACACCCAACCAGGAAGGGCAGTCAAGCTGCGTTCCTGGCGGCAATGCCGCGGAGTGAATAACAAAGTCAGGTTTGACTGATTGCGCATACTGTTCAACTTCAGCCAATTTGCATTGTGAAATCTCTAATTGAATATTCAGGTCATCAAAATGCTTTTGTACTTTCTTGATGATCATCGAAGATGTCGCCACGCCAGAAGGGCAGCACACCAAACATTTGGCGCGGGTTTGACGATTAATCACATCCTCAGCATCACGGCTTTTTTCACCGATTTTATTGATGCCGGGAATAATGCTCCATAATTTGTTTAATCCGTATCCAACCGGCAGCCAGTTGATGGTTTCCAAATGCGCAAAGGTTACGCCCGGCATCTGGAAATATTTCTCGACAATGGGCGCGCCCCAATCCGCTAACTTCAATACCACAATAATACTGATAGCAATTGCCAGCAGGCTTAAGAAAATTGAGCCGGTGGAGTAATATACCAATGCGCCAGTGAAGATGAAGTGCCAGTAATTCCACAAATCAACATTCAGCACATTGGTCCAGTTGCGCCACAGCATGATGCCGTTAATCAGGAAATGCAGGACGAATACCCAGAGCACCAATGGCGTAGCGTAAGATATCGCTGCGCCAACCGACCAGCCGGTATCTAATACCGTTAAGTGGATATCAAAGCGTTCAGTCATTAATTTGGTCGCCGCACCGAGATTTGTCACCATAAAACCAATCATCAGGTTGATACCAATAAAACCGACAGATATCGCAATGGCGCTTTTAACGGCATCCAGCAATTTCACTCTAAAAAATAACGCCACAAATAGAATTAATATTGGCACAACAATGGTTGCACCATAAGAGAGGAAATTATCGATGTAACTCATAATCAGAGCAACCATGGTACAACCTCTATGTTTTATAAATATGTGGGGTCGCCAGATATGGCGACCACGAACCCTGGTATTGACGACTTAATCTTTTAATGCAGCAACAAATGATGAAAGGGTATTTAATGCCGCCTCTTCATCAGGCCCATCGGCGCTGATGGATATTTTGTCCTGATAAGAAATACCCACTTGCAGCAGTTTCATCAGGCTTTTGCCGTTTGCTGTTTTCTCACCTTTCTGCACGGTTATTTCTGATTGGAAAAGTTTGGCTTCTTTAACAAATGCGGCACCGGGCCGGGTGTGTAATCCAGTGGGATTAGTAATTACGATTTCAATTGATTTCACCTCGTCCTCCTTATCAGGAAAGTAACGCGCGCAGCGTGTCGGCATCTTTCGCCTGAGTCAGTTGCTCAATGAGTTGTTCATCATCCAGTAGCTCCATGATTTCCATCAGAATGCCTTCGTTGAGCTCCTCGGTACTTTTCGCCGCCATGGTAAAAAGCAGACTGACCGGATCATGATCTTCGTGTCCAAACACCACCGGCTCTTTAAGGACCACCAGGCTGCATCCGGTTTTCAGCGCACCGGCTTCTGGCCGGGCGTGCGGCATAGCGATGCCCGGCAGGATCACGAAATAAGGACCGTGTTCCGCTACGCTGGCAAGAATGCCGTGATAATAATCGGCAGTGATATAGCCTTTTTCCTCGAGTAGTGAGCAACCATGTTTGACTGCTGCTTGCCAATCGCTGGCAATATAGTGTGTCGAGAATAAGTTATCCGCGATAATTCTGGCGCCTAATTTCATAATCAATCCTATTAATAAAATGAACGGAGAGAATTAATGCGTATCGCTTAATCCATAACCGTGGAATTTAATCAGCACTTCATCAATCTGCGCATCCGATAAGATTGGCGCGGGATCCATAATCGGCAGAATAGACAGATAAAGTTTGGCTAACACTTCCACTTCCTGCGCCAGCCACAAGGCTTTTTCCAATGTTTTCGCCGTGGTGATCATGCCGTGATGCTGTAACAGCGTGGCTTTATAACCTTGCAGTGCTTTAACCGCATGTTCGGATAAGGCTTGTGTGCCATAGGTAGCGTAAGGCGCACAAGGAATCACTTTGCCACCCGCCGCAGCCACCATGTAATGAATGGCTGGAATCTCTTTATTCATCACCGCAACCGCCGTGGCGCAAATCGCGTGGTTATGCAGCACCACATTTTCTTCCGGTTTGGACTTTAAAATATCCAGATGGAAGCGCCATTCGGAAGAGGGATTTTTGCCCGCATCGGCGTTTCCATGTTCATCGACGAAGACAATGTCTGCTGGACTGAGATCTTCATACGGCACGCTGGTGGGGGTAATTAGCATGCCATTTTGGTAGCGCACGCTGATATTGCCCGAAGTTCCCTGGTTCAAGCCCATGGCACTCATCTTCAAGCAGGTGTCAATAATTTGCTGGCTAATCTCTGCACGACTCATATTTCGCTCCTTAGGTTGATTGGCTAAGAAGGTAAATGCGTCGCGTAATGAGGTGGCTGGGGATTTCCGGCAAGCTGTGATGCCAATCATAAAAAATGGCGGTGATAGACGATTTTATTGGCTATTCATCACAGTTCATTTTGACTATTTGATACGGTTTTTCATCAAACGGTCATTCGGGTGCGGGAAAGGACGGTCACCATGAATGGCGACCCTACGGGAATTCAGCTGTAGAATATTGAAGTGACTTCATTGAGGTTAAATAGATTCAGTTCGCCGCGTGACCCGATTTTGCTTTTATCGATCAGCAGAACTTTGTTTTTCGCCCAGCTAAATACATACTTTTTGAATTTAGCGTTGCCATTATTGGTGTCCCAAATATTGCCGAGATTATCAATGCTGTCGCAAGAGAAAATGAACACATCAATCTGTTTAGATTTGATGGTTGAAATCGCATCGCTGTTAATAAAGAAACTTGAATACTTTCTTACTAACGTGCCGCCGGTACAAATTAACGTGATGTTCTCTTTCTTTTCCAGTTCACAGCAAATGCGGAAGCTATTGGTGATCACCATAAGTGGAATATCGGGCAACTGTTTCGACAGATACCAGCAGGTGCTGCTGGCGTCGAGTGCAATACACATCTGCGGTTTAATCAGTGAAAGCACCTGCGAAACCACATCTTTTTTATTTCTGGCATGACGGCGAAAGCGGTCAACAAATGACAAGCCGTTATCACTGTTATCATCCGCCAGGCCTTTAATTTTGCCGTGCTGGCGAATGATTTTCCCTTGCTGATGCAGTTCACGAATATCACGCCGTACCGTTTCAACACTGACGCCCAATTTTGCCGCTAACGCATGGGTCGCTAAAGATTGTTGGCTGTCGATCAGTGCCAAAATGGTGCGTTGTCGTTGCTGTTTCATCGCCCGTTGTATCTCTTAAAATCCGATTCCGCACTATACCCTAAATAATTCGGGTTTCAGCCAGGCGGCGCAATGGCATCGCAACGTTCTGATGCGCTATCATGCGCGTCTCAATCTTTTCAGTCATCACGATGGTTGTTGTTCAAGGCAACCACGATTTTGGCTGAACTTTTCACCTGTGGTTCGGAAAAATCATGTCATCAGTACAACCTCAACTTACGCAGTTGCCCAATGAGGCATCGCTGCCGCGTGCCAGCGTGCTCAAAGCCCTGTTTGCGCTCGGCACCGGCGGTTTCGCCATTGGTACCGGCGAATTCGTTATCATGGGCTTGCTGCCCGACGCCGCCAAAGGCCTTAACGTCTCGATTCCTTCCGCCGGGCATCTGATCAGTATTTATGCGCTGGGTGTGGTGATTGGCGCGCCGCTGCTGGCGGTCTTGGGCGCACGCGCTTCACGTCGTAACTTCCTGATGACCTTAATGGGATTGTTCGCGGCGGGCAATTTACTCAGCGCCATCGCGCCCGGCTACTACTCGATGCTGCTGGCGCGTTTTTTAGCCGGTTTCCCGCATGGGACTTTCTTTGGTGTTGCCGCGCTGGTGGCGGCGGGATTGGTGGAGCGCGGCAAACGTGCGCAAGCGGTGTCGATGGTGCTGTTTGGCCTGACCATTGCCAACTTGCTTGGCGTCCCGGCGGTCACCGCCATTGGTCAATGGTTTGGCTGGCGTGATGCGTTCGCCATTGTCGGCGGTTTAGCGCTGATCACCTTGCTGCTGGTGTGGATGTGGGTGCCGAACGTGGCGGGCGATAAAAATGCCAGCCCGCTGCGTGAGCTTTCGGCGTTAACCCGCAAGCAGGTGTTGTTGACGCTGGCGATTGGTGCGGTCGGCAGCGGTGGCTTGTTCTCGGTGTTTAGCTACGTCAAGCCGACCATGACCGAATTGGCGCACATGCCGGTGAGTTGGATCCCGGCGGTATTGGCGCTGTTTGGTTTAGGTATGATTGTCGGCAACGTGGCCGGTGGTCGTCTGGCCGATCGCGGCATCGAAAAAACCATTCGCATTTTGCTGGTGTGGTCGATTCTGGTGCTGAGCGCGTTTGTGTTTGCCGCGCACTATGCGTTGGCAGGCGCGATTAACGTGATGCTGGTCGGTACCATGGTGGCATTAGCCAGCGTGCTGCAAATCCGCTTAATGGATGTGGCGGGCGACGCGCAAACCATGGCGGCGGCGATGAATCACTCGGCGTTTAACCTCGCCAATGCGTTAGGTGCCTGGTTGGGTGGCGTGACCATTTCTGCTGGCATGGGTTGGCAGTCAACCGGTTGGGTCGGTGCGATTCTGGCGGTGTTCGGTTTGCTGATTCACGGCGTTGCGATGCGTGATGCGCGCCGTAAATCCATCACATTTGCCCACGAAAGCGTTTAGTTATGATGGTCGCCAAACATGGCGACCTTACGCTAATTTCTGCTGCAAATACGCCATAAACACCCGGTTAATCTCGCTGCGCTGGCGATGTTGTGGATACAGCGCATTGAGATTGAGCGAAGCCGGTTGCCACTCATCGAGTACAGTAACCAGTTCACCACTGGCAAGAGCAGGGGCGACGATAAATTCCGGCAGTAGAATCAAGCCCAAACCCGCCACCGCCGCATCACGCAGCATTTCCCCGTTATTACTCACCATCGGCCCTTGCACACTAATCACCTTACGTGTGTCGCCATGAAACAATTCCCAGCCGGTCTGGCTTTCGCGTCCGTAGCGCAGGCATAAATGGTCGGTGAGATCTTCCGGCGTGCGTGGCGAGCTTGCACCCTGAAGATAAGCCGGGCTGGCACAAATCACGCGACGAAACTCGCCCAGCCGTTTAGCGATCAGGCTGGAATCCGGCAGCGTGCCAATGCGGATGGCCATATCAAAGCCTTCGCCAATCACATCCACGTAGCGATCGGCCAATTCAACCTGAAACTGCAAACCGGGATGCAAGCTGAGGAATTCGGCGATGTACGGCGAAAGATGGCTGATGCCAAACGACATCGGTACGCTCAGGCGGAAATTGCCCTGCAAAACCTGCTGGCGACCGGAAACCGCCAACTCAGCTTCTTGCACATCATCCAAAATGCGCTGCGCGTGTTGGGCAAAAATCTGCCCGTTATCGGTGACGGAAAGCTTACGCGTGTTGCGATTCAGCAGACGCGCGCCCAATGAATCCTCCAGCGCGGCAATGCGGCGACTGACGTATTGCTTCGATAACAATAACTGCTCGGCGGCGGCGGTGAAGTTACCGGCCTTAATCACGGCTACATAAATGCGGAGATCTTCAATCTGCATATTGTCCACTTATCGGTGACAGTCATTGTCTTTGTGACGCATTGTTGGGCAAATCAGTTTACGTATACTGATGTGCATCGGGAAGCGCAATCGCCTTCTAACCGCACAATTGAGGAGCAGATCATGATTGAACAACGCCTGGCAGAACAACGCGGAGTGGGTGACCACGGTTGGTTGAACTCGCATCACACCTTCTCGTTTGCCAATTATTGGGATCCAAAACAGAGTGGCTTCTCGGATTTGCTGGTGATCAACGATGATCGCGTGGCGCCGGGACGCGGTTTTGGCGCCCACCCGCACAACAACATGGAAATCATCTCCTACGTGTTGGAAGGCGCGTTAGAACACAAAGATTCGATGGGCACCGGTTCGGTGATTATACCGGGCGATGTGCAATTGATGAGCGCCGGCAGCGGCGTGACGCACAGCGAGTTTAACCACTCGAAAACCGATAACGTACATTTCCTGCAAATCTGGATTGTGCCGGGCGAACGCAACAGCGCGCCGGGTTATCAGCAGATTTCGGTGGCGGAAAGTGAAAAGCGCGGCCAACTGCGTCTGATCATCTCGCCAGAAGGTGAAAACGGTGCGCTCAGCGTGCGTCAGGATATCCGCATTTATGCCGGATTGTTTGACGGTGCCGAACAGCAAACTTTCGCCCTCGACGCCGATCGTTATGCCTACATCCACGTGGCACGCGGCAGCATCGAAGTGAATGGCGTCAAGTTTAAAGAAGGTGACGGCGCGCGCGTACGCAATGAAACCGCGCTGCATTTTGCCAACGGTAACGATGCCGAAGTTCTGCTGTTTGATTTGCGTCCGCTGGAAGTCAATCATCCGCAACGTTAATCATTCATAGCCTAATTAAAAGCAGCGTGCTTGATGACGCTGCTTTTTTTATGCCCGATCACAGCGGTTGTAACACTTTTTCTTAACATTGATTGCAGTGATTAAGATCGCAATAAAGTTTCCCATTCCCTCTTAAATAGTTAGCCAAACAACGTTCGCATCATGGCTAAACATGGAGAGGGCAACATGCAAGAAAAAATCCCCGGAACCCGTTGGTATCGCGTTATCGCGCCAATTCTGATTACCTGCATTGTCTCGTTCATGGATCGCGTCAACATCAGTTTTGCCTTACCCGGTGGCATGGATCAGGATTTGGCAATCACCAGCCAAATGGCTGGCGTGGTCAGCGGCATCTTCTTTATTGGCTATCTGTTTTTGCAGGTGCCGGGCGGGCGTATCGCGGTAAACGGCAGCGGCAAACGCTTTATTGCCTGGTCACTCACCGCGTGGATGGTGGTGTCGATCGCCACCGGTTTCGTCACCAACCATTATCAGTTGCTGGCGCTGCGTTTTGTGTTGGGCATTTCGGAAGGTGGCATGTTGCCGGTGGTGTTAACCATGGTCAGCAACTGGTTCCCGGAAAAAGAATTAGGACGCGCCAACGCCTTTGTGATGATGTTCGCGCCGTTGGGCGGCATGTTCACCGCCCCGATTTCCGGTTACATCATCAATGTGCTGGATTGGCGTTGGCTGTTCATCATTGAAGGATTGCTTTCTGCCGTGGTGCTGTTGGTGTGGTGGCTGGTGATCGCCGATCGCCCGCAAGAGGCGCGCTGGCTGCCTGCGCGAGAAAAGGCGTATCTCATCCGCGAACTGGCGCGCGAAAAAGCGCAACACCGCTTGCAGCAACCGGTTAGTAATGCGCCGTTAAAAGCCGTGTTTCGCAACTCAGGGCTGATGAAGTTAGTGGCGCTCAACTTCTTTTATCAAACCGGCGATTACGGTTACACGCTGTGGCTGCCTAGCATTTTAAAAAATCTCACCGGTTCGAATATGGCGGGCGTTGGCTTGCTGGCGGCGATACCGTTTGTCGCCACGGTGCTCGGCATTTACACCATTTCATGGTTAAGCGATCGCACCGGCAAGCGGCGTTTGTGGGTGATGGTGTCGCTTTTCTGCTTCGCGGCGGCGCTGCTGGCTTCGGTGGTGTTACACGACAATGTGGTCGCCGCATACATTGCGCTGGTGGTGTGCGGATTCTTCCTCAAAGCTGCCACCAGCCCGTTTTGGTCGATTCCCGGACGCATTGCCTCGCCGGAAGTGGCAGGCAGCGCGCGCGGCGTGATCAATGGCTTAGGCAATTTGGGCGGATTCTGCGGGCCGTATTTAGTGGGCATCATGACGCTGCTTTACAGCCAAAACGTGGCGATTTGCTGGCTGGCGGGATCACTGGTGGTGGCGGGGATTTTGACGCTGCTATTGCCGAGGGCGTGTGACATCAATCCTTCAGTACCGCGTGAAGCGTTAGGCCAAAAGCCGCTTCATCATTGAGTTCAGCAGCGGAGCGCATGCTCCGCTGTTGACTCATTTGCGCATCAACGCATCCTGCCAGCGACGCGTGAGATAATTGTGCTCATCCATCACTGAATTCCACACTGCAATATGGCCCATGCGCTGAGCATAGCTGCCGCCATCACGCACTTCACCGGCGGGAATCAGCGGCGCGCCCCACGCATCGAACAGCATTTCCGCTGCGGGTTTGCCGCCATACCAAAAGTCCCATTCGGCGGCGGAGAGATGAGCGCGGCTGCGTTCCGGGTTGGAGATGTAATAGCCCTGACGCGCCATTACTGCGCCTGGCCAGCCGGATTGCCACCAGTTAAGGTAATCGTAAGCGGCGTCTTTGATATTGCCGGTGGCGCAGCGCGATAACGACATGCCGCCGTACCACGCGCGATAACCTTCACACGGATGCGCCATTTTGTAGCCGCGCTGGTGGAAATGATGACGAAAATAGATCGGTGCCCACAGGCTCTGCACTTCCACCTGATGATTGTCGATCAGCTCACAGGCTTGCTCCTGGCTGGCCCAAAAAGCGGCAAAATGGCCCTGACGATTGAGCCGCGCCAGCGCATGAGTGAGCACATCAATCTCTTCCAGCGACAAATTGCCGGTGTTGGCGAAGCGCGCTAATCCTGCGCCTTGCATTGCCAACGCCGCATCCAATCCGCCCATCGCCGCATCTTCCTGCAACGCCACTTGCCCGGTGAGTGCTTCATGCAGCAGCCAGCCCCAACTCTCCGCTTCATTGCGCAGCGCGGCGGGCAGGCGATCAACGTGATAGGCAAAGCTGTCGGCGTTATGGGTCAACGGCAACATGCTGATGCGATCGCTGGGTTGGCTGCTGAGATGCAGATCGCGCTGCACATACAAGCGCTGCGACGGCACACTACCATCAGCAATGATGCCATCGCCGGTTATAGTGCCGGTTTTTGCCAACGCATTGACTTCGTCCCAATAGTGCAGACGCTTGATCTCTAACGGTTGAATGGCGCGCGCTGGCCAGACAAAATCAATGTTATGAAACCATTGATCGTAGATATCGTAGCTTTCCGGATGCATCACCGCGATGCGCTGCGCATCTTCCACACTGTGCAGCAGGTATTCGATTTTTATGCCGAGATCTTGCTCGGCACGCACGCGTAACATCTCCAGCAGCGTAACTGAGGTGCCAAGCACGCGTAAGGTCAGCTGGTTGTTCACCCTCGCCGCAGAATTCATGGCTTATTTACTCCTGTAATGCCTGCATGTAGCGGCTAAACGCCTGTTGTAAACGGTCAGCATCCAGACCGCGCAGAATAAAGACCAGCTTCGAACTGGCTAATTCTCCCGGCCAGTCGCGCAGATGCACCGGCGGATGCAGCGTGTGTTGTACGCCATGAATCACAATCGGCGTGCTGCTGTCGCTGACGCGCAAAATACCTTTCATCCGCAGCACCGTACTGCCATGGCAATGTAATAGCATTGATAACCAGATGGCAAATGCTGGCCAGTTCAGCGACTGCTGCAAGGTGATGACGCAGGTTTGCGTTGCCGGATGTGAGGCGCTGTGAGCAGTGGGTTGCAGCGTAAACTGCTCATCGGCACATGCGCCGAGCCAGCGGAAACGCTGCTCGCGTGAACCCCTAATAACCTGTGATTGAAATAATTGCTGCGGTGTTTGCAGCGCCTTCTGCGTATCACTCAATTGCGCCAGCGGATTGAGCTGTTGCAACCAAGCGTGCAATTGCTGGGCCTGATCTTCGCTGACGCGATCGCGTTTACTGATTAGCAGCTTATCGGCAGCACTAACCTGCGCCAGCCATTCGGGTTGGGCATCAGCCTGCATTCTGCCGTGTTCGGCATCCACCAAGGTCACCAGTGTGCCTTGCACAAAATGGTGTTGTAGTTGGCGATCGTGCAGCAAAGTGGACAGGATTGGCGAAGGATCAGCCAGGCCGGTGGTTTCGAGAATCACCTGCTTAAACGGCGGCAGCAAACCGCGCGCGCGGCGTTCATACAGATCGAGCAGGGCGGTTTTCAATTCACCACGAATCTGGCAGCAGACGCAGCCGCTCGGCAGTAATACCGTGTCGGGTGCGACTTCATTCAACAAATGGTGATCGATGCCAACTTCACCAAATTCGTTGACCAGTAACGCAATATCGTTGAGGTTTTGCTGCGCCAGCCAGCTTTTTAATAAGGTGGTTTTGCCGCTGCCGAGAAAGCCGCTGAGTACATGCAGCGGCAGTTTTTCTTCATATTGCATGTTGGAGATTTCCATACATTTAAGCGCTGGCGGTCAACCTCAATGACGACATCATAATGATGCAAGCCATTGGTCATCCAACGGGTCAATCGGGCGGCGAATCATCTTTTCGGCTTCTTTCCACAACACATCCAGCGAATGCACCAGCGTTTGTTGGCCGGTTGGACTGGCTAGCAACCAGCTGTTATGAAACTCGCTCAACGTTAAGCGCCAAGGCTTCAAGGCGCGATTCAGCATCTTCAACTGCTGCAAGCGCAGTTGGCGTTGAGGCACATCTTGCCGCAGTGGATCGCTCCACTGCGGCCCACTATCAAGCAGGCCGCATACTCCACACATCGTTTGCTCCGTTACGGCATCACATCGCCGGAATTTGGGCCAAGCGTCTGACCTACAAACAAATTACCGCCCGGCTCGCTGGCTAACAGCAGCGCAACCGGGGCGACTTCTTCGGCACGTCCGAAGCGCCCCAGCGGCAATTCAGTGGCTTTGGCCTGTTTCCACGCGCTATTGATGCCGTCGATCAACGGTGTTTCAATCGGTCCAGGCGCAATGGCGTTGACCAGCACATTGCTGGCTGAGACTTCCAGCGCCAGCGATTTGGTAAAGCCAATCACGCCGGCTTTGGCTGCCGCGTAGTGACACAGTTCTGCGCCACCTTTGATACCCAACTGCGAGGCGATATTGATCACCCGTCCCCAACTTTGCGCCAGCATCGACGGCAAAGCACGCTGCGTGGCGAGAAACACGCTACGCAGATCGACCGCCATCATCTCCTCCCACATTTGCAGCGTGATATCGCTACACCTTGCCTGGGTTAACATGCCCGCATTATTCACCAACACATCAATGCCAGCATAAAGCGTGATGCAGCGATCAACGCCGGCAGTTGCGCCCGCCACATCGCCCACGTCGGCCACCACGCCTTCGCAGGTGGCACCCAGCTGGCGACAAATCTCCACCATGCTGGCGAGTTTGTCGCTGTCACGATCGGTCAGCACTAACTTCGCGCCTTCACGTGCATAAAGCTGCGCGATGGCAGCACCAATGCCACTGGCCGCGCCGCTGATCACACAGCGTTTGTTGTTGAGTTGCATGGTTGCTCCTTAATCCGGCCAGCGCACGGTTAATCCGCCATCGACAATCAGGCTTTGCCCGGTGAGATAGCTGCTCTCTTCGCTGGTAAGGAAGGCGATCACTTTGGCGATTTCCTCTGGACGACCGACACGATTGAGCGGAATAGTTTTGGCGGCTTTTGCCAGGCCTTCTGGGCCGAGTGAGTTCTGCTTATCCAGCGACTGCGGCGTCTCAATCAGGCCAGGAATAATGGCATTACAACGCACACCTTGTGGAGCCAGTTCCACGGCGAGCGAACGACAGATGCCCGGCACCGCGGCTTTGGCCGCCGCATAATGCGCATGATCCTGCCAGCCATACACGCCACCGGCGATGGAGGAGACTGCCACCAAACTGGCACCTGATCCCAAATGAGGCGCCGCTGCGCGGAAGCAGCGCATCACGCCAGTGAGATCGACGTTCAGCATGTCGTCCCAACGCGCATCGGTCATCTCGGCGATTGGTGCGCGGCGCAAGATCCCGGCATTGGCAATCACATAATCCAACCGACCAAAATGGGCGATGCCTTGGGCAATAAAACCATCCACTGATTCAGTCGCTGCCACATCCAGCGGCAGCCAAATCGCGTCACCGCCTGCGGCTTCTACTTGCGCCGCCGCCACTGCCGGATCGTGCGGATCGGCAGGATAATAACCGGCAATCACTCGCACGCCGCGCTGGGCGTACAGAGTTGCCAACGCCAGGCCAATACCGCTGGCAGCACCGCTGATGGCAGCGACCGGTTGTGTAGAGGAATGTTGTTGCATGAAAACTCCTTAAGCCTGCGGCTGTGTGGTGGCGGTAGCGTTAACATCCACGCTCTGATGCGCGCCTGCACGGGCAAACAGAATGATGATGCCGGAGATGAAGCACGGCACGGCACCGAACCACAGCGCAGCATCTTGCCAATGACCGCCGCTGCTCAGCACGCTGGTGGTGCCCACGCCGGCGATAATGGCGCCAACCGGGCCCATTGCGCCGATCAATGCCCCGGCGGTCGCGCGGATCGCAGTCGGGAAGCTTTCGCTGATGAAGAACAGGGCAGCGGCGTACGGGCCGATCAGGAAGAACAAACCGATGCTGTACAGGGCAACGATGGTGGCGAAGTTGTCCGGGCAGAACAGCATGCCAGCAAACGCCACGCCACCAAGCATCCAGCCCACCGCGATGGTATTGCGACGGCCAATGCGATCGCCTAGCCAGCCGTGTACCAGATAACCGCAGTAGCCGACGAGGTTCGACAGGATCAAAATCAGCAGCGAGTTATTAAAGGAAACATCGTGAGTTTTGGTGATCACCGTGGTGCCAAGCACGCTGAAAATCTGAATCGCAAACCAGTTAATCAACACCGCTGCGCCGAGTACCAAAGTAGCGCGCAGTGACGGGCCACGGAAAGCAGCCGCCAAACCGGCGCGATGCTGTTCTTCGTAAGGCACCTGATAATCTGCGGCGACCTGGCGAGCATCTTTATCGTTACCCGCCGCGCGCAGTTGCTGGATCTTTTTCTGTACTTCGAACTGTGGCGTCTCTTTTAACTTCAAGGCCAATAGCGCGATCACCAGCGAGGGCAGAGCGGCAAAAATAAAGCTGCCTTGCCAACCGATGATCGGCATCAAGATGGCGGTTAATGCCGAAGCCACCAACGCGCCAACCGGCCAGCCGCCTTGCACCAGGCTATAGACAAAGCCTTTGCGCTTGTTGAGTTTGGGGTCATCAATCGCGGTGTACAACTCGGATAAATAGGTGGCGTTGACGGTCTGTTCGGCGTAACCCAAGCCCGCTACCGAACGAATCGCAGTCAGCGCGCCTTTGCCCCAGGAACCGCCCACTGCGGTGAGCAGAGAACACAGCGCCGCGCCTCCCACGGTGAAGACAATGCCCATGCGGCGTCCGAGGCGATCCACTAATGGCCCAATCGCCAGCGCGATCACCGCGCCGCCGACCGCCACCCAGGTGGCGATTTCAGCTTGCTCAACCTCGCTCCAGCCAAAATGGCCGCCAATTTCCGGCAGCAAAGTACCGAAAAGAATGAAATCGTATACGGCAAAAACCCAGGCGAAAAAAGCAATCCAGGTGGCAAATTTCACATCCCTGATGGTCAACTGCTGCGGCTGCCAGCCATTTACGGAGATTTTCTTAAAGATGCTCATAGCGCTATCACTCTGTCAGGGGTTAAAAAACGGTTAATGGGCGCAGTGCAATACGCCCTTAAGCGCAGGCTTAGCGCGGTTGGCGCGCTTTAAAGTCATCGGCGATTTCATCGAAAGTCACGAAACGCACGCCTTCGTGGCTGCGGATGTACTGGATCAAACGCTCCAGCATCAGCAACACTTGCGGACGACCAGACACATCTGGGTGAATCGTCATGGTGAACACCGCGTAATCGTTCTCGCGATAGACCCAATCGAACTGGTCGCGCCACATCTCTTCCAGGTGGCGCGGATTGACGAAGCCGTGGCTGTTTGGCGACTTTTTGATGAACATCATGGGCGGCAGATCGTCGAGATACCAGTTGGCCGGGATCTCAACCAAATCCGTTTCTTCGCCACGCTCCAGCGGTTTCATCCAGCTATCCGGATGTTGGCTGTAATCGATCTTGGTCCAGCTGTCGCCGACGCGAACGTAATAAGGATGGAAATCGTTGTGCATTAGGCTGTGGTCATACTTGATGCCTTTTTTCAGCAGCAATTCATTGGTGACATTGCTGAATTCCCACCACGGCGCGACGTAACCAGTTGGACGTTTGCCCGCCAGTTGTGTGACCAGTTCGATACTGCGATCCAGCACCGCTTCTTCTTGTGCTGGCGTCATGGCAATCGGGTTTTCATGGCTGTAACCGTGAATACCAATTTCATGCCCGGCATCAACCACCGCTTTCATCTGCTCAGGGAAGGTTTCGATCGAGTGACCGGGAATAAACCACGTGGTGCGCAGATTGTGTTCGGCAAACATTTTCAGTAAACGCGGCGCACCCACTTCACCGGCAAACAGCCCGCGAGAGATATCATCCGGCGAATCTTCACCGCCGTATGAACCTAACCAGCCGGCGACGGCATCAACGTCTACGCCAAATGCGCAAAGGATTTCTTTGGCCATTTTTGAGTTCCTTCAGGGTTGTGTTGCAGAAAATTCAGCGCGAGCGATATTGCCCGGCGCGAGTACATCGGCTGCCGTTTGGGCTGCACGTAACAATCGGCGGTCTTCACCGCGGGGTAACGAGAAAAGCAGGCTGGTGAACAAGCCGTTATCTGCCACGCCGCTCGGCAACGCCACGCCGGGCATATCCAGCAAACTGCCGGGCATGGTCAGGCGCAGCGTGGCGGCATTGGTGGCGGCAAACGCTTTGGCGTCAGCCGTCAATGGGGCATACAACGGCGCGGTGTGATTGACGGTGGGCGTGATCAACACCGCGCCATCGAGTTCGTTTTGCAGCGCTTGCTGCCAATTCGCGCGCTGGCGCAGAAAATCGCTGAGCAGCGTTGGATTTAGCTGCCCGGAAGCCAATAAACGACTGCGAATAAAAGGATCCATTTTTTCGGCTTGCGGCGAATTCAGCAGTGCGGCATGCAATTGATAGGCTTCAATCGCGCCGGGCCAACCGTGGGTGGCAATCCACTGCAACGCCTGATGGAAGGCTGAAATCTGGCGGAATTCTACCGCGTAACCGGCGGCCGTCAGCAGCGCCAAACAGTGATAACCGTTGGCGCGTACCGCGGAATCGGCGTGATCGAGCAGGATGGGATCGGCGACAAAACGTGGCTTGGCAGCCAGTTCGTGCGTAGTGCCACACAGAATCTCATCCAGCGCACGGGCGTCACGCACGCTGCGACACAACGGCCCGAGCGTATCCAGTGAAGCCGCCAGCGGGAACACACCGAGATCGTTATAGCGTTGACGGCTGGCGCGATAACCGGTGATGCCATTGAATGCCGCGGGAATGCGAATCGATCCGGCGGTATCGGTGCCCATCGCAAAACAGGCCAAACCGGCTGCCACCGCGCGCGCCGAGCCGCTCGACGATCCGCCCGGCACATGCTGTGTGGCGTGATTCGAATCCAGCAATGGCGTACCAAACGCTGGATTGATGCCCAAACCGGAAAAGGCAAATTCGCTGAGATTGGTTTTGCCGATTGTGACCATGCCCGCTTGGGTGAGTTGGGCCACCAGTGCGGCATCTTGTTGTTCGAGCATCACATTATTGCGCGTAGCGGAACCCGCTGTGGTGCGGGTTGCAGCGAGGTTAAACAGATCTTTCCACGCCAGCGGAATGCCATCTAATGCACTTAAGGGCGCGCCTTGTTGCCAGCGCGACGTGGCGGCGGCCGCTTCCGCTCGGGCGCGTTGTGGCGTCAACGTAATAAAGATACTGCTGCTTTGCTCAGCGGCACTCAGGCAAGCATCAACAAATGCAGATGGCGTGATCTTCCCCTGCGCGTACAGAGCGGCAATCGCACAGGCATCAAGCTGACCTTGTTGGAACTGTTGGCGGACAATCTCAGCGTTCATACTCACCTTAAATGTACATTTAAAAACAAAATCCATTTAAACATAGCAAGTACGATGCCAAACCAGAGAGATCAAAGTGACTAAATTGTGATCTTTGTGTATTAAATTTGATAAATAAGCGCTATTTCAAGAGGTTAAATAGAAGGTTTTAGTGATGAATTGCGATCGCCTTGAAATTGTGGATATTTCTACAAGATGGATATTTAAATTAATGATCCGTTATTGTGCAGTCTGCACTACAACAGTGCTGCTGCATGAAGCGGGTTTGTCCGAGGGAAGATGTGATAATGTATCGCGACAAAAACAGGACCGATGAAATGAGTATGCCGACAAACAGTGCACGCGCGCCCAAGGATGAAACGGGATCTGCGCGATATGAAGCCATTCGCCAGGTTTTACATAACATTCTGGTTCAACAGCGAATTCCGCAGGGTTTAGTCCTGCTGGAAGGGCCGTTAGCGCAGCTGTTTGGCACCAGCCGGGTACCGGTGCGTCGCGCGTTAAGTTTGTTGCACGAAGAAGGGCTGATCGCACGCTTCGAGGGGCGTGGCTTCATCGTGGCGCAGGATGCAGACGAAGTTGAACCGCTGCGCGTAGCGTTGACTCGTGAACTGTTTGGGCTGGATGAGCAACAAGAGTTGGTCGATACCCGCAGCAGCGGCGAGAAGGTGCTGGAGAATCTGCAAATCGTTCTGTCTACCGCGATGGTGTTTGGTTGTTATCAGGTTGATGAGCAGAAAGCGGCGCAGCATTACAACATCAGCCGTTCGGTGATCCGTGAGAGTTTGATGCGGCTACGCGATAAAGGTCTGGTAGAGAAAGAGCCGTATTCGCAATGGTTAACCGGCCCGCTGACGGCGCGCGAAATCGCTGACCATTTTGAAATACGCGCCAGCCTTGAACCCACCGCGTTGCGCAAAGCCGGACAACATTTGTCGGTAGAGTGGCTCACCGCTTCGTTAGAGAAAGCGCAAAAATACAAAGGCAAACAGCTTACCGCGACAGAATTGGAGTGGTTGGAAGAAGATCTGCACGTGCGCTGCCTCGAACCGGCGGGCAATAAGTTGATGATGCAAATCCTGCGGCAGAATCAATCACCGTTTATCGTGACGCGCATCTTTTATGATCTACTGGCGATTCCTGTGGAAACCGCGATGCTGGAAGAGCATTGCCTGGTGTATGAAATGTTGCTGAAGGGCAATTGGGAACTGGCCGCGGCTTGTTTACGCGATCATCTGGAACGTGCGCAAGTACGCACCCTGCAACGGCTTAAAGTGTTGTCAGTGTTGCCTGTGCCAAGTTTGCCGGAATTTATGGAAGCGCGTTAAGTTTAGGGGTATGAGCAGAAGTTATAGAAGCTGAAATAGCATTGCTGCGCGGATGAATAAAATTTTTTTAATTTAATTATAAGAAATAAATATAAGAAAGATCACTTCACAACAATTATGAAGTGATCCTCAATCGCACATCAATCAATTGAAAGCTGATGAATGGCTAATGCAGCGCGAGCGGCTTCTTTGCCTTTCTTAATAAAGTGTTCGGTATAGAAGTTTTCAATCACATCAACCGGCTGGAAATTATGCGGGGTTAATGACACGGAAAATACCGGCACATTGGTGCTCAGCTGCACATTCATTAGGCCATCAACTACCGCTGCGGCAACGAAATCATGGCGATAGATACCGCCGTCAACCACCAGCGCGGCGCAGACAATCGCATCGTATTTGCCGGTTTCTGCCAAACGTTTTGCTAATAATGGCATTTCAAATGCGCCCGGTACTTCCAGCACTTTTAATTCTGCTTGCACAGATTGATCGGCTAATTCTTTTTCAAAGCCCACCAAAGCATTGTGGACGATTTCTTTGTGCCAGCCGGCTTTAATAAATGCAATTCTAATCTTGTTCATAATTATTCCGACATCACCTGTAATTTGTTTCGCGCCAATAAGAAAGAGAGAATATCCAGACTCTCAGCAATAATGTGTTTATATATCATATGTTACGGTTGTGATCCACCGGCGGCGCGTAGCGATAAATGCCGTTTATGTAGGGTCATCATTTAGGGTGACCGCGATTAACACCAATCCCATGCTAATGCTGCGGTTATTCCACGCTTGACGGCAGCCAGCCGCTGCAATACAAATAGACGCGTCGGGGGAGTCTCGCCAAAGAGACTGAGAGGCTAATAGCGCACAGCGCGGTTTAGCGACCCTTTGAACCTGACCCAGTTGATACTGGCGTAGGAAGACTGACAGTCTTTGGTTTGGGCTGTCTGGCGCAAAGGTTACCTCTCTCGCGCCATTTCCCTTCTTCGGTATCTGCGGGTCTCAGCTAACACTGAGAGGCCGATGTGAATTCCCCATTTTGCAACAACCTGGAAGCTGCGCTGTGAGCCGCTGGAGCGTGCTCGGCTGCGGCGTGGCCGGTTTGTGCGTTGCCACTCTGCTGGCAGAACGCGGTGAAGACGTTGAGGTAATCGACGATGAATCGCGCCGCCCGGCATCGTGGTTTGCTGGCGGTATGCTCGCGCCATGGTGCGAAGCGGAAAGCGCGCCGCGCGAAGTGATTTCCCTTGGACAACATTCTGCGGCGTGGTGGCAACAGCGCGTCAGTGGCGTCGAACATCACGGCACGCTGGTGGTTGCGCCGCCGCGCGATAGCCAGGAACTCAATCGCTTTGCGCGCATGACCGAGCAGCACCAATGGGTTAATCCCGGCGAGATTGAACCGGCGCTGGAAGGGCGTTTTGCGCGCGGTTTGTTCTTCGCTGAGGAAGCGCATCTCGATCCGCGTCGCGCGCTGTCGGAAATGCGCGAGCAGTTGATGCAGCGCGGCGTGCGATTCAAAACACAACATCCTCAAGGCCAGATTATCGATTGCCGTGGCATTCACGCCGCGCCTGAATTGCCGCGCCTGCGTGCAGTACGCGGTGAGATGGTGATCTTGCACAGCGACGAGGTGCAGTTTTCCCGTCCGATTCGCCTGCTGCATCCGCGTTTCCCGTGCTATTTAGTGCCGCGCCGCGACGGCCATTTCATGCTCGGCGCCACCATGATCGAGAGCGACGATGCCAGCGCTATCAGCGCGCGCGCCATGATGGAGTTGCTCAGCGCGGCCTATGCCATTCATCCGGCACTTGCCGAAGCGCGCATTGTGGAAAGCGGCAGCGGGCTGCGTCCAGCCTATCCGGCGAATCTGCCGGAAATCCATTATCAAAACGACACCTATTATCTTAACGGCATGTATCGTCACGGTTTTCTGTTGGCTCCAATGCTGGCAGAACAACTGATGCAGCGCCTTTTCGCGGAGCAATCTCATGAATATTCAGCTTAATGGTCGGGTGATCAGCACCCAAGCTAGCAATCTCAGTGAATTGCTGATCGAACAGCAAATTGATGTCGCCTGCGTCGCCACCGCCTTCAATGGCGCGTTTGTGCCGAAAAGCCAGTATGACGCGCAGCTGCTCGACGAAGGCTGTCAGCTGGAAGTGCTGTCACCGATGCAAGGAGGTTGAGCGATGTTTTACGATTTTGCTGGTCAATCTCGCTTCCTGTTGGGCACCGCGGGCTATCCTTCGCCAGCGATTTTGCAGCAGGCAATTGCCGCGTCAGGCACCGAAATCATCACCGTGAGTTTGCGACGCGAAGGCACAGCGGGCGCGGCATTTCGCGAATTGCTCACTGGGCTGAATCTGCGCGTGCTGCCCAATACCGCCGGTTGCCACACGGTGAAAGAAGCGGTCACCACTGCGCATATGGCGCGTGAATTGTTCAACACCGCGTGGATCAAACTGGAAGTGATCGGTCATGCCGACACGTTGCAACCTGATCCCTTTGCGTTAGTGGAAGCCGCGCGCATCCTGTGCGATGACGGTTTTCAGGTGTTTCCCTACACCACCGAAGATCTGATCGTCGGTGAAAAATTGCTGGCAGCAGGCTGCGAGTTGTTAATGCCGTGGGGCGCGCCGATCGGATCGGGTCAAGGCTTACGCAATATTGAAGGCCTGCGTGCGATGCGTGCGTGGTTCAGCGACATCCCGTTGATCATCGATGCGGGCATTGGCGCGCCATCTCAGGCGGCGCAAGCGATGGAGATGGGCTTCGACGGCATCTTGCTGAATACCGCCGTAGCGAAAGCGGGCGATCCGGTGGTGATGGCTAACGCTTTTCGCCAGGCGATTGAAGCCGGACACGCCGCATCCCGCGCCGGATTGATGGAAAAACGCGACATGGCTGCCGCTTCCACGCCGATTTTTGGCCTGGCCAACTTAAGCTGAGAGGCGGAGATATGGAACGTTATCAGCGCCAAATGATGTTGCCGGAAATCGGTGACGCCGGGCAGCGCAAACTCTGCAACGCGCGGGTGCTGGTGGTGGGTGCGGGCGGGTTAGGTGCGACTTTGTTGCCACAATTGGTCGGCGCTGGCGTCGGCTATATCCGTTTGTATGATGACGATCAGGTGGCGTTGCACAATCTGCATCGGCAAACGCTGTTCACCATGCAGGATATCGATCAGCCCAAAGCCAGCAGCGCGCAGCAAGCATTGCAGCAGCGTAATCCTGAAGTGCAGATCGACGCCGTGCAGCAACCGCTGAGCGCCAGCAATACGCTAACCGCGCTGGCCGATTGCGATTTGGTCATCGATGCCGCCGATAACTTTGCCGTGACCTATCAACTTTCTGATGCCTGTTGGCCCGCAGGCATTCCCTTAATCAGCGCGTCGGTGTTGGCAAGGCAAGGTTATGTCGGCGGATTTTGCGGCACAGCGCCGAGCTATCGCGCGCTGTTTCCAACCTTGCCGCGCTCGGCGGCTAACTGTAACACCGCAGGCGTGATGGGCCCGGCGGTCGCCACATTGGGTGCGATGCAGGCGCAGATGGCGCTCAGCGTGCTACTGGATTTGCAACCATCGCCGCTCGGCTGCGTGGTCAACTGCGACTTCGTTAACTGGCACTTCCGCCAGTTCCGTTTTGATGGTGCGGAGGAACCGGCCAACAGCGTGCCGTTTATTGATCGCACTTTATTGCGTGGCGACGATTGCATTGTGGAGCTGCGCAGCCATGAAGAAGCGCCGACCAGCGTGGCGCCGCAGGTGCAGCGCATCCTGCCGCCCGCCATTGCCACGTGGCAGCCGCCGCACGATCAACGCATCGTGCTGGTGTGCGCCAGCGGCATACGCGCCGCGCAGGCAGCGACAGAACTGGCTCAGCGTGGATGTAAGCGCTTAGCGATTTTGGCAGCAAATCGTCCATGAGCCAGGATATCGTTTTCGACCACGTCGGTTTTAGCTGGGATGACAAACCGTTGTGCCAGCAGCTTAATCTGCATCTGCGCGGCGGTAAAACCACCGTAATGCTGGGGCGCAGCGGCATCGGCAAAAGTACCTTATTGCGTCTTGTGGCAGGATTGCTCACGCCACAGCAAGGAGAAGTGCAGGGCGTTTCAGGCCAGGTTGCGTGGATGGGGCAGCAAGATCTGCTTTATCCGTGGCTGACGGTGCTGGAGAATGTGATGCTATCGGCGCGACTCAGCGGTGAGAAGCCAGATCGACAACGCGCCTTGGCGCTGCTCGAGCAGGTAAAACTAGGCGACGTGGCGCATGCGCCGCCCAATCATCTTTCCGGTGGCATGCGACAGCGTGTGGCTTTGGCGCGCACGTTGTATGCACAACGTGACGTAGTGCTGATGGATGAGCCGTTTGCCACGCTGGATGTGATGACCAAACTCAGCCTGCAAACGCTGACCGCCAGCTTGTTAAAAGGCAAAACCGTGTTGCTAGTGACGCACGATCCGCTGGAAGCCTGCCGCATGGCCGATGACATCTTGCTGCTGGATGGGCAACCCTTAACCATTGAAAACTGGCCGATTCCCGGCGGTGATGTGCCACGCAAACTCGACGATCCCGGCCTATTACTGGCGCAGGGCCAACTCTTTTCCCGACTGAATCAACATGAAAAACCTGTTTAGCGCGATCTATTTGATCGTGGTGCTGCTGTGCGCATGGCTATTGGCGCGCCACAGCGGCGTACCCACTTTTCTGCTGCCTGAGCCGCAGGCGGTGCTGGACGCGCTGTGGCAACATCGCCAACTGTTGTGGCATCACGCGCTGTTTACCCTGGCGGAAATCGTGTTGGCGCTGTTGGTCGGCGTTGGCGCGGGCGTCACGCTGGCGGTGACGATGGCGGCCAGCCCGTTAATGCGCCGCATGCTGTTTCCGCTGGTGACGGCCAGCCAGGCTATTCCGGTGTTTGCGCTGGCGCCGTTGCTGGTTCTGTGGCTCGGCTTTGGTATCGCTTCGAAAGTGGTGGTGGCGGCATTGATCCTGTTCTTTCCGTTATGTCTGTCGTTGTTTGATGGGCTCTGCCGCACGCCCAGCGGCTGGCTGGAACTGGCGCAAACCACCACGCAATCACGTTGGCGTATTTTCTGGCAAGTGCGCTGGCCCGCAGCCTTGCCACAGTTCTTCTCTGGCTTACAAATGGCGGTGGTGCTCGCGCCGATTGGCGTGGTGATTGGCGAATGGGTAGGCGCCAGCGAAGGACTGGGCTATCTGATGATGCAATCCAACGCCCGGCTGGAAACCGCCACCAGTTTTGCCGCGCTATTGCTGTTACTGATTTTGGCGCTGCTGCTGTCTGGCAGCGTGGCGCTGATCCGCAAGAAAACCCTCTGGCAATCACAATAAGGACACACCTTGAACACCTTACGTACTGCAATTACCGCATTGCTCCTGCTGGTTACTGCCAGCGCACACGCTGAAGAAAAAGTTCGCCTGCTGCTTGATTGGTTTATCAACCCGAACCACGCAGCGATTTTTGCGGCGCAATACAGCGGCGCGTTTAAAAAACAGGGGCTGGATGTCGAGATGATCGCACCTGCCGATTCCGCTTCCGTACCGCTGTTATTGGCGGCGGGGAAGGCCGACCTAGCGATCAGCTATCAGCCGCAGTTGTACACGCTGGTGGAGAAAGATGTGCCGGTGATCCGCGTGGGCACGCTGATCAATCAGCCGCTTAACACCTTGACCACAGTTTCCAGCGATATCCACTCATTGAAAGATTTTGCCGGTAAAACGCTGGGATATGCGGTGCCGGGCACCGAAGATGTGGCGATCCGCAACATGCTGAAATCGCAGGGTGTCGATGCGGACTCGGTGAAGCTGATTAACCTGAATATGGACGGCGTTTCCGCGCTGCTGACGCACAAAATTGATGGTGCGATGACGGTGTTTCGTAATTACGAATTACTGGATTTAAAGGATAAAGGCGCGAGCCCAACGGTATTCAAACCGGAAGATTTCGGTGTGCCCGCTTATGACGAATTGATCATTCTGGCCAACCAGAAAAGTGCCGCAACCGACAAACGTATTCCGGCGTTTTTGCGCGGTTTAGATGCGGGCGTTGCGTGGCTTCGTGCGCATCCGCAACAGGCATGGCAGGCATTTATTAAACAGTATCCAGAACTGAATACGCCATTAAATCACCAAGCCTGGCAAGCGACATTGCCGTATTTCGCCACGCATAGCGCTGAATTTGATCAAGCGCGTTATCAGGCGTTTGGTGAATATATGAAAGCGAATGGGGTGATTAAAAATATTGCGCCAATGAGTCGTTATACATTGTAATGTGATCTCATCAACATCTCTCTTTAATGTTATTCCCCTCGGTGTCTCATCGAGGGGGATAACACAACTCAATACTTATTAATCCCTTGTCACGCACCCTGGCTTTGCCCCGCTTTTTCATTACCTAAGAATTCATTGAGAAGTTTCTTATAATTTTTCGCGCTGTTTTAAGGTGGCATTCTCTTTTAAGTAATCTTATTATTTTTTTTGCGATCGCAGGATGCAAATTCATTCATAAATAAAATGGACGAAAAATGAATAATCACAGCGAAAAAACACCTCTGGCTCGCAAGGCTGTGGGTTGGGCGACAATATGTTTTCAATTTGCCCTGCCTGTAATCACACCTTTTTCCGCGCATGCTAACCAAAATGAAAAATATGTTCATTATACAAATGGTGATGAACGATATGATCAACAGTTTGCAGAAGTCGCTTCGCGTACCGGAAGTTTTTTCGCTGATAATCCTGATGCTGATGCAGCAAATACGATGATGCGGAGCTATGCTGCCAGTGAAGGCGGTACGCAGGCACAGCAATGGCTAAGCCAATTTGGCACAGCACGTGTGCAACTCGAAGTTGATGAAAAATTCTCACTTAAAAATTCACAGTTCGATCTTCTGGTTCCGTTTTATGACAGTCAGGAAAAGATCATATTCTCACAAGGCAGTCTGCACCGAACCGATGATCGCACGCAATCTAACCTTGGGTTGGGTTACCGTCAGTTCGATAATAACTGGATGTTTGGGCTGAATAGTTTTATTGATTACGATATTTCCAGACAACATACGCGAATTGGGTTTGGCGCGGAATATTGGCAGGATTTTTTCAAGTTCGGTCTAAATAGTTATCATCGTCTAACCAGCTGGAGAGATTCCCCAGATTTAGAGGATTATCAGGAACGCCCAGCTAATGGCTGGGATGTACGTGCTGAGGGCTGGTTGCCAGCCTACCCGCAGCTTGGCGGTAAATTGCTTTATGAGCAATATTATGGCGATGAAGTAGCGTTATTCGGCCGCAATAATCGTCAACAAGACCCACGCGCTATTACTGCAGGAATTAGCTATACACCTATTCCGTTATTCACCCTTAGCGCAGAACAGCGCCAGGGACAGAGCGGTATTCATGATACGCGCTTTGGTTTGGAAATGAATTATCAGTTGGGCCTGCCATGGCAATATCAATTTAATACCGATAATGTGGCGGCTATGCGTAGTCTGGCGGGAAGCCGTTATGACTTAGTCACGCGTAATAACAACATTGTGCTGGATTATCGCAAGAAGGAGGTGATCTCCCTCAGTGTTATGAAAAACTTGCAAGGCGTTAGCGGTGAACAAAAACCACTGAATGTGCAGGTTAGCAGCAAACACGGGTTGAATCGCATCGACTGGACAGCAGCAGAAATGACGGCAGCAGGAGGCAAGATTTTGTCCGATGGTTCCAGTCACAGTGTTGTCTTCCCGAGCTGGCGATCAGGCGCGGATGCCGTGAATCGCTATACCTTGCATGGGGTGGCAGTGGACAGCAAAGGCAACCGTTCAGCGCGCAGCGAAACCATTATCGAAGTTAATCCTGCCGCAATGAACGTCCAAAACAGCAGCTTAACGCCAATTGATGGTGCGCTGCCTGCTGATGGTCAAAGCCAATTGGTGATGACGTTAAATGTACGAGATGAACATCAACAGCCCATCGACATAGCTATAGCTGAAGTTTCAGTCGCTCTAAAAGCGACGCGACAGGCACAGAGTGCCACCTTATCAGCTCCTATACGCAAGGCGGCTGGTGTGTTTGAAGTGTCATTAACTTCAGGTTTGCAGGAAGAAGCGTTAATTATCACGCCGAAGGTGCAAGGTATTGCCTTAGCCGAGGTTACGGTAAACGTGCTTAAAGGCTTGCCTGATAGCAACGCGTCTTCGATGGCAATTTCCACAGAGCAGGGCGATACATCAATTCTTTCGTTTAGAGCAAAAGATGCTGATGGAAATCCGATTAGCGGCATCGCCGACAAACTGGATTTTGCAGTGAAAACTCGTAGTGGCTCAGATGCCAGTTCAGCGGTTCGCTTTGGCCCAATTATCGAAACGCGTGCAGGCGGAAATTATCGAACTACGTTAAAAGCCTCCCAGGCTGATGCGTATGAGATCACGCCGCAATATAGTGGCGTGCCGATGAATAATTTGACCACGTCGATCAATTTGGCAGGGAGTTCAGTGCCAAAAATTGATACAGATATCTCTTCATTTGATGCTTCGCCGGTGTATGTTGCTAGCCGTCAAGAGTCTTCGACGCTAAGCCTATATGTCGTAAATGATCAAGGTGAGCCGATGACAGGATTGGCTGATTCCCTGCAATTTGACATCAAAGCCTCTGACGGTTCGATTGCCGGCAGTCGCATAAGTCTTAGTACCATTATCGAACACGGTGCCAGCGGCTTTTATACCGCTACAATAGAGGGGACAAAAGCTGATGGTTACATCGTCACTCCCAAGATTGATGGGCATTTAATTAGCAAACTTGCCACTACTGTACTGGTTCACGACATACCTGATGGTGCGCGCTCAACCTTGATTGGCTCCGTTGATCAGAGTTCACCGACAAATCAAGCACGTGTCGCCCTTGCTTTCACCGCGAGAGATGCTGAGGGGAATTTAGTCAACAACATTACTGAGAAGCTCTCAGTACGCGTTAACGCCCAAAAGGGGTCAGTCGTATCGAAACCTGAGTTTGCTATGCGTTCCACGGACGGCGTTTACAATGCCACTTTTGTTGCGAGTCGAGATGATGTTTACACCTTGACCATGCAATTTGAAGGACGCGATCTGCTTGGCAGCCAACCACTGGTATTGAATTTCAAATCTGAAGTCGCTGAAGTTGATTATCTGGAAGTCAATTCACACAATTTTGCGGTGAACAGTGGTTTCCCGACAACGGCTTATCCTGGCGCATCTTTCAAGGTCCGGCTGAAAGATGCATCGCCGGCGGACTATGACTGGCGTGTGAACGGTGCGGCAGACGCTGTTACTGTTGATGCGGATGGGGTAGTCACCCTTCACAATAGCGGCGCGGCTGGCAAAGATATCACCATCACCGCTACGGCAAGACAGGGAACGGCAACGGCGACATTTAATTTCCGTGTCCGTCAGTGGTTCAGTCCAACAGGAAGGAAGTCTGCTGCTTCTTCATTGCCAATTCTTTGTGACGGTTCAAATAACAATCATCAGCCTGAGCTCAGCGATATGTCACAAGGCACCAATGTGCGAGGTGTCGGTACATTGTGGTCTGAGTGGGGTGATGGCTTGCCTTACTTGATGTGGGCAAAGAATGAACGCAGCGGCTTAAGTTACAACTCTTACATGAACGGACGTAACGGCCTTAAAGGATTCTTTTCAGCAAGCAACCTGATGGATATCGTTTGTACTAGCCAGCATAACTAACCGGGTTGAATGCGACCGCTAAAGGTGAAGCACTTGTCAGTCTTACTTTCATCTTTGCAGTTAGCCAATGTTAGTTGTTCTCGCGAGTATAACTTCCGGCGGCCTCTCTGGCCGCCGTTTCCCTTACACATTCTGTGCGGCGGTTTACCTCGCGATACAGTTCGTCGCGGGTTTTCAGAAAAAACTGTATTTGTGTGACTGTCATCACTCTGCGAGGCACGCTAATATTAACACTTCTCATTTAGCAGAGGTTTTTTCGTCGCGATGTTATCCCGTTTCACTCTAGCCACTTTGATGGCGACACTCATGCTTACCGGCTGTGCACGTCTTGCTGCCGTTACCGGCACATCTACCGACAAGACCGCAACCGCTGATGCCGCAGCTCAGCCTGCCACCACTGGCGCGCCAATTGATAACCAGGATTCGCCATCGCCGTTCGAGAGCGGCCCGACGGTGATCAATGTTTCTCATCTGGTCACGCGTACCGATGATGGTTCTTCCGTGTATGTCACGGTGGATGGACAAGATGCAGGCCTGTTGAAGAAGGGCGAAAAGCGCGAGATTCACGTCGCACCCGGTAAACACCAGATTGGTGGTTACGTGCAGACACTGTTTGGCTTCGGCAAAGTGACCATCGCCTCAGTGGATGTCACCACCGATCCTAAAGCGCCGAAAAACGTGGTTTATTCTGTAACACGTCAGAAACCTGCGTTTAGCGAAACCGACACGCCGCCAAACAACTCTTGATCGCGATGTTTTGTAAGGTCGCCTTGTAGGCGCAGTGCATATCAGTTAAGAATTAGCCACCGCAACTCCAAAGCGATCGCATCGTAGCGGCGCGATTTATCGCGCTGTGTTGATCTTTTAAAATCAACTGAACGCGATAAATCGCGCCGCTACGAAATTGTGCGGTGATTTAAAACATCACTTAACTGATCGGTATTACGCCATTTATGGCTATTCTCGTCGAAATCCCTCCCCCGCATTACCAACGTGCATCGCTAAAACGGTTAAGAACACAATTTTCTATGGCAGATCTGTTAATTAGGTGTTAATTCGCTATGCTGTGGTTTCGCTTTAAACCGGCGTGTAACCCGCGCTGAAGCAGGAGAACAGCTGTGAACTTTAGCCAGCGTGAGCACATCGCTAATGTGGTCGCTCAAGTTGAAAACGCGCACGCAGCCAGCGTGCTCAATCCGCTGGACAATGCGGTTCAGGCTTCGTGGTTACGCTGCGTCAGCGAGCATGGTTTAGATCCCAGCCGCATGCAGGCAGCGCGTATTCTGCCTGCACACCAATTACGCGAACATCGCCAGCAACTGGATGAACTGCGCTTCGTAGCGCAATCCGCTTTGCAGACGCTTTATCAACAAATCGCTCCCGCTGGCTACATTCTGTTGCTGGCCGATGCGCAAGGTGTGGCGGTGGATTATTACGGCGATAGCAATGCCGAGATCAGCTTGCGTCGCGCCGGGTTATTTCTCGGTTCACAATGGTCTGAAGCCTTGTCGGGCACCTGTGCGGTGGGCACGGCACTTGCTACGGGTAGCGCGATTACCGTGCATCAAACCGATCATTTCGATGCTACACATATTCCTCTCACCTGCAGCGCTGTGCCGCTGTTTGACTCGCAAGGTGTCGTTCAGGCGGTGCTGGATATTTCTGCGTTGACCTCGCCACAGCCTCGCAGCAGCCAACATCTGGTGATGCAACTAGCACTAAATCAGGCACAGCAAATCGAGAACGCATGGTTTCTGCATCACCATCGACAAGACTGGATCCTCAAACTCAGCCGCACCTTCGCGTGGGCGGATGTGCATCCAGAACTGCTGCTGGCATTCGATGCCGCAGGTCGTTTGGTCGGCATGAACCAGCCCGCACGCCGGCAGCTTGGCGATGTGCTGGGTTCATCGATCTCGACACTGTTTCGTACCTCGGTTGATCAACTGCCAAATTGGTCTTCGACTGCGCAACAGTTAGAAGACATCAGCGGTCAGCAGCGTTTCTTTGCGCGCACTCAGCAGCCAACGCCACTGCGCATTAAAGCGTCGACAGTAAAAACAGCGCCTGAACTGGCGAAATTAAGCGGCGGCGATAAGCAATTAGATCAGCAGTTGCAGCGTACTACGCGATTGCTCAATGCCTCACTGAACGTGCTGGTACAAGGGGAAACTGGCTGCGGTAAGGAATATTTTGCGCGGGCTTTCCATCAGGCCAGTTCACGCCATCGCGGACCATTTGTCGCGATTAACTGTGCGGCGATTGCCCCCTCATTAATCGAAAGCGAATTATTTGGCTATTTACCGGGCAGTTTTTCCGGGGCAGGCAATCGGGCGCGCAGCGGGCTGATTCAGGCGGCGCACGGTGGCACTTTGTTCCTCGATGAAATAGGTGATATGCCGCTGGAGATGCAAACGCGTTTGCTGCGGGTACTGGCTGAACAAGAGGTGTTGCCGATTGGTGCACGTCAGGCGCAAAAAGTGGATATTCGCGTGATTTCGGCTTCCCATCATACGCTGATGCAGCGTGTGAATCAGGGCCTGTTCCGTGAAGATCTGTTGTACCGCTTGCAGGGCGCGACCATCACGCTGCCACCGTTACGCGAGCGCGAAGATATCGACTGGTTAATCGATCATCTGCTGCAAGCACAGGCGCAACTCAGCGAAAAGGCGCGAGAATTGTTGCGTTGCCATCGCTGGCCGGGCAATGTGCGCGAACTGCACCACGCGCTGCAATTTGCCTTAGCGATGTGTGAGGATGGCGAAATTCAGGCGGCAGATTTACCGGATGCCTTGCAGATTTGTATATCCTCATCGACGTTAGAAAATGAAACACAACGTTTATTACGTCAGCTCAACGCGGCAGGCTGGAATCAAAGTGAAGCGGCGCGACAAATGGGTATTAGTCGTATGACGTTGTATCGCCATATTCAAAAGTTGGGTATTAAACCGCCAAATAGCATTTCGCCATCATAAGGTCGCCATATTTGGCGACCAATTTACGCATGAATTCATGCAATTATTGTGGTGGACGCACCAGAATTTTCACCTGCTGCTTCTCTTTCACCAGCGCTTCAAAACCTTGCTCGACTAAATCATCAAGTTCAATACGCTTAGTCACCAACTTATCCGCCTGGAAATAACCCTGAACCATCAATTCCATTACCGCCGGGAAAATATGACGATAGGCAATAATGCCTTTTACATTGCGTTCGGCCAGCACCACTTTATTTGGATGGAACGAGGCTTCACCTTCCCAAATTGAAACAATAATGGTTTCGCCTTCATAGCGGGTGCTATCAATGCATTGTTTCAACACCACCGGCACACCAGTGACTTCAAACGCCACATCGACGCCACCATTGCTGAGATCGCGGATTTTCGCCACCGCATCCTCTTTACTCGGATCGATCACCACGTTGGCGCCCAGTTCACGCGCTTTCGCGCCACGCTGCGGCGACAGCTCGACCACGTAAATCTCAGCGGCACCGGCGGCGCGCAACGCTTCGATCACCAGCAAACCAATGGGACCTGCGCCAAACACCGCGGCTTTATCACCGGCTTTGAGTTTGCTCATGCGCACCGCATGCAGCGCCACGGCGGCGGGTTCAACCAATGCGCCTTGTTCATAAGAGAGCGCATCAGGCATGCGATGCACCATGTGTTCCGCGACCACGGTGAAACTGGAGAAACCGCCGCCGCCGCCGGATAAACCGTGGAAGCCAAGATCGCCGCACAGGTTATATTTGCCTTCACGGCAGGCTTCACATGCGCCACAGGAAAGAATCGGTTCGACGACCACGCGATCGCCGGCTTTCACGCGGGTTACGCCAGACCCGACCTCAACAACTTCGCCGGAAAATTCGTGTCCCATGACAATCGGTGCGATGTCGTGGCTGATTTTGTGCGGTTGTTCAACCGGTACAAAGATCGGTCCAGCCAAATATTCATGCAAGTCGCTGCCGCAAATACCGGTCCACGCCACTTTAATTTTAACTTTCCCGGCTGAAACCTGCGGTTCTTCAATCTCATCGACGCGAATATCGCGTGCTTTATACCAACGTGCCGCTTTCATTATTTTCTCCTTGAGGTTGGCTGTATTTCTGTCCATTGCCGATAGAGGCCGGTGCAGAATCTCAATGCGGAATTTGCGAGAAGCGTGCCAACAGTTACCGTCGATATATTTTTAATAAAAACAATGCGTTGAGTTTATCTGCATCAGCGATGCTGATGTAACAGCGTTACAGGTGTAACACGTGCAGTTGTCACACTGTTACACCTTGGTCTTAATATGGTTGCGCGCTGCAATTACTCTGATTATTCGCGTGCGTATTGCTTCGCCCTGGCACAATCCTTACATTCAGACACATATCCCGCGAGTGGACACACTGAGATGAAATTCCGTGCTGATATAAACGGCCTGCGCGCCTACGCCGTTATTTTGGTGGTGCTGTATCACGTTGGTGCGGTTGGCGTCAGCGGCGGATTTCTCGGAGTTGATGTGTTTTTTGTTATTTCTGGTTATCTGATGACCGGCATTATTTTAACCGGGCTGAAAAATAACACCTTCTCTTTATTAGTTTTTTATGCCGCTCGTTGCCGACGCATTATTCCTGCATTAGCCGTAATGTGTGCGGCATTATTATTGCAGGGTTATTTCTTCATTCCGCCGGAAGAATATAAAACCCTTGCCAGTCATATTGTTGCCAGTCTGACGTTTACCTCCAATATCGTCTATTTCAAAGAAGCGGGTTATTTTGAAGCGGGCTCAGTCTATAAATGGCTGCTGCATACCTGGTCGTTGAGCGTGGAGTGGCAATTTTATCTGCTATTGCCGCTGGTATTGATGTTCACCGCGCGCTTCTTGCGTCGCCGCTTTGCCTGGGTAATCGGCGTTGGTGCGCTGCTGTCATTTGCCCTGGCGTTGGTCATGGCCCATTTCAGCGCTAGCACCGCGTACTTTATGCTGCCAACCCGCGCATGGGAAATGCTGGTTGGTGGTTTGCTTTTCCTTGCCCCGAAAAGCAGATTGAGTGGCCAATCTTGGGTACCGATTGTGGCTGTTATCGGTTTGGTGCTCAGCGCGTTTTACATCGATTCGGACATGACGTGGCCGGGCATGATGACGTTGATTCCGGTGACATTAACCGCGTTGATTATCCATGCTGGTGGCAGCAACAGCGTGCTGTTTAACAATCGCGTCGCGCAAGCCCTCGGTAAATGGTCGTATTCGATTTATCTCTGGCATTGGCCATTATGGGTGTTCTGGCATCTGGCGGATTTTCCGGTCAATATTGCGTCGCAAACGGTACTTGTGATTCTGTCGATCGTCGCCGGTTGGGCTTCCTTCAGCCTGATCGAAAGTCAGCGCAGTTGGCTCAGCGCACGAACCGCAACAGCATTAGGTCAACCGGCATTAGTGCTGTGCGTCGGACTGCTGGTGATGGCTAAAGACGGTTTACCGGCACGCGCGCCAGAGGTGGTTGCCAGTATCAATCACTATGCACAACAGCGCTTTAACGCGGCACGCGGTTGTTTCACGCTGGATGGACTGCAATCGCCGCAATGTGTGTTTGGTCGCGCGGAACACGTTAATTTGGTGGTGCTGGGCGATAGCCATGCGAACGCGCTGTTATCGTCGGTGGTCGCCAGTGCTAATCAACAATCCGATTCTGTGGTGTTTATCGCCCAATCGAGTTGCCCAACTATTCCCGACATCAATCGTCGTACCCGCCCGGAATGCGGCGCCTTCGTGAAAAATGCGTTTGCGCTGATAGAGCAGAAATATCCCAACGCCTCGGTGCTGATTATCAACCGCTTCTCGCTTTACCTGCACGGCGAGCAGGGCAGCGTGGGTAGCCAGGAATATTCGTTTGCGCAGGATGGCAGTTCGCTGGCGGCTTATCAGAAACATTTTGCCGCTGCGGTGCAGCAACTCGCGCTGCATCGCAAAGTGTTCATCATGACCCCGGTGCCAGAATTTGGTTACGACGTGATTTATCGCATGTCACGTAACGCGATGCGCGGCAATGCGTTGGCGATGACCTTACCGCGCGCAGATTACGATGCGCGCAATCGCGATGCATTGGCGATGCTGAACCAGATTGTGGCGCAAACGCCGAACGTCACGCTGCTTGATGCCGCACAGGCGTTGTGCGATCAGCAATTCTGTTACGGTGCGAAAGACAATGTGCCGCTGTATCGTGACGACAACCATTTATCAGAAATCGGCAATAAAGCGCTGAGCAATGTGTTTTCTGGTATGTGGCGATCGATAAATCGAACGTAGCGCCACTCAAACGAGCAGATCAACATGCGTACCGCCCGGCATTTTTACGCCCAACGTAAGCTCCCCACCTAAAGCTTCGACGTAGCGCTTAAGCGTAGAAATTTTCAATTCAACACCGCGTGCCTCAATCGCGGCCACTGATGGCTGCGCGATATTCATGGCTTCCGCCTGCTGACGCTGAGTGCGCTGCATTTGTTCGCGTAACTTATACAGTTGGCTTTCGAGACGCATTTGGCTGACGCGTTCATCAACCTGCTGCTGCTGCTCTGGCGTTAACGTCGCCAGCATTTCATTAAGTGTTTTCATGTTGGCTTTTCTTCAATGAGTTCAGGTGAAGTTGATATTCCTGCTCGGCGATAATGAGCATCTCTCGGTAGAAGCGCTTTTCGTTCTTGCCGGCTTTATTGCCAGCACAAAACACAATGGCTTTGCGCAGAGGATCAAAGACAAAGAAACCACGTAATGGCCGACCATTACTCTGTACGCGTAGTTCTTTCATGTTAGATATCTTTGAGAAATAAAGCGTATCAACAAAAGGGCGTCCTAAGTGTGGTCCTTCCTGAGCCAGTAGTTTCAACGCCGCGAGCATATCAATGCGTATCGCGTCATCTTGTAATTCAAGCCAAGACCAAAATCTGTCCGTTGCTTCAACATTCCACACAATGACCATCCTTGATAGGGTAGAGTCTATTTTATAGCTCGTAGTCTATCAAGAAGAATTGCGTAAAAGTCCTCACCCAGCACAACAATCGTGATTGCTGGATCTCGTCCACAAGAAATTTAGGCCGCGTTTCATCACCAAACTATTTTCTGTAATGCAGATGGCATTTTGAGATTGGTTGATCGACTGCTTAGCCGCCAGAAGTTAGTCGCAAACGTAATTCATGTTCAATGCAGCCGGGCAGTTAAAGCCCGTAAATGCCCGCGCAATAACGCATGCAGTGCGCGGATGGCGGGTGAAAACTGTTTGCGGTGTGGGCAGATCAGGTGCAGCGGCGTGCTTTCGCCGGGTAAGTGTGGCAGCACGATTTCCAGCCGTCCCGCCTGCACATCGTCACACACATCAATCCATGATTTATAAGCGATGCCCATGCCAGACATCGCCCAACGGCGCGCTACTTCGGCGTCATCACAGAGCATGCGACTTTTCACGGTGATCTGTCGGCGCATGCCATCTTGCGGAAACGTCCATTTGTCGTAAACGTGGCCGCCCATAATGAACAGCAAACAGTGGTGATGCTGGGCGATCTCTTCGAGCTGCTGCGGACGGCCATGATGATCCAGATAGTCCGGTGACGCCACCATCACGCGGCGATTGTCTTCGGCCAGCGGCAGCGCGACGTAACTGCTGTCCTCTAATTTGCCGTAGCGAATGGCGATATCCACCGGATCGCGGAATACATCGCTGATCTGATCAGAAAAGGCGAGACGCACAAACAACGCCGGATGTTCGCGACAGAAGTCAGTAATTAGCGGCAGCAGGATATTGCGGCCAATATCCGAAGGCAGCGCGATTTTCAGTTCGCCGCTCAACGCATCTTCATCGCTTTGCAAACTGTCGGCACCGGCATGCATCAGCGCCAGCATCTCTTGGGCATACGGCAGATACTTTTCACCTTCAGCGGTGAGACGCAGGCTGCGGGTGGAGCGGGCAAACAGGCGTCGATCCAGTTCGCGCTCCAGCCGCTGAATCGCCGCGCTGACCTGACCGGGCAGCAAATTTACCTCACGTGCTGCGCGCGAAAAGCTGCCAAGCGCCGCCGATCGCACAAACAGCGTGACGTCTTCCAGTCGAACCATCTTCTTTTTAACCGTAATAGTACTCAGGGATTTTCACTCTAAAAGTGAAAGTGTTGTTCTGCAACCGGCATTTTTCATCGCCCACTGGCTCGCTATGCTCAATGCCACTGACCAAAACTGCTCAACAATAAGGATTGCTGAATGAAAGCCATCGTTTATAGCCAAAACGGTTTACCGATTTCTGATGAAAAGGCGCTGTACGAACTTGATGTGGCGAAACCCACGCCTGGCGCACGTGATCTGCTGGTAAAAATTCACGCCATCGCAGTGAATCCGGTGGATACCAAAGTGCGTGCCGGTGCGCCAACCGACAAGCCGCGTATTCTCGGTTGGGATGCGGTTGGGGTGGTGGAAGCGGTGGGCGCGGATGTCACCTTGTTCAAGGCGGGTGATGAAGTGTTTTACGCCGGTGATATCACGCGCGCGGGCAGCTACGCCGAATACGGTTTGGTGGACGAGCGCATTGCCGGGCATAAGCCGCAATCGCTGAACGCCGCCGATGCTGCTGCGCTGCCGCTGACTTCATTAACCGCGTGGGAATTGCTGTTTGATCGTTTGGAAGTCGAAGCCGATGACAACTCCGCGCTGCTGATTATCGGCGCAGGTGGCGGTGTGGGATCGATCCTGACGCAGCTCGCCAGCAAGTTGACCAAACTGACGGTGATTGGCACTGCATCGCGCCCGGAAACCGCGGATTGGGTGCGTTCACTCGGTGCGCATCATGTGATTGATCATTCTCAACCGCTGGCAGAACAACTGGCGGCGATTGGACATAAAGAAGTGCGTTACGTCGCTTCGCTAACGCACACCGACAGTTATTACGATCAGCTGATTGATGTGATTGCCCCGCAAGGCAAACTGGCGTTGATCGACGATCCGCAAACGCTGGATGCGGTGCCGCTGAAGCGTAAAGCGATATCCCTGCATTGGGAATTGATGTTCACGCGCTCGTTATTCCACACCACAGATATGCAACGTCAGCATGATATCCTGCAACGCGTGAGCCAACTAATTGATAATAAAACGCTACAAACCACCGCTGGCGAGCATCACGGCACCATTAACGCCGCCAATTTGCGTAAAGCGCATGCGTTGATCGAGAGCGGACGCGCACGCGGAAAGATTGTGTTAAGCGGGTTTTGATTCTGTCAGGTCGCCATTTAGGATGACCGAGAAAACGTATTAATTTTATTAGATTAAGGATATGTCATGACACTGAACGATGCAGTTGCACGCCGCCACACCGTAAAAGCTTTTGAACAGGGCAAAAGCTTGCCGCAGGAAGAGATCGAAACCTTGCTCAACGTGCTGCGAAACAGCCCGTCCTCGGTGAATTCACAGCCGTGGCATTTTGTGGTGGCATCCACCGCCGCAGGTCGTGAGCAAATCGCGCAATCCACCGATGGCGCGTTTGTCTACAACAGCCCAAAAGTGCTGAATGCATCGCACGTTATCGCACTCTGCATGCGTACCGATCTGGATGAAGCGCATCTGAATAATGTGCTGGCTAAAGAAGAAGCCGACGGACGCTTTGCCAAACCAGAAGGCAAAGCCGGGCAGGATAAGAGCCGTCGCAGCTATGTCGATATGCATCGTTATGAATCGCGCGATATTCCACAGTGGATGGAAAAACAGGTTTATCTGGCGCTGGGTGGATTGTTGCTAGGTGCCGCGATGTTGGGCATTGATGCTACGCCGATGGAAGGCTTCGATCAGAGCGCATTGGATAAAGCATTGGGCCTGCGTGAAAAAGGCTTTACCAGCGTGGTGCTGGTGTCGCTAGGTTATCGCAGCGATGCTGATTTCAACGCCGGATTGCCAAAATCACGCCTGCCGCGCGAAGAGATTTTCACCTTTATTTGATGCTTTGAGTCGTTGCTGGTCGCCATGAATGGCGACCTTACGAAACTAATCAGGAAATTGCAGCATAAAGCGGTTCACACCATCTGCACTGCGAACGCTGCAACTGCCATGATGTAATTGCATAATGCTGCGCACTATCGACAAACCTAATCCGCTACTGCTGTGCTGCCGTGCGGTATCCGCGCGCCAGAAGCGATCAAAAATACGCGCCTGCTGCTCTTCAGTTATCGCCGGGCCGTGATTCTCCACCATCAACGCAGTGCCCTGATTAAAGATGCGCACCGTTGAATGGCGGTCGCCGTAACGCAATGCGTTCGCCATCAAATTGGCCAGCGCGCGTTGCAGCAATTGCGCATCGGCGTGAAGTTCGCCGTGCAGCGCCATGTCTAGCTGCATCGCTTGTTCTTCCGCCATGCCGTCAAAATAGTCCTGTAATTTATCGCCAAGCCGCGCCAGATCGATGGCCTGCAAATCCAGCACCTGACTGGCATCTTCCGCTTTCGCCAGAAACAGCATGTTGTCGATCATCTTGGCAAGCCGTTCCAGCTCTTCATAATTGGAACCGAGCAGCGCTTGATAATCGCCAACGCGGCGCGTTTGGCTGAGCGCGACTTCAGTTTGTCCGATTAACGTATTGATTGGCGTGCGCAGATCGTGCGCCATATCGGCGGAAACCTGGCTGAGTTGCTGATAACCGCGTTCCAGGCGGCTGAGCATCTGATTAAACGACGCGATCAGCGGCTGCAACTCGGTCAACGAGGGATCGGGCATGCGAGGTGCAAGATGGCGTGCATCAATCGCATCCGCTTCTGCCGCCAGATGGCGCACCGGCGCTAAACTGCGTCGCACCAGAGCAATGCTGATTGCTGCCACCATCAACGCTGCCAGCGCGGTAGCAACAATGATTTGATTGCGATAACTGTTAAGTGTCTGAGTGCGATCGCTCATCAAGCGGCCCGTGACGATCTCAATCTCGCCGCTGCCATCGCGCGTGGATGTTAGCGCCGCCGCCGAGATAAAGGGCGTGCCATCCTCGCTAACCTGATGATGCACCGACGAAAGCGCCAAAGGTTGATCGGCAGCAACCGGGGTTATCGTCGGCACGGGACGCTGGCCGGGATTCACCACAATCAATGGCGGCTGGCCGGGAAAGCGCAACACCAGCAGCGACTCGGTATTGCCGAGCATGTTGGCGAACAAGCGCGGTTTCTGCTGAATCAGCGTGATGGCATCTTCATCGCGCAGCAAGGTGCGGATTTGGTCAATACGCGTCAATAACGCCGCATCATCGCGCACGCCAATTTGCGCGGCTAAGGAGTGATAAAGCGCAATGCCGCTGAGGGAAAAAATCACCATCACCGCGAGGCTCAGCAGCAACGACAGGCGATTGGCGAGAGAATGGCGCTTCATGATTCGGCTTCGCAGCGGTAACCGACACCGTGCACGGTATGAATCAGCGGTTGGCTAAACGGGCCATCGATTTTATGCCGCAGACGTTTAACCGCTACATCCACCACGTTGGTGTCGCTGTCGAAATTCATATCCCATACGCGTGAAGCAATTACTGTGCGCGTTAATACTTCGCCGGGATGCTGCATAAACAGATGCAACAGATTGAACTCTTTATTGGTGAGATCGATGCGCTGACCGCCGCGTTCCACGCGACGTTTCAGGATATCGAGTTGCAAGTCAGCGAGCGTGAGCACATCCGGCAGCTTTTGCTGGCTGCCGCGCCGTAACTGGGTGCGCACTCGCGCCAGCAATTCGGCAAAGGAAAACGGCTTGACCAGATAATCATCAGCGCCCAACTCCAGCCCTTTAATGCGATCTTCCAGCGTGCCTTTGGCGGTGAGGAAAATCACCGGCGTGTGAATCTGTTTATCCAACGTCGCCATTACTTGCCAGCCGTCCATTCCGGGCATCATTACGTCGAGCAATATCAGATCGTAATGATGCTCCTGGGCATAGAACACGCCATCCTGACCGTTTTCCGCTACATCGACGATAAATCCCGCTTCGGTCAATCCTTTGCGCATGTACTCGCGCGCTTTGGCTTCATCTTCAATCACCAAAATTTTCATGCGCATCTCCACGGGAGGTTTATTTATGACTGAGCGTGTTGCGCGGCTTGTTCTATCAACTTCGCGACATCAGCAGGGTGCGATTGATACACCGAATGGCTGGCTCCGGCGATTTCTACCGTGTGGCTGTGCGCGCGTTTGGCGTACATCCGCTCCAAATCTGGACTGATGATTTTGTCAGCTTTCGCCACCATGTACCAGCTAGGCTTGGTCTTCCACGCCGGGTCTGGAATATTCGCCGTGAACACTGCGGCGTTGGTTGGCATCTGGGCGTGCGCTTCAAAATCGGCCTGCGCGGCGGGTAAATCAGCGGCAAAATCGCTGTGATAATACTGGGGCGCGATGGTCAGATAGCCATCGATCGATTTAGCAAAAGGATGCGCGCTGTTAGGGAATTTCTTGCCGTTGCTGGCTTCGGTTTCGCCGTTATCCAGCGCATGCGCGGCGATATACACCAATCCCGCCACTTTATTATCGTTGCCTGCTTCACTGATGATCGCGCCGCCGTAGCTGTGGCCGACCAAAATCACCGGGCCATCTTGTTGATCGATGATGCGGCGTGTGGCGGTGACATCTTCCGGAAAGCCGGTCAGCGGCTCCTGCACCAGCGTCACTTTATAGCCATCATGCGTCAGACGATCGTACACCGGACGCCATCCGGCACCGCCGACAAACGCACCGTGCACCAACACAATATTCTTCACGGTTTGCGCCTGAGCCTGAGCCGCGCCACCTGCCATCGCCAGCAAAATACCTGCTGCTAGCGTGAGTTTTTTCAATGTCATTTTCGTGCTCCTGATTGGAAAGGTTGGTCCACAGGATATGAAAAGCGCGCTGACAACGTGGTGAGTGAGTTATGACAAAAGAATGACATTGGTGGCGATTGTCAGGGCGCAGTCCTTATCAAATGCATCCAGTCATCATCGGAAACTGTCATGAAGTGATATTTGAAGTAAAAAATCATAAGTTGATTATTATATGTATGGAGGATGCAATAGTAATAGTCTTTCAGCATTGAGCTGATATTTAATAGTTAGGGGGTAAACTTCAATTTCCAATCATTTAACAACTATGAGCGGGTATCGATTTTATTTACTTCGCTATCATAACTGTATTAATAAGGAGTGCGCATATGCATTTTCATAATAAATCATGGAAAGATAAAGCGTTTGATCTCGCGGAAAGCGGAATTTCATTGGGGATGCTTTGTCAGCTGCAAGCATCAGTGTACGCATGGGCTGCCGCAGCTGAACTTGCTGAACAATATTTGCAGAATGACGACATATATTATTGGATTATGGGGGGATATGGAAAATCCTTGCAAGAGAATGGAAGCCATGATGAAGCGATTAAATATTCAAAACGTGCCTATGAATGGGAGCTTAAGCGAGGGCAGCCTTTATCTTCACTCACCATCGCTCAATCTTTAATGATAAAAAAGGATGTTGATTCAGCAAAACCGTTCATACAAGCTGCTTATAAAATTATTGGTGACGAGATCTATTCACAATTCCCTGATGACCAAACAGCGCTGTTAAAAACGTTGCTTTAGCACCTTATATTCCTGTCTTAATTAATTTATGAACAGCATGCCTTGGGTACACCAGCAATCTAACGCTTGACCCGGCATGCGATCTTATCTTTATCAGCATGCCATCCCAAATCGAGAGCCTTGGCCACCACTTCCGCTCAATCAAAGCATAAATTTCGTGAACATCCTCGCAAATTGAACAGTTCCTGCGCGTGACGACTTGCCAAACTTCGTGGCATATGTAATTTATTACATAACTTCACAAATAATCGTGAAGAAGGAAAGTACATTACAACTCGTTGCCAAGGATCCTTCCTCATGTCCGAACTCAAGTTTGCTACACGTTTGAACTCTTTTGCCTCCGGGGCGCACCTGTATTGGCCCGATTTGCAGGGCAAACCCTCTGTACTGCAAATGATTGCGCGTGCCGGAAACGTAAAGGGGCTAACCCATCTGGATCTCAACTATCCGCAGCATATTACCAGCGATATCAGCACCATGCGTGAGGCGATTGCCGATGCGGGTTTAGCCGTGAACGGTATGCAGATGCGTTGGGATGCGCCGCAATTCAAAATCGGGGCTTTCACTAACCCAGATGCAAAGATTCGTCGTGAAGCGATCGAACTGACTAAACGCGGTATTGATGCCGGGCGTGAATTTGGTTCCAGCTTGATGACGTTGTGGATGGGGCAGGATGGTTTCGATTACTGCTTCCAGGCCGATTACAAAAAAATGTGGGAAGACGCAGTTAGCGCGGTGCGTGAAGTGGCGGAATATGCGCCAGATATCGACGTCAGCATTGAATACAAACCCAATGAACCGCGCGCGTACAGCATCTTCCCGAATGCCACCACGTGCTTGCTGGCGGTGGAAGAGGCCGGTTGTGCCAACCTCGGCATCACCCTGGATTTCGCGCACGTGCTGTTTGCCAACGAAATTCCGGCCTTTGCCGCCGCGATGGTCGCGCGCCGTTCGCGTCTGCTCGGTTTGGATCTGAACGATGGCTGGGGCAAACGCGACGATGGCTTGATGGCCGGTTCCGTCAACCCACGCGCTACGCTGGAATTCCTCTGGCAGATGCAGCGCGATGGCTATCAAGGCGCTTACTACTTTGACACCTTCCCGGATGCCAGCGGCCTTGATCCGATTCGTGAAGCCGAAATTAACATCGCCACTGTGACGCGCCTGCTGAAATTATGCGAAAAACTCAATAATAATCCGGCACTGGAAGAAGCGATCAGTCGTCAGGATGCGGTGGCATCGCAGCAAATTGTCAATGACATCATGCTGGCCCGTTAAGCACCAGCCAACCCTGCAATACTCGCTAAAACTATAAAAAGGTTAACACCATGAAAAAGCTCTTACTCTCTGCTCTCACCTCGGCGCTGCTGTGCTCCAGCGTGTACGCTGCCACCTTAGCGCCGCTGAAATCTGACTCTGAACCCGATCGCACCGATTGGACGCAGTTGGAAAGCAAATATGGCCCAATGCCGAAAGTGGACGCCAAACTGAAAATTGGTGGCGTGTCGAAAACGCTGACCAACGAATACTGGCGTTCACTCGGCGAAGGCTATCAAAACGTCGCGAAACAATATGGCTTCACCGTGGCGTATCAAGCGGCAGCCAATGAAGATGATCAATTAGGCCAGTTGTCGATTGCTGAAACGCTGATTGCGCAAGGATTTAACGGCTTGCTGGTGTCGCCGCAAACCGATATCAACCTGGAACCGGCGCTGGAAAGTGCCAGCAGCAAAGGCATTCCGGTGGTCAACGTTAACGATGCGGTGGTGCCAAGCGCGCAGTATTACGTCGGCAACGTGCAGAAAGATAACGGCGTGCGCGTGGCGAAATGGTTCATTCAGCATCATCCAGAAGGTGGCAAAGTGGCGGTGATCGAAGGCCAGCCGGGCGTGTATGCCGCCGGTCAACGCACCGCCGGATTCAAAGAGACGCTGCAAGCTAACGGTAAGTTCAACATCGTTGCCAGCGTGCCCGCCAACTGGAGCCGCGAACAGGCGTTCAACGCTGCATCGACCATTTTACAGCAACATCCTGATTTGATTGGTTTCTACGCCAATAACGACACCATGGCGCTGGGCGTGGTGGAAGCGGTTGCGGCGCAAAGCAAGTCGAAGCAAACCGCGGTGTTTGGTACTGATGGCATTTCAGATGCATATGCATCAATCAAACGCGGCGAATTGACCGGCACGGTGGATAGCTTCCCGGTGTTGACCGGCGAAGTGGCAACTGAAGTGATCCTGCGCATTATCGGCGGGCAGAAACTGTCGCGCGTCGTGGCAACGCCGCAAGCGCTGATCACCAAAGACAACGCCGATGCATTCTCAACCAAAGACAACAACAAGCTGCGTCAGTTGCTGGCTCAGCAATAAAACAGGCGGAGAGCGTATGGAACAGTATCGCTTAATGATGCGTGGCATCACGAAAACCTACGGCAGCGCGATTGCGTTGCAAGAGGTGGATTTTATGGTTCGTCCTGGTGAAGTTCACGCGCTGATTGGGGAAAACGGCGCGGGGAAATCCACGCTGCTGAACATCCTTTCGGGCGTGCGTCCGGCGGATAACGGTGAGATTCAGGTCAACGGCCAATTGGTGCAGATGAAGAATCCGCTGAGTGCGCGCCATGCTGGTATCGCCATGATTCATCAGGAGTTGCAGCATGTTCCAGAGCTCTCCGTAGCGCAGAATATGTTTTTGGGCCGCCCGCTGACCACCATGAACGGTTTGTTTGTCGATAAGCGGGCGCAACTGGCGCGCGCGGTACACATTCTTAAGCAACTCGATCCCAGCATTAATCCCGCTGAGCCGATTAAGAATCTCAAAGTGTCGCAACAGCAGATTGTGGAAATCGCCCGCGCTTTGCTGGATGAAGCCAAAATCATCGCGATGGATGAACCGACTTCCAGCCTGACGCCGCGCGAGTTTGAGCGTCTGGCGGAGTTGATCAGCGATCTCAAATCGACCGGCGTGTCACTGATTTACGTTTCGCACAAGATGAACGAGATTTTCCAGGTCTGCGATCGCGCCACTATCATGCGCGATGGTCGCCAGGTGGGTGTGGTGAACATCTGCGACGAAACTGAAGAGAGCATCGTCGCCAAAATGGTCGGCCGTAAAATCGAGAAGCTGGAGCACCATTCGTGGGCTACCGATCGTCAGGTGTTGCAGGTGGAGAATGTGGCGCGCGGCCATGAAATCAAACCGGCCAGTTTTAATGTCTGCGCCGGGGAAGTGTTGGGCATTGCCGGATTGGTCGGCGCAGGGCGCACTGAACTGCTGAAGCTGATCGCCGGTATCGACAAACGCAGCGCCGGTGAAGTTCGGGTGAATGGCAAAGCGGTGAAGAATCACAACGTCAGCGCCGCGATTCGCGCAGGCATTGGTTTGGTGCCTGAAGATCGTAAGAAAGAGGGCATTATCAAGGCGCGTGCGGTGAAAATGAATATGGCGTTGCCTTCGATGCGCAACTTCACGCTCGGCGGCGTAATCCGTAAAGCGAAACTGGATGAAGTGGCGCAGGAAGTGATGTCGGATTTAAAACTGCGCCCGCTCAACATCGAAAAACCGATTGGCACGCTCAGCGGCGGTAATCAGCAAAAGGTGATTATTGGACGCTGGGTGGCGGCGGATGCGGAAGTGTTTTTATTTGATGAGCCAACCCGGGGAATTGATATTGGTGCCAAATCGGAAATCTATAATCTGATTGAGAAACTGGCGCAGCAAGGCAAAGCGATTGTGGTGGTCTCTTCGGAAATGACGGAGATATTGCGCGTGTCCGATCGTGTGTTAGTGATGCGCGAAGGGAAAATTACGCGAGAGTTACAGGGCGCAGAAATCACTGAAGAGAATATTGCACGCTTCGCCATTAATGATCTTAAAGAAGCCGTTTAACGCTTACTCTACCAAGGCTAAATTATGATGACGCAAACAACTACTCAGCCTGCGGCTGCGCCGTCGGCACTGCTGAAATTCAATCTACGTGATGCTGGCACCTTAATCGGGCTGGTGATTATCGTGGTGACTTTTTCATTCTTATCGCCGGTATTTTTCACCGTGCCGAATTTACTGAATATTCTGCAACAGTCATCAATTAATGCGTTGATTGCATTAGGCATGACGCTGGTGATTATTTCAGGTGGGATTGATTTATCGGTTGGGCCAACCGCCGCGCTTTCTGCCGTATTAGGCGCAACCATGATGGTGCTGGGCGTGCCGGTGCCGCTGGCGATCATGGCAACATTAGGTATTGGCGCGCTGTGCGGCGTGTTTAGTGGCACGTTAATCGCTTATGCCGGATTACAACCGTTTATTGTGACGCTGGGCGGATTATCGTTATTCCGCGCCATTGCACTGATTTTTACTGGTGGTAATCCGGTGTTTGGTATTCCAATGGAATTCCGCAGCATTATTAATAGCGCCGTATTTGGCGTGCCGACACCGATTGTTATTGTGGCGGTGATCGCACTGTTATTATGGGTAGTAATGAATAAAACCCCGCTCGGTGAATATATTCTGGCGGTCGGCGGTAATGAAGAGGCGGCACGCGTCGCCGGTGTGCCGGTAAAACGCACCAAAGTCACGGTGTATATTATTTCTGGCACCTTAGCGTCACTGGCTTCTTTAATCCTGATTGGGCGCTTAGGCGCGGCAGAACCGACCATCGGCAATCTGTGGGAATTGGATGCCATCGCTGCTGCGGCGATTGGTGGCGCATCGTTGATGGGTGGTAAAGGCAGCATCATCGGCACGTTGATTGGTGCGATCATCCTCGGTGCGTTGCGTAATGGCTTGACTCTGCTAAATATTCAGGCTTTTTATCAATTGCTTGCTACCGGCCTAATCATTATCATAGCGATGTTGATTGACCGGGCGACAAGAGGCAGGTAATGAAGCAAGATCCGCGAGCCATTGGCGCTCAAATTCGCATGCGCTTACCGCAACTGACGCCGCTAGAACGACGCGTAGCAGAAGCGATAATTGCCAGAACCGACATTAATGAACAAACATCGTTGCAGGAAATCGCCGAAGAAAATGGTGTTTCACAAGCGATGATTGTGAAAATTACGAAAAAGCTCAACTTCACTGGCTTTCGTAATTTTCGTACCGGATTGATTTATTATAATCAGTCAGAAGTGGCCGGTTTGCATGCGGAAATTGAGCCGGATGATTCGTCGGAACAATTGCTGGCGAAAGTATTCAGAACCTCGATTCAGGCAATAGAAGAAACGTTGTCGATTCTGGATATTGCGCAGTTTAATCGTGCAGCAGAAATATTATTTAAAGCGCGTCATATTGATTTATATGCGGTGGGTGGCTCGGCCACGGTAGCGCGCGATTTATCGCACAAGCTACTGAAGATTGGTATTAAATCCACCGCCTATGACGATGCCCATATTATGCTGATGTCGGCAGCGGTTTTGTCTGATGATGATGTGGTTATTGCCATCAGTCATTCCGGTGCCACGCGTGCGGTAAATGATCCTATTAAGCTAGCGGCACGCAATGGCGCAAAAATTATTGCGATTACCAATTATGCCGAGTCGCCTATTGCGCGTAATGCGCATGTGGTTCTTACATCAACTTCTCAGGGATCGCATCTGCTTGGCGAAAATGCCGCATCACGTATCGCGCAATTAAATATTCTCGATGCGTTATTCGTCGCGATTGCCAAAAAAGATTTAAAGCTGGCTGAAACCAATTTAATGAAAACCCAGCGAGCGGTTCAGGATCTGCGGGATTTTTAAATCATGAACAAAATCATTGTTGCCGGCAGCTTGCATTACGACATTATGCTGGCGGCTCATCATCGCCCGGAAAAAGGCGAAACGGTGATGGGCAGCGGCTGCAGTTATAAATTTGGCGGTAAAGGTGGCAATCAAGCCGTTGCTGCTGCGCGTGCAGGCGTGCCGGTGAGTTTTATCGGTGCAGTTGGCGATGACGCTCAAGGTGAGTTCTTGCTGGCTGCGCTGCGTGAAGCAGGCGTAGATAGCACATCCGTCGCGATTCTAGCCGGGCAACCTTCTGGCATGAGCGTGGCGATCAGCGATGCGGAAGGCGATTACGGCGCGGTGGTGGTTTCCAATGCCAATCTGCACATTGATGCGGCGGCGGTAGGTGAAGAAGTATGGCGCGATGCGGGTTTGCTGGTGCTGCAAAATGAAGTGCCGCCGCGGGTGAATTTGCAACTGGCGCAACAGGCCAAACAGCGTGGCATCGCGGTGTGCATCAATGCGGCACCGGCGCGTGATATCGAACCTGAGCTGGCGGAATGCGTGCAACTGCTGATCGTTAATGCGGTTGAAGCGCGTGATATGTGCCAGATTGCAGTCAATGATTTGGCTTCGGCGTGTGAAGCGGCACAAGCATTGGCGCAGCGTTTCCCGCAGGTGATCGTCACTGCCGGTGAACACGGTTTGGCGCTGTGCGAGCAGGGCAGCAACGCGTTCAGCATCGCGGCGATCCCGGTCAAACTGGTGAGCACGCACGGCGCGGGCGACTGCTTTGTCGGCGTACTGAGTCAGTCGCTGCTGGCCGGTTGCAGGCTGGTTGAAGCAGCGAATAACGCCAATCAAGCTGCTGCTGCACATGTTTCTCGTCCACTTCCGGTGTAACCCTTTTCTCCGGCATTAAGATTTGCTTACTGCCGGAGATAAAATCGCTTAACTCCTTCTGTTTAATAAGAAATTCCTCTGCACTAAAACCCTTTTTTAGTGGTGGCTTTGTATCCGCCATGTTATTAACTCTGCATGCTGTTGTGAATTTCACTGCCTGCCGGAGATAACAATGAAGAAAAACCTGTCCTTCGCGTTACTGCTTTCACTGACCGCTTTTAGCCATGTGGCGCTGGCCGAACAAACGCTGCGTTTTGGCGTCGATCCTACGTTCCCACCGTTTGAATCTAAAGCCAGCGACGGCACCTTGCAGGGCTTTGATATCGATATTGGTAACGCGATTTGCGCGCAAGCCAAAGTGAAGTGTGAATGGGTGCAAATGGGCTTTGATAGCAGCATTCCGGCGCTGCAAGCCAAGAAGTTTGATGCGATTCTGTCGGCGATGTCGATGACCGAGAAACGTCGCGCGCAGGTGGCATTCAGCGACATGCTGTACAACACACCAAGTGCGCTGCTCACGCCAGCCAACAGTAAACTCACTGACGATCTCGCCACGCTGCACGGCAAAACCATCGGCGTCGCGCAGGGCACCATTCAGGAAACTTACGCGAAAACCAAATGGGCGACACACGGCGTGAATGTGGTGTCTTATGCCAATCAGATGGAAGTGTATCCGGATTTAGTGGCGGGTCGTTTGGACGCCAGCGTAGCGAATGCGGTATCGGCGGAACAGGGGTTCCTGCAATCGCCGGAAGGCAAAGGTTTTACTATCAAAGCGACCTTAGTGGATAAACAGATCTTCGGCGATGGTGTGGGAATTGCGCTGCGCAAAGACGATGAAGCCAATCTGAAATTGATTAACAGCGCGCTGGCGGAATTGCACAGCAACGGCACCTATGATCAACTGGCGAAAAAGTATTTTAAATTCAAAGTTTACCCGTAACTTCACGTTCCGCACCTGACTGCTCCCTCTCCCGCATGCGGGAGAGGGTTGGGGTGAGGGGAATTCATCAGGAATCATCATGCCAGCTCTACCGCACTACACCACGCAACGCGCGCGCTTCCTGGCCGCCGTCCACCGCCAGAATGGCGCATTAACCTCGTATCCGCATCCGTTACCTGGCCCGCAGGGCGAAGAACTGTTCACCGATGTCGCAGTGATCGGCGATACCAGCGCCGCAAAAATCATGCTGGTGATCTCTGGCACGCACGGCGTGGAAGGCTATTACGGCTCGGATTGCCAAATTGCCTGGCTGGATCTGTTCAACCTCACCGCGCTGCCAGAGGATACGGCGATTGTGCTGCTGCACTTGCTTAATCCGTGGGGCGCGGCGCATTTGCGGCGCGTCAATGAAGACAACATCGACCTGAATCGTAACTTCGTGGATTTCACGCAACCCACGCCGGCTAATCCTGATTACGCCGCCTGGCATGCGATCTATCACGGTGATCGGCAACAAGCCGACGATCTGTTAAGCGCAACGCTGAATAGCGCCGGTTGGCCAGCGGTAAAACGTGTGGTGGAAGCGGGACAATATGTCGCGGCGGATGGCTTCTTTTACGGCGGAAAGCAGCCAAGTTGGTCATATCAAACCTTGCAACGCATCATTGCCGATCACTTGTCGCAGGCGAAAAGCATCATCAGCTTTGATCTGCATACCGGCGCAGGCGCGTGGGGACATCCGATGTTGCTGTCGATTGCCGAGCAGCCGGTTGCGGCACACGACTGGGGCAAAGCCATTTACGCCGAATGGCTGACGTTATTGTTCACCGGCGCAGGACGCGATAGCGAAACCGGCGTAACCGCGACAGCCACCGGTTATGTGTCGCAGTTTCTGCTCACATCACTACCGAACACGCAACTGCTGCCGCTGGTGGTGGAGTGCGGCACTTATGCCGGTGAAGAGATGCATCGCCGGGTGCGCGAGGATCATTGGTTGCATCTGTATGGCGATCCGGCGAGTGAGGCGGGTCAGGCGATTAAGCAACAGTTGGTGGAAGGATTTTGGCCCGCCGACGCCGATTGGCGCGCCTTAGTGGCGTTTCGTACCCAGCAAATTTTCGTGCGCGGCTGGCGGGCATTATTAAATCTACAAGCGTCCGTAAAACGTCATGCGTGCGGTTTCTGACAGCGCAATACCCGGTTCGGTGTTGTAGGCCAGCACCGCCAACATCCGCGTGATATCGCCTTCAGTTGGCGTCACGCGATGCAACGAATTACGGCCACGAAACAGCACCAAATCTCCGGCATCAATCGCCAGCGCCTCTACCGGCTGGCGCTGATCCAGCACCGCTGCTACGCCAGCGAAATTCATCTCGCCCGCATCGGCGTTACGCAGATCCTTCACATACTGGAACACGCCCCCCGCGCGCGGTTTTTGCACCAGCAAAGTGATGGCAAAAGAGGAGTTATCGAAATGCCAGCCCAACTCCTGGCCATCCGGCGCGTAATGCAGATTGATCGAGGAGAGCGGGTCGGCGTAAGGATAAAGCGCCTCTTCACCGAGCACATCGCACAGGAAGCTTTTAAATAATTCGTCGTTGTAGAGCTGGCGCAGTGGGGAGTCAGCGGCAATCACATCATCGGTGATGCAACCTTTGGTGCTGATGACATCACGATTGCGCGGATGATCGGCATCGAACGCTTCATCCTTTTTCATCAGATAGACATTGTGTTTGCTGGCGGTGTGATACGCCAGATGGCGCTGTGCATCGCCTTCGCGAATAATCGCTTGCAGCGCGGCGGGCTGCAGGAATTGGCGCAACACCAACGCGCCGTGCTGATTCAGTTGCTCGCGGCAGGCGCGGCGCCAATCGGCGTCAGCCAAAGGATGCTGTTCGAAACGGATCAATGCAGACATGGCTACAGTTCTCATATTTTGCAGAGGTGTAATGACTGTAACTCGCTGATATGTTAGTGCGTAACGATAAATTTTTACCACCTTGCTAAGGAAACCTTAATGCCTGCGCCTTCCTCGCGTTTGCCAAAAATCAGCGTTATCCAGTCATTTAAAGTGGCGGCGGAGTTGGGGAGCCTGGCAAAAGCCGCTGCGCAGTTGGCGTTAACGCCCGCTGCGGTGAGCCAGCAGATTCGTCAGTTGGAGGAACAACTCGGCAGCGCGCTGTTTGTGCGCACGCAAAGCGGCGTGATGTTGACCGACATCGGCAAGGAGTATCTGCGCTATGTCACCGAAGCTTTCGACATTCTGCATCTTGGCCAGCAAAATCTGCGTCACGCCGCCGCGGCACCCAAACTAACGCTTTATTCGCTGCCCGCGTTGGCCTCCAAATGGCTGTTGCCCAACATTACGCAGTGGCGCGAGCGCTGCCCGGATATCGATTTATCGCTGCACGGCACGCACGCGCAGGTGGATTTTAATGCCGCACCCGCAGATTTTGTGGTGTGCTTCGGTGAAGATCGCTATCCGCAATTGGACAAGCAGTTGCTGTTTCGCGATGAGGTGCTGCCGGTAGCCAGCCCCGCGTTATTGCAGCGTTATGCCGGACAAACGGTGTTGCAACAAGCGCCGCTCATCCATCTCGATTGGGGCAATGAAGGGCGTTTTCTACCGGATTGGCGTAGTTGGTTTCAGGCCAAAGGTGTGGTCGAGCCGCCTGCACAGCCGTCGTTCAGTTTTAATCTCACCTCACTGGCGATTGACGCCGCGGTGGCAGGTGCCGGTTTGCTGCTGGGCCAGCGCCGTTTGATTGCGCATGAGTTGGCACGCGGTGATTTAGTGATGGTTGATGCGCTCAGCTTGCCGCTCAGCAAACCCTATTTTCTCGCCTGGCCGCAGCGTTCATTGAGCCAGCCTGGCAGCGAAGCGCTGATGAATTGGTTAAGCCAATTGTCGATGTAATATTGTCGTAAGGTCGCCATTTAGGGTGACCAAAACAGGAAAGGGAGTTCATCTGTGACATCAGACCTCAATATATGGCTCACCGCGTTGGTGGTGGGCTGCACCATCCTGCTGTGGGCCAGCGCCAAACTGCCCGAATATCTCACCGCATTATTGTTCTTCGCCGCCGCGATGCTGTTGCATCTCGCACCCGCCAGCACGGTATTTAGCGGTTTTGCCTCATCGGCTTTTTGGCTGGTGCTAAGCGGATTTGTGCTCGGCACAGCGATCCGCAAAGTCGGCCTGGCAAAACGCTGGGCCAACTATCTGGTGGTGCCATTTAGCCAAAGCTGGCCACGAATGATCGCCGGAACCGTGTTAATCAGCTATTTGCTGGCCTTTTTTATGCCGTCAAACATGGGACGCATTGCGCTGCTGATGCCGGTGGTGCTTGCGATGGGCGAAAGAGCCGGGATCAAAGCCGGCAGTCGCGGCAGCATTGGCTTGGCGCTGGCGGTGGGATTCGGCACCTTCCAACTCTCGGCCAGCATTTTACCGGCCAATGTGCCCAATTTGGTGTTGAGCGGTGCGGCGGAAAGCGCCTATCAACTGCATCTGCAATGGTTACCGTGGTGGTTGCTGCATATGCCAATAGTGGGCATCGGCAAAGGGCTGATATTGGTCGGCTGCTTGTTATGGCTGTTTCGCGCCCAAACCACGCCGGTACAACAGCGCGACACGTTAGCGCCGTTAAGTGCCAGTGAATGGCGCTTGATGGTCATATTGGCGGTGACGCTGCTGCTGTGGATGACCGACAGCCTGCACGGTTTATCCGCCGCCTGGGTAGGATTGGCGGCGGCCTGCATTTGTCTGCTGCCGCGCGTTGGTTTCTTGTCTGGCGAGGATTTTGCCAGCGGCGTGAACATCCGCACCTGCATCTACATTGGCGGAATTCTCGGCGTGGCAACGCTGGTAGTGGCGTCTGGTTTAGGTCGCATCATCGCCAACGCACTGCTTAACGTGTTGCCGTTGCAGCCGGAAGCCTCATTTGGCAATTTCGCGGTGCTCAATGCACTGGTATCGCTGCTGAATTTTGTTCTCACCGCCAACGGTGTACCGGCGATGGTAACGCCGATGGCGCAGGAACTGGCAAGCGCTTCCGGCTTCCCGCTGCTGACGGTGATTATGTTGCAGGTATTGGCTTACGCTACGCCGCTGCTGCCGTATCAGGCATCGCCGGTGGTGGTAGCGATGGGGCTGGGTAACGTGCCAGCCAAAGCGGGATTACAGTTGTGTGCAATGATTTTTGTCTTTAGCGCGCTGCTGTTGTTGCCACTGGATTATCTGTGGTTCCGACTGCTAGGCTATGTCTGAGATGCTTGCCTGATATGTCTGCCTGAGAACGCCTATGCCAGCCAATAACGATTGGGTTGATTTTCGTCGTGATGAAGATACCGGAATTGAAAGCGTCAACGCGCATTTTCGCGGTCACGCTTACGATCCGCACGATCATGATGAATTGCTGGTGGGCGTCACACAGCAAGGTCTTCAGCGCTTCAACTGTCATCGCTCGCTGCACACCAGCACGCCGGGCCGGGCGATCTTGATTGAGCCGGGCGCGGTGCACGATGGCCACGCGCCCGATGCTGAAGGCTTCACCTATGTGATGCTGTATCTGCCACAAACGTGGGTGGCGGAGATGATGCAGCGTCGCGGTTTGGGCGATGTGTCGAATATTGAAGGTGCGTTCCGCCACACGCTCACCGATGACGCGCTGCTCGCCAGCGCTATCCAACAAGCCTGGTTTGCGGTGCATCAAGGCGAAGGGCGGTTGGCACGCGATCAAAGCCTCGATCATCTGTTAACCATGCTCTCCCGCCATCTGGATACCAAACCCAGCGTGCAGCACAGTGAAGCGATGCGCCAGATGCAGCTGCTGCGTGACTATCTGCATGATTTTATGGCGCAGGATATTGGGTTGGATGAACTCTCACGCCTTTCCGGCATCGACCGTTTTCGCTTAACTCGCCAGTTCAAACAGGCGTTCGGCCAATCACCGCATGCTTATTTAGTGCGTTTGCGCCTGCGCAGCGCGCGCGCGTTATTGGCGCAAGGCATCGAGCCGGTCAACGTAGCCGCGCAGGTGGGATTTGCCGATCAAAGCCATCTGGGCCGCTGGTTCCAGCGCGCCTATCGCATGACGCCCGCCACTTATCAACGTCAGTGCACAAACGTTCTATACCCGCAGGTACCGGCTCTTAGATGATGAGGTTTTCGTTGTCATCGGAGAGTTGTTACAGATGTTTGATACCAAAATCGCCCTGATCGTACGCGATGATTTAGCCACCTGGCAGCGCCTGAATGTGGTGGCGTTTCTTGCCACCGGCATTGCCTCTGCTGCGCCGGAGATGATGGGTGAACCATACGTGGATGCGAAAGAGCGGCAGTACGGCAATATGGCGGGTCAACCGATGCTGGTGTTCGCCGGTGATTTGACTGGCTTGCAGCGCGCGCATCGTCAGGGATTGGAACGCGAGCTAACCTTGATTCCTTACGTGGAAGCGATGTTTTCCACGGGCCACGACGCGGCGAACCGCGAAGTGTTTAAAGCCGAAGATGCCGATAATTTGAATCTGGTCGGCATCGCGCTGCGCGGGCCGAAGAAAGCGGTAGATAAGGCGATTAAGGGGTTGGCGTTGCATAGTTAGGGTGGGTGCGCGCTGTCCCTCACCCTAACCCTCTCCCGCAAGCGGGAGAGGGAATAATTAGGTGGAGTGATTGATTAACATCATCGCTCGGTCGGCCCCCTCTCCCGCTTGCGGGAGAGGGCTGGGGTGAGGGCCACATCGCACCGATCCGCCGCCGCTAACAACAGATCCTCCCGCCCACGTAGCGCCAGCAGTTCCAATCCAATTGGCAAACCTTCATCGCTCAACCCGGCTGGAATGCTGATCGCGGGCATCCCCGTCACCGCTGAAATCAACGCGTTGCTGCCTTCCTGCATCTCGCCGTGCTTCACTGGCGCGTGGCGCACCACGGGATAAGCCAGCAAATCAATCTGCTGCGCACTGAAGAACGCGGTTAATTGCTCAAGCAACGCGCGCTGGCGCTCAAGCACTGCTTGATAGGCTTCCGAATCTGTGCCCGGATGTTGGGCGCGAGCGCTAAAAATCGCCTCCAGCTGCGGATGAAAGCGCTTTGACGCCACAATTTCCGCCAGCGTATGGCATTCCGCCGCCGGTTTATCTGCCAGATACGCCGCCAATGCTTCAGCGAATTCATAGCCGATAATGTTGGCCTCCGTCGCCAGCGAGGCCAGCTCAGGAAAACTCACCTCACGCGGCGCAAACTGACTTAGCGCAGCGCGCACCGCTTGATTGATTTCATCCTCATTGGCAGCAAATCCTTCTTGCCAAATGCCGATGCGCAGCGGTTGGTCATACGCTTCAAAGCGTTGTCCGCTTAACACTTCGGTTGCCAGGCGCAAGTCAGCTGCTGAACGTGCCAGCGGGCCGGGAATATCCTGCGTTGGCGAAAGCGGCACAATGCCATTAATGTTGATTGCGCCACGCGTCATACGCAAACCAAACAAGCCATTAAATGCTGCCGGAATGCGCACGGAACCGGCAGTATCGCTGCCGATCGCCAGCGGCACATATCCGGCAGCGACGGCCACCGCGGAACCGCTGCTCGAGCCGCCTGGAGAGCGCCCTTCCAGCCACGCGTTATGGGTAAAGCCGCTTAACGATGATGCGCCAGTAATACCCGCCGCCAGTTCATGCATCGCGGTTTTGCCAATCAGAATCGCGCCTGCATCACGCAGCTTGGTCACCAGCGGCGCATCTTCCTCGGCAATCACCTCACGCAGCAGCACTGAACCGGCGCTGGTCGGCCAACCTTTGACCTGAATATTGTCTTTAATCAGCAGCGGAATGCCTTCCAGCGGACCAATCCTCTCACCGCGCTGGCGACGTGCATCGCTGGCGTCCGCCGCCGCTAGCGCCTCATCGGCAAATAACCAGGTCATGGCGTTGTAACGCGGTTGATCCACGTCAGCAATGCGCTGTAAGGCAAAAGTGGTTAGCTGACGCGCGCTCACCGCGCCTTGTTGTAATGCCTGCTGTAATGCGTCAAGCGACGCGCCGAGATAATCGGTGTACTGCATTGGGTTAAACCTCCAGCGGAATCCATTGTCCGTCATGGGAAACGTGTCCGCATGAGCTGCCAGCAAAATGTGTGCTGAACCAGATGGCCTGATGTTGCTGACACCAGTCTACAACGCGTTGGCGGGAATGGATGGCAAGCGGTTGATCAACGCAAAACAGCGAGTTCCACGCAGGGTATTGAAACTGGATCTCATTGTGTATCACATCACCGGCAAAAATGGCCGATTCGCCGCCACTTTCCAGCACAATAGAAGCATGATCGCTGCAATGACCGGGCGTGGACATATAGCGCAGCGCACCGGCAAACAGCGGGGAATCCTGTACGTTGATGGTGTCCAGCTGCCCGGCTTCAATCAACGGTAAAATACTGTCGAGGTAGAGTTCCTGCGCCGCAGGATCGTTCTGGCAGCGCGCCAATTCCAGCGCCGAGCAGACATAGCGCGCATTGGGAAACATCGGTTGCCATTGGCCGTCACGTTGGGTGGTGTTCCAGCCAACGTGATCGGTATGAATGTGTGTCATCAGTACCAGTGTCACTGCGGCAGGATCGACGCCTGCCGCAGCGAGGTTTTCGGCATAGGCGGTGTTGAGCTGGTGAAACAGCGGCTTGTTGGCACGATTGCGTCCATTTCCGGTCGCGGTATCAATGATGATGGTGTGTTCCGCGTTGCGCAGCACCCAACTATGAATCGACATTTCGGCTGTTTGTTGCGCCAATTCTTCGCTCATCTCCGCGCGATGTGGCGTAAAAAGCACGCCCATCGGGAAGGGCGCGATTTGTTCACACACTTTCGTTATCTGCCAATCGCCAACACCAATCGTCATGCTGTATTCCTCAAGGGTTATCGTGATGTGGTCTCACTATACTGACGGCATCACGATTTTGTTAGCCCATCAATACGCGCCCTGATTCACCAAGGCACCACACGTCCTAAATAATCCAGATAATGAATACCGCCTTTGCCTGCCTGCGCTTGCATGGTATTCAGTAAATTCGGGATGCTCTCCTCGATGGTTAATCGCGCCTCTGGCCCGCCCATATCGGTGCGTACCCAGCCTGGCGCCATCAGCAATAACGTGCGTTGACCAGCATTACGCGCCGCAAAACTGCGCATGAACATATTCAGTGCCGCTTTGCTGCCGCGATACACCTCGTAATTGCCATTGGTGTTATTGGTCAAACTGCCTTGCCCGGAAGACATCACCGCAATGGTGCCGGTGGCGGTGACCTGATCTTTGAAGGTTTCAATCACGCGCAGCGGGCTGAGCGCATTGGTAACCATCACACGGGTAAATTCCTCGGTTGAAACATCGGCGATGGTTTCAGCGTCGTCATTTTTCACACCCGCATTAACGAACAGCATTTCGAACTGGCGATCGGTCAATCGTGTATGCAGCGCTTTGACCTGTTCAGGTTGATTGATATCCACGCATTCCACGCTGAGTTGCTGCGGGTAACGCTGTGCCAGCTGTTGCAGATTGTCGGTCGAATTTTCACGTCCGGTTGCTACCACCTGAAAACCGCGTTGCAGCATGGTTTCCGCCAGGGCAAATCCCAGGCCACGTGAGGCGCCAATCAGTAATACGCGCATTGGTGTTGTCATGTTCACTTCCTCTCTTTAAGTGGTGAGAACAGTGTAGCGTGGCGCGAGAGCAGGCGGAACGCGCAGTACCTGCATTGATAACCTGCACCAAACGCCTTGTGCTAATTGGGTGAATAAGTAAGGATAACCACCATGAATGATGCCGACCTGAACTTACTGATTGCGCTGGATGCGTTGCTGATTGAAGGCAGCGTAATCGGTGCTGCGCGTCGCCTGGGATTGAGCGAATCAGCGATGAGCCGCACGTTGGGACGTTTACGCGCCACCACGGGCGACGCGTTATTGGTGCGCGCGGGACGTCACATGGTGTTAACGCCGTATGCCGAAGCGATACGTGAACGCACCCATCACACGGTCACGGAGGCGCGCGCAGTATTAAGTCCGGCAGCACAAACGCTGGATTTACAACAATTGGAACGCTGCTTCACCTTGCGCACCAATGAAGGATTTGTTGAAACTTTTGGCAGCGCGCTGATCGCTGCCGTGGCCGCGCAAGCGCCTAAATCATGGTTATGTTTTGTGCCAAAGCCGGAGAAAAGCGCGCGCGATTTACGTGAAGGCAATATCGATGTGGAAATTGGCGTGCTGGGCAATATGGGGCCGGAGATCCGCTTGCAGGCGCTGTTTCGTGACCGTTTTGTTGGCGTAGTGCGTACTGGACATCCCTTAACCGCACATTGCGATATTCAGCAGTTTGCGGCCTTTGGCCAGATTGTGGCTTCGCGTTGCGGTGAATTGGGCGGCCCGATTCATGACGCGCTGCAACAGGCGGGTTACACGCGCAAAATTGCGGCGCTGGTTCCGGCATTCTCCAGCGCCGTGGCGCTGGTGCAGGATACGGATTTCATTGCCTTAGTACCGCATTCGCTGTTCCTCCATCATCCGCTGATCAAAAACAGCGCCTCGCTAGCGATGATTGAACTCCCATTCGCTACACCAGAAATGACTGTGTCGCAATTGTGGCATCCGCGTTTGGAAAATGACGCGGCGCATCGTTGGCTGCGCAGTGTGGTAAAGCAGGTCTGTAACAGCAAATAGCGCCTACAATCAGATAATTGTCATGAATAAAGGCGATATTGCCTGATTGCCGGTTGAGCTGAGGATGGATGATGAGTGAATTAGATTACGACCCGCTGTTATCGCGCCTGATTCTGGCGGAGAAAGTCGCCCGTGCAGGCGGCGCTAAAGCGCTGGAGTATTTCCATCAGCGCGACACTTTAGTGGTGGAAACCAAATACGATTTGCAGGATGTGGTATCACGCGCTGACCGCGAAGTGGAACAGATGATCGACCAGCAAATTCGCGCGCAATTTGCCGACGATGGTTTTCTCGGCGAAGAGTATGGTTTGCAAGATGGCACATCGGGTTACACATGGGTGGTTGATCCGATTGATGGCACCAGCCCATTCCTCAACGGCATGCCGAACTGGTGTGTTTCCGTCGCCGTGCTGCATGATGGCGTGCCGGTGATTGGCGTGATCTTCGCGCCGACCTACCAAGAGTGTTACGTGGCGGCGATTGGGCAAGGCGCGACACTGAATGGACAGCGTTTGCAGGTGGATGCAACGCGCACGCTGCAAAACCATGTCACCGGTTTCGGTGCCAATAGCCATGTTAGCCCGGCAGAAGTCGGCAGAATTCTTGCGACGCTGCTGGAATCCGGTGGCAACTTTATCCGCATTGGTTCAGGTGCATTGATGCTGGCGTGGGTCGCGGCGGGGCGCGTGGTCGGTTATTACGAACCTTGCATGCATGCGTGGGATTGTCTGGCGGGTTATTGTCTGGTGAAAGAAGCGGGCGGTTGGTATCACCCGTTCAATACCGAAGGCGAGCGATTGCTGCAAGGGGCGAAGGTGTTAGCGGTTGCGCCCGGTGCGGAGGCCGATTTGAAACGTATTGCCGGAATATAATGTCGTTTGCCTTGCGGTCACCATAAATGGTGACCGTTTTCGAAATCAGAGCAATATAAACTCGCGATATCCCGACCAAATCACGTAAACCGCGAAATAGACGAAAATAATCGCCGACGCCAAATAAGAATATTTCAGTAAACGCTTGCCGAGCAATTTACCGCCCATACTGCCGACGAGACACAGCACGCAGGTCCATACCACACCAGCAATAAAGAATCCGCCAAGGAACGAGGATGTCGCCGCGGTGCTGCCGTGTCCCATGCGTGAAATTAACGCGCCGCCGACGCTGGCAAACCACAAAATGGCGGTCGGCGATGACATCGCTAACATCACGCCACGACTAAATTCGCGTAGCAACGAACGATACGGCTGCTGTTCGCTGTCCGGCAAAGTGGCCTGTTGCTTCAACGCCGCATACAGCATTTTGCCGGCAAACCACAGCAGCAAAATGCCGCCGCCAATCCACAATGCCCAACGCACCGCGGTGAATTGCAACACAATCGCCATACCGGCCAGCGCCAGCACGGCGTAAATCAAATCACCAATGCAGGTGCCAATTCCCAGCCAGAAACCATGAAAATAGCCGCGCTGCATCGCCAGCGTAATCATGGCGATGTTGGCAAGGCCGATATCGAGGCATAACGACAAACTCAGCAGAAAACCATTTGAAAACTGCAACATAGCAACGCCAACGTCCCTGATCCGATTAGAGAGCGTTATTAAAACATGTTGCGCATTGATTCGCACTCGCTGCCCGCTAGAGTCACACGCGCAATTATGTTTAGATGCACAGATACGAAATCTGCTGACCGAACGCCATGAATCTTCGAGAAAATATTGTTAACCAGTTCAACGCGCTGTCACCTGAATTGCAACGCGCCGCCGAGTTTTCCCTGCAAAACAGCAATCAGCTGGTGGTGCAATCGATGCGCGGCTTTGCTGCGGAAGCGGGGGTGAAACCGGCCACCTTGTTACGGCTGGCCCAGCGTCTCGGCTTTGAAGGTTGGAACGAACTAAAAGATGCGTTTATTGATGATCTCGGATTGCGCAGTGATACATATGGATCAAAAGCCGAGAAGCTGATCGCCAAAGGCCCGCAATCTGAGCTGTATCAGGAAGTATTTGCCGCGCATCAAACCAATCTGGCTTTCACGCAAAATGAGAACCAAGCGGCTATGGAGCAGGCTGTCACGCTGTTAGATGCCGCAGATAACGTCTATATCTGCGGCTTTCGCGCCAGCTTTCCCATCGCCTGGTCGCTGTTTTACGTTTACCGCCTGTTCAATCGTCAGGTCTCTTTGATTGATGGTTTAGCCAGCAATATCGAAGTTTTCACCCGCGAACTCAGTGCCAAAGATTGTGTGCTGCTAACCAGTTTTGCGCCGTATTCGCGCGAATCGCTGGATGTGCTGCATGCCGCCAAACAGGCGGGCGCGCAGATCATTACCATCACCGATTCACCTGTTTCGCCGTTGGCGCAAGCCGCCGATTGTACGCTGCTTTTCTCCACCGACAGCCCCTCATTCTTCCCTTCAGTGGTTTCCGGCATGGGCATCGCCGAATGCTTAATGGCGATGTTAGTGGCGCGACATGGGCGCGATGCAGTCAATAAAATCGAAAATGCAGAACGCTATTTGATTGATTCGGGTGCTTACGTGGTGCCGGGCAAAAGCTGGAAATGATTCATCTGTTTCCATCATAAGAAAATACAATGCATTTGAATCATTATTGCGTTGACGTGATTCAAATGAATCCTGCACTATGACGTCATTAATTGATGAGCGAGCATTTTCAGGAGCTGTATTTTCATGAGTCACATCATTCACCGTAGCCTGCGCAGCACGCCTGCTGTGGCGGTGGGCGCAGCAGGCGCTTACATCACCGATGCACAGGGTAAACAATATCTGGATGCCTGCGGTGGCGCGGCGGTTTCGTGTTTAGGTCATGCACATCCTGATGTGCTCGCGGCGATGCATCGCCAAATCGATCAACTGGCGTATGCCCACACCAGTTTCTTCACCAGTGACACGGTTGAACAACTGGCGGAGCAATTAGCCCGCACCGCGCCTGGCGATCTCAATTATGCCTATTTTGTTTCCGGTGGCTCAGAAGCGGTAGAAACCGCGCTGAAACTGGCGCGTCAATATTTCGTGGAAATCGGTCAGCCTGCGCGCACCAAATTCATTGCGCGCAAACAGAGCTATCACGGCAACACCTTGGGTGCGCTGGCGGTTGGCGGTAATGAGTGGCGTCGTCGTCAATTTGCCCCATTGCTGATCGATGTGATTCGCGTCTCGGCCTGTAATGAATATCGCGATCGGCGCGCCGACGAGAGCCAACAGCAATATACCCAACGTCTATTGAATGAACTTGAGCAGGCGATCATCGATGCAGGCCCGGAAACCATTATCGGTTTCTGTGCCGAAACGGTGGTCGGTGCTACTACCGGTGCAACGCCGCCGACGCCGGGATATCTGCAAGGCGTGCGCCGTATTTGCGATCAATACGGCATCTTGTATATCGCTGATGAAGTGATGTGCGGCATGGGACGTACCGGCACTTTGTATGCGTTTGAGCAAGATGAGGTAGTGCCGGACCTGGTCACCATCGCCAAAGGTTTGGGCGGTGGTTATCAACCGATTGGTGCGGTGCTCGCCAGTGAGAAAATTGTCACAGCGCTGCAAGCTGGGAGCGGTTTGTTCCAACACGGTCATACTTACATTTGTCACGCCACCGCAGCAGCAGCAGCCTTAGCGGTACAGCAGGTGATTGAGCGCGACAATCTACTCGATGCAGTAAAACAGCAGGGCGCTTATCTGCAAAAGAGGCTGCGCGAGGTGCTCGGCGAGCTGCCGCACGTGGGTGATACGCGTGGACGCGGATTGTTTGCTGGCGTTGAGTTGGTGCAGGACAAAGCCAGCAAAACGCCGTTTGATCCTGCATTGAAACTGCATGCAGCGATCAAAGCCAACTGTATGACACGCGGTTTACTGGTTTATCCGATGGGCGGCACAATTGACGGCCAATATGGCGACCACATTCTGATCGCACCACCCTTTATTGTCACCACAGAGCAACTCGATTTTATCGTTGATACGCTGCATCAAGTGATCAGCGAAGAGACCAGCAAACTGGCGGAGCGCGTATGATCAATCGCTTACCGCCGTTGCCGCTATCGGCCTGGGACGACCAACAGCGCCCGCTTGCCGAAGAGATCATTAACGGCCCGCGCGGCGCATTGCTGCCGCCGTTTGAACCCTTGTTGCGCAGCCCAGAATTAATGGCGCATGCACAACGCATGGGCGAATATCTGCGTTATCGCAGTTCAATTGGCCAGCGCTTATCTGAACTGGCGATTTTGATGACGGCGCGGCATTGGTCGCAGCCGGTGGAGTGGGCGATTCATGCACCCATCGCGCGTGATAAAGGTATTTCCGCGGCGGCGGTGCAGGCGATTAATGAAAACTGCTTGCCGGACGATCTGCTGGACGATGAATGGGTGGTTTATCATTTTTGCCAGCAATTACATCAACAGAAAAAAGTCAGCGATGAGATCTGGCAACAAGCCATTGCCCTGTGGGGCGAAAAAGGCGTGGTCGATCTGATTGGCATTAACGGTTATTACAGTTTTCTCTCTATGATCATGAACGGTGCACAGACGCCGGTACCCGACACCCAGGATTATATTATTCCTGAGTAACTGCCCGATGTGCGAATAGAGCGTTATTTCTATTCGTACAGCAATACCACTTTAATATTGCTATCGCTGGCCGATCTTATTCTGCTGCGCGATCTTCTTTGCATACTGTTTCACTGACACTGAGGATTATTATGTCTACATTTTTTACCAAATTAAAAGTGACGCTGGCGTTAGTGGCCTGTTCAGCGAGTTTTATCGCTACGGCACAGGATAAAATTGTGGTTGGGGTTGATACTGCGTTCGTGCCGTTTGAATTTAAGCAGGGCGATAAATATGTCGGCTTTGATATTGATTTATGGGATGCCATCGCCCAGAAAATGCATGTCAGCTATGAATTACGCCCGATGGATTTTGGCGGCTTAATTCCTGGCCTGCAATCACGTAATCTGGATGTGGCAATGGCGGGAATTACCATTACCGATGCGCGTAAGCAAGTGGTGGATTTCAGTGACGGTTATTACGACGCCGACTTATTGATGGCGGTAAAAAGCAGCGACAATGGCATCAGAAAATTTAGCGATTTAGCCGGTAAGCGGGTTGGATTAAAACAAGGCACCGCTGCTGCCAGCTTTATGAAAAGCCAATATAAAGCCAATTACGTCGAGTTCCCGAATATTGATAACGCTTATCTGGATCTGCAAGCAGGCAATCTCGATGCGGTGGTGCATGACTCGCCAAATGTGTTGTATTACGTCAAAACGGCTGGCGGAGGAAAGGTGAAATCGACCGGCGAAACCGACAGCATTCTGCCGCAGCAGTACGGTTTTGCGATGCAGAAAAACAGCAACTGGACGCCGAAAGTCAACGCGGCATTGCAAGCGTTGCGCGCCGATGGCACTTACAATCGCATCTACGTTAAGTGGTTCGACAAACAACCTAAATAATCGGTTATGGCCGGAGATATCCGGCCTTATTTCGCCACAACGGATCGTATTATGAATTTCGAAACCAAATATATTTGGGAATCTCTGCCGCTGTTATTGCAAGGATTGCAGTTAACGCTGATTATTTCGCTCTCAGGCTTGTTAGGTGGCTTTATTATTGGCCTGTTTGCTGGCACCTGTCGCGCTTTGGGTGGACGCATTAGTAAAACATTATCACTGGTATTTGTTGAGGTGATTCGCGGCACGCCGATTATGGTGCAAGTGATGTTTATTTACTTTGCCTTGCCGATGGTGATGCCGATTCGTATTGATCCGGTTACCGCCGCAATTGTAACCATTATTATCAACTCCGGTGCTTATATCGCCGAGATAACACGCGGTGCGATCTTATCAATTAATAAGGGCTTTAAAGAAGCCAGCCTGGCAATGGGGTTATCGCAGCGTAGTACCTTGTTATATGTGATTATGCCGTTGGCATTACGCCGCATGATTCCAGCGTTGGGTAATCAATGGATAATTAGCATTAAAGATACCTCACTGTTTATTGTGATTGGCGTTGCGGAATTAACCCGTCAAGGACAGGAGATCATTGCCGGTAATTTCCGTGCGTTAGAAGTGTGGAGTGCGGTAGCGATGATTTATCTGTTAGTCACCTTATGTCTTAGCTTCCTGCTCAAACAGTTGGAAAAAAGGATGCATATTTTATGAGCATGGTTGAATTTAGCGGCGTGGCAAAAAGTTTCGGTAGTACGCAGGTGCTGCACGATATCAATTTGAAGATTGAAGCCGGTGAAGTGGTGGTGATCATTGGGCCATCGGGTTCGGGCAAATCAACCTTGCTGCGCTGTATCAACAAACTGGAAGAGATTTCCTCCGGGACGCTGCAGGTGGCTGGCATGCACATCACCGATCCGCACGCAAATGAGTGCGATATCCGCCGCGAAGCGGGCATGGTGTTCCAGCAATTTCATCTATTCCCGCACTTAACCGCGCTGGAGAATGTGATGTTTGGCCCGATTCGCGTGCGTAAGCTCAGCAAGGCGGCGGCGCGTGAGCAAGCCATGCTGCTGCTGGAGCGGGTTGGTTTACGCGAGCGCGCCAACCATTATCCGTCTGAACTTTCTGGTGGTCAGCAGCAGCGCGTTGCTATCGCGCGCGCACTGGCGGTCAAACCCAAAATGATGCTGTTTGATGAGCCAACTTCGGCGCTCGATCCTGAATTGCGTCATGAAGTGCTAAAGGTGATGCGCTCGCTAGCAGAAGAGGGCATGACGATGGTGATCGTCACCCATGAAATCGGCTTTGCGCGTGATGTCGCTTCACGTTTGATCTTTATTGACGGTGGAACCATTGCCGAAGATGGCGCACCTGATAAGCTGCTCACCGCCAGCAGCAATCCGCGACTGAAAGAATTTTTGCAACACGTATCCTGATCAGAAATGAAGACTCTCTCTATGAAAAAAATCACCCTTAGCGGTTCAGCCTTCGAAGTCGGTCAGCAACTCGGCGAATTTGGCCGCGCCGCCTGGCATAACAAACTGACAAAAATCGCGCTGTGGCAAACCGTCATCGCCATGAAAGATGCGCCCCAAACGCTGGCGATGCGCGCGGCAGTGCAAACGCAGTTTCCGCTGATCTGGCAGGAGTTTGAAGGCATGGCGGCGGGCTTGCACGCGCCGATAGATGAGGTGTTTGCGTGGAACTGTCGCGGCGATCTGGTGCGCTCAACCTCGGACGGTTGCACCACGGTAGCTGGCGTAAGCGCCAACGGTGAGCGAGTGATTGCCCATAACGAAGACGGTTTCCCGCAGTTGCGCGAGGATTGTGCGCTGGTCAGCATCACGCCAACTGACGGTTTGGCCTTCACCAGCTTTGCTTATCCTGGCTCGATTTGCGGTCATACTTTTGCGGTGAATGAAAAAGGGCTGGTCAACACCGTTAACAATATTCGTGCTGTCGAACGTCCAGCTGGCATGCCGCGCCAGATTTTGGCGCGCGCCGCGTTGAATGCGCATACACTGGATGAAGCCATTGGCATTCTCACTGCCGCGTCGCGCGCAGGCGCGTTTCATCACACTTTAGGACAGCTCGGCGATTCTCGCGTATTCAGTGTCGAAGCCACAGGAACCGGCTGTTCGGTGCTGCCACTTGCAGCCGTTTTTGGTCACGCTAACCATTTGATACATCAGCAACTTGCTCCGCTGGAACAAGTGGTGACGGCAAGTTCTGGCTCGCGTCAGGCGCGGTTGCAAGATTGGCAGCGAACGCAGGCGCAACTGAATGCAGAGGATGCGCTGAAGATTCTGTCGGATCAGCATAATGCTGAATTACCAATCTACCGTCTGTCACCGCACGATCCCGATGAAGAGAACACGCTGGCAACAGCGATTTTTGTGCTCAGCAACCTGCAAGTCAGCGCGCAAATATTCACTGAAAATCGTGACGTTGCCGCATTGAAGCTGACGGTATAGCGCTTTTTTCCTAACAAATCTGCAACATTGTGAGCCCGATCACCTTGCTCGGGCCCCATTCAATTCAATCCCACTATAGTCGTTAAGCGGCCCGCATCTGTGGCGGCCATTCCGATAATAAATCCAATTTTTCAGTGATGTTTTGCTTAGAAAATTCCGATTATGGTGAGGTAGATCTATGAATAAGCACAATAAATCCGCTTATGGCGGTTTGGCATCGCGTTTATCCGTGGCATTATCGCTAGCTGTTTTTACTTTAGCGGGGAGTGCAATGGCAAACGCAGCGCAACACACCAATCAGACAGCTTTAGTGGGCACATGGACCAGCATCCCGGATGCGCCGTTGGTGCAAAATCCCGGTCATCCCAGCGAAGGTTTATACCGTCTGAAGGTCAATCACGACGGCAGCCTGACGCAGCTTGATTTCATCAAAATGAAAAGCCCATCGTGGATTGTGAAATCGCACGATGGGCATTTTGCTTACACCACTAATGAAGAAAATGCCGGTGCGGTCACTGCGTTGGCGATTGATAACAGTGGTAAAGTCCGCGTAATCAATGCCGTGGACAGCCATGGCCAACAGCCTACGCACGCGACTATTAGCCCGGACGGCAAATTCCTGTTTGTTGCCAACTATTCGGTGGCCAAAGGTGGCGCCAGCGTAGCGGTGTTCCCGATCCGTCATGACGGATCGCTGGGCGAACAGGTGCAGAATTTCCCGTTTGCCAGCGGAACGGGCGCGGTTAAAGATCGTCAGGATGGCGGCCATGCGCATTCGACCACCTTCACCCATGATGGCAAATATCTGTACGCGGCGGATCTCGGCGGCGACAAGTTGCATGCTTTTGCTTATCACGCCGGTAAAACTCAGCCATTAGTGGCCGATACCGCGCGTGATGTCAGCTTTACGCCAGGTTCTGGTCCGCGCCACATGCTGTTCTCGCCAGACGGCAAACATGCTTATGTCACCACCGAAATGGCCGGTGAAGTGGTGGTGTTTGCGGTGAAAGACGATCGTCTGGAGCCGCAAGCCAAAGTGAAGTTGAACACGGAAAACAGCAGCACCGAATTCAAAAGTGCCGGTGGCATAATCTTGAGCCCGAACGGCAAATATGTGATTGCCGCCAATCGTGGATCGGATAACAGTTTAGTGGTGTTCAAAATCGGCGCGGATGGCATGCTAATCGAACCGAAACGCTACAAAGCCGATGGTATTGAACCGCGCGCCTTCTCCTTTGATAACAGCGGCAAATATCTTTACGTTGCCAACGTGTTCACCAACAACATCACCCTGTTCCATTTCGATGCGCAAAGCGGCGCGCTGCAAGCAGCGGGTGAAGTGGCGAAGATGCCGAATCCTACCGATATCAAATTCTTTAACTGACTTTTGATGAAGGTGCGCATTAATGCGCACCTTTAATTCGTGCCAACTCTCACGGTCACCATAAATGGCGACCACATCACAAAAACGTGGCTAAAGCTACCCGTCTCAATGCCGATAACTCTCAGGAATAGTACACAACGAGGATTATTTTCATGCTAAACGGGATTGGCAGCAGCGTACTAAGAAATCTTATTGCGTCGAATGCGGTGGTCACGCCGTCGATCAACAACAAAAATGCGCAAAGTGCCTTAACGGCGGAAGCGTCAACCAAAGTGACGTTCAGTGAGGCCAGCGACGAAATCGCGGCGATCTATAAAATCGAACCGGCTAAGGTACAAAGTTCGGGCGATATCAGCAGCAAGCTACAAGCACAACTCAACGGCGCGGCTAATTCAGGCGGCGTGGCAATGAACGGCCTCGGCAGCACCTTGTTGAGTAATTTGGTCAGTCAGCGCGGCGATGTGACTTTGAGTGTCCCGGCGAGCGCAGCGGTTAGCGGCGCGCAAAGCAGCAGCCAAAGCGCATTGGCAATGACCATCACCACGCAATCTGGCGTGCAGGTCAGTTTGCAGATGACGCGTCAGCAAGACGGCATGGTGGTCGAGTTGAAAACCAGCGGCGGTCAGTTGAGTAATGACGAGGCGATGGCGATCGGCCAGTTATCCGCCGGTTTGCAAAAGACACTAGATGGTCTCGATGGCAGCAGCACCAAGCTCGATATCAGCGATTTAATGAAGTTTGGTAGTTCGCAATTGAAAAGCGTCGATTTGAAGACCGATCTGCGTAATGGCGACAAGGTGACACAATCACTGAATCTGCATGCGGATGATCAGGAACGTTGGCTCGGTTTCCATAATGGTGATGTCAGTATCAAGCTGGATACCGATGTGTCGAAACTGACCCAAGCGGGTAGCGCAGCACAGCAGCAAGCGGCGTTGGATCAGTGGAGCAGCAAGTTCGATCAGGCAGCGGCGCGCGGTCACGGCAATCGTGACATGCTGGATTTGTTTAAAGACAGCTTCCGCGCGCTCAATACCACCGACGGTAAAGCCAGCGAAAGCATTAATACCCAGCGCGTGAAGTCGATTGACGCTAATGCAGCGAAGAATGGTGCCATCAGCGGCTTGGCGGATTTCTCGGCTTCGTATCAGCAGACGCCGGTTTCCGGTAATCCGTACAAGCCGGAAGAGGAAGATACCTTCTCGCTCAACGTGGCGCAGAAAACCACTTCGCAGCAGCATGGCGACACGCAGGAGCTCAGCCAACAAACGCTGTTTAAACTCAAAGCCAGTTTCCATACCGCGCTGGATTCCGCTTCAGCGGCGAAGCTCACTGAGCAGAAATCCTCGCAAAACTACAAATATCATGTAATCGATGATGAAGAACGCAGCCAAACGGCGGTGACGCAGAATAAGAAAGGCGAACTGACGGCACACTATTCGCAGCAATTAACGCAGAACGAAACGGTGCAAACCTATCAGCTGGCGAAATTGGTGGATAGCGTGCAGATTCCGCATAGCGCGAAAAATGAATCCACGCGCAGTTTTGCCGCGGCGCTGTTTGACCCAGAAGTTAATAATTAAAATTTAAGCGCCGCTACTCAATCTCGCACGATCTGTAGCGGCGCGATTTATCGCGTTGTTTTGACTTTCTCGCCCCGACGCAACATTGCGCAATAAATTGCGCCGCTACGCAATGTGCGGGTATCGGCATTAATAACTATATGCGTAATTTAAAATTGAATTGCGTTATTTGATCTTAAGAATTACTCGCCGCATTTATATACGCATTAATTCCCCGCAGCGCCGCCGCCAGCCTATTGTTGTGCTTCAATAAATCCATAGCTTAATAATAGAAACCCATTGCAAGATATAGCATAACCTCGCTATTTACTTGTTTTAATCGCACTGATTATCATCGCGCTCAATGTGTTATTCATTTTAGGGTTCGCAGTACTTTTATTGCGGACTGACTCTTTACTGCGTCGTAAAAGTGGTATCCGCGATGACTCAGATCAGTGACTTTATTATTGACCATGCCGCTGTTTTAGATAGCGATGCCGCAGCGATTACCGCTGCGCGCCAAATTGCCGAACAGGCGAAAAAGGGTGCGCTAGAGCGCGATCAGCAGCGCCTTTACCCTATCGATTTCCTTAACCAATTCACTGCATCCGGCTTGGGCAGTATCAGCGTGCCGCGTGAGTTTGGCGGGGCGGGATTGTCGTTCCAAACCCTGGCAGAGGTTTTTCGGCTGATCTCCGCCAGCGATCCCTCGCTGGGACAAATTCCCCAAAATCACTTCGGCTTAATTCAGTTCATCCTCGGTGAAGGCACACCCCAGCAACAGCAACAGCTGTTGCGTGCGGTGGTCGGCGGGCAGCGTCTCGGCAATGGTGGTCCAGAGAAAAACACCAAACACACGCGTGATGTGCAGGCACAGCTGGTGACGACGTCACACGGCCTGCAACTCAATGGCGAGAAGTTTTATTCCACTGGCGCGTTGTTCTCCGACATTCTGGCCACCACCGCCATGCAGGATCAGCAACCGATGATGGCGTTTGTGCCGCTGCCCGCCAGCGGCGTGGAGATTGTGGATGATTGGTCGGGTATTGGCCAACGGACCACCGCCAGCGGCACGGTAAAACTGCAACAGGTGGCGATTGATCCGGCACTATTAATTCCGCTGCCTGGCGCTGATAAGCCGACGCTGCGCGGTGCGGTTTCTCAGCTGATTCAGGCGGCGATTGATGCCGGTATTGCGCAGGGAGCGCTGGATGACGCACTGGAATTTGTGCGCAGCAGTTCGCGTCCATGGGTCGATGCCAATGTCAGTCGCAACGCTGACGATCCCTACATCCTAGCCGATGTCGGGCGCATCAGCACCGAGCTTAGCGCCGCCAATGCGCTGTTGGTGCGAGCGGCAAAAGTGCTGGACCGTATCGACTTGCAATCGTTGACTGCCGAAAGCTGCGCCAGGGCATCGATTGCGGTGGCCGAAGCCAAAGTGCTCACCACTGAAGTCGCCCTACGCGCCAGTGAGAAGTTGCTCGAATGGGGCGGCAGTCGCGCAACGTTATTGCGCCATGGGCTTGATCGCCACTGGCGCAATGCACGAACCCATACGTTGCACGACCCGGTGCGTTGGAAGACGCACGCCATCGGCAACTATTACCTCAACGACGCGCTGCCTGCGCGTCATGCGTGGATTTAAGGAGCGAACATGACGCAGGTATCACCCAAGCAGCGGGCTTTGCGCATTAACAGTGCTCAGCAAGCCTTACAGCTGGCGCAAGAATTGGCGACACGTTTTCAAACTGGCTCCGCGCAGCGCGATCGCCAGCGTGAGTTGCCGCACCTTGAACTTCAGCAACTGTTTCAATCCGGACTCGGTGCCATCACCGTGCCGCGAGCTTTCGGCGGGATTGAGATTTCCACCGCCGCATTGGCCGAGATTTTCGTGATATTGAGTGCCGCGGATGGCTCGATTGGTCAGGTGCCGCAAAACCACTTTTACGCGTTAGAAGTGTTGCGAATTAACGGAAGCGAGGCACAAAAACAGCGTTTGTATGCCGAAGTGTTAGCCGGTGTTCATCATGGCAATGCCTTGGCGGAGTTCAGTTCAGCGGCGGCACATCAACGTTCAACCTCAGTGTCGCACCAGGCGCAAGGCTTACGTCTCAACGGCAACAAGTTCTACTGCACCGGCGCACTGTATGCCGATCGCATTCCAACGTTAGCGATTACCGATGACGGCAAAGAACAACTGGTGTTTGTACCGCGTCAGCAATCCGGCGTCGTCGTCATCGACGACTGGAGCGGCTTTGGACAACGCACCACCGGCAGCGGCAGCGTGCAATTTCATGATGTGGCGATTGCCGCGGAGGATGTCGTGCCATTCCAGACGGCATTCGAGCGCCCAACCACTGTGGGCCCGTTTGCGCAAATCATGCATGCCGCCATTGATCAAGGCATCGCACGTGCGGCGTTTAACGACATGCTGGATTTCCTGCGTCAGCGAGCGCGTCCGTGGCCAGACAGCGGCGTGGATCGTGCCACAGACGATCCGTTAACACTGGATCGCACCGGGCGTTTGGCGGCACGACTGAGTGCGGGCGATGCCTTGCTGGCGCTAGCAGGTGATGCTGTTGATGCTGCGCAGCGCGATTCCAGTGCAGAAAAGGTGGCGCTGGCCTCGATTGAAGTGGCTAAGGCACGGGCCTGGACCACCGAGGTGTCACTGGAAGCCAGCAATCTGCTGTTTGAACTCGGCGGTTCACGTTCCAGCCTGCGTGAACACAATCTTGATCGCCATTGGCGCAATGCGCGTACCCATACGTTGCACGATCCGGTGCGCTGGAAATATCCGGCGATTGGCAACTATCTGCTAAATGGCGTACTGCCGCCTCGTCGGGGAACGATATGAGCCAAAAACAGATTCTGCTCAACGCGTTCAATATGAATTGTGTTGGGCATATTCATCACGGTATGTGGACGCATCCGCAGGATCGTTCGGTGGATTTTAACTCGCTGGATTACTGGCTGGATCTGGCGCGTTTGCTGGAGCGCGGGCTGTTTGATGGCTTGTTTATCGCCGATATTCTTGGCGTGTATGACGTCTATCAGCACAGCATCGGCTTAACGGCTAAAGAGTCGATCCAGTTGCCGGTTAACGACCCCTTGATGCTGATTTCTGGCATGGCGAGCGTTACGCAGCATCTCGGTTTTGGCGTCACGGCCAATCTGAGTTATGAAGCGCCTTATCCCTTCGCGCGTCGCTTTTCAACGCTTGACCATCTTACTAAAGGCCGCATTGGCTGGAATATTGTCACCGGTTATCTCGACAGCGCCGCGCGCGCCATGGGTCAGCAGCAGTTGCTGGCTCACGATCGTCGTTACGATCAGGCCGATGAATTTCTTGATGTGGCTTATCAGCTGTGGGAAGGCAGTTGGCAGGATGATGCGCTGAAGCAGGACAAAGTGAATCGGGTATACGCCGATGCCGATAAAATTCGGCAAATCAATCATCAAGGCGAATTCTATCAAGTGCAGGGCTATCACCTGAGTAGTCCTTCGCCGCAGCGCACGCCGTTGCTGTTTCAGGCGGGATCCTCGGCGCGCGGCGTGCAGTTCGCCGGACGTCATGCTGAGTGCAGCTTTGTGAATGCCGCTTCGCCAGCGGCAATGCGCGAGCAATCATCCCGCTTACGTCATGCGGCGGTAGCGGCCGGCCGCCATCCAGACGATCTGCGCATTTTTATGGGCGTGAGTGTGATTGTGGCTCCGACAGAACGTGAGGCGCAGGAAAAACAGCGCAGCTATCTCGAATACGCCAGCCCGGAAGCGGGCATCGCGCACTTCTCCAGTTCGATTGGCTTGGATTTGGCGGCCTTCGAACTGGATGAGCCAATTCAAACTGGCGACACGCGCGCCATTGAATCGGTGAGCAAAGCCTTCAGCGGCTGGACGCGACGTCGCTTGCTGGAGCAACACGCCATGGGTAGCCGTTATCCGCTGATTGTTGGCAATCCTAACCAGGTCGCGGATGCGCTGATTACGTGGATCGATGAGGGTGATATCGACGGTTTTAACCTGACACGCATCCTTAATCCGCAGAGTTACCGCGATTTCATCGATTTAGTGGTGCCAGAACTGCAACAGCGCGGGCGCTTCAAAACCGCATATCAGCCCGGTTCGCTACGGCATAAAATCTTTCAACAACATGACCGTTTGCCCGATCGCCATCCGGCGGCGCGCTGGCGTGACACTTTTAACCTTCGCTAATTTAACCTCAGGGATCTGTTATGAACATGACTCGTCATTTTGCGCTGGCCGCCAGCGCCGCATTGCTAGCGTTTAGCGCCGTCGCCGCCGATAACTACAGCGGCACGCTGAAAGTGGGTACCACCGCCGCTTTTGCGCCGCCGCTGGAAACTGCGGTGGCTGAAGCCAAAAAACAGGGCTTGAATGTTGAGCTGGTGGAATTCACCGACTGGACTGCACCTAACGTCAGCGTGGAAAACGGTGATATTGATGTGAACCTGTTCCAGCACAAACCTTTCCTCGAGAACGCGAATCATCAGGGCGGATTCCATCTGGTGCCCTTTGCACCGGCAATCATCAATAACATCGGCCTTTATTCCAAAAAACATAGCGCGATTGACCAGATTCCCGATGGCGGCACGGTGGCGATTGCCAACGATCCGATTAACGGCGCACGCGGCCTGCTGCTGTTGCAAAAAGCCAAACTGATTACCCTGAAACCGGGCGTGGGTCTCAAATCCACCGTGGATGACATCGTCGCGAATCCAAAGCATCTCAAGATTATTGAAGTGGAAGCGGTGCAGCTTTCACGCTCGCTGGATGAAGTGGATCTCGCACAGGGCTATCCACACTATCTGCGCCTGTCGAAAACCATCGATCCCAACAATGCGCTGCTGTTTGATGGCCTCGAGCATCCCGAATATGTGATTCAGTTTGTGGTGCGCGATGGACATCAGAACGATCCGCGGTTGGCGAAGTTTGTTGATATCTACCAACATTCTCCAGTGGTGCGCGCCAAACTGGATGACTTCTACGGCAAGCTGTATCAACCGGGCTGGAGCCAGTAAGCATGGTTAGCCTGAGCCTCCCCGGGGAGCGCGATGCGCTGCTGTCACCGACGGCCGAGACGACAGGGAACGTTCATGTGCAGATTCGTGGCTTGACGAAGCGCTATGCCGGACAAACGCAGGAGGCGCTGAAGAATGTCGATTTGCAGGTCAAGCGCGGCGAGATCTTCGGCATTATCGGCCGCAGCGGTGCGGGTAAATCGACGCTGATTCGCTGTCTCAATCGGCTGGAAAATCCCACCGGCGGTAAGGTAGTGATTGATGGTATCGATCTCGGCAGTTTAAGCGATCGTCAGCTGGTGGATTGGCGGCGGCGTACCGGGATGATTTTTCAGCACTTCAATTTGCTGTCGGCGAAAACGGTGCGTGAAAACATCGAATTGCCACTGAAAGTGGCCGGAGTACCGGCGACAGAACGTCAGCGCAAAGTAGACGAGCTGCTGGCGCTGGTTGGGCTGGAAGCGCGTCAGCATGCGTGGCCCGCGCAGCTTTCTGGTGGGCAGAAACAGCGCGTCGGTATTGCGCGTGCGTTGGTGCACGATCCGGAATTGCTGCTCTGTGATGAAGCCACGTCGGCGCTCGATCCGGAAACCACGCGATCCATCCTGGCTCTGTTGAAGAAAATCAATCAGCAGCGTCACATCACTATCGTGCTGATTACCCACGAAATGGATGTGGTGCACGATCTCTGTCATCAAGTTGCGGTGATCGATCAGGGGGAAATCATTGAGCGCGGTGCGGTGTGGCAGGTTTATAGCAATCCGCAGCAAGAAACGACGCGGCAACTGCTCAATCCGCAATTCAGCACGCTGCCGGAAGCGGTTCAACCGTTATTAACGCCAACACGTCAGCGGGCAGATTCCCGCGTGCTGGTGCGCTTACGTTATACCGGACAAGGCGCGCAGCCGGATTTGGCCGCGCTCAGTGCGCGGGTTTCCGGCGAGTTAACGCTGGTGTACAGCGCCGTTGAGTGGGTGGATGGCAAACCTACTGGACAGATGTTGCTGCTGCTGGATGCGCGCCATGAAACGGATGCGGTGCAGCCGGTGTTGACACAACTGGCTGATCAACTGGAGATACCCGGCTATGTCACTGGCTATTGATCGTTTATGGATAGGGCTGCTGGATACGCTGCTGATGGTGGGCGTGTCATCGCTATTGGCGCTGGCGTTGGGATTGCCGATGGCGGTGATTTTGGTGGTAACCGGACGCGGCGATCTCTTTCCCAATCCGCTGTTAAATCGCGTGCTAGGTTGGTTGGTGAATCTGTTCCGCTCGATTCCTTTCTTAATTTTGATGGTGGCGCTGATTCCGTTTACCCGCTGGATTGTCGGCACCACTTACGGCGTATGGGCGGCGGTGGTACCGTTAACGCTGGCGGCGACACCCTTCTTTGCGCGTATTGCGGAAGTGAGCCTGCGCGAAGTGGACAAAGGGTTGACTGAAGCGGCGCAGGCCATGGGTTTTCATCGCTGGCATATTATCTGGCATGTGCTGCTGCCTGAAGCGCGCCCCGGAATCGTCAGCGGATTTACCATTACGTTGGTGACGATGATCAACGCCTCGGCCATGGCGGGTGCGATTGGAGCGGGCGGTTTAGGCGATCTGGCGTATCGCTACGGTTACCAGCGTTTTGATATGCAAGTGATGTTGACGGTGATTGTGGTGTTGGTGGCGTTAGTGACCGTATTGCAGTTCTGCGGCGATCGGTTGTCGCGGCGATTGAATCATCGTTAATTGCGGTGCGGTGATGGGCAGGGTCGCCATGGATGGCGACCTTACGGCGCGTATGGAATTTACCGAATCTGCAATCCTTCTAACGCCGCCAGCAACGCATCGACTTTCGGTAGCAGTTGTTTGCGGCGCGGCCAAATCAGCGACAACGCCAAGCCGTCCGGTTGCTGTTCGGGCAGAATAATCTCCAGATCGCCGCGCGCCAACGCTTCACGCACCAGCCATGACGGCATTTGCGCCACGCCCAGCCCGGCAATCAATGCCTGCATCTGCGCATCGACATCACCTAACGCCATGCGGTGCGGCACATTGCGCCAATGCGGATGCCCATCTTCGGTCATAAATAGCCACGGCTTGGTGCTGCCATCAACGCGTTCATACATGATCGCCTGATGTTGCAGTAATTCACTTTCACTGTGCGGACGATCCACGCGGTTTAGATAGGCGGGTGCGGCGCAAAACACCATGCGCTCGCGGCCCAGCTGTCGACATCCCAAAGAGGCAGGCAGATCGGGCGAACCGCCAATGCGCACTGCCATATCAATCCCTTCATCAAACAAGTCGATAAAACGATCGGAGAAACTCAGATTGAGTTCAACCTCCGGATGCTGCTGGCAAAACGGGATCAGCAGCGGCATCACTTCCAGCCGACCGTAAGTATTCGGCACCGCCAGGCGTAAACGCCCAGAAGGAATGGTGCGCTGCGCCGCCAGCACCGCCTCCGCTTCGGCCAACTCTTCCATGATGCGCAAACAAGTTTGGTAATAGGCGTTACCGGCATCGGTAAGTTTCAGGCTGCGCGTGGTGCGCTCCAGCAGACGCGAGCCAAGACGTGTTTCCAGCCGCGTGACGCTTTTGCTGATTGCGGAACCGGTGAGATGCAGGCGTTCAGCCGCGGCGGCGAAACTGCCACTCTCGACGCTGGCAACAAAGGGGACGATATCTTTCAGGCGCTGATCGTGCATCGATTAGTGAACTCAGGTTGTGAATGCTGTGAATTAATGCCAGAGATGAGAATTTTATTCTCTATTAAACTCATCATTACTGAAACTGAGGAGAATTGAAATGCAAAAGCAGGCATTGATTGTGGGCATCAGCGGTGTGATTGGCCGCGCGCTGGCAGAAAAATTACAGCACGAAGGTTGGCAAGTGTCCGGCTTGTCGCGTGGACGTGGCGCGGTGCCAGACGGTTGCCGCAGTTTGACCGCTGATCTTTCTGATGAAGGTGCTGTACGCGAGGCGCTGGCGCAGGAAAAACCCGATGCGCTGTTCTTTAGCGTGTGGTCGCGTCAGGAAAATGAGAAAGAGAACATCCGCGTGAATGGCGCGATGGTGCGTAATGTTATTGAGGCGTTGGGGGAGCGTTTGAACGGCGCGCATGTGGCGTTGGTCACTGGCCTCAAACACTATCTCGGTCCATTTGAAGCCTATGGCAAAGGTGCCGTGCCGACCACGCCATTCCGCGAGGAGCAGGGCCGCCAGCCGGTTGATAACTTCTATTACGCCCAGGAAGACGAAGTGTTCGCTGGTGCGGAGAAATATGACTATCGCTGGAGCGTACATCGTCCGCACACCATTGTTGGCTATGCGCTGGGTAACGCGATGAACATGGGCCAAACGCTGGCGGTGTACGCCACGCTGTGCCGTGAACAAGGTTTGCCGTTTATTTTCCCCGGATCACCAGAGCAATGGAATGGCGTCTCGGATGTCACCGATGCCGGTTTGCTGGCGGAACAACTATTGTGGGCAGCAACCTCACCTGACGCAGCCAATCAGGATTTCAATGCGGTTAACGGCGATGTGTTCCGCTGGAACTGGCTGTGGCCACGTTTGGCGGCTTATTTCGGCGTGGAAGCGGCGGCGTATCCGGCGCAGATGATGCCGTTGGAAGGGCGCATGCAGGATGCGGCTGACGCTTGGCGCGAAATCGCGGCACGTTATCAATTGCGTGAAGCCGATATTAACAAACTGGCTTCGTGGTGGCATACCGATGCGGATTTAGGGCGTCCGATGGAAGCGTTTACCGATATGAGTAAAAGCCGCAAAGCGGGTTTCACCGGTTATCGCTCTACGCTGGATGCGTTTACTCAACTGTTTGATCGGTTAAAAGCGGAGAAGGTGATTCCGCAGTAAGTTGCCGGAGGTGCGCAAAAATGCGCACCCAACGCTGTAAGGTCGCCATTTCTGGTGACCGGATCATTTCATCGTCACCCAGCGTTTCCCCACCAGCACCGTCATCGCCACAATCGTCACGATGGCCGCCAGATGCATCACGAAATCCAGCGGATGCAGATGCACCGGATGGCAAAATGCCAGCAGCGTCACCGCCATGCAGGATACGCCTAAACCGGCCATCGCCAAACTGCGCACCGGATGCAGTGCGCGGGTGCGGCGCAGGCTGGCGATCATCAACGCCATCATCGGCGTACTGACCACTAACAGAAAAGTGAAGCAGCGCGTGCTGTCGTTATCATGCTCGATCGGCGCCTGGCCGGGGATTTGGCTAAGGCTAATGCCGAGCCACAGTAGCGCAATCGGTAATAATGCTTTCCAACTGATGCTGCGACGTCCTGGAATGCTCATGTTGAATGCGCTACGAATCGCCAATGTGCCGAGCACAAAAGCCAGCACCAGTTGCACCATCGCTTGCATCGCGCCGGGCTGCGACCAGTCGGTGAAGCTGCGTTGTACCAACAGGCTCGCCAGTATGCCGCACGGCAACGCCAGCGCCAGCCAGCGAATGACGCGCCAACCGGTGGATCGCAGCGGTTTAACCGGCCGCATTTCGCGCCCGAGTTTTTCAATTAACAGGTCATGATCGGTCATGATTGGCTCCAAAACGGCGCAGATTGGTTAGCGCACGGTGTAACAGCGATTTCACCGCGGCGACACTCAAATTGTTATGCGCGGCCGCTTCCGTCAGGCTCATTTCGCACAGATGCACATGTTCCACAATTTCACGCTGACGCGAAGGTAACTGGCGCAAATAGCCGGCCAATTCATCCTGCGTATCATGCTGTCGTGGCGATTCCGGTGCGCTGGCCGCCGCCGACTGCGCTTCATCGTGGATTTCCCATTGTTGATGGCGGCCACGGCGACGCAGCGCATCAATGGCGCGCGCCGAGATGATGGCCATCAACCATGGCAAAAAAGGGTAGGCCGGATCGTAGGTGTGACGCACCCGATGCACCGTTAGCAGCACATCCTGAATCACATCTTCTACCAGTGCGTCATCGGTGAATTGTTTGCGTATTTGCCCACGAATCACCGGCACCAGTGCTTTCAGCAGTCGGGTATAGGCGAGTTGATCGCCCGCCTGCGCCCGTTCCATTAGCGCGGGCCAACTTTCGCGCGCGCTATCGCTTGTTTGCATAATCCGCCTTGTTGATCTTTACGCCTTTTTGCTTGCCGCCTCGTTCAACGCATTCACCACAATGCTCGGTGTTAACACCTGCGGCAACACTTTCGGCGGTCCGCCATCAGCGGGGTACACCAAATACATCGGTAAGCCACCTTGACCGAACTCGCTCATGGTGTCATCCACGTCCGGGTTAAATTTAGTGGAATCTGCCACCATGTACAGCGTACCGGTTTTGGCTAAGGCGTCCTTAACGGCTTGGGTCGAGAGTGAGGTTTTCTCATTTACCTGACAGGTGATGCACCACGATGCGGTGAAATCGACAAAAATGGCTTTACCGTGCCCGCGTTGCGCTTCGACCGCTTGCGGCGTCCATTTGGCTTTGGCTACTTCAGCGGTGACTTGATCGCCCGCTAATTCTGCGCCGGGTTTGATCAGGCTTGGCAGCGGGGCGATAACGGCCACAATCAGCACCGCGGTCACCGCAAATAATACCTTGTGGCTTTTGCCAGCAAAGTGGCGATGTTGCGCCATGCCATACAACCAGCCGGCGAAAGCGACAATCACCGAGGCGGCCAGTAAGGTTGCCAGTGCGGCGCTGCCGGCTTGTTGCGCCAGAATCCACACTAACCAGGCGTAAGCGCCAAACATCGGGAAGGCCAATCCGCGCTTTAACACATCCATCCACGCGCCAGGACGTGGCAGGAATTTTGCCAGCACCGGGAACAACGAAACCAGGGTGAATGGCGCGGCAAAACCTAACGCTAACGCGAAGAAGATCACCAATGCGATGGCGGGCGGCTGCACCAGCGCATAGCCAATTGCACTCGCCATAAACGGTGCCGCGCACGGCGTAGCGACAATGATCGCCAGCGCGCCAGTTAACGCTGAGCGCACAAATGCACCGCGACCGACTTCCATCGATCCTACCCGCTGCACGCTTAAACCCACTTCAAATACGCCGAGTAGATTGAGCGCAGCGGCAAGGATTACTAGCGAAAGCAAGGCAATAACTAATGGCGATTGCAGCTGGAAACCCCAGCCAACGGCGGCACCGCCAGCGCGGGCTGCCAACAATATACCGGCCAGCGCCATCATGGTGACGACCACGCCGAGTAAAAAGCCCAAACCTTCACGCCGCGCATTCGCAGCATTATCTGTGTGACGTAATAAACCCAGCGCTTTCAGCGAGATCACCGGAAACACGCAGGGCATTAAGTTGAGAATGATGCCGCCAATAAAGGCGGCCAGCATGGCGGTTAACATCGCTGGCCTCTTTGCTTAGTTAGTTTGCGGATGAGATGCGTCGTATTGCTTCACGGCGTCCATCGCTTTGGCGATATGCGTTTCAGGGTTTCTATCAGTGTAACTCAGCAGAATGTTGCCATCTGGCGCGATCACGTACGAGGTGCGATCCGACAAGGTTTTGCCTTTCATCTGCATGGTGGTTTCATATTGTGCCGCCACTTTCGCGCCGGGATCGGCTGCTACTGCAAACTTATCGCGGCATTCCAGTTTGGAGAAATCGCTGACCTGATCGGTATTACCGGCGGTAACGCCGACAACAGTGGCACCCATTTTGGTAAAGCTATCGGTGGCTTCAGCAAAATCGTGTGCTTCGATGGTACAACCGGCACTAAACGCCGCTGGGAAGAAGTAAAGAACAACCGGGCCTTTCTGGAGAGCTTTTTGCAGCGAGAACGTCATTGGTTTACCCGCCAGCGCACCTTGCAACTGGAAGTCAGGTGCTTTCGCGCCCACCGGCAATGCGGCACCGGCGTTAAATGCCGATAAGCCCAGCGCGGCGGTAATGCTCAGGGTACAAACAAGGGATTTCATGCGTTTCATTTTCTGCTCCTGCGAAGTAGGGGAGTTCCGATTTGGGTGACTCATTAATGCAGTTCGCTGGGGCGGGGAGGAAAGTTTCGGTTGAGGTGAAAAATATTTTTTACGAGCACTTCAGGCTGATGCGCTGATGCACACGGCATCCATCGTTAGGATTAGCTGTAAACTTTACCGCTAATGTTGATTGCGACGAACCTCGTTTTCACAGTTTGGTTTATTGGCTGTTATTTGTGCTCTCTTGAATAGGGTGTGTATAATATTTTATACGCACACGGATTCGTGTGGGGCATAATGCAATGGATGAAAAGATAATCGATTGGCGAGGAACGTCGCTGGAGGATGTGAAAGTTTTTCCACAGGACGTAAAAAAGGAAGTGGGTTTTGAGCTTAATAAGGTGCAGCACGGACATAGCCCAACTAATTTCAAACCTGTTAACCGCTGGGGGGCAGGTGTAATTGAAATCAAAATTAAAGGTGAAGATGGCGAGTATCGAGTTGTCTATGTTGCTAAATTTGCAGAGGCTATTTATGTTTTACATGCTTTCAATAAAAAGACCCAGCAAACTAGCCCAAAAGATGTGAAGACCATTTCGGAACGTTACAAGGTAGTTGTTGAAGAGCGGAGAAAATTACTATGACCGATGATATTGATACTTCATCGCGACACAAGACCAACGTCGGTGGCAATGTTTTTGCTGATCTCGGTTTCGAGAGAAGTGAAGCGGATGCTCTTCTTGCGCAATCTCAGCATGAGATCAGTCGGGCCGACGAACTCAAAAAACAGCTCATGAAGGAAATTGCTGAATGGATATCTTTCAGTGGGCACAAACAAATTGATGCAGCGAAAATTTTGCATGTTTCCAGGCCCCGAGTATCTGATGTGGTAAATCAAAAAACGGAGAAGTTCACAATAGATTCTTTGGTTTGCATGATTGCGGCGATGGGGAAAAAAGTACAATTGGTTATTGAGTAATCATGTTTTGCAAGATGATCAATTCTCTTACGTAACATGGCCAGATTTATCGCTGGCCGTTTGTATGTTGAGAGCGACTTAGATCTGATTCGTCGGCCGTATCCCCCGACAAAACAAACTCAACGTATGCTGCACAATGATTTCGCGGTTAAAAGCGGGATCGTTGGCAAAGCGGGTAAACGGCACCAGCACCAGACTTAGAATCGACGTCATTAGCAGTTGCGGTTCCAAATCCGCGTTGAGTAGACCTTGTTGCTGCCAGCCTTCAATCAGCTTTTTCACTTCATCACGTTCACCGTGGCCAAAACGTTTTTTGATGTGCTGACCTAAACCGCCTTCACCTTGCATCACTTCCTGCATCCACAACGGCGCAAACCAACTATTCGAACTGACAATATCCGCTACTTCGCGGATGAACGCGCTGAAAGTGGTGACAGGGTCACGCGGATCATTCGTGAAATGCGAGACTAAGCGCTGGCGCAACGGTAAAAACCGCTCTTCAACCACGATATCCAGCAAACTTTCCCGCGACTGAAAATAGTAATTGAGCATCGCCGGACTCACGCCCGCCTTGCGCGCAATCGCATTCAATGAGGTTTCACCGATGCCATTTTCGGCATACAGCGCCAGTGTGATATCCAGCAGCAATTCACGTTGCTGCACGTTGATCGCACCACCGCGCGGCCTGCCGGGACGGCGCGGTTTGGCGGCTGTGGTTTTCTCATCTTCAGGGACTTTTCGTGCGGTCATCTTTACTCGCTTGCTTGATTCGTGTCAGACTGCGCTCAATATTAATTGTGTATTTAATTAATTTCAATCGGTGTCTGTTATGAAACCCCAAACACTCGCGCCGCAATCGACCAGCGAGAAGGAGAATCCTCCTTCAGTCCGCTTACTGATGGGCGCTTTATTACTGGTCATGCTGCTGTCTGCATTAGACCAAACCATCGTTTCTACTGCCTTGCCAACCATCGTTGGTGAGTTGGGCGGGCTAGATCGCCTGTCGTGGATCGTCACCGCCTATATGCTGGCATCGACCATTGTGGTGCCACTGTACGGTAAATTTGGCGACCTGTTCGGGCGCAAAACCGTGCTGCAAATCTCGGTGATTCTATTCCTGATTGGCTCAGCGCTGTGCGGGCTGGCGCAAAATATGGAGCAGTTAATCTTTACGCGTGCGCTGCAAGGATTGGGCGGCGGCGGTTTGATGGTGGTGAGTATGGCGGCGGTGGCCGACGTCATTCCACCGCAGGATCGCGGTAAATATCAGGGCTTGTTCGGCGGCGTGTTTGGCCTCGCTACGGTGATCGGCCCGCTGCTGGGCGGATTTATCGTGCAGCACGCCTCATGGCGCTGGATTTTCTATATCAATCTGCCGCTGGGTTTGTTCGCTTTAGTGATCATCAACGCGGTGTTCAAAACCGATAACAAGCGCAAGCCGCATGAAATCGATTATCCCGGCGCGGTGTTTCTCAGTCTGGCGTTAGTTGGCATTACGCTGTTCACCAGCGAAGGTGGCACGCTGCGTGAGTGGTCTGATCCGATTTTATGGTGCGTGCTGGCCTTTGGTTTAATTGGCGTGATCGGTTTTATTTATGAGGAGCGTCGCGCATGGGAACCGATTATTCCGTTGTCGCTGTTCCGCAATTGCAGCTTTTCACTCGCCAGTTTGATGGCGTTTATTGTTGGGATGTCGCTGTTTGGTAGCGTGACGTTTTTACCGCTCTATTTGCAGGTAGTGAAAGGCTCTACACCAACCGAAGCCGGTTTGCAGTTGCTGCCATTAATGGGCGGATTGTTGGTTACCTCGATTATCAGCGGGCGCATTATAAGCCGCACCGGCAAATATCGGCTGTTCCCGATTTTCGGCACTCTGTTAGCGACCATTGGTATGGCATTGCTGACCACGCTGACGTTGGATGCGCCGCTGTGGCACATCTACCTGTTTGCCTGCGTGTTGGGAATGGGCATGGGGATGGTGATGCAAGTACTGGTGCTGGCGGTGCAGAACACCGTAACGCCGGACAGTATCGGCGTAGCTACTTCGTCGGTGACGCTGTTCCGTTCAGTCGGCGGTTCGATTGGCGTGGCATTGTTTGGCGCGGTATTTAGTCAGGTGTTGAAATCGGGACTGACTACGCTGGTGGAGCAGGGCAAGGAGTTACCCCGCGCGTTAGATCCGGTTGCGGTGCATCATTTGCCGAATGATGTGCAGCAAGCTTATTTACAGGTATTTGGTGACGCGGTACACGCGGCATTCCAAATGGCGGCGGGCGTTATGCTGCTCGCATTTATATTGTCGCTGTTCCTGCCTGAATCACCGTTACGTAATCAAGCCAAACGCTAAGAGAATTCTGCACTGATGTCGTGACATCGGTGCAGAATAAATTATCAGCACAGATTGACGGTTAAATAATCTCCGCTCAGTTAAACCTGCCTCGAAATATAGATTTTTAACTCAAATACAAGATGTTACCGTTACGTAAACTTAGGTAAAAACCCTCCGCAATTAAAAGTTTTCAGTGCGCAGCTATTTATTTCTGCAACTTTTTTACGGTATAAGTCTCTAAACACCGTCTCCCTCAGCGAAAACATCATCACATGATCAATTCTGCGGCCACCAAAGTTATTGCCTGCCTGTTCCTTTTTGCTCTGGCAGGATGTTCATCAAAGTCTTCACATGCGCCAGCCGATGAAAGCGTGGATACTTCCGCAGACGGTGGCAAGCAGCCGGATTTGATTCCGGTGATCGCGGCACTGCACGATCAAATGCATTCGTGGGAAGGCACCAAATATCAGTGGGGCGGTACGCAATTAACCGGCGTGGATTGTTCAGGTTTTGTCTGGCGCACGCTGAAAGATCGTTTCAATATTCCAATGGATCGCGTTACCACCAAAGAATTAATCGCCATGGGCAAACCGGTTGATCAAGCGCATTTGCAACCCGGTGATTTGGTGTTCTTTCGTATCAAGCGCGAGCTGCACGTCGGTTTTTATGACACCGATCACCAGTTCCTGCACGCATCCGTTAGCCAGGGCGTAATGCGTTCGTCGCTGAATAATCCGTATTGGAAATCAGTTTATTTAGAAGCCCGCCGCTTACCGAAAGAGCAAAATTCGCAGATCAGTTTCAATTATAAAAATAAGGTGTGATGTTGGGTGGCCTTTTACAGCCACCTAATGGATTAAAACTGATACGAAACGCTGATTGAGAAACTGCGCGGCGCACCATAAACATAACTGTTCATGTAGCTGTAATACTCGCGGTCAAATAGGTTATCGACGTTAGCTTGTACCGCCACTTGTTTCGTGACCTGATATTTCGCAAACAGCGACGCCAGTGGGAAGCTCCCTTGATACACGCGTACGGTATCACCTGATGCATTCGTCGCATCCTCAAAGACACGATTCTGCCAGTTTAGCCCGCCACCCACGGTTAAATCCGGCATCATCGGCAATTGATAGCGGGTAAACAATTTGAATGAGGTTTGCGGCTGATAACTGTTAAAGCGCCCCAGTTTATCGCGCGCTACATAACGTGTTGCGCCAAAAGTGAGTTGTAGATTGTCCGTCAACGCGCCATTTAGCTCAAACTCCGCACCTTTACTGATCGCCCCTTTCGCTGGCGCATAAGCCTGTTCGCTGCCGCTGAGATAAACCCCATCAATAGCCTGACCCACGTTATCCTGCTCAATGCGGAATATCGCCATCGTGGCTGTCAATCGTCCATCAAACCACGCTGATTTCAAACCGGTTTCGTAGCTTTTACCAGTGACCGGCGCCAGGTATTTTCCGCTGGTATCGCGGTAAGTTTGTGGCAGGAAGATCGAGGTGTAACTGCCATAAGCCGACCACGTATCGTTGATGTCGTACACCAATCCGGCGTACGGCGTAGTGTTGTTTTTGGTCATATCGCCGCTGCTGCCGTTGGTGCTCCATTGGGTGTAGCGCGCGCCGATGATCAACGACAAGGGATCGGCCAACGAGAAGCGGGCGGCGGTGTAAGCGGATTTTTGGCGGATGGTGTCGTTGGCATTCAGATACCAGCCTTGCCATTGCGGCTCGGCAATATTGCCATTCCAGCTGTTGTTGAAAATGCCCATATCGCTGGCTGCAATATCGTAGTTTTCAAGGTCGGTCACGCCATCCTGGCTATAGGTGGCATTGTGCTGACGACTGTAGCTTACGCCAGCCATTAATTGATGCTGGCGTCCTAATAGCTCAAATGGGCCGCTGGCGTAACCGTCGAACGAATCCATCTGACGCTTGCCACGATCCATGCTGCCGTAGCCGGTGGCACCTTCACCGCTGTCCTGATCGGCATAGCCCGTGACATACAGCAGTTTGTCGTTAAAAGTATTCTCCGCGTGCGTGCCATTGACGTGGATATTCCAACCGTTATCAAAATTGTGGTCGATATCGGCGAAGACTTTGCGGGAGTTGGTGTTGTAGCGCGCCCAGTTTGCGGCGGAATTGAGGCTGCGATCGTAATGTGTGGTGGCGTTGTTGCTGTAGAACATCGGCAAGCCGCCCCACGTTGGATTGCCGGTATTGGCATCTTCGTAGTCATAGCCCAATGACAGCGTGGTGTGTTCGCTGATGTCGGCATCAATTACGCCGTACAGAAAATTTTTGGTTTTGTGGTAGCGATCGAGCCAACTGTCTTCATCGCTATAACCTGTTACCACGCGACCACGCAAACTGCCATCCTGATTGAGCGGTGATGAGATGTCGGCAACGTAACGCTGTTTGTTCCAGCTGCCGTAACTGGCGCTAACCGTGCCGGTGAACGTTTTGCTGTCGGCATGTTTGCGCACCATGTTAATTGAGGCAGAAGGGCTGCCCGCGCCAGTCATCAAACCGGTCGCACCGCGCACGATTTCAATGCGATCGTAAATCGCAGTATCGGAAGCGGCATCACCGTAGTTCCAACTGTCATTAACTGAGGTGGGAATACCATCAAAGCTGAAATTGCTGATTTTGAAGCCGCGCGAATAGTATTCCGAACGTTCGCTGTCGATCAGATTGGTGGAGATGCCGGTGGCATTGGTTAGCACATCATTTACTGATTGCAGATTTTGATCCTGCATGCGCTGTTGCGTCACCACGCTGAGAGATTGCGGCACATCGCGCGGCGTCAGTAGCAATTTGGTGCCAGCGCGCGTGGTTTTCACTGCGTAATCCTGCTTTTCACTGTCGTCATTGCCATTGGTGTCGGCGTTAACCACTAAGTCTTGTTGATCTTCGTCGCTGGTTGCGGCGGCTTGTGCCATTGCGGGGATCAACAAGGCGTGAATCGCCATCGCCAGCAATGAGACGTTAAAGGTTTTCATAAACATTCCCTGAAAATAATTTTAATTGAGGCTTTGCTGCCTCGTTTGTATTTGTCTGCCACTTCCGTGTATGCCGATGCCGATGCTGGGGCTGGGGCAGGGGCAGGGGAATGGCATACAATGCGCCACTGATATTTGTTGAGAAAGCTAATGATAATCATTTGCTTTAAATAATCTTGCGAGGTTTTATCGGCAATTGAAACAATATGTAAACATTTTATTAATCAATATAATAAGACGTAAATTAACCGGTTAATTGCTGTTGTTTACGGAATTCAGGGTGGGATCGCAGGGCGGATTGACAATTTTTAAAGACTTGATGGCATGTGATTTAGAGCAAAAAGCGGGTGGGGGATGAGGTTAACTAACAAGAAAGTTGCTTCCTGTATGCTAATGCGTATGATTCTCATTCTTCTTGTACTCCTCCGTGCGCGTGCTCGCGTAACGGAGTCGTTCATCCATTGATGGAGTTGAGCATGAAATCGTTATTTAGCCCGCGCAAAGCCGCCGTTGCCGCAGCGATTGTTGCTGCATTCAGCCTGACGGCTTGCCAGGCACCTGCTAAAAAAGCCGAATCGCCTACCGCAGCTGAAACTAAGAAACCTGTCGATACCGCAGTCACACAACGCACCTTGGGCGATGGTCTGTACGAAATGGCCTATTCTCCAGCTGCGAAAGCGCTTTATGTTGCCAGCGCGCAGAGTTTCAAAGACGTTAACGGTGGCGTGATTTATCGCCTCGATCCAACCAGCCTGGAAACGAAAGGTCAGACGCATACCGATCTGAAAAACTTCGGCACCGCAATTGATGAGCAGGGCAACGTTTTCTACACCACTAACTCGCTGGATGGCGCCATCTCGAAAGTGGATGCGCAAAGCGGCAAAGTGCTTGAACGTTTGGTATTCCCAGGCAAAAAGGACAAAGAAGGATATCCGGCGGGCGCACGTGAAGTGTTGTGGCACGGTAACGAATTGTATGTCGGTCGTGTAGCGGATCCTGGCTACATTTCAGTGGTGGATGTTAAAACTTTCAAGCTGAAAGCCACGATTAAAAATGCAGGCAAGTGGGTCACCGGGATTATCTATTCACCTCTGACCGAACGCATTTACGCCACTAATGGCGCAGGCGAAATTCTGGTGATCAACCCACGCACGCATAAAATCGAAAAACGCTGGACTGCGGGCGATGGCAAAGAATATCTGTTCCTGAACATGGCAGAAGATCCTGCCACCGGTCGTCTATTTGTGACCGATGATTCCAAGGGCAAAGCGACGCTGGTATTTGATGAGCGCAGCGGAAAAGTGATTAAACGTATTGCAGGCGATGCATTGGGCATTAAATTCAACGCCAAGCGTAATGAGCTGTATATCAGCCAGCGCGAATCGAAGAAAGTGCTGCAATTGGATGCCACCACTTATGCGGTAAAGAACAGCTGGTCGTTTGATAATAATCCAAATAGCTTGCTGATTGGACCGGACAACAACACGTTGTATGTCACGTTGAAAGCCGAGTTCAATAAAGACTCTTCCACTAAAGGACAGGATCAGATTGCGCGTATCGCATTGAAATAAGGCTGGGCAGCAGGGCGGCTGTATCGCCGCCCTACGATTTTATTTGTCCAGTAAGCCAAAACTTCTTATAACGTGCTGGCGGATGACCGACCAAATTATGAAAGATACGATGGAAATTATTCACGTTATCGTAACCTACCGCATTCGCCACTTCCGTCACGCCTAATTCGGTACTTAATAATAAATTTTGTGCTTCGCCAATGCGACGGCGCGTTTGATATTGTTTGGGTGAATAGCCGGAATACGCTTTAAAAACATGCGCCAGATAAAATTGGTTCATGTTCATGGCGGCGGTAATTGAACTGAGAGCAATGTCTTCTTTATAATGGTTATCGATATAATCTTTAATGCGCTGACCTAACAAAGTATTGCTGCTTTCTTGTTCCTGCTTATTCTCAATCCAAATATTACGACATAGCAGCAATAACACGCCTAATAAATGATCGCCCATTTCAGAACTGTATAAACGCTTACTGCTGACGTGCGACCACATTTGATCAAACAGTTGGCAAATCTCCTGATAAAACTCACCGCTCGGCATCACCGCGGTTTGATTGCGCGGGGTAAGCACATTCATCGGTAAACCATCAATTTTTAACTGCTCAACGCCGCAGCTATAAATCAGTAAATCTTCCGTCGCGTCTGGATTTTCGTCATGTAATACGTTGGCATTAAACAGCAGTAAATCGCCTTGTTTAACGTTGTAGCCGCGTCCATCAATATTATAAATGCCGCGACCAGCGCGGATAAACATCACCTCAAAGCGATCGTCATGCTTATGCATCACCCGTGGAATGGCTTCTTCTGGGCCTTCAGCGCGGCAGATAAAGCTCAAGCGCGGCCGCAGATTGTTGTCGAAGCCGCGTGCAGAGGGATGCTCGTTCAGGCAAAAAGTGATCATAATCTCTCCTTTGAGGATGCCGCTATTCTGGCATGAGTTCAGACCGTGCGTAATCATCAATATTGCTTTTTATTAACCTCATTAAAATTATCGCAACATTCTTTCGTGTCGCAATAAGCTTGCATCCCTGCTTGCTAGCAAAAAATAGAGACAAAAAGCCTGTTTTAATCTATCTCCAATCTTGCTTTGTCAACGCGCCAATTCTCCAGTGTGATAACGATCACTGCATAACGTGCTTTATCGATTATTTATTTGATCGCCAGCACGCCGTGAAATCAGGCGCTGAGTCGCGACTGGTGTTTGTATTTAACTTCGGTATAACGTTGTCGTAACGATAAGGGCGGGCAAACGCTTTCTGTAAAAACAAATCGCGATAATTAAATTCTGATTCCGGCTGAAGTAATTAGCAGTCTGTAACTGACCGAAATAAACGGCCTGTAACGGTATTATCTTAAAACCAGATGGAACAGCTATGTATAACAAAACGAACCTGCAAAATCCGCAGCGCATGCGGCTGATTACTCTCGTCTCAACAATTGGTGGATTGTGTTTTGGTTATGATACTGGGGTTATTTCCGGCGCACTGATTTTTATGAAGTATGATTTAAATCTAACCCCAACGCAGGAAGGTTTTATTACTTCATTCCTGTTATTCGGTGCGGCGCTGGGTTCATTGTGCGGCGGCTATTTATCCGATAAACAAGGGCGACGTAAAAATCTTTTATGGGTGGCGGCAATATTCATGCTCGGCGCATTAGGCACCGCGTTTGCCTGGGATGTGCCATCGATGATAGTGGCGCGCTTTGTGTTGGGATTAGCGGTGGGTTGCGCATCGGTAACGGTGCCGATTTATATTTCTGAACTGGCGCGCGCCGATCAGCGTGAAAAGATGGTCACCGTTAATGAACTGATGATCGTTACCGGACAATTTCTTGCTTATTCGGTCAATGCCGCCATCGTTAATCTTTATCCAGAAATGCAACACAACTGGCGCATTATGTTAGCGATTCCCGCTTTACCCGGCGCGCTATTGTGGATTGGCATGTTAATGATGCCGGAATCACCGCGCTTCTTTATTCGTCGTGGTGAAACCGATAAAGCCGTCAAGGTATTAAAAACCTTGCGACTGCCGGAAGAGGTCGATCGCGAAGTCAGAGAGATTCAGCAAATTGTGAAAGCCGACGCGGTGAAATTCAATTTGCTCGACGAGTTGAAGCATCGCTGGGTGATTCAACTGGTGCTGATTGGCTTAATGATTGTGCTGGCTACGCGCGTCACCGGCGTTAATACCATCATGTATTACGCGCCAACCGTACTTAAAGCCACCGGATTGGGTGATGCGGCGGCGGTAACCGGCGCTGTGGCGAACGGCATTATTTCGGTGCTGGCAACGCTGTTGGGGATGGCGCTAATCGGCAAACATTCGCGCCGCCGAATGTTCTTCACCGGGCAGGCGGGCGTCACGTTGAGTTTGGTCGCCATTGGTTTGGCATTTAACTACTTTTTCCACACCGAAACCGTCAACGGCGTTGAAAGCTTGCACGCCAATTTCGCCAACGCACCTTACGTTATTCTCGGCTTGATGCTGGTTTTCCTGGTGTTTATGCAAGGCTGGATTGCCCCGGTATTTTGGTTGATGTTGGCAGAAATTTATCCGTTAAGAATGCGCGGTGTCGGCATGGGCTTTGCGGTATTTGGTTTGTGGATATTTGATTTCATCATCCAATCGATCTTCCCGTTCCTACTTAATCATTATGGCGGCGGCATGACATTTGGCTTCTTTGGTGCCAGCAACGTCATCATGCTTATTTTGTTGGTGAAATATCTGCCGGAAACACGTGGCCTAACATTAGAGCAAATCGAAAAGAAATTTCGTTTTTAATTACTGAGGATATTTAAATGACTGTCAAAATTGGCTTAATTGGTCTGGGCATGATTGGTCGCGATCATCTGAAACGATTCCAGCAGGTGATTTCCGGTGCGCAGGTCACGGCGGTTTGCGATATTAATCGCGCGGCGGCAGATGCCATCGCCAGCGAATATCATGCCACGGCGTTTTATGATGCCGAAGAAATGATTAATTCTGAATTAGTCGATGCGGTATTTATTTGCTCAATTGGACCGGTACATAAAGCGCAAATTCTGGCGGCGTTTAATGCGGGCAAGCCGGTATTTTGTGAAAAGCCGCTGACGCCAACCGCGGATGAATCACAGGAAATTATTGCGGCAGAAGTGAAAGCGGGAAAACGGCTGCTGCAGCTCGGCTTTATGCGCCGTTTTGATCCCGGCTATCAGGCGCTAAAACAAACGTTGGACAGCGGAGAATTGGGCGAAGTGATGTTGATTCACTGCGCACACCGTAATCCTTCAGTGCCAGACAGCTATACGCTGGAAATGGCGATTAACGATTCTGCCACGCACGAAATCGATATCATTCGCTATCTACTCAATGAAAACATCACCTCAGTACGCGTGGATAAACCGGGTAAAAAGACGCGTCGCGCCTTGCCACATCTGCAAGATCCACTGATCGTGATTTTTGAGACCGAATCGGGTGTGCGCATTGACGATGAGTTGTTTGTGAATTGCCATTACGGCTACGACATTCGTTGCGAAGTGATTGGCGAAGAGGCAATTGCGGCTTTAACCGAGCAACAAACCATCAGCACGCGTTCGCGCCACGGCAATGCGCATCATATTGCGCAAACCTGTATGGAACGTTTTGCCACCGCCTACGATCGCGAAGTGCAGCATTTCGTGGATAACGTTAAAGCCGGGAGTGAAATGAGCGGGCCATCATCGTGGGACGGCTATGTAGTGGCGTTGGTGTGCGATGCCGGTTTAGCTTCGCTAAAAGACGGCGAAAAACATCGGGTAGCTATTCCTGAACAACCGGCGCTGTATCGCTAATTCATTTCCATTGCGAGTCAGTAAGGAAATAAATAATGGTGCAATTAACAGCAGAGGCTTTGCATTTGCAATGCGAGGCCGCGAATAAAATTGAAGCAATTCAGCTTGCGGCGCATGCGTTAGAAAAAGCCGGCTATGTGAAATCCGGTTTTTTACACGGCATGCTGACGCGCGAAAAAAACGTATCGACCTATATTGGCGCCGGTATCGCCTTTCCACATTGCGCGAAAGAGAATATCGATCAGGTGATTAAAACCGGATTTCAGGTATTTCAGTTTCCGCATGGCGTCAGCTGGGGAAATGGCAAAGTGGCGTTTGTAGTGGTGGCTGTTGCCGCGACCGCGAATGAACATATTCAGGTACTAACGGATATTGCAGACTTATTGGGTGATGAAGTGAAAACCACCTTATTAGCTAACGCGACCAATAAACAAGAATTTATTGAGCAATTTACCAAAGCGTAATTTTCTCCGAGGAATATAGATGAAACTTGCATTGTGTACCGACGTTCTGGCGGATTTATCGTTTACTGCGATGCTGGATAAAGTCAAAGCTTACGGTATTAACGGCGTAGAGATGACGGCTGGCGGTTGGTCGCCATGCCCGCATGTGCAAACAGAAGCATTATTGGCTTCACCGGAAAAACTGGAGCAATTCAAAAAAGAGCTGGCCGACCGCGATATGCGCATCGTCGCCTTGAACTGTTCGGGCAACCCGTTGGCGCCGGGTGCATTGGGCGAGGCTCACAGCCACAGCAGTTATCGCACCGTCGAATTGGCCGCCAAACTGGGTGTGAAGAAGATCGTGATGATGAGCGGTTTGCCGGGCGGCGGGCCGGAAGATAAGGTGCCGAACTGGATCACGTCAACCGTTTCATGGCCGGATTACATGCCGGGCGTAATCGATTATCAGTGGAATCAGGTGGCGATTCCGTGGTGGAAAAAGTTTGTACAGCACGCCAAACAGCACGGTATCCAGCAGATCGCATTAGAAGAGTTCCCAAGCCAGTTGGTGTACAACCCATCAACGCTGCTGCGCCTGCGCAATGCGGTGGATGAGATGATTGGCATCAACCTTGATCCGTCGCATCTGATTGCGATGGGCGCCGATCCGATTGCGGCTGCGCGCGCGCTGGAAGGTGCGGTGTTCCATGTGCATGGCAAAGATGCCCGTATCGAACGCGGTTTGGCGGATATCGATGGATTGATGGAATATCAGCCGGTAACCAACACAAAAACCCGCACGTGGAATTATGTGGCGGTGGGTTGCGGTAAGGATCTGAAGTGGTGGAAGGAGTTTTTCTCGGTGCTGCGTATGACCGGCTACGATGGTGATGTGTCGCTGGAAATGGAAGATCTCACCATGAGCGTGGAAGCGGGATTGGAAACTTCAATTGAAGCGTTAAATGCCACCTTGAGCCGATAATAAACTGCCGGTCACCATAAATGGCGACCCTACAAAACCTTGCCTCGTCGTAGGGTCGCCATTTATGGTGACCGATGTGCCGGTGCGCAATAATGCGCACCTTACATTTACAGCGTTAATCTGCTGGCTTATCCAATCCAGCCTCTGTCAATGTCGCCCTCAGACGAGGCAGGCTTTGCGGGTAATTTTGCTGAACAAACTCAATCATTTTTTCTCGCACATGGCAGCGTAAATCCCAGGCTGTAGGCGAATTTTGTGCGGTCATCAATAAACGAATGGTCATGGTTTTATCTGTGGTGTCCGTCACCTGCAGCACCTGAGTTTGTTGATCCCACAACTTGGTTTCACTGAGCACTTTTTCAAAATGCTTGCGCAATGGTTCCAAAGGCATGGAGTAATCAAGGTAGAGAAACACCGAGCCCAATATTTGCGCGTTATTACGCGTCCAGTTCTGGAAGGCATTTTCTGTAAAGTAGGTAATGGGTAGTACCAGGCGTCGCAGATCCCAGATACGCACCACCACGTAAGTAAGGTTTATTTCCTCAATCCAACCCCACTCATTTTCAACTACCACCGCATCATCAATTTTAATCGGTTGCGTAAAGGCAATCTGAATGCCTGCAAACAGGTTAACCAGCGACTTCTGCAAGGCAAAGCCAATGATGATTCCCGCCACGCCAGCACCGGCAAGGATCGTCGTGCCGAATTTTCGTACACCAGGAAAGCTCAGCAAAATCAGTGTCAGGCAAAAGGAGACCAGAATGACAATCGCGACCTTTTTAACGTAGATGATTTGCGTGCGAATTTTACGCGCACGAAGATTATTAGACAGGTTGATGTCATAGCGGATAAATAACATATCCTGCGCGACATTCGTCAGGCGAATTAAAACGGAACACAATGACAATATAATAAATATGTTCAGCGTAGTAATAATAAAGGAGAGCGAGTCTGGGCTAACATTGACGTAACTTACCCCGACATTAATCAGCAGTAAGGGAATGAATAAAAACATCGATCCGCGCAAATGTTTTTCAAGTGATTTGAAGAGCTTCCTATCACGATTCTGCCAGTAGCGGATAAAGCGTAAGAGCAGGAATCGGGCGAGAAAACCCACGATTAAAGAGAGGGTGACGAGCAATACAGCAGGCACCCAAGTTGGAGCGCCAGATAACTCACCAAAAATTAACGGCATTATTTCTCCTTATATTGTGCTAACAATCTGTGATTGTCAGATAAGTCTCAAAAAATCCGCAATCGATAACCTCTCGGTTATCTAAGGATGACAACATCTACCGCTAATAGTTTATGAAAGATTGAGCTGACTGGTATTGTTAACGCATAAAAAAATGGAAATAAGTCTGATGGTCCAATAGGAAAATATTTTTTCAATAGGAAGGGCTACCACTTTACTTTCAAGGATGCAGGCAAAGGAAGGAAAAAATCTTGGGTGGAGGGTGTGGTTAATCTTTAATCCAAGATGCACGTCAGCACTGCGAATATTTTTGATGCTTTCCGTGTTTGATCTGTTGACCATCAACCATGACAGCCGTTAGTGGCGATTTTTCTTCCAGTAGCGCCAGGATTTAAACGAAAGTAGCGGAGGTTGGATAAAGGCCACAATCAGCATGGTGAGCAACAGCCCAATGCCGACTGATAGAGCATAGAGTCGGTCATGGGTAAACAGTACCCAAAGAAATACTGCGATACAGGCCAAATTGATCCAAAGAACAACCTTAAATCGGTTCGCAAGGCTTTGAATGGCTTCACCCAGCGTACCGCCATAGCTATCCACATTATTACGAATCTTTTTCAGATCGGAAGCTGTGAATCCAGCTCTGTGTAATGCTTCCTCACTCACTTTCATTGCTTTTGAGCCCTCATTAACGAATCAACCCACGCAGGTATAGAAGATTATTTTGACCTAATCGACTCTGTGATCTGGCTAACAGAGCGCCTTTGGTGCGGTTCAAGCTATGATGATGTTTATCTGATTTACTTCTTCAGCACCATCAATAAGGCCAAGCGCAATGAACGTGGAACGGTTTGAAATCAACGTGCCAGATGAGGAAATTGCTGATCTACATCTGCGACTGAAAAACACGCGCTGGCTTGAAGATCTCAACGCAAACGTGAACGAAGGGATTAGCCACGCTCTTTTAAAACGCGTGGTGAACTACTGGGCGGAAGAGTTTGACTGGCGTGAGCAGCAAAGGCGGCTTAATGCCTTTAGCCATTTTAAAGCCAACATCAACGGTCACAGCATTCACTACATTCACCAGCGTGGAAACGGGCAGAACCCGATGCCGCTTATACTGACGCACGGCTGGCCTGGCTCATTTGTGGAAATGTTGTCACTCATTCCTTTGCTGACCGATCCCGGCGCTTATGGCGGGGACCCGGCTGATGCCTTTGATGTGGTGATCCCGTCATTGCCAGGCTATGGATTTTCATCTATTCCCACGGAAAAGGGCACTGGCTCATACGAAGTGGCCGCGCTATGGAAAGCACTTATGAATGGATTAGGGTACCAGCGATTTGGCGCGCAGGGCGGTGATCTGGGGGCGGGTGTTTCGACGTGGTTGGCGTACCGATATCCGCAGGCGGTTACGGGCATTCATCTCAATTATATTCCGGGCTCCTATGCTCCTCCGCTTAGTGCCACTGAACCGCCAGTGACGGAACAAGAGCAAAAGTATCTGGATTATGTTCAGACGTGGAGTAATGAAAATGCGGCCTATAGCCGGTTACAGAGCACCAAACCGCAGAGTCTTGCTGCCGGTTTAAATGACTCGCCAGCGGGTTTGGCTGCCTGGATAACGGAGAAGTTTGCAGCATGGTCAGATAACCATGGAAACCTCGAAAGTGCTGTACCGCTTGATGTCTTACTGACGAACATCTCCCTGTATTGGTTTACGCGGACTATCGGCTCATCATTCAGAATGTACGTTGAGGGCAAAGCCAGACCAGCCGCCTTCAAAAGCGGTGAGCGTGTTTACCCGCCGCTGGGGGTCGCCTTATTTCCTGCTGAACTTCCCCTGCCACCACGTTCGTGGGTGGAGCGTGGTTATAACCTGACGCACTGGGAATCTATGCCTGCTGGCGGGCACTTTGCTGCACTTGAACAGCCACAGATTTTGGCCGCCGATATTCGAAAATTCTTTCGGCCTTTACGCAAGTCATGATCGATTCAGAACGGGAAGGCGCTTTTAACAACGCGATTAACAAGTCTCGCGTTTAAGGCGAACGCTTTTAAATTTTCAGCGCAGCAACGAGGGTGGCTTCCATATTCGCTGGGGTGGACATCGGTGCAAAACGTTTAAGCGGTTTACCATCGCGTCCGATCAGGAATTTAGTGAAGTTCCACTTAATTCGCCCACCGAGCACGCCAGGCAAGGCATGTTTCAGATAACTAAATATCGGGTGCGTTGCGCTGCCGTTGACCTCCACTTTCTCGAACATTGGGAAGCTCACGCCGTAATTCACGTAGCAGGTTTGCGCGATTTCGTCGGCACCGCCAGGTTCTTGCTTGCCGAATTGATTGCAGGGGAATCCAAGCACCACCAAACCTTGGTCGGCATACTTCTGGTAAAGCGCTTCAAGGCCGGCGTATTGTGGCGTGAAACCACAATGGCTGGCGGTATTCACCACCAAAATCAGCTTGCCAGCGTAATCACGCATTGAGATCGACTGGCCATCCAGGCTGGTGGCCGAAAGTTCGTAAAATGCCGTCATGTTGAAATCCTCACTGCAGAATCAATTCGAAAGCGATGCAATCTAGTGCGTCGATCCTACTTACTATTGTGCATTTCTCCACTCATACTTGATTTGAAAACGTCATTTACGTATGGCTTTTGTTTAAGATCCATTTATTATATTAATAATCAACGTAACTATGAGTTATCGAATTAATGTAACGTTGCGTGATTGTTAACTATCAATAGATTTACCGTTACTACCAATAATAAATGCCGTTTTCACCACCGCTTTGCGGGGGTTTTGAGTAATGTCACTAATCAGGGATATACCATGAGTGCTTCGCATGACCTGCCTTTCGGCGAGGTCCAACTGTCACGTCGTAGAGTGCTGCTCTCCGGCGTGGTGATCGTGGCTGCTGGTCTCGTTACCTCAGCCTTACCGCGTTTTGCTTTTGCTGACTCATCTAAAAACTTCATTCCTTTCATGCAGCTATCGCGCCTGTTGGTCAATCATCAACTCGATGATGCGGTAGGCCAGCGCATGCTGGCGTTACTGGAACTGGAACAGCCGACACTAATGGAAAATCTCAATCATCTGTTAGCGATTGCCAAGGCAAATAACGCGCAGATCGTTGAGGATTTCTTCCCAGCGATTCCGCAGGGTGTGTTGCAGGATCTGGCGCACAAAATCATCTTTGGCTGGTACACCGGTTGCCTTGAGCCTAAGCGCTCGGCGAAGGCATTCGCCTATGAACAGGCGCTGACCTGGCACACCACGCTGGACGCCATCACCATTCCATCGTATGGCATCAGTGGTCCTAACAACTGGCAGCGCGCCAACACACCGGTTCTTCCCGTACCGCAATTCTGACCTGAAAGAAGAAGATAATTATGGCAGCCCCTTCACAATCACCTGTGGTGATCGTTGGCACCGGCGTGGTCGGTGTGGTGATCGCAGAGCAACTGTTGGACGCCGGAATTCCGGTATTGATGTTAGAAGCCGGTCCGCGCGTTTCGCGTGCCGAAATCGTGGAAAATTACCGCAATCTGCCGCTGGCGGCGAAAGGCAACCCGATCGAGTGTTATCCCTCGCGCGATTGGGCGCCGCATCCGGAACCGGCGGGCGCAGGCAAAGGTTATCTGCAATTAAGCGGAGTCGATTCCTATGCGCAAAGCTACGTGCGTTATGCCGGTGGATCGACCTGGCATTGGGCGGGTACCTGCTGGCGTTTGACCCCGGCCGATATGCAACTGCATACCCGTTACGGCGTTGGACGCGACTGGGCGTTTGATTACGACACGCTGGAGCCGTATTACGCGCGCGCGGAATACAAACTCGGCATCTGTGGCCCAGACGATCCTGCGTTGCAATGGCCGCCGCTGCGTTCCAAACCTTATCCGATGCCAGCGCTGCCATTTGGTCCCGGCGAAGCGCGCTTTACCGAAGTGGTGCGCGAAAAACTCGGCTTGCACAACATTCCTACCGCGCAAGCGCGTAACAGCGGCACGTCGTATGACGATCGCCCGGCGTGCTGCGCCAATAACAATTGCGTGCCGGTGTGCCCGGTTGGCGCGAAATATGATGGTGCTACCGCGCTGTCACGCCTCGAAGCCAAAGGCGCTACTATCCTCGATAACGCGGTGGTGTGGCGCATTGAAACCAACGCCAGCAACCAGATCGAAGCGGTGCACTATTACGATCAGCACAAGCAAACCCATCGCGTCAGCGGCAAGTTGTTTATCGTCGCCTGTAATGGTTTAGAAACGCCAAAACTGCTGCTGATGTCGGCGGACGCACGTAATCCAAATGGTCTCGCCAACAGCTCGGATCAAGTCGGCCGCAATATGATGGATCATCCGCAAATCACCATGACGGTGACGCTGGATGAACCTTATTGGGCGGGCGTTGGCCCGGTGGTGAACAGCGGCATTATGGAAACCTCGCAGGGCGATTTCCGCTCGGAGCATGCGGGCGCTTATTTCCGCTTTAACAACTTTGCACGCAATCGCTTCGTCACCTTCGGCGCATTGGAAAAAGGCCTGGTCGGTAAAGCGTTGGATGAAGAGATCCGTCGCATGACCGCCTGCACCGCCGATATTGTGCTGGCACATGAAATCCTGCCAGACGCCAATAATCGTCTGACACTCAGCGATAAGAAAGATTGGCTTGGCTTGCCGAAACCGGCGATTCACTATGACGTGGGCGATTATGTGCGCCGCTCGTTGCAAAACTATTCGATGCCAATTGCCAACCGCATTGCCGAAGCGATGGGCGCCACCGAGAAAAAATTCTCCAAACAGTTCAATCAGAGCAAACACATCATGGGCGGCACCATCATGGGCAACGATCCGGCCAATTCGGTGGTGGATAACGAATGTCGTGCACACGATCACCGCAATCTGTTCCTGCCAGGCGGTGGCGCGATGGCGAGTACCGCTTGCGGAAACAGCACGTTGACGATGGTCGCTCTGGCATTTAAAGCCGCAGATGCGATTGTTAAACAAGCGCAGGAGGCGTGATGATGTTGCAACTTAAACACCTCGCGCTGGCCTTGGCTCTGGCAACCGGCGCGGCCCATGCTGCGGATGATGCGTTGATTAAGAAGGGCGAGTATCTGGCAGTGGCGTCGGATTGCACCGCATGTCACACCACGGAACATGGGCAGCCGTTTGCCGGTGGCAAAGCGATTGAATCGCCGGTTGGTGAGATCATCGCCACCAACATCACGCCATCGAAAACCGCCGGTATTGGCAACTACAGCGAGCAGCAGTTTGCCGCGGCGCTGCGCAAAGGCGTGCGCGCCGACGGTGCTAATCTCTATCCGGCGATGCCGTACACCGCGTATGCCACGCTGACCGATGACGATGTGCATGCGCTGTATGCCTATTTCATGTCTGGCGTAAAGCCGGATGACCAGTCGACGGCGCAGACGCATTTGCCATTCCCGCTCAACCTACGTTTCTCGATGATGTTCTGGAACGCGCTGTTCCTGAAAGCGCCGGGTTACACGCCAGATACCACGCAAAGCGACAGCTGGAATCGCGGCCGTTATCTGGTGGAAGGCGCGGCGCACTGTAGCACTTGTCACACGCCGCGTGGTTTCCTGATGCAGGAAAAAGAGAGCGAAGCTTTCACCGGTGCGCAGGTTGGGCCGTGGTTTGCGCCGAACATCACCGCCAACAAAGTCAGCGGCATTGGGCAATGGTCGCAGCAGGATTTGATCACTTATCTGCAAACCGGTCGTTTAGCGGGCAAAGCGCAAGCCGCGGGCAGCATGGCAGAAGCCATCAGCCACAGCTTCCAGCATCTTTCACATGATGATGTGGCGGCGATGGCCGAATATATGAGCAGCGTTGCGGATAGCAATGCACCTGCCAGCGGCGCATCACGTTTTGAACAAGGCAAAGCGGCTAACAATTTGGTGGCATTTCGCGGCCAGCCGTTTAACGCGGCAGTGAGTGATGAAGGCGCGCGTTTGTTCTCCGGTAACTGTGCGTCTTGCCACGGCAGCAGTGGGCAAGGCACGTCGGATGCGTTCTATCCGAGCCTGTTCCACAACAGCGCCACAGCGGAAAACAATCCATCCAATTTGATCGCCACGATTCTGTTTGGGGTGGAACGCAAAACCCAGCAGGGCGATGTGTTTATGCCGCCGTTTGGCGCCCAGCCGAATGCGCTTAATCATCTTGATGATCAGCAAGTCGCGACCTTGTCGAACTGGATTTTGCACCATTACGGCAATGTTGACGTGACGGTGTCACCCAAGCAGGTGGCGGAAATCCGTCGCGGCGGGCCATCCTCACCGTTGGTGTTGATGGCGCAGATCGGCGTCGGCGCGGGCGTGCTGGTGGTGATCGTGCTGCTAGGTTGGTTGCTGTATCGCCGTAAACGTTAATTTCTAACGGGCGCAGATTGTTGCGCCCAATCTCTACGCAGGAAAATTACCATGACGCACTATTCACGCCGCCGCGTGTTGAAGCTGGTCGGGCTGGTGACTGTCGCCAGCGCTGCCGGACAGCTTCTGCCGTTGCCGCGTTTACGCGCTGCTCAACCTGACGCGCCTGTTGCCGGTCTTGATGACTTGATGCAGGTTTCGCGATGGTTAACGCAGCAAGATAGCCTCAATCTCACCGTGGGGCGCGCGCTGTTGCAGGCGTTGAACCAAACGCAGAAAGGCTTTATTGGCAGCTTGATGCAGCTAAAAACCTTGCTGCAAAGCCAGCCTGATTTGTTGCAGCAAGATCGTCTGAACTTTGCTGATGCCGACAGCGAGAAGTTGGCGAAAGTGATTTTAGGCGGCTGGTACAACGGCGTGGTCGGAAAAGGCCAGCACGCGCTGTACGTCACCTATGTGAATACGCTGGCGAATCAGCTGGTGGATGACAAATTAGTCCCGCCGAGTTTTTCTTACGGTGAATGTGGTAGCTGGGCGCAGCAGCCCTGATTTAAGTGAGCTAAGCAGTTAATGAAAACTAAGAATTCTGCCGATGTGGTGGTGATTGGCGCGGGCGTCAACGGCTCGCTGCTGGCAACCCGTTTGGCAAAAGCCGGGAAATCGGTGTTGTTACTTGAATCCGGCCCGAAAGTGGCGCGCGATCAACTGGTTGAACGCTTCCGTGTTTCGGCCTTCAAATCTGATTTTATGTCGCCGTATCCGTTCTCGCCGCAGGCACCGCATCCGCGTTATACGCCGGAACCGAATGATTATCTGCATCAGGCCGGTCCGCATCCGTTTGCCGCGCAATACATCCGCATGTTTGGTGGCACCAGTTGGCACTGGGCGGCGCAACTGTGGCGCTTTGTGCCGAATGATTTCCGTCAACACAGCCAATATGGTATCGGCAAAGATTGGCCGATCGGCTACGACGATCTGGAAGAGTATTACTATCAGGCCGAAGTGATCGCCGGTGTCGGTGGATCGCCAGACAATGGTTCGCCGCGCAGCAAACCTTATCCGATGGAACGCGTACCGGCTTCCTGGTTACAACAGCGTGTTACCGCGCGTTTGGCACCGGATTTCACCGTGCTGGATGACAGCACCGGCCGTAACAGCCACAGCTATGATGGCCGTCCAGCCTGTTGCGGCAACAATAACTGCATGCCGTTATGCCCGATTGATGCGCAATATCACGGCGGTTTAGCGGCGCAGCAAGCCGAAGACAGCGGCGTGCAAGTGATCACTGAAGCGGTGGTTTATCAGTTGGAACACGATGCGCAAGGCAAGATTGTGGCTGCCAACTATTACGACTGGAATAAAGTCAGCCATCGCGTCACGGCTGAGACCTTCGTGCTGGCGGCGAACGCGATTGAAACGCCAAAACTGCTGTTGATGTCGGTGAGCGATAAATTCCCGCACGGCATCGCCAATGCTCGCGATAACGTGGGCCGCAATCTGTGCGATCACCCGGCGATTGGCGTGACCTTCGATGTAGATGAAGAGATCTGGCCGGGTCGCGGTCCAGTGAGCCCATGTTCAATTGGTCAATTCCGTGACGGCGATTTTCGCAGCCAACACGCGCCGTTCCGCATCGACATCTCTAACGCCTCACAAGTCGCGTCAGTGACCAAAGAAGTGCTGGCAGAAGGCTTGTTCGGCAAAAAATTGCAGGAACAAATCCGTTTCCGTGCAGCGCGTCGTCTTAGCATCAAAAATGCGCTGGAACAGCTGCCCGATCCTAACAACCGCGTGACATTGAGCGATAACAAAGATGCGCTTGGCTTGCAGACGCCATCGCTGTATTGGGATGTGAATGATTACGTGGTTAAAGGCACCGAGAAAACCCGCGAGTGCTATGACGCGATTGCTGCCAAGCTTGGCGCAACCAACATCAAACATAGCAAAAGCGGCAAATTCTCCAACCGCCAGCACATCACCGGCACGCTATCGATGGGACTGGATCCCGCCACCAGCGTTACCGATGCGTGGGGACGTGCACACGACCACGCTAACTTATTTATGGTTGGCACTGGTGTGATGCCAACCGTTGGTACTTGTAACGTGACGTTGACCGCGATGGCATTGGCGTTACGTACCGCCGACAAAATTTTGCAGGAGACGCAACATGGCTAAGCAATGGAAAAGCGGGCTGGCGGCCGTTGCGTTATTGATGCTGTGCACATCCGTGCAAGCGGCGGATCAAAATCTGATCAAACGTGGCGAATATCTGGCGATTGCCGGTGACTGTGGCGCGTGCCACAGCGAGGAGGGCAAAGCGCCGTTCAGCGGCGGCCATGCTATCGCTAGCCCGCTTGGCACCATTTTCAGCACCAATATCACGCCGTCGAAAGTGGCGGGTATCGGTAATTACAGCGAGCAGCAATTTGCCGCTGCACTGCGCAAAGGTGTGCGCGGCGACGGCAGCCAACTCTATCCAGCGATGCCGTATACCGCCTATGCCAAACTGACGGATGAGGATGTGGCGGCGCTGTACGCTTACTTCATGCAAGGCGTGCAGCCGGTCGATGTGCAGCCGGAAAAAACCGCGTTGCCGTTCCCGTTTAATTTGCGCTTCAGCATGGCGGCTTGGAATCTAATGTTCCTCGATAGCAAACCGTTCCAGCCGGATGCGGCGCAATCTGCGCAGTGGAATCGCGGTGCCTATTTGGTCGAAGGTTTGACCCATTGCAGCACTTGCCACACGCCACGCAATTTACTGATGGCTGAGCAGCAGGATAAAAATCTGCAAGGCGCTTCATTGGGAACCTGGTTCGCGCCAGATATCAGCGTCGATGCGCTGCAAGGCAAAGCACATTGGACGCGAGAAATGCTGGCGGACTATCTTGCCACCGGCCATGCCAGCAATGGCGCGACCGCAGGCGGACCGATGCTGGAAGCCATCGATAAAAGTTTCGCGCGCATGACGCCAGACGATCGTCAGGCCATCGCCAGCTATTTATTGCCCGCTTCAGGCAACGCCAATCCGCCTGCGGCAAAAAAAGGCTTAACCAAAGTGCAGGGCGATGACACGCCAGCGGCCTGGTCGGGATTAGGCGAAGGCGCGCAAATCTACCGCAACAACTGCGCATCCTGCCATAACTTGTCGGGACAAGGTCTGAACGGTTTACCGGCATTACAAAACCATCCGGTGCTGGATAAACCCAACGCCGATAACGTGGCAATGGCGATTCTGCAAGGCGTGTGGCCGGAGAAGCAGCAGGGGATGATCGGTTTTGCGGGTGAGTTGAATGATCAGCAGATCGCCTCGGTAACCAATTATGTGATGCAGGATTTTGGCCACAGCCAGATGCAAATCAGTGCCGAGCGCGTGGCAACATTGCGTGCGGGTGGTGAAGCTTCACCGCTGATGCTGTTGTCGCGTATTGGCATGGTGGCGGCGGGCGTTATCGTGCTGCTGTTACTCTGGTGGTGGCGCAGAAAACGCAGTTAACAGTATTCTGATTCCTTTCAAACCAGGTCGCCGTTTATGGTGACCTGGTTATGTTTAGGATCAGGAGCTAATCATGTTCAAAGGACTTAGTGCGTTTCCGCTTACTCCGTTCAATGCGTCCGGCGTTGATGAAACCGCCTTTCTCAACCTTCTCGCGCGTCTCACCTCCGCCAAAGTGGATTCGTTAGGCGTGCTCGGTTCCACCGGCAGCTACGCCTATCTCACCCGTGAACAGCGAAAGCGCATCGCCACGCTAGCGATACAACACGCGGAGAAAATTCCAGTGATCGTCAGCATTGGTGCGGTCAGTACCGACGAAGTGCTGCGTCTGGCAGACGATGCACAGCAAGCCGGTGCCAGTGCACTGCTGCTGCCCGCCGTTGCCTATCAAAAACTCACTGATGATGAAGTGTTTGGCCTGTATCAAGACGTCACGCGACATGTCTCTGTACCGATCTGCATTTATGACAATCCTGGTACCAGCCACACCCTTTTCTCCGATGCGCTGCACGCGCGCATTGCCGCGTTGCCGCATATTCAGTCGATCAAAATTCCCGGCGTTCCGGCGGATCTGGCCGCCGCGCGGCAGCGTGTCGAGAGCTTGCGTGCACAGATTCCAACTAGGGTGAGTATTGGCGTCAGCGGCGATGCCTTTGCCGCAAACGGATTAATCGCCGGCTGCGATTTATGGTATTCGGTGTGCGGTGGCTTGTTCCCGCGCAGCGCCAAAGCGATGACCGATGCCGCACAAGCGGGGGATTTCGCCTTAGTAGAACAACAAGCGCAACGGCTCGCTCCGCTGTGGGCGCTGTTCAGCAAACACGGCGGCAGCATTCGCGTTATTGCCGCCGCTGCCGCTCTTTTGGGTCTGGCTGAAAAGGATTGTTTGCCACGTCCGCTACGTTCGCTGGCAGCGGCAGACATTGAGGAAGTGCGTCAGGTGCTAAACCAACTCCAACTGGAATAATTAGCCCGATCATCGTGATCGCACTAATAGTTAATCTGATAATAGTTTCTATGGTTATTATTTTTTCCATCGGAGGCGCACAGCCTTCACAACAAACAACCAAAGGATTACGACCATGAAAACTATCAAAACTCTGACTATCGCCGCTGCTGCCGCTCTTTCACTGATGTCTGCTGCGAGCTTTGCACAAACCGTTTCAGCCACTTCAACCACGCTGGACGGTGCAGAAGCCAAAATCGCCGCACAAGCACAGCAACATGGTGACCAGTACCGCATTCTGGAAGCCAGCAACGGTAACAAAGTCCACATGACTGCTGAACTGTATAAATAACGGAATGGTTGCATAAGGATGTGCCAGAACAGGTCGCCTTACGAGGCGGCCTTTTTTGTGGAAGCAGATATTATTAGCAAGATCACGATTACCGCACTAATAGTTAATATGGAAACGATAACTAGAGTTATTATTGTTTCATCGAAAGCAAACAGCCTTCGTAACCAACCAAACCATTAAGGATTATGACCATGAAAACTTCAAAATTACTGACTATCGCTGCTGCCGCTACTCTTTCACTGATGTCTGCTGCTAGCTTTGCACAGAGCATCTCCGTTGAGTCTTCTACACTTGATGGCGCAGAAGCAAAAGTAGCCGCTCAGGCACAACAGCAGGGCGCACAGTATAAAATTACCGAAGCTAACACCAACAATCGCGTTCATATGACCGCTGAATTGTACAAATAAGATTTCTGATGTTGTTTTAAGGCCGCCTCCGGGCGGCTTTGCTGTTTCTATCTGTCCGTAAAGCGTCCCATCTTGTCCCGCATGAATCTGGCGCTATCAGTATCATCAGCGCAACCTTCATTGCCGTGGATAACTTATGAAAATCACCCACAGTAAAAATTTCACGCCTGCCAAAGCCTGGGAAGCGTTAGACATCGCTAATTTCGATGGCACCAGCGTGCGCCTGCATTGGACCGACCAACCTTACAAATGGCACATCAATGATGGGCAAGAAGTGTTTGCGGTGCTGGATGGTGTGGTGGAGATGCATTATCGCGAAGCGGGCGAAGTGAAAAAAGCCATGCTGCAATGCGGTGATATTTTTTACGCCAGCATCGGCACTGAACATGTGGCGCATCCGCAAGGCACGGCGCGCGTGTTGGTGATTGAAAAAGAAGATTCGGTTTAACGCGCGACTAACGCTTCAATCTCAACTTTTGCCTGCAACAATGACGCTAACAGATGGGCGAACTGCTCATCAAAACGCAACGCTGGTGCGGCAATCGCCAGCGCATAGCGTTCGCCGACACCGGTTTGCAACGCTACGCTGATCCCACACACACCACGCGCATGTTCTTCGCGATCAACCGCATAACCTTGCTGGCGGATAAGCGCAATCTCTGCCAATAACGTTTTACCCGTTTGCAAAGTATTGCTGGTGCGGGCTTCGGTTAGCTGCGGTAATAACACATCAAGCGCTTCATCACTTTGTTGCGCCAATAACGCTTTGCCGTGCGCCGCGCAGTGCGAAGGAAACGCGGTGCTCACCGGCGACGTCACCCGCAACTCTTGATCCGATACAAACTGACTCACCAACACGGTATGGCTGCCGCGCCACACGCAAAGATCCACGGTTTCGCGTGTGCGGCGGCCTAATGTCGCCATCGCCGGTTGTGCCAGCGCAATAATGTCGATATGCGCCGATGCCGCCAACCGCGCCAGCGCCGGGCCCAGTTTGATACCGTCGCTATCCTGCAACAGCATTTGCTGAGTGATTAATGAGGTCACTAAACGGTGCACGGTGGTGCGCGGCAAAGCAGTGGCCTTCGCCAGTGCCGACATCGACAATCCAGCCGGTTGATCTTCCAGCGCGCGCAAAATTGTCGCCGCGCGTGCGATGACCTGAGAACCGTTACCTTCTGAATCCGCGACCATTTTTGTCTCTTCTGCCGATGAAAAAGTGGCAAGACTATAGCATGTAACCCTTTGCTGAATAATAACCTGCGTAATTGTTCTTTCGGAATTGTCCGTTATATGGGTATATTGTCCGTATAATGGATAGCAGGTAAAGAACATGTCAACCATCAACAAAGTCGGTGCGATAACCTTACTGGCCGTCAGTTGCCTAACGATTATGGTCGGCTGCGTGATTGTGCCGGGATTGAGCGAGATTGCCGCGCAGCTTGGTGTGAGTCATTTAGCGAACTGGCTGGTTACGTTGCCTTCGCTGGGCGTGGTTTTAGCCGGCCCGCTGGCAGGACGCGCCATCGATCGCTGGGGCGCGTATTCGCTGTTGCTGGTTGGCTTATTCAGCTACGGCTTGCTCGGCGTAGCCGGTGCGTGGTTGCCGGGTGCGCTGCCGCAGGTCATTGATCGACTGCTGCTGGGCTGCGCCACCGCGATTGTCATGGCATCTGGCACCAGCTTGATCGCCAGCTTTTATGCCGGTGACGCGCGTTTAAAAATGATGGCGCGGCAGGGCATGGCCATCGAATTGGGCGGCGTGATTTTTTTGTTTATCGGCGGCATTTTGGCGTCGATCAGTTGGCGCTGGCCTTACGCGCTGTATCTGTTCGCATGGCTGATGTTGCTGCTGGTGGCTATCACTGTGCCGCGACCGATGCCATCTTCAACTGAGCCGGAAGACAATCCCTCAACCAATAGCGATCGCTTGCTACGCCCGGTTTTGCTGGCTGCGGTGTGCTCGATGATGTGTTTCTTCACCGCAGTGATTATGTTGCCGCAGCGCTTTGCGGCGATGCACGTCAACGCCGCGCAGATCGGTTATTTCCTCTCCTTCGTCTCGCTGGTGGCGGTGCTCGCCGCCGCGATGATGCCGGATGTGGCGCAGCGTTTCGGCAGTTACGCCACCTTGGTGATGGCGTTCATTTGTTATCTGCTGGCTCATCTGGAATTTGCTGCTGCGCCGAATATGCTGCTGTGCCTGCCCGGTGGAATTTTGCTGGGTATGGGATTTGGTTTGTCGATTCCGCTGGTCAATCACATGACGGTGGAAATCAGCCAGCCGCAAGAACGTGGTCGGCAATTGGCACGCCTGTCGATGGCGATTTTCTCAGGACAGTTTTTGGCGGCATTTATGGCGTATCTGCCCGGCGGCATCGTCAGCGCGTTTATCGCGGCAGCGGTATTGGCGGCGGTGAATGTGTTTGTCATGGGAAAATGGGGTCGCTCAACGGCAGTCAATACCAAATAATCGTGCGAAAAGTAACCGCAGGCGCGCATCGGGCGCTGCATGCTGCAATGCGAGATTTATCCACAGGTTAGCGCGGCTTCTACGCACGGGGATTGTGGATAACCTGCTTTTATCGTTGTAGAAATAGCAAAGCCGCCAAATAGGCGGCCTTGAAAAAGCAAGCAAAAAGAGTGGAATTAACCGGCCCAATCGCCCACTAAATGGCTGAGATGCTCTGTCATTAGCTTCATGGTCAGTTTGGCATCGCCTTTCACCATCGCATCCAAAATCGGCTGATGTTCTTCAGCGGATTTAATCAGGCCGCCGGTATCACGCAGGTTTTTTAAGCCGAACTGGCGTGACTGATCGCGCAGGTTTTCTACGATAGTCACCAACTGCTCATTGTCCAGAATCGCCAGCAAACCAAGGTGGAACTGGCGGTCCATTTCCAGATAACTCACGATGTCGCCTTCTTTGGCGAAGTTCACCATATCGCTAGCAATTTTGGTGAACTCGGCTTCACGCGCCTGGATTTTCTCCTGCATGCCCGCCAGTTTTCCCATTGATGGGATTTCCAGCAAAATGCGCAATTCATAAATGTTTTGGCGTTCTTTGGTGCTCAACGGCAACACGCGAAAACCGCGATTGCGCACCGCTTCCATCAATCCCTGGTTCACCAGTGTTAACATCGCTTCGCGAACTGGGCTGTTTGATACGCCTAATTCTTCCGCCAACGCCGATGCTGAATAAATCTGGCCTGGAACGAGATCGCCGGAGACCAGGCGCAATTTCAAGATCGACAACGCCTGATCGCGCAGATTGGTTTGTCGTAGTTGCAGTTCCGGTTCCATGTGTACTCCGCTTGTAAACTAAGTAGTCGATAACAGGCTACATTTTATTCTTTTTACTTATAGTTCTCAATATGGTTATTTCATGCGGTCGCCATTGCTGACGACCGTAACTCAGTAGCTCAGAACTTAATTAAACGCATAAGTCGGCGGCGTTGAATCTTGCTGATAGATCACCGCGGTTTTGGCAGCGCCGTACGCGGTATCATTGTTCTGCAAAATCTTCATGTAATCGCCGCTTTGAATCAGGCTGTCATAAGCGGCTTTTATTGCAGGCAGCAACTGTTCAGAATTCCCATTGCGTGCCACTGCCGTCGCGGTTGGGCCACCACCGATTTCACCCGATGCATCCAGCTTGCTGTCCATATGAATCGCCTCCTGCGCGCCGCCGCGGTTGATCAAAACGCCTTCGACGCGGCTACTGTTAAGCGCCAATATCGCCTGATTAATCGAAGCAAACGCGCTGATCATCGGCGCTTTACTGCCGCACGGTGCGACCGCCGTTTTCAGCGTGGCGAGCTCGGCGGAACCGGCCATCGCGCCCACTTTGTGGCCGCAGATTTCCTTGAGTGTCGTCGGTTTGAAATCATTGGCTTTGGCTACCAGGAATGAGCTGTAATCCTGCCAATTGGTGACGAAATCAGCCACCTTAAGGCGTTCTGCAGTGACGTAAAACTCACCGTAGGAGACGTCATATTTATCCGCCTGCAAACCGGTCAACGCCGCAGCGAACGGCACCAGATGCACATCCGCTTTCAACCCCATTACCTGCGCGATCGCGTGCCCCAATTCAACATCCATGCCTTTTAACTCACCATTTTCTTTATATGCCAATGGCTTACCGATATCGGGAATCGCGATACGTAGCGTACCGGACGATTTCATCGCATCGGGTAGCAGCGCCGCAACCTGATCGTTTTTGGCAATAGCAGCCTGTACGGAAGCCGTCAAAACGCTGGTGGCGGCGAGCAGGGCATAACAAACCATTTTGCTTTTATACATTTTCACGATAACGCTCCTCTGGATGACCTATGGCACGCTGGTGTTTGAACAAAAGACGACACATTGACAGCTAGAAGTTACGTGTAATATATTACCCATTACGGATGACGCTGGCAAGGTGCTTGTGTAAAGCGCCCCAAAATTGGCTCAGCCAGCACCATAACTCCATGCTTTTACGATGATTCAGTACACACACGCTATTGAGGTAAGTGAATAATGGATAAACCAGATTTTGATGTGATTGTGGTGGGTGGTGGACCTTCCGGCCTCTCAGCGGCTTGGGAGTTGCGTGACAGAAAGATCATGATTCTGGAAAAAACGCACCGTTTGGGTGGTCGACTGTTCTCCATGAGTCGCGGTGATTACTGGATCAACCTTGGCGGTCATCTGTTTCCTCCGGCGGGTTCGCACATGCGCAATATCCTGCACTCCATTGGGCTGGAGGTGATCGGCATTCCGGGCAATAAATTCGCCATCTGTTGGGACGGCAAAGTGTATAAACCGAAGTCAGTTTCTGCGTTGCCGCTCACCATGAAGATGAAAATCGGTGAACGCATTGCACTGGCGTGGAATGGCTTACGCATCATGAAAGCGGTGCGCGGTTGGCAGGAGGAGATGAAGCCAATCTACGGTGAAAGCAATCAACATCGCCGGGCGCGCGTGGCGCGTTATATGTCCGATCAATCATTCCGCAAATTTATGGGACCGCTACCGAAACGCCTTGAAGCGCTGTTCCAGTCGGCGGCACGACGTGCAGCGGCGGAGATGGAAGATCAGCATGCGGGCGTGGGCGTATCGCTGTTTGGCGCAGTATGGGCGGGCAAAGGGGATTCAATGGCGCTGAACCTCAACGGCGGTTCCGGCCGGTTTGGTGAAGTGATGATGGAATTGATGGGCAGCCGCGCCACCTATCACACCACAGTGAAAGCCGTTGCCAAAACCGGCAGCTACAACACCGTGGTCTATGAAACCAACGGCGTTGAACATACCGCCACGGCGGCGCAGGTGATCATTGCGGTACCGGCGTATCAGGCAGCGCAAATCGTCAAAGATTTGCCAACCGATGTACGTGAAACGCTGCAAGGCGTGCAGTATGGCCCGTTCCCCACCATGGGCATTATCACCGATGAAACTGGGCCGATGCCGTATGACGATATCTACGCCATCACCACGCCTGATGCATCGTTCGACATGTTCTTCAATCACGCCAACCCATTACGTACCGGACCACGCAAACCCGGCGGCAGTTTAATGGTTTATTCCGGCGGCGAACCAGCGCGCGCCATGCTGAAGTTGAGCGACGATGAGATTCGCGATCGTTATTTGGCCGATGTCTACAAAATGTTCCCTGAGTTGAAAGGGCATGTGGTGGAAACCATCGTGCAGCGCTGGGAGCCGGGCAATACTTATCGTCCGGCAGGCTTCAATTTCGAACCGATGCTGGCGTATTGCGAACGTAAGGATGTAGATATTCACTTTGCCGGTGATTATTTTGCCGAGATCGGCAACATGGAGATCGCCACCGGCACCGGCCATGAAGCCGCGCGTCGTGCCAGAACACGTTTGATGAGTGGTGAAGGCAAGGTGACGCCATTTCGACCCGTCGCCGAGCCAGTAGCGATGGAGAAGAAAGCCTGATTTTTCGCGATGGCAGTGATATTTAACAGCGGCTTATGCCGCTGTTTTTGTATTTATTGAACCGCAACTCATGATCGCACATACCGTAGCGGCGCGATTTATCGCGTTCAGTTGAGTTTAATGAGGTCAACACAACGCAATAAATTGCGCCGCTACGAATCGTGCGCTCTATAATGGCGGCTTTCAACCAACACAAAAAAAGCGATGATTCTCATCATCGCTTTTTCATTGCTAGCGCAATCAAGCTTTGTAATCTTGCACCACGCCCGGTAACTGGCTCCAGGAAGCATACCATTGATTAAACAGCGCAAACTGTTGCTCAACGTAACCTTGCTGGCTGCCGGTCAGCGCATCGCTGGCATTGAAATGCAGCTGATATTCGCTGTCGCCTTTCAACACCATCATATGTTTGAAATACAACACCAAATCCGGACCAGCATCGAAAGAAGAGAGCACCGCCAGCGCTTCTTCCAACTCTTGTGCGCGCTGGCGTGCCTCGGCATTACCCGCTGCGGCGGCTTTGGCCAGATTACACAGATGCAGCACTTCTTTAGGCAACACGTTGCCGATACCGGTAATCGCGCCGACGGCGCCGCAATTAACGAAACCGTGGAATACCGCAGTATCAACGCCTATCATCAAGGTCACATCATCATCGCGGCTGGTGATGTTCTCGGCGGCATAGCGCAAATCGTCATTGCCGCCGAACTCTTTGAAACCAATCAGATTGGGATGCTCAGCGCGCAGTGCAAAAAACAGATCCGCGCGGGTCGCAAAGCCGTAATAGGGGCTGTTATAAATTACCGCCGGCAACTCAGCAGCGGCGGTCAAAATTGCTTTGAAGTGCTCTTTCTGCGCAGCAATTACCGAGCCACGCGACAGCACGCGCGGGATCACCATCAAACCTTTCGCACCCACTTTTTGCGCATGCGCCGCATGCGCCACCGCTGAAGCGGTATTCACCGCACCGGTACCGACAATCACCGGAATGCCCGCCGCCACTAAACGCTCGACGCCTTCCATGCGCTGGGCATCGGTGAGCAGCGGCCAATCGCCCATCGAACCGCAATACACCACTGAAGACATGCCCGCCGCAATCAGCTGACGTGCCTTTTTCACCAGCGCATCAAAATCCGGTGACCGGTCTGCTTTACAAGGCGTCATTAACGCCGGAATGACGCCAGAAAAAATATCCGATTTCATATTCATCTCCAGTGATGAAATAAGCGTAATAAAGCGCCCAGCACTTTATTATATTGGGGGTGGTTAATAAGTGGTGGCGCGCCGCAACGCGCCCAATTAATACAGTGATAAAAAGTTAATTATTTATTTGCTGCTTTGGTTAATAATGATGGATCAAGTTGATTCAGAATGACTTTTAATTGCTCTTTCTGCGCGGCGGTAAATTGTGGAATTGGCGCACGTACCGGGCCGACAGTTAAGCCCAGCAGCTCACACGCCGCTTTCACACCGCTACTGTAGCGGTTGCTGGCGAGGAAACGAATCAACGGATTAATTTCGCGCCAGATATCGACAATAGTTTGATCATCACCGGTTTCACTGGCGTGCTGTAATTTCGCCAGACCCGGCGACATAAAGTTAGCCACGCCCATCACCATGCCCGGCGCTTTTAACATTAAGGCTGGCAGCATTAATACATCTTCGCCATTTAAAAACGTAATATCATTAGCGTGATCGGCCAATAAAGTATTCATCTGCATAATATTCGAGGATGAATCTTTGACATATTTAACTTGAGGGATTTCACGCGCTAATTTAACCAGAAAATCGACGTCCAAATGCAAGCCGGTGGCGGGCGGGAAATTGTAAGCGCAAATCGGCAACGACGTGGCATCGGCCACCCCGGCGTAATAACTCCAGGCTTCATCAAAACCAATCGGCTCATAATACGGTGTCGCCAGCATCAGCGCGGTGGCACCGACTTCTTCGGCGTGCTTACTCAATTTTACCGCTTCACGCGTCGATGTCGCGCCGGTATGTGCCAGCACGCTGGCGCGTCCGGCGGTTTGATCGACCACCACTTCAATCAGGCGCATTCTCTCGGCTTGCGACAGCACTGAAAACTCGCCGGTGCCGCCAGCCGGGACAAAGCCGTCTACGCCATCTTCGATACCTTGTTCAACCAGCGCACGCAGCGCAGCTTCATCAATTTGCTCACCATCTGGCGTGAAGGGGGTCACGATGGCGGATAGTACACCTTTAAGCGTCATGTTATTTCTTCTCCATTAAGTCAGTCAGAGTGGGGCAAAGCCGTCTGCGAGTTCATCCTCGGCATCTGCGGCGATATGCAGAAAACCATTGATACGGGCGCGCCCGGTTAAGGCAGGCGTGATGTACAACCGTTGTGGCGTGCGGCGCAGTTGATGCGTAGCGACGCTAAACGTCGAACCGATAATGCTGGTGGTGGTCAGCGTTTGTTGCTCGGCTAACAATCCTTCGGTCACCAGCTTGGCAAAAAACGCGCTGCTGCCGGTACCGCACGGCGAGCGGTCAACCACGCCGGGCGGGGCGATTACTACGATTTTGGCTTGATCGGGTATTTCCACATCGTAGTGATAAAACAGCACTTGATAGACGTCGAGCAACGCATCATCGAGCGGATCGCGCACGCCATGTTGCGTGTAGCTGGCACGCAGCGCGCGCGCCATGCGCACGATTTCCGTGGCATTGTCGCGATCCAATGACAAACCTAATGCGCTGGCATCAACGGAAATGTAGTAATCGCCGCCGTACAGCAACTCGACCGCAACGGTTTTGCCGTCGATAAGGTGATGATCTTTGCGCACCACAAAAGATTCGACATTGGTTAGCGTCACGCTTTCCAGTTCACCGTTATCACAGTGTGCGGTGATGCCAATCGCCCCGGCGGGCGTACGAATGCGGAAAGCCAAACTGCCGTCGTCCTGCGGCTGCAAGTTGGGCAGCCAATTCAGCTCTACAATCACTGAGGCAAAGCCAATCATGCAGTGGCCGCACATCGGTGGATAGGAACCCGGTTCCAGCAATACTGCGCCGATGTCGCAATTATCTTCTTGCGTAGCGATGGGCAACACCGCACAGGTTAATCCGCCGCCGCGCGGTTCGTGCACTAAACGACGACGCCAATGATCGGCGTGATCACGTAGCCAGGCGCGCGCCGCATCTACGCCCTGAATCTCTGCGGGCAGTTCGATGCCAGACATCACGATACGCGTTGGGTTACCGCCGGTGTGCGAATCAATGGCGGTAATCAGTTGGCGATCGCTTTTCTCCAGCCAGCGTTGCATCGCGGCGGGCAGGGCGTATTGATCGCTCATCAGCGCGTTACCTCAAACAGTGCCGGGCCTAAAGCCGCGCGATCCACCGTGATGCCTAATCCCGGCGCGGTTGGCGCGGTGCCGCGACCGCGTACCGAACGCGGTTGATAGCCAGCAACATGCTCCTGCGTCCAGTCATTAAAGAACGAGGCGTGCATCAGCGCATCCGGGCGCGTACTGGCGGCGACATGCGCCACCGCTGCGCTGGTGACATCGCCGCCCCAAACGTCTTCAATGCAGATGGTCATGCCCAGCGACTGCGCCAAATCGCGCATGCGCATCGCGCCGGTTATGCCGCCTACGCGCGCCAGTTTAATATTGAGCGAACTGGCTCCGGCATCATATTTCGCGCGATACAACTCCGCCGCATTGGTCACCGATTCGTCCATCGACAGCGGCAAGCTGCTCATGCGTTGCACCAGTGCGCAATCGGCGGTGTCACGACAAGGTTGTTCGACAATCACGTTCAATCCGGTCATTTCGCGCACCGCGATGGTGGCGCGCGGCAAATTCCAGCCGCCGTTGGCATCGGCAACAATCACTGCATCGGCTGGGCAGGCTTCTACGACGCTGCGGGTGCGCAGGGCATCCTCGAACGGATCGTTACCGACTTTAAGCTGAAAGCGATTAATGCCGACTTCCTGACGCTGGCGCACAAACGCCACCATCGCTTCTGGTGAGGCCAGCGGCACCGCTTCATATAAAGGAAAATCAGGTTGCGCGATGCCACCGATCAGCATGGAGATCGGCAAGCCCGCTGCTTGTCCAAGCAGGTCCCAGCAGGCGATGTCGATAGCGCTTTTTGCCCCTTCCTGACCGAGTAGCAGCGCATCCATTTGCTGATGGATCAGTGAGAGATTGGTGGCATCCATTCCGATCAGCGAGGGAGCCATAACCTGCACCGCTGCGCGAATCCCTTCAGCAAACGCCGGCAAATAGGTGCCGCCCAACGTGCTGCTCTCGCCCCAGCCAGCCATTCCCTCGGCGGTACGAATGCGTACCAGCGTGGAAGCCTGGCGCTGCGCTGCGCGTCCACCAGACATCACATATTCGCCGTGTGCGTATGTTAACTCGTAACCAAAAACGTCAATCGCAGCAATCTTCATCAGTCGATGCACTCACAGTGGTTGGTAATGGGTAATATATTACATGCGACACTTAAGCTGTCAACGTTGTTTTGTTCGCCAGTTTTCGCTGGTTAAAAAAGTGCGATTCATCGCGCAGCAAACAACGTCGCTAAATGCGGATTGAGGAATAAATCATGCGGGTCAAACTGCTGGCGAATCTGCTGGAATCGCGCGTAATCGGGATAAATTTCCTCTACACGCTGGCGATCGAGATAATGCAATTTGCCCCAGTGCGGGCGCGCCTGAAACGGACGTAATGTTTCATCCACCGCTCTAAGGAATGGCTGATAATCGCGGCCAATTTCACCGGAAACCGAAATTGATGTGCTGTCGCGCCCCGACTGCGCCGAGAGAAAACCGCGATCCGCTTGTTGCCAGCGCACCTGCAACGGCGAAATTTCATCTGGAAAACGGTTTTTCATCAGTTGGCACATTTCCGCCACTGCACCTTTGGCATCGCTGGCCGCCACCATATATTCCAGTTCGTGAAATTCGGCATCGGTGGTGCCGTCGGGATAGATACGGTAGGCGCGGTCAGTGCGGTGATTGGCGTCGCCGGGCGGCAGATCCAAACCGTCATCGGGGATTTCACGCAGCAGTTTGACGAAACAGTGATCGGCGGGCACATCACCCAATTTATACATATCCGCTGAGCGATCGGTTGGCATCCACCAGAAGGAAAAGTGGCGATATTCCGCCAGTAAATAATCCCACTGGCGCAGCACTTCGCTCATCGGCAGGATGATATTTTCCTCCCGCAGCTTATACGCCGGCACCAACTGTAAACCGACGCGCAGCACCGGGCCGAGCAACCCTAACGAAACCTGCGCCGCTTGCAGCCAATCCGGCTGTGAGTCATCAATATCCACCACTTCGCCGAGGCCGTTCACCACGCGTAGGCTGGTGACGCGTGATGACAGCGAACCAAATTGCGTTCCCGACCCTTTGGTGCCGGTAGCAATTGCCCCGGCAATAGACTGCACATCAATATCGCCCTGATTGGCGATGGATAATCCGTGGTTCCACAGAGGTTCACCGAGATCGGCGATGCGTGAACCGGCCCACACATTGGCCTGCTGTTTAGCGTGATCAATATCAATCACCCCGCTGATTGCCGAGAGATCCACCAACAATCCCGACGTCGCTACCACCGGCGTAAATGAGTGGCCGCTGCCCGCCACGCGCACCGCTTGCCGCTGACTAATGGCGTGCTGAATCTGCGCTATCGCGTGATCTTCATTATCCGGTCGTACGTAACCCGCGGCGGTGAACGCCTGGTTCTTACCCCAGTTTTTCCATGTAAATGACGTCATAAGTTTTTCCTCGGTATTTGCGGTTGTTTTGGACTTGACTCACAAATTTGAAACAAACAAGATGTAAGCGGCTATCGGTTATCGATTACTATAGATTCTTAACACATCCATATCGAGTTTCAAGACTGTCAGGGGAACAAACGTGGCACAGACACAATTGTTAAATCGTCAGGTAGTGAGAGATATGCGTGAAATTGAAAAGATGCCAGTGGTTCCATTGAAGCACCGCGGGCGTTGGATCGCGGCGGCAGTCATGATGCTGGTAGCCGCCGGGTTGGTGATGTCGATGGTCACTAACCCACGCTTTGAGTGGAACGTGGTGGCGCAATACATGTTCGATCCTTCGATTCTCAGCGGATTGCTAACCACGGTGTGGTTAACGCTGGCAGCGATGACCATAGGCATTTTGCTGGGCACGCTGGTGGCGTTGATGCGGCTGTCGCAAAACCCGGTTTTGGAAAGCATCGCCAATGGCTATTTATGGATCTTTCGCGGTACGCCGCTGCTGGTGCAGCTGATTTTCTGGTTCAACCTTTCCGCGCTGTACCCAAAAATCACGCTAGGTTTCCCCATCGGGCCGAATCTCGGCACCTTCGACGCCAACACCTATATCACTGTGTATGTCGCGGCGCTGCTGGGATTGGGACTGAATGAAGGCGCGTATATGTCGGAGATTGTGCGATCCGGGCTGAAATCGGTGCCAAACGGCCAACGTGAAGCCGCCGAAGCGCTGGGGATGTCGAGCTTCCGCGTGATGTTTCGCGTGATTCTGCCGCAGGCAATGAAAATCATTATTCCGCCTACCGGCAACCAATTGATTGGCATGCTGAAAACCACCTCGCTGGTCAGCGTGATCGCGCTGGAAGAGTTGCTCTATTCGGCGCAGCTGATTTACACCGCCAACTTCCAAACCATTCCGTTGCTGATTGTGGCGTCGATTTGGTATCTGGTACTGACCACCGTGCTGACGCTACTGCAACACTTCCTCGAACGTCACTTTGGCCGCAGCGATCGCCGCACATTGCCGACTGCCGCGCCTTGTGATGACGCGCCAACTGCGAAAGGAGCCTGATATGTCTGTTGCTCAAACTCATGCGCATGCGGTGGTAGCACGCGGCGTCGAGAAATCGGTTGACCATTTGGCGGTGCTGAAAGGCATCGATCTCACCGTTGAGTACGGCAAAGTGTGCTGCATTCTTGGCCCGTCCGGCTCCGGTAAAAGCACCTTTCTGCGCTGTATGAACCATCTGGAGCGCATCGATAAAGGCTTGCTGCAAGTCGGCGGCAGTTTGGTGGGTTATCGCGAGCACAACGGCAAACTGTATGAAATGAAGAAGTCGGAGATTGCCAAACAGCGCGCCGACATCGGCATGGTGTTTCAGGGTTTCAATTTGTTCCCGCATATGACGGTGCTGGAAAACATTATCGAAGCGCCGGTTGGCGTGCGCGGCATCAGCAAGCGTGAAGCCATCGAACACGCACATCAACTGCTGGCGAAAGTCGGCCTGGCGGCGAAGGCCAACTCCTATCCGCAAACCCTTTCTGGCGGCCAACAGCAACGCGTGGCGATTGCGCGCGCGTTGGCGATGAAACCGCGTTTGATGCTGTTTGATGAGCCAACCTCGGCGCTCGATCCTGAGTTGGTGGGCGAAGTGCTTACCGTGATGCGTGAACTGGCTGATGAAGGCATGACCATGGTGGTGGTCACCCATGAATTGGGCTTTGCGCGTGAAGTCAGCGATCAGGTGGTGTTTATGGATAACGGCGTGGTGGTTGAGCAGGGTAATCCAGAACAATTTTTCAATCACACGCAGCATGCGCGTGCCAAGGCATTTCTTGGAAAGGTCTTATAAATTAACTTTTTGGAGTATTTATGACTTCTTTACCCGAAACAGTGCGTACCCGTGCCTTTATTAATGGCGAATTCAGCGATGCGGAAAATCAGGCGGTATTCGATAACTTCAATCCTTCGACCGGCGAAGTGCTGAACCAAATCGCCTTTTGCTCAGCGGCGGATGTTGATCGTGCGGTGGCCGTCGCGCGTGAAAGCTTTAAGCAAGGCAGTTGGAGCAAGCTGGCACCGCGTGAACGTAAAAAAATCTTGCTGCAATTTGCCGATTTAATCGATGCCAATGCCGCTGAACTGGCGCTGTTGGATTCCATCGATGCTGGTAAAACGCTGTGGGATTGCGAAAATCTCGATTTGCCGGATGTGGCGAACAACATTCGCTGGTACGCCGAAGCCGCCGACAAGCTGTTTGGCAAAATCTCACCCACCGGCGACAGCAATCTCGGCCTGATTGTGCGTGAAGCAGTGGGCGTGGTTGGCATGGTGTTGCCGTGGAATTTCCCGGCGGGCACGCTGTCATGGAAGATCGCTCCGGCGCTGGCGGCGGGCAATTCGATTGTGGTGAAACCGGCGGAATTGGCTTCGCTTTCGGCGCTGCGCATTGCCGAATTAGCCTATCAAGCGGGGATTCCAGCCGGCGTATTTAACGTGGTGCCGGGTTTGGGACACGTTACCGGCAAAGCGCTGGGACTGCATGCGGATGTCGATATGCTGACGTTTACCGGTTCAACCGAAATCGGTCGCCAGTTCCTGCGTTATGCCGCCGACAGCAACCTGAAAAAAGTGGTGCTGGAGTGTGGCGGCAAAAGCCCGCAAATCGTGATGAACGATATGGCGGAACAACTCGATGACATCGCCGAAAACCTCGCCAACGCGGCCTTCTGGAATATGGGGCAAAACTGCACCTGCGGCTCACGCATTCTGGTGCAATCCGGCATTAAAGACGCCTTTACTAAAGCGCTGATCAAAGCGGCGCAGGTGTGGAAAGTCGGCGAACCCACCGATCGTAGCAGCAAACTGGGGCCGCTAATTGAAGCTTCTGCGCTAAAACGGGTGCTCGGTGCCATCGACACCGCTAAACAACAAGGTGCGCAAGTGGTTCACGGCGGTCATCAGGCTTTGCCGGAAAGCGGCGGTTGGTTTGTTGAAGCCACCATTATTGATGGCGTAACGCCGGAGATGCGCCTGGCGCGCGATGAAATCTTTGGCCCGGTGGTGGCGTTGATGAGTTTTGAGACCGAGGAGCAAGCCATCGAACTCGCCAACGATTCTGCATATGGCCTGGCGGCGACGCTGTTTACCAACGATCTCAACGTGGCGATCCGCATGGCGCGACAGATTCAGGCCGGTACCGTGGCGGTGAACGGTTATGGCGAAGGCGATATCACCACGCCGTTCGGCGGCTTTAAAACCTCCGGCTTTGGCGGTTATGACAAAGGCACTGAAGCGCTCGATCAGTACACACAATTAAAAACCATCTGGGTTTCACTGAGCTGAAACGGGAGCCAGCATGAAGATTAGCGGTTTGAATTTTATTAATGGCGAGCGCAGCGGCGAAAATCCGCAAACGCTCTCCAGTTTTGACGCCCACACCGGGGAAGCTTTACCGTGGCAATTCCATCAGGCCAGCCGTAAAGAAGCCGAAGCCGCTTGTCACGCGGCAGCGGCGGCTTTCACGGCGTATCAAGCCACTTCGCCCGCGCAACGCGCCGAGTTTCTTGATGCGATTGCCGATGAGTTAGATGGATTAAATGATGAGTTTATTCAGTTAGTGATGCGTGAAACCGCGCTGCCGGAAGGGCGCATTCGTGGAGAACGCGCACGTACCAGCGGCCAGATGCGCTTGTTCGCTAGCGTGCTACGGCGCGGCGATTTCCTCGGTGCACGTATCGATCAGGCGTTGCCGGATCGCACGCCGCTGCCGCGTCCAGATTTGCGCCAGGTTAAGCGCGGCATCGGCCCAGTCGCGGTATTTGGTGCCAGCAATTTCCCGTTGGCGTTTTCCACTGCCGGCGGCGATACCGCAGCAGCGCTGGCGGCGGGTTGTCCGGTGGTGATGAAGGCGCACAGCGGACACATGGCGACGGCGGAATGTGTGGCGCAGGCCATCACCAATGCCATTACACGCTGCAATCTGCCTGCGGGCGTGTTCAATATGATTTATGGCGGTGGCATTGGCGAAGTGCTGGTGCGCCATCCGTTGATTCAGGCGGTGGGTTTCACCGGATCGTTGAAAGGCGGCCGTGCGTTGTGCGACATGGCGGCGGCGCGTCCCAGCCCGATTCCGGTGTTTGCCGAGATGAGCAGCATCAACCCGATGATCGTGCTACCTGCGGCACTCAAAGCACGCGGTGCCAGTATCGCCGCCGATTTATCCGCTTCGGTGGTGATGGGATGCGGGCAATTCTGCACCAATCCCGGCTTGTTTATTGGTATCAAATCGCCGGAGTTCTCGCAGTTACTGGAAAAGATGAAAACGCGCCTGGCGCAAAGTCCGGCGCAAACCATGCTCAATCGCAGCGTGTTGAGCAGCTACGAAAAAGGGTTGAATCATCTGCATCTTCATCCCGAAGTGACGCATTTAGCTGGCGAATTGCAGCAAGGTTTCCAGGCGTTTCCGCAGCTCTTTCAGGCATCCGCGCAGATGCTCATTAGTGGCGATGCGTTGTTGCAGGAAGAGGTGTTTGGCCCGGTGACCATCGCGGTGGAAGTCGCTGATCGGCACGAACTTGAGCGGGCGCTGGCAGGTTTGCGCGGTCAGTTAACGGCGAGCCTGCTGGCCGACCCTGAGGACTTGCAGCAATTTGGCGCGCTGGTGCCGCTGCTGGAGCAAAAAGTTGGGCGCTTGCTGCTGAACAGTTATCCAACCGGTGTGGAAGTGAGTGATGCGATGGTGCACGGCGGGCCGTATCCAGCGACATCTGATGCGCGCGGCACATCGGTGGGAACCTTGGCAATTGATCGCTTCTTGCGCCCGATTTGTTATCAGGGTTATCCGCAGGAATTACTACCCGATGCGCTAAAAGACGCCAATCCGTGGAATATCCGTCGTTTAGTGAATGGCGAGTGGAGCGAGGCGGCATTGTAATGTCAGCAGGTCACCATAATTGGTGACCTGATTTGAAACGCTTACATCGCGTTTATAGCTTTCACAAAACGCTGAGTGATCTGCTGCGGGCGGGTGATTGCGCCGCCGACCACAACGGCGTGCGCGCCTAATGCCAGACAGTGGGCGGCCATTTCTGGCGTTTCCACATTTCCTTCGGCAATCACTGGCACCTTCACAACCGCGAGAACCTCGCGCAGGAAACGGTAATCATCCGCCGCTAAATAACAGCCTTGCGTTTCAGCGGTGTAACCGTGCAGCGTGGTGCCGACGCAATCAAAACCTAACTCGGATGCCTGGCGCGCTTCCTCCACGGTGGCGATATCCGCCATCAACAACAACTGCGGATAGCGTTTACGAATAGCCGCCACTAATTCTGGCAACTGCAAATCGCCCGGACGCTGATGCAGCGTGGCATCCAGCGCAATCATCGCCGGATTCGCCGCCATCAACTCATCCACTTCGCGCAGGGTTGCGGTGATGTAAACATCGCTGCCCGCGTAATCGCGTTTGATGATGGCGATGATCGGCAAATCCACGGTTTGCATGATGTGCTGCACATCAATTAGGCTGTTGGCGCGAATCGCTACCGCGCCGCCTTGCATTGCCGCCAAAGCCATACGCGACATAATCAACGGGCTGTGTAACGGCTCGTCTTCCAGAGCCTGGCACGAGACCACCAGTTTTCCTTTAATCTGTGCCAGCATCGGTGCTTTCATAGCGCGAGTAACTCCTCTACTTCATTTTTGATAATGGTGACGTGCGGGCCATAAATCACCTGCACACCATTGCCACGTTGGATCACGGCACGTGCGCCGGTGGCTTTTAATCCGGGTTCATCAAGTTTGCTGCTATCGATCAGCGTGATGCGCAAGCGGGTGGCGCAGCAATCCAATTCGGCGATGTTTTCTCGTCCACCCAAGGCTTCGATCACTTGTTGTGGCCGTTCACCGGCGGCGATTGGTGCGCTTTCAACGCTGACATCTTCGCGGCCCGGCGTTTTGAAATTGAAGCGAGTGATCAGCAAACGGAAGGTGAAGTAATAGAGCAGGAACCACGGCACGCCGACCAACGGCACATACCACCAATGGGTTTTTGCTTCGCCTTGCAACACGCCGAACAGGATGAAATCAATCAATCCACCTGAGAAGGTTTGCCCGATGGTGATGTGCAGCATGTGAGCGATCATAAAGGCCAAACCATCGAACACCGCGTGAATCACATACAGCACCGGCGCGACAAACAGGAACGAAAACTCAATCGGTTCGGTAATGCCGGTCAGGAATGAGGTCAAGGCGGCAGAGAGCAGCAAACCGGCGACACGTTTGCGGTTCTCTGGCTTCGCGGTGTGATACATCGCTAAACATGCGCCAATCAGGCCAAACATCATGGTGATGAAGCGTCCTGACATAAAGCGCGAGGTGCCGACATAGAACTGCTGGGTATTGGGATCGGCGAGTTGCGCAAAGAAGATGCGCTGCGTACCTTCGACTAAATGCCCATTGATCACTTCGCTGCCGCCGAGCGCGGTGGTCCAGAACGGTAAATAGAAAATGTGATGCAGGCCAAACGGGCCAAGCATGCGCAGTACGAAGCCGTAAATAAAGGTGCCGAAATAGCCAGTGGCATCGACTAATCCGCCTAAGCCAAAGATCACTTTCTGGAAATGCGGCCAAACGATGGTCATCGCCGCTCCCACCAGAATCGCCACCAATGAACTGATGATCGGCACAAAGCGTGAGCCGCCAAAGAAGCCGAGGAACTGCGGCAGGGCGATTTTGTTGTAGCGGTTATGCAACATTGCCGTGACTAAGCCAATCACCACGCCGCCAAATACGCCGGTTTCCAACGTTTGAATGCCGAGCGCCATGCCTTGCCCGACGGCGCTGAGATTGCCTTGCGCCAGCACGCCGGTCAGCGTCAATAGTGCATTGATGGTGGCGTTCATCACCAGATAAGCCAGCAAAGATGCCAAGCCCGCGGTGCCTTTGTCGCTTTTCGCTAATCCCACCGCCACGCCCACCGCGAACAGCACCGCGAGGTTGGCAAACACTACCGAACCGGCGCTGGCCATGATGGTGAACACGCCTTGTAACCACGCCACATCAAGGAACGGATAGGCTTTAACGGTGTTGGGATTGGATAACGCGCCGCCAATGCCCAGCAGCAAACCGGCGGCAGGTAACACCGCAATCGGTAACATGAACGATTTGCCAAAACGTTGTGCTTTCTCGAACCAGCCTCCCGAAGAGGCACCGCTGAACAATGACATAAATTTTTATCCCCGAAGTGTTGTTATGGTAAAAATTATTACCACAATCTAGTTCATCGGTTGAAAATTTCCATCATTATTGTGATAGCTTTCACTTATAGCCCGATCTGCTGCACACTGTGCGCCATTAACGACGTGAAGAAGGACCGCCGCCATGACGGATAATGAAAACATTCTGTTGCACCTGCGCCAGGGTTTACCGGGATACAGCCCAACGCTGCAAAAGCTGGGCGACTTCATCCTGACTGAACCGCAACGCGTGCTGTATCTCACCATCACCGAACTGGCGCGCGAGACCGATACCAGCGAAGCCAGTGTGACGCGCTTGTGCCGCCATCTGGGCTGCAAAGGCTATACCGAATTCAAAATGGCGCTGGCGTTGGACGTGCAACACAGCCAACCGGCGGCGATGGCCAGCGGTGATAGCATTGACATGCTGGTGGAAGAAACGGTACAGGCGCTACGCGATACCGGTAAATTCATCAATCGCGAGGTGTTGCAGCAAGCGGTTGAAGCGTTGCATCAGGCGAAAACTATCCAAATTTATGGCGTGGCCGCCAGCGCGATCACCGGCGAATATTTGCACTATCGCCTGTTGCGCTTAGGTAAATCGGCGCAGTTGTTTGGTGATATGCATCGCGCAGCGATGAATGCCGCAACGTTGCAGCAGGGCGATTTGGTGATCGCTATCTCAGCATCAGGTTCGACCAAAGATGTAATGCATGTGGTCAAGGTGGCGAAAAAGCAGCAGGCGCAAGTGCTGATGTTGAGTAACACGCTGCGCAGCCCGATGGGCAATCTAGCCGATATGTTGCTGGTGGCAGCGCGCCCCGAAGGGCCATTTAATGCCGGTGCGTTGAGCGGCAAAGTGGGCGCGATGATGCTGGTGGAAGTGTTGATCAACGAATTGATGACGCATGATGCGCGGTATCTGGCGGCCAGCCAGCAAACGGCAACCGCTACGTTGCCGATGCTGATTTAATTATTCACTGGCCAATGCCGCTACCGGATCCATGCGTGCGGCTTTGCGAGCGGGCAGATAACCAAAAATCATGCCGATAATAGTCGAGCAGGCAAACGCCGCGCCTGCCGATTGCCATGAGAAAATCGCGGTGATTAAGCCACCGGCGAGCAAGCCGATAATTGGGCCAATCACCAACGCCAGCGCTACGCCGAGCGAACCGCCAACCAAACACACCAGCACCGCTTCAATCATAAATTGCTGCATGATGTCGCCGCGCCGTGCGCCCACCGCCATACGTACGCCGATTTCATGAGTACGTTCGGTGACGGACACCAGCATGATATTCATCACGCCGATGCTGCCAATCATCAACGCAATCGACGCCACCAACAGAATCAGCAACGTCAACGTGGCGGCGGCATCCTCAATCGCTTTGCGGTATTTGTCGCGGTTGAACATCAGAAAATCTTTGGTGCCGTGGCGCGCGGTGAGCAGTTGCGTCAGCGATTCAACCGCCGGGCCACTGACCACATCGTCTTTTAACTTGATGCTGATGCTGGTGAGCGCGGTTTGCCCGCTGATGCGATACATCACCGTGCTCCACGGCAACCACACGCTGAGGCGATTGGGGGAAATGCCGTCGTTATTATCTGCTACGCCAATCACCCGCACCGGCACCGAACCCAGCACGATCATCTTACCAACCGGGCTGCCGCTGTCGGCACCAAACAGCTTATTGCGCGTGTTGGTATCAATAATGATCTCCTGGCGCGCATGGCGTTCATCGCTGAAGTTGCTGCCTTCCAGCAATTTGATGCCCTGAATCTGGAAGTAATCCTTACCCACGCCATACACCGCGGTTTTCGAGGAATTAGAAAGATAGCGAATCGGCTGATTAGCGATCATTTCCGGGCTGACCGCCGCCACAAACTGCTGGCGCGCAATCACTTCCGCATCGGCCATCACCAACGTCAGCACCGGATGCGCTTCATCTTCCACGAAATCGCCCCCGGCATACACTGACACCACATTGGTGCCGAGCCCGGAGATGCTTTCCAGCGTTTTTTGGCGCGCGCCCTGGCCGAGCGCCACCACAGTGACCACCGCCGCAATGCCAAAAATAATCCCGGTCATGGTGAGCGCAGTACGCAGGCGATGCGCATTCATGGCATTCAGCGCCATACGCAGCGATTCGCCCAGGCGATCAAGGAAACCCCGCAGTGGGCTCTGCTTTTTGCGCGCTGGCGGCACAAAACGCGCCGTAACTTTATCGGCGCTGCGCCCGCTATCGGCAACGATCTCGCCGTCCTGAATCTCAATGATGCGATCAGCATGCTGCGCGACTTTCATGTCGTGCGTGACGATGATCACCGTGTGGCCCTGGCGATTGAGATCGTGCAAGATGCGCAGCACTTCTTCGCCGGAGTGCGAATCCAGCGCGCCGGTCGGTTCATCGGCAAGGATGATCTCCGCGCCGTTAATCAAGGCACGCGCGATACTGACGCGCTGCTGCTGGCCGCCTGATAATTCACCGGGTTTGTGCTGCTCGCGGCCTTGCAAGCCCAAACTCGCCAGTAAATCCGCCGCGCGCTGCAAGCGTGCTTTGCCTTGTGCATTGGCGTAAATCGACGGGATTTCAACGTTGCTCAATGCGCTGAGATCCGGCATCAAGTGATAACGCTGGAAGATAAAACCGATATGCTCGCGGCGCACTTTCGCCAGCGCATCCGGCGATAAACTGGCGGTATTTTGTCCGCTAATCCAGTAGTCGCCGCTGTCCGGCGCATCGAGGCAACCAAGAATATTCAGCAGCGTTGATTTCCCCGAACCGGAAGGGCCGATAATTGCCACTAATTCGCCACTGCTGATGCTGAGATTGATATCTTTCAGCACATGCAACGCTTCCGCACCGTTCACATAGCTGCGCTGAATGTTTTTCAGTTCGATGATGTTCACATCACCACCTTGTCAGCACCCGCCGTTTGTGTGGCAAGAATCACTTTCTCGCCGGCTTTTAACCCGCTCAGCACCTGAATATCCACGCTGTCGGTGATGCCGGTGGTGATGATGCGTTTCACCGGTTTGTTGTCGTTATCCGGGATTTCGACGTAGGTTTTGCCATCGGCATCCTTTTTAGTGGCTTGCACCGGCACCAACAACACATCTTTAGCGGAGTCGCGTAACAGATTGACCTGCGCCGTCATGGAGATGCGCAACGCGTTGTCCGGATTAGGCACATCCAGCAGCGCGTTGTAATAGACCGCCGCGTTGCTGTTACTGCTTGCTGTGCTCTCGGCGTTGCCCATCAGCGCGTCATCTTTCATCACCGATTCCGGCGCCAGTTCGAGGCTACGCAAGGTGGCGTTGTAGCGTTTATCGGGATTGGAGAAGGTGGTGAACCACGCTTGCTGGCCCGGCTGCACGTTATTGATATCCGCTTCGGAGATCTGCACTTTGATGGTCATGGTGCCGAGCTGTGCCAGCTTGGCGATGGTCGGCGCAGTTTGCACCGCATTCACCGTTTGGCCTTGCTTGGTGACGATGGCAATTACCGTGCCGTCCATCGGCGCCATAATGCGGGTGTAACCGAGATCGAGCTGTTTCTTATCGACTTCAATTTGCGCCTGAATTACGCGCGCCTTTTGCGCGGTTAACTCAGCACGCGCGCTGCGCCAATCGTTTTCCGCAGTATCAAAATCCTGGCGTGAAACCGCATTGGTTTTCACCATCTGCTGTAAACGCTGGAATTGCGCCTGCTGGCGCACCAGCGCGGCTTCGCGGGTTTCCAAATCGGCCTGCGCCACGCTGAGTGCTGCTTGCGCATTACGCAAATCGCTGCGTTGCGGTTGATCGTCGATTTCCGCAATCAGCTGGCCTTTTTTCACCACATCGCCGGCTTTGATATACAGCTGTTTAACCTGGCCGGAAACCTGCGCACCAACATTAACGCGTTCGACCGCATCCATTTTGCCGGTGGCGGCAATCACGTTTTCGATATTGCCCTGACGCACCACGGCAGTCACCACCGCATTGGGCTGATGGCTTGAAGCGGCGTAGCGCCAGACAATCAGGATGATGACCAGTACGGCGGCAGCGATTAGCCACCGCTTCTTAGAGATATTGAGCATAAGCGTCCCTTTTATGAAGCGAGAATAGTAATCACTAAACGCAATAAAAAGGAGGAACTTCGTCAGAAGATTCTCAGTAAATCGTCAGCGTTGAGAAAAGATTAAAAATTTCCGAATAGAAACTCAGGCTGAGTTGTTTACAGCGTATCTGAGTGACTTTTTGGGAAAACACCATGCCTGCAAAACCTGCTTCACCGCGTCAACGCTACGATGCTTTCAGCATGACGCTGCATTGGATCACCGCCTTGAGCGTGATTTTTCTCTTTGCTTCCGCGCACATTTGGGAGCAGTTGGAGAAGGGCACGCCGCTGCGCAAAGGCTTACAGGCCTGGCATATTTCGTTTGGCATTTTATTAGCGCTAGTGATGATTGTGCGTCCGCTGTGGCGCATTTACAGCCAGCGCAATTCGCAATTGGCGGTGACGCCTGCGGAGAACAGCGTGGCGATGCGTGTGATGGCGCACGCGGTGCACGGCGCGCTGTATCTGCTGTTGTTCCTGCAAGTTGCGCTCGGCTTTATGTTCCGCTGGTCGCAGCAGGAACCGTTTCAATTCTTCGGTTTGTTCAACATTCCACTGATTTATGTTGATCCGGCGCTACGTCATACGTTGGGCGGCTTACACAACAATGTGGCGTGGGCGCTGATCGTGCTGGCTGGTGCGCACGCGCTGGCAGCGTTGTTCCATCACTATGTTATGCGTGACAACGTGCTGCGCCGCATGCTGCCGTTGCGCGACTCCGTACCACTCCGCGAGGATAAATGATGAAAACGATCACCAAAGTTCGCTGGTTTGCCGTTTCTACTTTGCTGCTGACGCTGCACGCGCCGGTTGCTATGGCGATGGGCGATGATGACAGCGACAAGAAAACGCCGGATTGCCCGAAAGGCCAGGTTTATGACAGTAAATCTAAGTCCTGCGTGCCGGAAAAAACCAGCATGCTGAGTGACAGTGATAAGACCAATTACGCTTATCACCTGGCGAAGAAGGGCGAATATCAAGCAGCCCTCAATTTGCTGGATACGCTGCATAATCAAAACACCAAAGAAGCGTGGAATTATCGCGGATACGCCACGCGTAAGCTGGGCCGCACCGACGAAGGCATGAGCTACTATCAGAAATCGATCGCCTTAGATCCAAAATATGCCAAAGTGCGCGAATATCTCGGCGAAGCCTGGATGATTAAGGGCCGCCCGGATTTGGCGAAGCAACAGCTGACGATTATCAAATCGTTGTGTGGTGTGAATTGTGAAGAGTACCGCGATTTGGATGCGGCGATTCAGGGGCATCCAGAAACGTGATGTTTGGAGGACGAGAAAATCACCAGCACTGAAGTCCGCCAGCACTTAGCGGCGCATTTGGCGCGCATGTGGCGTTACGCGATGGTGTTATCGCGCAACCGCGACGTGGCCGAAGAACTGGTGCAATCCACCTGTGTACGGGCGCTGGAACGCAGCGCTCAGTACCAGCCCGGCACGCGAATTGATCGCTGGTTGTTTACCGTGCTGCATTCAGTGTGGATCAACGAACTGCGTGCCCAACGGGTGCGCAGCGGGCAAGGTTTTGTCGCCAGCGACGAGTTGATAGCGCCAGATCGCCAGCACCATGACGAGCAACGTCGCCAATACGAGAAAGTGATGCAGCGCGTTAGCCAGTTACCCGAAGCACAGCGAAACGCGGTATTTCTGGTTTACGTAGAAGGGTTTACTTATCAGGAAGCCGCAGACACGCTGGCGGTGCCGATTGGCACCATCATGAGTCGCCTTGCGGCGGCGCGCACCACATTAGCCAGCGCGGTTGCGCGACCGGCGGTACAGGAGAAGCGTTTGTGAAGGCTGCACGTTTTAGTTTGCCCTATGCGGATGAAGCCATTGTTGCCTGGCTGGACGGCGAAATGCGTCCGGACGAAGCGCAGGCGTTTGAAGCGGAGCTCAAGCGCAGTGAAGTGCTGTCGGCGCGCACTGCTGAGCTGATGAAAAGCAATCAACCTTTTGCTGAGGCGTTTGCGCCGCTGCTGGATGAAGCGCCGCTGGAGCGCATGTCGCAACGTGTAGATTATCTATTGGCGAATACGCCAGCGAAGCCCGCAGGGCAAGTCAGTCGCCGCGCGTTGATTGCTGCTTCAGTAGGATTTTTATTGGTTGGCAGCGGCGTGGGATTTTTGGCGCGACCGGTGGCGCAGGTTGAGCAGGGTGAAAGTGCGCGCATTCGGGAATTAGAGGCGCAATATATGTCGCTTTACAGTCCGGAAACATTGGCCGATGTTGATAGCTCGCCTGCGACGTTACAACGATCGCTGGCGCGAACCGCGCGTGATTTGGATTTGCAGCTTAGCGCGGCGCAATTAACCTTGCCGGAAGCCAGTTTGAAAAGCGTGCGCATGTTGCGTTACGACGATGCGCTGATCACGCAAATCGCCTGGAATCACAGCAATTATGGCCCGATGGCGCTGTGCATTTCGCGTGAAGATCATCAGCGCACCAGCGATGTGGCGCTGGAAAAACGTCACGGCATGAACGTGGTGTGGTGGCATCGTGCGGGATATCAATATGTGTTGATTGGCCGTAATCCGGCGGATCAATTAAAGAGAACCGCGATGTCGTTGAGCCAGACGCTATCTGTTTAGGTAGGCGCGATATTGACGATTTCCATAGAATCGTAGCGGCGCAATTTATTGCGCAATGCCAGGATGGGCGGTGTGCCACATCCGGCAAGGTCAAAACAACGCGATAAATCGCGCCGCTACAGTAGGTGCAAATTATTAGCTCAAATCAAGCTGCTGTTTCAGCGCTGCAATCTCTTCACGCCATTGCGCCTGGATTGCCGGTTTTTGATGCTTCGGCTTGCGCGCCACATCCTCTTCCAGCTTGCTTTCCAGTTCTAACAAGGCAAACAGCAAGGCGTCTTCATCACTGATTCTGGCGGGTTTGGTGCGCGCCAGAGGTTCTGTAGCCTCAACCATTGGCTGCTCGGCCGCCATACGTTCAGTCACAACCTCAAAGTCATGCCACTCTTGCAGTTGTTGATCCTCAATCAGCCAAAAGCGATTGCAACTGCTGGCGATCAAACTGCGGTCGTGTGACACCAACAGCACGGCGCCCTCGAACTGATTTAGCGCTTGTGCCAGCTCCTCTTTGCCCACCATATCCAAATGGTTAGTCGGCTCATCCAGCAACAGCAATGAATAGCGCGCCAGGGTTAATCCGACGAACAACAAGCGCGAACGCTCGCCGCCGCTCAATGAACCAATCAACTGCTGATGGCGCATATAAGGGAATCCAGCACCGATCAACGCCATTTTGCGTTGTTCATCGCTCAGCGGCGCAAATTGCGCCAGCGCCTGATTGAGCGAATCGCTATCGCGCAACTGATGCAGACTTTGGTCGTAATAGCCAACACGGGCGCGGGGATGAAACAGTGCGCTGTCTTGCTGCTGATACTCGCGCCACAGTTGACGTAACAGCGACGATTTACCGCTTCCGTTGCGACCAACAATCGCGACGCGATCGCCACTTTTCACCTGCATCGCAGGCAGGGAAAACAGCGCGGGCGCATCATCTGTGGGATGAATCGACATCTCTGGCAGCGCCAGCACGCGATCGGCATCCAGCGCTTCGCCGTGCAATTGCAGCCGCCACAATGAACCTTCACTGAGCGTGGTCTGCGCCTCTTTCAGCCAGTTGGCGCGTTTCTCCATCTGCTGCGCTTTACGCGATAAACCTTCGTTATCGTAAGTGCGCCCCCAAATCGCCAGACGTTTGGCGCTTTTCTCAACGCGATCAATCTCCTTTTGCTCGGCCTGAAAACGTTGCTCGTCGGCTTGGTCCTGCTCAATCAGCGCCTGACGCGCCTGCGTGCAGGGCAAGCGAAAGAATTGCAGGCCGCGATCGCGCAAGATCCAACTGCAATTGGTGACGCAATCAAGCAAGGTACTGTCGTGAGAAACCAGCACAAAGCTGCCGCTCCAGCTAATGAGGAAATTCTCCAGCCAGAGCAACGTGGGCAAATCGAGATGGTTACTGGGTTCGTCCAGCAGCAGTAAATCCGGCCGCAAGATCAATGCGCGCGCCAGTAGCAGGCGCATATGCTGGCCGCCGCTCAAGGTGGCAGCGCTTTGCGTTTGCTGTTCGGCGCTAAAACCCAGACTGCCGAGCAAGGCTTCGGCTCGCCAGCGTTCGCTGTGATCCGCCAGGCGCGCCATCACACCTTCAAGCAGTGATGATTGGTGCAATTCCGCTGGAAGATGTTGCTCAATGCGCGCCAGCAAACAGTGATTGGCAGGCGTGACGCTGCCGTGGCTGGCTAACAGCTCGCCGCTAAGAATTTTCAGTAAGGTACTTTTACCGGTGCCGTTGTCGCCCAGCAAACCGATGCGATCGCCTTTTTTCAGGCTGAAATTGATGTCGTGAAAAAGTGAACCGAAGGCGTTTTCGAAGCCGACAGCGTGTGCGGAAAGTAATGTGCTCATGTGCTTACTCATAAGTTGCAGGCGTAACAAGCCCGACGTCAAAAAAAGCTGACGACAACCCGGAGTAACTCAGATTTTAATAAACTTCGTTCAGGACGGATTATCGCAGCATGAGTGCGGAAATGCCTGAACGCGGCCAATTACTATAAAAGTGTGAGTAAACAAACAATTCACACAGCGGCATAGTAATCCTCCTTAGTTATCAATGAGTGGATAGATGCGCTGATGATAATGTGTGCGGAAATGTTATGCCAGTGTTAAATGCGCAGCGCCAGAACGACGCTGCGTGAGAGAAGTTACTTCTTCGGTTTTTCGTCTTCAGCGGGAATTACCGGCTCATCAATCGCCAGGCTGGTGTTGGATTTCAGCAACTGAATATCCAGAATCACGTAGGTCATGGTAGTGATAAACAGGGAAATAACGCTGCCAATCACGCCGCTGGTAGTGAAGGTGAAATAGTTATACATCACCACCCACGTCACACAGATAAACAGCGCCAACGCTACGTTAATCGCCGACAGCGAATAATTGGTGGTACGCGAACCCATTTCATTTATCGGCAAGGTTAGATTGGCGCCGCTGTACTTCTCCAGCAGGAAAATGCCTTGCTCCCAATTACGCAAACGTCGGGCGCCGCTACGCGTCAGGAAGACATACAGCAGCGAAACGAACAATCCTGAGAAGGCGATCAGCACCGGCACTGCTTCGAGCGCGTACGCCAGGCTTTTATGGCTGGAGGCTTGCGGCGTGAGATCCAAAGTTAACGATGCGCCCAACGCCGCATACAAAAAGATAAACAGAGTAAGAAACAGCGCATTGCGTCGCCAATCGAGGTCGGCTTCATGATTTTTTTGCTGACGCGCCACGTTCAGCGCCTGCTGCAAACGCGGGTTTTCGCTGTCAATGTCGGTGACTTCTTCACTTAATAAACGGTGAATGAATGGCTGGTCGGCCGCTTCCAGGGTAATACGCATAGATCTCTCGGTGACGTAATAATCGTGCGCGTCAGTGTAACGTAATTTGCGCGGCGTAGGATTTTTCTGCGAGTAAGCGCGCAGTTTTTCGGCATGTTGACGGTTGGGGTTGAACGTTATTTGTACACTTGATCTGCGGTTATTGTTGACCGCGCTAATGACGACGGGGTGACTCGCTATGTCGTACGTTGATGGTTTTGTTGTGGCGGTGCCGGAAACCAATAAGGAGGATTATCGCGCCATGGCGGCCAAAGCCGCGCCGCTGTTTAAGGAGTTCGGCGCCACGCGCGTGGTCGAATGCTGGGCGGATGATGTGCCCGAAGGTAAGCAAACCGATTTCTATATGGCGGTGAAATGTGAAGAGGGCGAAACGGTGGTGTTTAGCTGGATCGAGTATCCATCAAAAGAGGTGCGCGATGCGGCAAACCAGAAAATGATGTCCGATCCGCGCATGAAAGAGATGGGCGAAAACATGCCGTTTGATGGCAAGCGCATGATTTATGGTGGATTTGCGATACTGCTGGAGGAGTGATTGTTTAAGTCTCGAAATTCTTCACGTTCAGATCGCCATAAATTACGTGATGTTTAATCTTTCGCTCATTCCCCGTAGCGGCGCGATTTATCGCGTTCAGTTGATTTTAAAGGTCAACACAACGCAATAAATTGCGCCGCTACGGTTCGAGCGTGCTGTTCTTTCTGTCTTCATCTCTTTACTTACGAGCAGTAAGCCATACATGACAACCCACAATATTTGATTGAATTACATCATGGTGCCGCGCGTGCTCAGTTGGCGATAAACCATTATTCGGGTAAGTTGGAATTCTTCCACAGTTACCTACACATAATGACCGCACGCTAAGTTGCAGGAGAGCCAGGTTATGGCAGCGAATTCCCCTCTCATCGGTATTGTTAGCGATGAATTTCACAATCCCAACACCATTAAGTTGCTGAATGAAGTGACGCGTCAGCTCATTCAGCGTGGCTTAAACGCCTTGCTGATTAACGTTAATTCGCGCGAGCAATATCAAACTGCGTTGCGCAATGCGGCGCAACATTCTGTAAATCGATTGATCTTTCTGACATCACTGTTTGACGATGAACTAAGCTTCGCTGCTGAAATTTTGCCGCAGCTAGCGACGGTTCATTTGGGCCACAGCGCTAACAGCGACGCCAATGTGGTGATCGCCGATGGTTATGACGCCGGTGAAGAGATGGGATTGCTATTGCTGTCGCAGGGACATCAACGTTTCGGTTTTATGCATGCGCAGGAAAATGCCGTGCCGGCACGTCAGATGCTGGGTTTCGCCGCTAGCCTGCAAGCAGAACAGAAAGCGTTGAATCTGCAACTGGTCGCCGGTGGCAACGATCGCGAACTGGCGTATCAGGTGATGATGGCGTACCTGAAGAAAACCCGCGCCGCCGAGCGGATCAATGCGTTGTTCTGCGAAAGCGACGTTTTAGCGTTTGGAGCTTTGCAAGCAGTGCGCGATTTCGGGCAGGGCGCGCATGTGGCGGTGGTCGGTTTTGATGATGTCGATGAAGCACGCGCTTCAACCTGGCATCTCACCAGTTGGGCACAGCGTCGTGATCTGCTGGTCACTGAAGCGTTGAATCGTTTATTGGAAAATCGCGTCGATCATAGCGATACGTGGCAACAAGGCGAATTGCAGGTGCGTCATTCCCATCATGGCAAATATGTGCCGGGTGAAATGTCGCAATGCGGCTGCGCGATACGCCACTGATTCTCTCCCGCGGCGTGCACTGGCATGCCGCCACTTAACCTCGCTCCATTATGGCAATGCGATCTTTTAGCGCCCGCTCAATGGCTTTACGATGATAAGGCGACATCTTGCGCCACTCTTGAGTTTCCTTACGCGTGCGGGCGCAGGCGCGGCACCAGCCATTTTTGCCATCGAAAATGCACACATCAATACAGGGTGATTTCACAGCCATTCGGTAGCTCCTTAATCAATCAAATGTTAAGCAACGTTGAAAACGTCATAATGCCAATATACTATACCCCAGTATACATGATGATCAATGGAGTGAAATAATGGGCCACACACTCAAGCATCAAAAGAGTTTGTTAACGCGCGTGCGCCGCATTAAAGGCCAGGCGGCGTCATTGGAAACCGCACTGGAATCAGGTGAAGAGTGTTTGAAAGTGCTGCAGCAAGTCGCCGCGGTGCGTGGGGCGGTCAATGGTTTGATGGCTGAATTGCTGGAAGGGCATATCAAAGAGCATCTGATGAATGCCGCTGCCAGTGAAGCCGAGCGTGAGCAGGATTTAGAAGAAATCGTGGCGGTAATCCGTTCCTATATGAAGTAGGAGAGAACAATGTTGTGGCTTATCACGAAATACGCCATTACGGCGGGCATGGTGGTATTGATTTCTGAGGTGGCGAAACGCAGCGATCGCCTGGGCGGATTGATTGCCGCTTTGCCTTTGGTCACCGTACTGGTGTTGATTTGGATGAAATTGGAAGGGCAGAGCCAGACGAAAATCGCCAGCCACGCGTGGTACACCTTTTGGTATGTGGTGCCCACCTTGCCGATGTTTGTCGCTTTTCCCTTTCTCTATCAGCGTTTGGGATTCTGGCCGACGCTGGTGGTGAGTTGTCTACTCACCATCCTGCTATTTGTGCTTTGGGCGACGTTGTTGAAGCGTTTTGGCGTCGAACTGATGTGAAATGATGAGGGCGTTTGCCCTCATTTTCAGAATTGATATGCCGCGCTCGTTGCCAGTTGCACAAACGGCCCGGCGAGAGTCTGATTATGGTGCGCGATAATCTGCTCGGCGCTCAGTTGGCCGTTATCCACTGAACTATGACCATCCTCGATCAAAACCACTCGGAACCCTAAATCAGCGGCCGCACGACAAGTTGTATCCACACAGAACTCGGTTTTCATCCCCACAATCACTAATTCTCCTATCCCGACCTGTTTAAGCGCCGCGAGCAGTTCGGTTTCGCGAAAGCAGTTGGGATATTTTTTGATGAACACCACATCGCTGTCAGCATCAACATTAAGCTCCGGAATTAAGCGGGTTAACGGACTGCTCTCAGCAAATGGCGATCCGTCTGGGCCAGTGTGACGCGCGCAGAAAATGGGTACATCAGCTTTACGGGCAAGCGCGATTAAATGGTTAATGTTTGATAACAGAGTGCTGGCAGCAAACGGTGCTTGGGGTCCATGAAACAGGCCCTGTTGCATATCGATAATTAACAGGGCTTTTTGCTGGGATGGCTGCATGGTGCGTCTCCTTTCAACAGGCTATGAACGGAGACCATTCCCCGTCCAGTTAAGGCGGGGCTGGCAATCTGCGGGCTTAAGTCTTCGCTACAGATGCACACGCGCCGCCGCCAGAAGCGGTGGTGAATGTGGTACCTGTGATTAACGCGTTGAAATAAGACATGAAAGCTCGCAACAAATTGGCGTGAATTTCGAATCTAACAGAACAAAGTGAAAAAACAAAGCGGGATGCGCTCAGCAATAAATCAATGCTTGGCACCTTTATCCGCACCATCGCGGTTACGAAAAATGTGCGTCACGTTGTTGTGATCTTTAATCGGCACGCCACTATTTTCCGCGATTCCCATGCTCTGGGTTACTTCAACCATCGCGCGGCGCAAGGCGTTTTGACGTAATGGATCGTGCTCCACCAAAGCCATCGTGCGCAATTTGTCCATCAAGGCCCGAGCCGAAACCGGACCGCGTTTTTTTAACAACTGGATTACCGCATCACCCATGATGATGTCGGTAAGGCGTTCTTCATCACTTCTGTACATAAATACGCTCTTTAGCGCGGCTAGCCTGGCAGCTAACAAAGTGGATTCAGTCTAACGAGACAAGGCTGATACAGCGGAAGCCACTTGGTTAATTTTCAGGACAACGGCGTAGCTTATGACTCACGTTCGACGGAAAATATCAGCCCGATTAATTGTTGATAGTGAATTTCTTCATCAGTACCGCGCGCTTGTTCCATACGGCAAAGCAGTTTAGTGCACAGCGTTTTACGACTAAGCGTCCGTCCTGAACGCAAGATTTCAACCACCAGTTGCCCCAGCGTTTCCTGTTGCGATGGCTGCGAAGCTTGTTTGAAGTAGCGCGATAGGGCGTCTGACGCGGTGAAAAGGTTACGTACCTGGCGCATGATTTTGGTCCCTCATAAATAACGTGCGAAATCTAAGCCCAATAAACTTATACAAAGAATATTAATCTGTACAGGAATATGGCGGAACAATTTCGCGATGACGTGACCAAAAATGCTTACTTTTTGATAACAATAGCTTAAGAAACAGCCTTGTTGATTTTTTTGAGTAATGATCAATTTACGAGCATTAAGCAAATTGCTATTGTACCTGGTAGTACAAATGAACATGTCAGGACAAGGATTGTCCGCTTAAAAAGTAAGGATGCCTATGGCCATTTATGTTTTGAAGCCATTCGACAGAAACACCAAAGGTGACAACATTGGTGATGCAAAGTTGTGTACTGCGGCGTATGAAGTGATGGTTGGAATTTATGAAGCCAGTTTTGGCGGCGGTGTTTTCAAAAAGCGCATTGCTTTGGAGGCAGGAAAGAGCGGTGGAGCTCGAGCCGTAGTGGCATTTAAAACTGAGAAACACCTCTTTTTTGTCAACGGTTATGCCAAGTCAGCGATAAAAAATAGTGTGCGGGAAATATCGGAATCCGATCTTGTTCTCTATAAACAGATTGCAAAACAGCTATTTGAAATGACACCACAACAAGCTAACGTCGCTGTGAAGTGTGGAAAGATGCGTGAGGTTATATGTGATGGTCAACCATCTTAAGGATTTACAGGAGATCGCCCATGATTTCAACGAAATTGGCGTGGTCTCAAATGCACTGAAAGAGAAGATTGACTCACGTGCTCGGTTGCGCGAGTTACGTTCATCGCTGCCGGTACTGCATATGATGTCTGGTGAAGAGATAAACCAGTTACGTCAACGTCATGGCTTGAGCCAGGCGATGTTAGCGGCATACGTTGGCATGTCGGTGGCGACAATTGTTAAATGGGAACGCGAGGAGAAAAAACCAAACGGTGCGGCATTAAGGTTGCTCAATCTGATTGAGCGCAAAGGTTTGGATATCTTGCGTTAGGAAATTGCCCCGCTTTGAACGGGGCACCTTATTTCAGTCAGCCATCTGTTGAGCGCGTCAATGCCTCCCACGCATCAATCTCGGCGTTGTAAGCCGCCAGTTTTTGTCGCACCAAGCCTAACGCATCGCTGCCCAGCAGCAGATGCGCGGGTGGATTGCTGTGCTCGATAATTTCTAACATGGCGCGCGCCGCTTTGGCCGGATCGCCAAGTTGTTTACCGCTTTTCTCTTCGCGTGCCTGACGAATCGGGTCAAACAGCGCATCGTAATCAGCGATACTGCGTGCGCTGCGCACCATTGAGCGTCCTGCCCAATCGGTGCGGAACGATCCGGGGGCGATGGCGGTGACGTGAATGTTGAACGGCGCGAGTTCCTTGCTCAAGGTTTCTGAAATGCCTTCCAGGGCAAATTTGCTGCCGCAATAATAGCTGATGCCCGGCATGGTGATGAAACCGCCCATCGACGTGATGTTGATGATGTGGCCGCTGCGGCGCTGGCGCATATAAGGTAGCAACGCTTTGGTCATCGCCACCGCACCAAACACGTTAACGTCAAATTGCTGACGCATCTCTTCCAATGATGACTCTTCCATCACGCCTTCGTGTCCATAACCGGCATTGTTAACCAGGACATCAACTGGCCCAATTTGTTGCTCAACATCAGCGATAACTGCATCAATTGCCGCGAAATGTGTGACATCCAATTCAACAGCAAATGCGTTATGCGCATGTAATTGCTCGAATTCGGCTTTGGCGGTGGCATTACGCACCGTGCCAATCACGCGATACTCGCGGCTTAGCGCTTCCTGCGCCAATGCGCGACCAAAACCGCTGCTGACACCGGTAATCAAAAGAGTTTTTAAGTTAGACATTTGCACATCTCCATAAATCAGGTGAAGATGCATAATATTCTTGTGCCGATGAGGTTTTAAGGCCTTATCTTCTGCTTATCTTGCCTATTCTTATGAGTGGTTCAGCGGTAAACAATGACGATCTGCAACAACAACTGACCATCCAACTGCTCAAAACGCTTGCGCCGCAGGAAGGCTACAATCTGACTGCATTGCCAGAAGTGCGCATCCTGCGTTCCGATCGCCCGTTGGCGCGTACGCCGGTGCTGTACGATCCCGGCATCGTGATTGTTTGTCAGGGTTCGAAGCGCGGGTTCTTTGGCGACAAAGTGTATCTCTACGATGAGCAGCACTACTTGGCGGTGGCGGTGCCGGTGCCTTTTACCATGGAAACGGTGGCATCGGCGGAACATCCGTTGCTGGCGATTTATCTGCACCTGGATTTCAACCTCGCCACGGAGTTGATGTTGCAGTTGGAGCGACAAGATGTCGCGGTCGAGGTGCAAGCGGCGCAGAGCATGATGTCGAGTCCGATGGATGCGACGTTGCGCGATGTGGTGCTGCGTTTTCTCCAGGCGTTGCTCCATCCGCTGGATGCCAACATGCTCGGACCTTCTCTGATGCGTGAAATCTATTATCGCGTGCTCACCGGCGCGCAGGGCAGCGCGATGCGGTCGGCGCTGGCGCTGCAAGGTCAATTTGGCAAAGTGGGCAAAGCACTGAGCCACATCCATGCGCAGTATGCACAATCGTTGACGCTGGGCGCGTTAGCCTCGCTGGCGGGTATGAGCGTGCCAACCTTTCATACCCATTTCAAAAGCATCACGCAGCAATCGCCGATGCAGTATGTGAAATCAGTGCGGCTGCATCAGGCGCGCATGTTGATGGTGCGCCAGGAGATGACTGCTGCCGCGGCGAGTCACGCTGTTGGCTATGAAAGTCCGTCGCAATTCAATCGGGAGTTCAAACGTTTGTTTGGCTTGCCGCCAGCGGAAGAGATTAAACGTATGCAGCGCAATTTCGCCGTGCCGCCTACACGTCAAGCTTCGCAGTTTGTCTCATCGCACTAAAGCGTGATCGCCTTTTCGCCGGCATATGCTATAAATGATAACCATTATCATTAATGGCTTGAGGCAAACTATGCAGACAGCAGAAGGAAAAGCGCTTACTACCGATTGCTGCATTGTCGGTGGCGGACCAGCGGGTTTGATGCTCGGTTATTTGCTGGCACGCGCTGGGTTGCGTGTGATGGTGATCGAGAAACATCCCGATTTTCTGCGCGATTTTCGCGGCGATACCATCCATCCTTCAACGCTGGAGATCATGCGCCAACTGGGATTGCTGGATGAATTGTTAGCTTTGCCGCATCAGCGTGCTGAGAAACTGCAAGCCGAAGTCGCCGGACAGGAAATCACCATGGCTGATTTCTCACGCTTACCGGTGCAATGCCGCTTTATTGCTTTTATGCCGCAATGGGATTTCCTCAATTTTCTCGCCGCCAAAGCGGCACAATTCCCCGGCTTTACTCTGCTGCAATCCACCGCTTTCAATGATTTGGTGTATGAGAACGGCACGATAACTGGCGTGAAAACGTTACAGGGTAACGAAGAGCTGATGATTAAAACCACCCTGGTTATTGGTGCTGACGGACGCAATTCGCAAGTAAAAGCCAAAGCGGGATTAACCGGCAAAAGTTTTGGTTCGCCGCGTGATGTGTTGTGGTTCCGTCTGGATAAACATCCCGACGATCCGCATTGGGGCATGGGCCACAAAGGGCCGAAGCAAAACTTTATCGTTATTGATCGCGGCGATTATTGGCAATGCGGCTATACCATCCAAAAAGGCCAATTTGAGGCGCTGCAACAAGCGGGCCTGGAGGCGTTAAAAACCACGATGTCGCAAGTTGCGCCATTCAGCGCTGAACGCATGGCCGAAGTGGATGAATGGGACAAGTTGAAACTGCTGTCGATTCGTATCGACCGCCTTGATCAATGGATGAAGCCGGGTGTGTTGTGTATTGGTGATGCGGCGCATGCCATGTCACCGATTGGTGGTGTTGGCGTCAATCTGGCGATTCAGGATGCCGTTGCCGCCGCCAATATGCTGATCCCACCGTTACGGCAAGGCAAGGTTACGTTGCGCGATCTGCAAAAAGTGCAGCAGCGCCGTCAATTTCCTACCGTAGCCACGCAGTTCCTGCAAATCAAAATGAGCAGCAATAAACGTCCCCGCAGCACGCCGAGTAAAGTGCCGCAGATCATCAGCCGTTTCCCGTTTCTGCGTCATCTGTTTGGCCGTTTGATCGGTTTGGGATTCCGCAGCGAAAAGCCGCGTTATGTGTAGGCAAAAAAAAGCCCGCTAAGCGGGCCAGGTAAAACGTTACCAATCTGAAAATTCTCGTAGCAACGCATTGCTGTGTGTGTTGCGTCACTATATTAGCAACGAAGTCTCAACAGTACAGAAAATGTTCTATGAGTTAATTTTGCGCTGTTGATAAGCATTATCTCTGCTGTGCGCGGGTTGACCACCAGCATAGCAGCGAACCGAGGCTCACCATCGCGGTGCCTTGCCAGAAAGAGACCGCCAGATGCGAGCTGAGGATAAAGGCGGCCAGAATCGACGAAATGATCGGAATAAAGTAGGAAGCGGCAGCAAGAATGGTAACGTTTCCATGCAAAATGCCCACGTTCCATGCCGCATAGCCGAAGCCCATTGCCATCGCCGCTAACGCCAAACTGAGCCAAACTTCAGTGGAATAGACGAACGCCGGTTGTGGCGAGAGCAGAAATTTCACCCACAACGTCAGCGCCGTTAAAATGAAGAATAGGGTGATGCCATTGCTGCCGTTGGCGATTTTCTTGGTCACCACACAATACACCGCCCAGATGATCGCACCACTCAAGGCCAGGCCATAGCTCAACGGATTGTCCATCACGTTATTCGCCATTTCACTGAACGAAAAACCGTGATCGCCACTCAGAACACGACAAATCCCAGCGATGGCCAGGATTACGCCGGGAATGATGAGCGGGCTGGTTTTTTGCCGAGTGACGATCACCGATAAGACGATGGTCATGCTCGGCCACAGATAATTAACCATGCCGACTTCAATCGCCTGGCGACCGCTGTGGGTGAATCCCAATGAAAGGGACAAGCACAGTTCATAACAGACAAATAACACGCTGCCGGTGATTAAATAGCTGCGTGGAAAGGTGCTGAGTTTGGGCAGGCCTACGCTAAAAATCAGCAGTAACGCGCTGGCGCTATAGATTAACGCCGCGCCGCCAACTGGGCCAAAACCCTCGCTGACGTTTTTAATTAATCCGACAATTGCGCTCCATAACAGAATGGCAACCAAACCAATCAGCGTCGCTTTCTTTTGCGGCATCGCCCGCGTCCTTATTTGTATCCTTGAGGGCCAAAATCCTAACAAATCAACGGCGCTTTGTATTGGTCATGCTAAAACACTTAGCCAATCGGCGTGACCTGCATGACATGCATAATCGCGACCAGCGTGATGATCGACAGCACAGTGGAAATCAAAATCGCCGCAGAGGTGATCTGCGCATCGCGACGATAATACTCCGCCAGCATAAATGGACCCGTTCCGGTTGGCAGTGCGGCAAGCAGAACTGCCATGTGCGTGAGTTCAGCGGGCAGGGCAAATACCCAAACCGCCACCATCCACGTTAACAAAGGCTGAAGCACTAATTTGGCGATCACCACTAATCCTACCGTAGTCACACTGAGCCTGGCGCCAGTCGGCAACTCGCTGAATTTGGCTTTTTGTCGGCTGGCGAGAAACACGCCTAAACACACCAGCGCACAAGGGCTTGCCGCGCCGCCTAATAATTTAAGGAAGGTTTCGATGCTATTCGGCAACGTCAGGCCAGCGCTAGAGCAGGCTGCACCCAATAGCGGCGAGATGATCAGCGGGTTCTTGATAATGGCGCGCACCACTTTCAGCGCCAGCAGGTGCAACTGACGCTCACTCTGCAAACCGATCTCAATTAACGCGATGGCGATCGCAAACAAAATACACGCCACAATGATGGTGGAGGTGGTGGTGGGAATCAGGCTGTTTTGACCAAAGATCAGCAGCAGTAGCGGGAAGCCAAGATAGCCGGTGTTGGGATAAGCTGCCGCTACACCATCAACGCTGGCATCAGCGGTGGATTTGCCTTTTAATTTTTGAAAGAAGAACACCAATAAAAACGCGGCGGCACAGCCAATGGTAAAGGCCCAAAAGAAGCCGGGCTGATAAATGGTGTGCCACGGCGTATGCGCCATAATGTCGAAAAGCAGCGCCGGAAGCGCTAACCAGACAACAAATTTATTTAGTTCAGTGGCCGCAGTTGGACCTAAAACCCCAACCATACGACAGCCGTAGCCCGCCGCAATTAAGCCAAATATCGGCAGCAGAATCAGAAAAGTGGTTAACACAATATCTCCCCGGAAAATGGCATAATGTTCGACATGCCAAAACATCAACACTAACATTATGCAAAACAGAGAGTTAATTTAAAAAATGTTAGAATTTATTCGCGTTTTCAGGCTGAAATCGCCAAAATTTTATCGAGTTTGCTCTGTGGATCGACGCTGATTTGCACTAGCACCTTGTCATGCTATCACCACGGCCAGTATTCCCCTTTATAATCAATAAATAAGTGATTGTTAGCGTGTCGATATTGCTCAACAACCTCCACCATGCCTTGCACGCTGGTAGCCACATCAATCTCAGCCTCTACTGCACCATCCAGTGTACCCATTGCCGTTGCGACCCAGCCAGGATGAATCGATAAAACCGTATGTCCAGCTTCTTGAATGTCGAGGAAAATGCCGCGCGCCAGCATATTGAGTGCAACTTTACTGGCACGATAAAGTTCAAGTTCGATTCCCTGCTGCGTATGCGCGGCAATGCTGGCACGGTGCGAAGCCATAAACGCCAGCGTTGCTTTGGCTTTCAGCAGCGGAATTAGGCTACGGGCGAGCCGAATGGGGCCGAACGTATTGGTTAGCATAATTTGCTGAAACTCATCATCGCTGGCTTGCAGCACTGATTGATGCAGCGGGCCAAAAATGCCAGCGACCAGAAAGATCACATCAAAGGCTTTTCCACCCATTTGTGCCAGCAGAGGTGGGATTTGCTCTGCGCGGGTCACGTCAATGCTGCCGATAGTCAGCGTATCTGGATGTCGCTTCTGCAATGCGTTGAGCTGCGCTACATCGCCATTTGGCAAATGCGTCGCGAACACCTCCCAGCCACGCGACAGCCACGTTTCGGCCAGCCCTAAACCCAACCCCTTTTCTGCGCCAATAATCAATACGCTGTTGTTTTGCATGCTGTTTCCCCTGAAATTATTGTGCGGTAAAGCCGCCGTCGGCCATTAGCACTGCGCCAGTGACGAAGCTCGCTTTTGGTGAGGCCAGCCAAATTATCACCTCGGCGATTTCTTCTGGCTGCGCGACTCGGCCTAGCGCGTGCAGATGCCCGAAGCTGGCCAGGGTTGCCCGGCTATCAGCCACCATCCCGCTGAGAATGTTGGTTTCCACCACGCCGGGCGCAACGGCATTGACACGGATATTGTGCTCGCCCGCTTCCAGCGCAAGCACTTTGGTCAGCTGTGCAATGGCACCTTTAGATGCGGCGTAGGCCGCTGTTTGCTTCAATCCGATACGGCTGACAATCGAGGCAACATTAACGATGGAACCTTGTGCACGCGGCATCATGGCTTTCAAAGCTTCCCTGGCGTGGAGAAAATAGCCTCTGGCGTTGATTGCCATCAGCGTGTCCCACTCATCAACAGTTGTCTCGAGGGCAGGTTTGTTAAGCGTTCGCCCGGCGTTGTTCACCAGAATGTCCAGCTGTCCAAAGGCGTCTTTAGCCAGTTGAATAGTGTGCTGAGCGGAATACTCATCTCGCACGTCATTGATCACCGGCACAACACGCTGATGAAGTTCCAGTTGATTAACGGCGGGGTTGATATCTTGCGCAATTACATTGGCACCGTGGTCGAGCAGAAGTTTGACGGTGGCTGCACCAATGTCGCCTGCTGCGCCAGTCACTACTGCCACTTTGCCTCTTAGTCCGTAAAAGTTGTCGCTCATGTTAGGCTCCTGAACCGATGTTGACCGGACACAGCCTAAACAGTGATGCCATGAGCAACAATGGCGATTAGGAAAGCATTATTGCCTATTTCTCTTTTTTTATTTCGTAATGGAAGGGATTAAGTGCATATTATTATCCGTAAATATTAATGCGGATATCGCTATGTCTGGCTTGTCTCAGGATCTACATCAGAAGCTTATCGCCGCTGTCCAGGCGCTCACCCCGCAAGAAGGTTACAGCCGCACCGCAATCAGCGAGGTCAAGCTGCTACGCGTTGATGAAGCAATGTCGCATACGCCGGTGCTGTATGAACCTTGTATTGTGATCGTATTGCAGGGGCGAAAAGTGGCGATCGTCGGAGGCAAAGAGTACATCTATGATCCGCAACACTATCTGGTACTCGCTGTGCCGTTGCCATTTACCAGTGAAACAGTCGCGTCACCTGAATCGCCGTTACTGGCGCTTTCTATCTCGCTTAACCTGACAACCATCGCCGAGATTCTTTGCCATCTGGATGTCGAGGATGAAAAAACGTCGCGCTCGGTAACGCTGCAATCCTCACCGCTAGAGGACGATCTCGGCAGCGCATTGCTACGGTTGATCACGGCTGCCAGTGACGCTAACGAAGCGAAAATTATTGGTCCAGGTCTGCTGAAAGAGTTTTACTACCGGGTTTTGATTGGCGATCAGGGAAAGGCGATGCGTGCGGCGTTGTCCAATCGTGGACACTTTGGTCAGATAGCCAACGCCATCCGCACGATACATACCGGCTTTAATTACCACATTGACGTGAGTTCACTGGCGAAACAGGCCGGAATGAGCGCGGCTGCTTTTCATTTGCATTTTAAAAGCTACACCGGCACTACACCGATTCAATACCTGAAATCAACGCGATTACATCAGGCGCGTTTTTTGATGGTGAAGGGCGGCGTGACGGCGGCAGATGCCTCCGCACGAGTCGGTTACGAAAGCCCATCACAGTTTAATCGAGAGTTTAAGCGCTTCTTTGGACATTCGCCGCTGAAGGAAGCGCAACGCTTGCGCCATCTCCTAAAAGTTAAAGCCGAAACGTTCTGGCCCGATTAAGACACACAAGCATACGCTCATCACTTTTATCAATCATTAAGCCAATTTTAAGCTTCGCCAAGTACATTGCCTGCAGAATGACAACCATCAGTAAACGAAATCAGGATTGATGAGTGTCAGCAGAACTCCTGCTGAAAACTCGCGTCTACAGAACGTGCTGAATTAAGAGTTAAATGCTGGGGTGTTTCTTTGTTGCGACTACTGTTTCTTCTGATGGGCGGGCCAGCACTCAGGTCAGGTTGGCCTTATCTCGCCGGGTTGGGCGTGATGTGTGTCGCCGCCAGCGCCGGCATCGTGATCGATTTATTGCAGCATGGCAGCGTGTCGTTCCCGCTGTATGTGCTGGGAATGTTTTTGGTATTGGAAGGCGGCGCGGAAGCACTCAGCGCCATCTATGCACTGGCGGGCATTGCCTGGCCGTCGCTCGCCAAATCAGCAGCGTTAATAGTTTTCGGCGCGGCAGTATTTCTGGTGCCGCACGATAGCGGCCTGTGTATTTCACTGGTGTTTGCCGCGGTATTTTTGCTGGATGGCGGTTTCCGCGTCATCTCTTGCTGTCTGATGCGCTGTCGCCGCTGGACGCGCAAGCTGACGCTGGGCTGCGCGGAAATGGCGCTCAGCATCTTTATTGCCGCCGATTGGCCGCTTTCACCACATGTGATCGTGCCGTTGGGTTTTGCGCTGCTGCTGGTGGGTTGGGGAATCAATCTGCTGGTGATGGCGGCGCAAATTCATGCGCTACCGATCAACACCAGCGTTACGGCGTTGCCTTTGTTTACCCGCACCGGCCTGCGCGCTCCGCATGGATTAGGCTACGTTCATCCGCCTATTAGCCAGCAATCGCCCACCACGCCGCTCAACGTCTATATCTGGACGCCGGTCGGTTCCGGCGATGTGGTTGGGCGTCGTCCCTGGTTTGATCGTTGGGTCGCGGCGATTGATCACCGTGGTGAAGTGTCAACCGGGCATACCTCTGTGGAAATGGGCGATGAGATGTATATCAGCCTGTATCCGGCGGACGATGTTTCACGCGATTTTCGCGGCTTCCTGAAAACGCTGCGGGCGAAAGAGGAATTCGATGTCGAAGGCTGTTTCCTGCCGTCGCTGGAGAAAGAGATCAAAGCGTGGTGTCGCCCTGATAAGCGCTTGACGTTGCAACATTACAATCAGCAAGCCCTGCGCAATTATTGGCAGAGCAACGCCAGCGATACGCGCTACAACCTGACTTCGCGCAATTGTTCTACTAGCGTGATGCAAGCGGTTGATGTGGCGACAGAAGGATTGCTGGGTGAACGCGGATTGAAGGGATTTTGGGTGTTGTTTAATCCCGATTTCTGGCTATTAAGCCTGGTGCGCAGTCGTGCAGAAGGCATGACATGGACGCCCGGTTTAGTAATGGATTACTGCATTCTGCTGCGTCATGTGCTGGCACCCGACAATCGTTATAGCCGTTACAGCCGAGCACTTAACGGCCTGCGTGCAGAGATACTCAACCAGATCAGCAGCAAACGTTCGGCCACTGATCCTTGAATGCGGTTTTCAGTTGATGGATTGAAAGCCGTGTTGCCGTAACAAATCTTGCGCGATGTCGGAACTAAGAAACGCGGCGAAAGGCTGGGCGGCCTGCGAACAGCGCGCCCAGCCATATTCCGCCTGAACGTTGTAGGGGGCTGGAATGTCAAATACCTGCAACTGCGCACAATGGCGTAAACGCGGCGCATAGCTGCTGTAACCGATAAACATCTCCGCGTGTTGCTGTTCAATCAGCCACTGCGCGGCGAGAGCACCCGCTGGAACCGGAAGGCTGATCGTTCCTCCAACCAGCGGTTGTGCTTTTTGCCGCAGTTTTTCACCCCATCCAGCGTGGCGCATTTCAATGTTATCAAACAGTTGCCATGTGTAATCGCCAGAGGGATCGCACAACGGCGTTGAGGTGGCGAGCCGTAAATCGTCGCGCATTAACAGCGATAACCAGTCACACTCCGGCGTGACGATGTCACGTTTCACCGTCAAGCACAGCGTGTTCGCGGCAAATTTACCCACCTGATCGGCCCGCCTTTGCTCAAGCAAAACTTGCGGATGATGCCAGTTAGCCGAGGCGAAAAAATCGCAGCGTTCGCCCGCCTCAATCCGTTGGCGTAACAGGCCAGCCGGACCAAAATCGGTGGTAATCGTGTAGCCCGATTGCGCGCTGAAAGCCGCAATTAAATCCGGCCACACTGCGCGCAAACTACCGGCTGCCAAGATGTGTAGCGTTGTCATGGTAATGCGTCCGATAGAAGCGTTGATACCAATTATCGGCTTGCTGTTGCATGTCGATATCACGGAATTTTTCTGGATAGAGTTTCTTCGCTATCCACAATTCACCTAGACCAATAGCTTCTGGCATCGGATAGCCCCACGCTTTGGCGTACTCTGGCATCAGCCAAACCTTATGGTTTTTCACCGCATCAATCGTCTGCCAGCGCGGGTCTTGCTGGATTTCCTGCACCACTTGCGGATAGCGATCCTGCACGAAAATCACCTGCGGATTCCACGCCACCACTTGTTCCATGCTGACTTGTTTAAAGCCTTGCACGGTAGCGGCGGCGACATTTAAGGCACCCGCGTGCGCCATCATTAGTCCGGTATATTTGCCGGAACCGTACGTAGTGAGATCGGGGTTAGCCATATAGGCGCGCACCCGTTGTTGTTCAGGAAGATTTTTTAGCCGATCGCTAACCAATTTGCGGCCAGCAAAAGCGGCATCGATTAATTTTTTCGCCTGCTGCGGCTTGTTGACCACATCCCCGATCAGCGTGATGCCTTGTTTAATGCCCAGATCGTAAGCTTGATCTTCATTGTTCATGCTGGGATTGATTTTGCTTTGCTGACCGGCGTCATCATGACGGAGCGAAATCGCCAGTACCGGAATACCCAGCGCGGAAATCTGGTCGATCATTTCTTTCGGTGCATAGTTGGTGACGAACACCACTTGCGGATGCAGCGCCACCAGTTGCTCGAGATCGACATGCGTGAGATCGCCCAACATCGCTTTATGGGTGAGTTCTGGCACCAACTGCGCGTAACCATCGCCCAGTTGCTGTTTCCAGTTGGCCAGAATGCCGACAATTTTATCTGTGGCGTTGAGTTGCACCAGCAAGTTTAGCGTTTGATGTTGCAGCACCACCACGCGATCCACTTCGTCGGGAATGGTGACCTGGCGACCAATTTGGTCAGTGACGATGCGGCTGGCATAGCTGTGTAGCGAGGTGAAAGTGAGTAAACCGGCCAGAAAAACCCGGCTAAAAATGGGCTGCATAATCGCTCCTTGTACGTTGTGCAGCGGATTATATAGCGGTTAATTAGGGCTGGATATGAATGTTTGTGGTTGAGTTGCTACGCTTTGGTGCGGAATCAGCGTTTAACTTTTTTATCTGACATGTATAGGGAATAAAGACATGAAAAGCGTTTACGTGATATTGGCGATATCGATTCTGGCCGAGACAGTGGCGACCACCATGATGAAGGCTTCCCAAGGATTCACTCGCCTGATTCCAAGTGCGGTGGTGGTAATCGGTTATGCCATCTCGTTTTATGGTCTGTCGCAAGTGGTCAAGCAGATGAATGTCGGCATCGCCTATTCAATTTGGGCCGGCATGGGCATTTTTCTCGTCTCGATCATGTCGTATCTCTTTTATGGGCAGAAACTCGACTGGCCGGCGCTGGCGGGCTTGATGTTGATTGGTTTGGGTATTGTGGTGATTCAGGTTTTCTCCAAAACCATTCTGCATTAATCGTTCAGCAGAGTAGGGAAGCAGACGCTTCCCTTGAGGGGATTATGGGATAATCCTCGCCGCGCGCAGTTCAGCGAAGAGATCAAAAAACATCTGGTCCGTAGCGCGATATCCGCTGAAACCTGCGCGCCGGAGTTTGCTGCCATCGCCAAACATGTCGTAATCCCAACTGAAAACAAAATCGGCAAACTGACCATCATTGAGCTGCAAAATGTCTGATTCGGCAAGTTGATGCTGCGCGGCTAATCCACGCCAAACGCCTCGGTAATCCTGAAAAAGCTGCTGAAAAGATAAGTTGACCGCGGGTGCCATTTCCAAACCAAACCAATCTGCTATCGCGGGCCATAACTCACTCCAGCGCCATAAATCGCCATTATTGATATTGAACGCCTGATTGCGCGCGTTGGGGGCATCAGCCGCCCATAATGTGGCCTGCGCCAATAAGTCGGCATCGGTATGATCTACCATGCTATTCCACGTCTGCCACGACGCGGGAAAACGCAATGGCAAACCTTGCGCTTTGCACAATGATGCGTAAATCGCGATGCTCAGTGCCAGATTCATGGCGTTGCCGGTGGCTGCGCTGCCGACCACGCCGGGGCGCAGTGCTTGCCAATACCAGCTTTTACCGTGTTGATGTTCACGCAGCCAGCGCAACTGCTCTGCGTTGAATTCGGCCCCAGGAACGCCGGGATCGCTTTCCCGCGCAGGCGTTTTGAACGCCCCTAAATGCGCGCCATACACTTTGTAGCCCTGCATCAAACTCACACTGCGTAACGGCGCGACGTTTTCGATTTGCGTCACCACGTTGCGCAGCATCGTGACGTTCGGTTCGATCATCTCCTGCCAATTGGCGGCATTCAGCCAGGCGCTATAGAAAATATGCGTAACCTGATTAAGCGGCGCCAGGGCTTGCGCGCTGTATTGCGCATCCAGTAAATCGACTTCGATGATGGGAATAGCGTTATCTGTGGATGAGTGACGTGATAATCCGATGACCTGCCATTGCTGCTGGCGCAGCGTTTTGATCAATTGACGGCCGACAATGCCGGTTGCCCCCGCGACTAACGCAACGCGATTCTCCTGCGACATGTTTTTTCTCCTCAGAACAAGACACGCCCAGTGTTATCTATTATTTTTATTGCTGATATCCCTCGAACCCGATGTCACTTATCAGAAAAATCATTAAATGAATAACAAACTCAACGCCATCAATACCTTTATTTGTGTGGCTGAAGCAGGATCATTTTCGGCGGCGGCACGCCAAACTGGCATGAAGCAATCAGCCGTGAGCCAGCAAATTGCGGCGCTGGAGGATGAGCTTGGCGTGGTTTTATTGCATCGCACCACGCGCGCCATGGCATTAACCGAACAAGGCGAACGCTATTTGCAGCAGATGCGGCCGCTGCTTGCCGCGATGCAAGAAGTAGAAGGCCAGCTTCGTCCGGTGCAGCAAGCGCTCAAAGGCAAGGTGCATATTCAGCTTCCCAGCGGATTGGGGCAGCTTTTTTTGCCGCATTTATTGAATTTGCAACGGCTCAACCCCGAATTGCATCTCACCCTCGCGTTAGACGATCGGATTGTGGATGTGGTGAGCGAACGCGTCGATATTGCACTGCGGCTCAGCGAAACCCCACCGGAACAATATGCAGCGCGTTTTTTATCGCGTATAGAAACGCCGCTGTTTGCTGCATCAGAACGTGTACGCGATCAACCGATCACCACGCTTGAGCAGTTGGCTCAGCAGCCATATGTGCGTTTCAGCGCGATTGCACAAGATGCACCGCTGCGCCTTATCAGCGATAAACAACAAAGCGTGACGCTGAAAGTGAATACCGTGTTCCGCGCTAATAGCAGTGAAGGTCTGCTACAGGCGCTGCAAGCCAATATTGGCGTCGGCGCGATGCAGCTGCCACTGGTGAGTGAGGCGGTCAAAACGGCAAGGTTGGTGCGAATCCTGCCGGAATATCGTTTGCCGGACCGCTTTCTGTATGCCGTTTTTCCTGATGCGCGGTTTATTCCATTGCGCGTTAGACGCGTGGTAGAACTCATTGAACAGGTTGTGGCGGAGCTGCCACCGAATTAGAAATTATCAGTTCATCGCAGGGAACCACATTCACAGAACGAACGTATCGTAGCGGCGCGATTTATCGCGTTGTCTTGACCTTTTAAAATCAACTGAACGCGATAAATCGCGCCGCTACGGAATGCGCAGTTATTGGATGCCGTGTCCATCATGGCGCATCTCTGCGCCATTTTCGTGCCAATCCACACCAACGCTGCTTCGTAAAGAAACATAAGTATTCGATCTTGTATCCAAGAGCGTATCCCATCTGGCTTTGCTTGAATTGCCGGCATTTGCCAACCATTTTGGCACGTTAACTGCAATCTTCCTGATAAATCATAAATCGGGAGTATTCGCATGTTTGATGCACTGTTGGATGAAGATGCCACCACGCTGGCAGCGTTAGTACGCGGCGGTGAGGTGTCGGCACGAGAGCTGGCGCAGGCCACTATTGATCGTATGGAACAGCGCGAGCCACAGATTCAGGCGTTTTGTACCGCTACGCCGCAACTGGCGCTGCAACAGGCGGCGGCGATTGATGCCCGACGTGCACGTGGCGAAACCTTAGGGCCGTTAGCGGGTGTGCCGCTGGCGGTGAAAGATTTGATTTGCACCGCTGGCGTGAAAACCACCTCAGGTTCGGTTGCCTATGCAGATTTCATTCCGGAAGAAGATGACATTACCGTTGAGCGCCTGCTGGCCGCCGATGCGGTGTTGCTTGGCAAAACCACTGCGCCGGAATTTGGTTACAGCGGCGTGGGGCACAATCCGCTGTTTCCTTCACCGCGCAATCCGTGGGATTTGAGCAAAACGCCAGGCGGTTCAAGTGCTGGTTCCGGTGCGGCGTTGGCTGCACGTTTATGTCCGATTGCGCTTGGCAGCGATGGCGGGGGATCGGTACGCATTCCGGCGGCCCATTGTGGTGTATATGGTCTGAAAGCCTCGATGGGGCGCGTGCCGTTGTGGCCCGGCTGCCGCGATGAACGTTATCCCGGCGTCTCAAGTTGGGAATCTCTCGAACACATCGGCCCAATGACGCGCAGCGTGCGCGACAGCGCGCTCATGATGTCGGTGATGGCAGGACCGGATATGCGCGATCGCCATTCGATTCCATGCAGCGATGTCGATTGGCTGACGTCGCTGGAGAAACCACTTAGCGGCTTGCGCATCGCCTTTAGTGCGGACTTCGGTTATATCGCTGTCGATCCCGAAGTGCGTGACGTTGTCACTCAAGCCGCGCGACGCTTTGCCCGTGAATTGGGTGCTGAGCTGGATGAAGTCGATCCCGGCATCGCCGATGAGGGCGCCACCTTTGCCGCGCTGGTGGCGTTTGAAAGCGATCTGACCGGCATGCGTCAGATGCAAACTGCGCTGGGATCGCAGATGTCGCCGCATCTCTCCACCATGTTGCAACGTGAATGGCGCGCAGAGCACTTCACTGATGCCAATACCACGCGCAAGAAACTGTGCAATCAGATGTGGCGTTTTATGCAGCGCTACGATCTGCTGCTGTCGCCCACGCTGACGGTGCCGCCGTTTCCGCTCAACATGCAGGGGCCAGAGATCATCGATGGTCGCATGGTGCGCAACGATCATTGGCTCTCTTTCTGCTTCCCGTTCAATTTCACCGGCCAACCGGCGGCATCTGTTCCGGCGGGCTTCACCGCCAGCGGATTGCCGATTGGCATGCAAATCGTGGGTCGTCATTTGGACGATGGCCTGGTGCTGGCGGCAAGTGCTGCCTTCGAGCGCATTCAACCATGGAATCACATTCTTCCTGCTTCAATCGGAGTTGCCCATGACTAACAAAAATTCACCTGCGCTGGAGCAGGAGTTCGAGCATGAACCGGTACCGCTTAGCCATCGTCATTCAACCGGTTCTGTCTCCGCGGTATGGTTTGGTTTCCCGATGATCCTCACCAACGCGCTGTTCGGCGGCATCATCACCTGGCACTTGGGCTTTTGGCCGGCGCTGCTGGCAATTCTGCTCGGTAATCTGGTGCTGTTTGCCTACGTCGGCGCGCTGAGTTGGTTTGCGGGCAATACCGGCATGAACTTCGCGCTGCAAGCCAAACGTACCTTTGGCACCAAAGGTTACATCCTGGTTTCGGGCTTTCTTTCTACCGTGGTGATTGGCTGGTACGCCTTCCAAACCGGCTTAACCGGCACGGTGATCAATCAAACTTTCGGCTGGAACGCGCTGGCGGTAACGGCATTCGCTATGGTGCTGTATACCGCGATTACCTTCCTCGGCGTGCGCGCGCTGTCAGTGCTTGGCATGATTGCCGCGCCGTTGTTTGTGGTGCTCGGTGTCGTCGCACTGTGGTTTATTGGCAAAGATCATGATTTAAGCACCATCACGCAATTTACCGGCAGCAGCAGTGCAGTTGGCGCGATGAGTATGGGCACCGCAGTGACGATGGTGGTCGCCGGTTTTGCCGATTCCGGCACCATGACGGCTGATTTCACCCGCTGGTCGAAAGATGGCAAATCGGCGGTGATCGCCGCGTTTTCTGCCTTCCCAGTGGCTAACGTCATTTCATACTTGTTTGGCGTGGTGATTGTCGCGGTGGGCGCAGCGGTTGATCCGGTCAACAACGGCGGTAATTTCCTGCCGATGCTGATGGGCCACGGCATGTGGCTTTCGGTGATCGCGTTCCTGTTTGTGTTTATCAATCTTGGTTCGGTGTGCACGCATTGCCTGTACAACGGCGCAGTGGGTTTCAGCCATCTATTCAGCAGCAAAATGCGTTTATGGACGGTGATCCTCGGGGTGATCGGCGGCGCACTGGCGCTGGCGGGCGTGTGGTCTTATTTCCTTGAATGGCTAAGTTTGCTCGGCATTGTGGTGCCACCGTTTGGTGCCGTGATGATCGTGGATTTGATCTTCATGGCGAAAATCAGTGAACAGCGCAAAATGCGTCGTCTGCGCGGCAGCGCCTTTGCGGCTTGGGCGATTGGCAGTTTGTGTGCGGTGATCGCGCACATTGAATTCCCGCAGTTTGGGGAAGCGGTGATTGGATTGGTGACCGCGGCGATTAGCTACACGCTGATTGTGAAATTGAAACGCGAAAGCGCGGTTAACCTGATGGAGCAGAAAAATGCCTGATTTTGCCATTGATTCAACCCCGTATTCGTGGCCGTTTGATGGACGTTGCAGCGCGGCAGATACCGCGCTGATCGTCATCGATATGCAAACCGATTTTTGCGGTAAGGGCGGTTACGTGGATAGCATGGGATACGACATCGCCCTTACGCGTGCGCCCATCGAACCGCTGCAACGGGTGTTGGCCGCGATGCGCGAATTGGGTTTCCCGATCATCCATACCCGCGAAGGACATCGTCCGGATTTGAGCGATCTACCGGCCAATAAACGCTGGCGTTCAAAACGCATGCAGGCGGAGATTGGTGCACCAGGTCCGTGCGGTCGCATCCTGGTACGCGGCGAGCCGGGTTGGGAGATCATTCCCGAATTGGCGCCGTTGCCCGGCGAAATCATTATCGATAAACCCGGCAAAGGCTCGTTTTATGCCACCGATTTGGAACTGATTCTGCGCAGTCGCGGCATACGTAATCTGATCATCAGCGGCATCACCACCGATGTCTGTGTGCATACCACGCTGCGTGAAGCCAACGATCGCGGCTTCGAGTGTTTGGTGCTATCAGATTGCTGCGCCGCGACTGAGTTAAAACATCATGAAGCGGCGTTGAGCATGATCCACATGCAGGGCGGAATTTTTGGCGCGGTGGCCAGTTCAGGAAGGTTGCTGGCGGGATTGGCTTAGCCATTTCTCATACAATCCCGGCCACTGAGTAGTTGGTGTGCCGGGTTTTCCCATGCCAAATCCGTGGCCGCCGCTAGGGTAGCGATGCATCTCAACCGGTACATGTTGACGCTGGCAGGCAGCAGCCATGATCAGCGTGTTATGCGGATCGGAAATCGGATCGTCTTCTGCCTGCACCAGGAAGAAGGGCGGCGATTGCGGATTCACAAATTCCTGCACCGACCAGGCGGCATCGGCGCTGGCGCTTGCCTGTTTGCCGACCAGAATTTTGTGGGTGGAAGTATGCGTATAAGGCGCTTCAAGCGTGATAATCGGATAAATTAACGCTGCGCGGTCGGCGCTGGCGGGCAAATTATCCAACGCATCGGTTGCCATGTAAGAGCGGAAATCCGGGCGCGTTACTGCCATGCCGAGCAGATGCCCACCCGCCGAAAATCCCAATACGCTGACCTGTTTTTCCCGCTGACGCAGCATGCGTAATGCGCGCTGCGCATCTTGCAATGAAACAAATGCGCCATCTTTCCAACCTTCATGCGGCAAGCGATAGCTCAACACATAGGCGGTATAGCCGCGCGCGGTCAACCATGTTGCGGCGGGCCACGCTTCTTTCGCCATTTCAATGCGCGTGTAGCCACCGCCTGCGGCGATCAACACGGCATGTCCATTAGGTTTTGGCGGCGTTAAAACGGTGAGCGTAGGCATCGCGATATTACGTTGTGCGCCTTTGCGTGAAACCTCCAAACTGCCTGAAGGACCGCCGCCGCCGGGCGGTAAATCAGGCCACAACGGCAAAACTTGCCGCGCTATAGGTGTTGATGTCGCAAAAGAAAATCCACTTCGCGTACTTAAAGCCGTAAGAGCAAGACACGACAGAAAATCACGGCGATGCATGGCAAATCCTCATCAAATGGGATGTGTATTGAAACAGAGAAATCGGCAGAGAAGATGAAGTAGGTGTGGATTTGTATGTCCAAATGCGAAAAGAAAGGAAATTAGTGGTTATAGTTACAACATACTTTAATATTGAAGATGTTACTTACGCCTAACCTTCCGTGCGATTTAATTTCTACCAGTGTGATTAATAGCAAAGAGAAAAGGGCGACAGAACGCCGCCCAAAGATAAGATTTATGCGCGCATCGGTTCTGCACGTACCGGCATTTCACCGGCAACGAAGTAATCTGCTTCGCTGCGCGCCAATGGCTCGCGACCGCGAATATTATCCGCGATTTTTTCACCAATCATAATGGTGGTGGCGTTCAGATTGCCGGTAATGATCAGCGGCATGATAGAGGCATCTACCACGCGCAGCGCTTCAACGCCGTGCACGCGGCCTTCGCCATCCACTACCGCCATCTCATCGCTGCCCATTTTGCAGGTGCCGCACGGATGATAGGCGGTTTCGCCGTGATTACGCACAAACTCATCCAACTGCTCATCGGTTTGGCAATCCAAACCTGGGCTGATTTCTGCGCCGCGATACTTATCTAGCGCCGGTTGGTTGATGATTTGACGCGTAATACGAATCGCATCGCGGAATTCCTGCCAATCCTGTTCGTGTGACATGTAATTAAACAGAATTGCCGGATCACGACGCGGATCGCGTGATTTCAGGCGCACGTGACCACGGCTTGGCGAGCGCATCGAACCAACGTGACATTGGAATCCGTGTGCTTCCACCGCGTTTGAGCCGTTGTAATTAATCGCCACCGGCAAGAAATGATACTGAATATTCGGCCAGCTGAACTCTTCACGGCTGCGAATAAAGCCGCCGCCTTCAAAGTGGTTGCTGGCACCAACGCCAGTGCCGTTAAACAACCATTCAGCACCGATTTTCGGCTGGTTCCACCATTTCAGCGCGGGGTAGAGCGACACCGGTTCTTTGCACTCGTATTGCAGGTACATTTCCAGGTGATCCTGCAAATTCTCGCCCACGCCTGGCAGATCATGCACCAGCGGAATATCGAACTGTTTCAGCAATTCCGCTGAGCCAACGCCAGAACGTTGCAGAATTTGTGGCGAGGCAATCGCGCCTGCACACAGCAGCACTTCGCGACGAGCGTAAACGTTATGCGAGGTGTTGCTCGCGCCCTGTAAAAACTGAACGCCGACGGCACGCTTGCCTTCAAACAGAATGCGGTCGGTGGTGGCGTGCGTGATGATTTTCAGGTTCGGACGCACTTTGGCGGTATCAAGATAACCGCGCGCGGTGCTGGAGCGGCGTCCTTTCGGCGTCACGAAGCGATCCATCGGGCCAAAGCCTTCTTGCTGATAGCCGTTAAGATCGTCGGTACGCGGATAACCCGCTTGTACGCCCGCTTCAATCATCGCCGCAAACAGCGGGTTGTTGCCCGGTTTGCAGGTGGTGATGCTGACTGGACCTTCGCCGCCATGATAATCATTGGCGCCGATATCGCGCGTTTCAGACTTGCGATAATAGGGCAGGCAGTTGAGGTAGCTCCAGTTTTCCAGACCAGGTTCTTTGGCCCAATTATCCAGATCCATCGCATTACCGCGGATGTAACACATACCGTTGATCAGCGATGAGCCGCCTAAACCTTTGCCGCGTCCGCATTCCATGCGGCGGTTATTCATGAAAGGCTCAGGTTCAGTCTCATACGCCCAGTTGTAACGCTTGCCTTGCAATGGATAAGCCAATGCCGCTGGCATCTGTGTACGGAAATCGAAGCGGTAATCTGGGCCGCCCGCTTCTAAAAGCAGCACGTTAACGCTGCTATCTTCGGTCAGTCTTGTTGCCAAAACGTTCCCTGCGGATCCGGCTCCGATAATGATGTAATCAAATTCCATTAGTCGTTCCTCAGGTTAAAAATCAAAAATTAAAATACCGACTGAAAACGGGTCATTTCGACCTGCACAGATTTCACTTGGGTGTAGTTTTGCAGCGTCATCAGGCCGTTTTCGCGACCGATGCCGGAGTGCTTATAACCACCAACAGGCATGGCGGCATCCGATTCGCCCCAGGTGTTGATCCAGCAAATACCCGCTTCAATCTGGTGAATCACGCGATGCGCGCGGTTAAGATCTTGTGTTACCACGCCAGCGGCCAAACCAAATTCGGTCGCGTTGGCGCGGCGTACCACTTCTTCTTCGCTGGTGTAAGTCAGAATCGACATCACCGGCCCGAAGATCTCTTCGCGCACAATGGTCATCTCATCGCGGCAATCGCTGAACACGGTCGGAGCAACCCAGGCGCCGTGATCAAAGCCCGCACCGCTCAGACGTTTGCCGCCACACAGCAGACGCGCGCCTTCGTTGATGCCGGATTCGATATAACGCATTACGTTGTCGCGATGGGCGAAGCTCACCAGCGGACCGAAATTGGTGGCGGGATCGTTCAGATCACCGGCTTTGATGCGCGCCACGCGCTCGGCGATTTTCGCTTCAAACGCCGATTGCAATGCCGCAGGAACAAATACGCGCGTGCCGTTGGTGCACACCTGGCCGGAACTGTAGAAGTTGGCCATCATGGCAATATCGGCAGCAAGATCGAGATCGGCGTCATCGAAGATGATCAGCGGAGATTTACCGCCCAGTTCCATGGTGACTTCTTTCAGGGTCGAACCGGCAGCATTGGCCATCACTTTTTTGCCGCTGGCGACACCGCCGGTGAACGAAACTTTATCGATGCCCGGATGATCGGTAAGCAGCTGGCCAGTCACCGCACCGCGTCCGTTGAGCACGTTAAACACGCCGTTGGGCACGCCCGCTTCGGTGTAGATCTCAGCCAGTTTCAGCGCGGTGAGCGGCGTGACTTCGCTCGGTTTGAAAATCATCGCGTTACCCGCAGCCAATGCAGGTGCAGATTTCCATAACGCGATCTGAATCGGGTAGTTCCACGCACCAATGCCGGCAACCACGCCGAGTGGTTCACGGCGGGTGTAAACAAATGCCGTTTCACGCAGCGGGATTTGCTGGCCTTCCAGCGTCGGAATCAAACCGGCGTAATACTCCAGCACATCGGCACCGGTCACGATATCCACGTATTGCGTTTCGCTCAGCGGTTTACCGGTGTCGAGCGTCTCCAGCGCTGCGAGTTCATCATTGCGCTCACGCAGAATATCCACCGCACGACGCAAGATGCGCGAACGTTCCATTGCGGTCATCGCCGCCCAGATCTTCTGGCCTTTTTGTGCCGCAGCAACTGCACGATCGACATCGGCTTGTTCGGCTTGATGGACTTCAGCCAGCACTTCGCCATTGGCCGGATTGATGGTCTGGAAAGTCTTGCCAGAAGACGCTGGCACCAATGCGCCATCAATGTAGAGATGTTGTTCGGGGAATCGGGACATGATTTCTCCTTCCTCAGTGATTCTGGTCAGCCAACTGCTGACGAATGAATTGGGTGGTGAGCGTTCTGGCAATCGACAAATCAAACGGTTGACCGCTTAACGCGGCACGCAACCACAATCCGTCGATCAATGAAGCCAGGCCATGCGCGGCTAAACGCGCTTTCTCACGCGGCAACTGGCGATGAAATTCAGCTGCAAGCGTGGAAAACAAGCGACGGCTACTGACGCGCTCTAAGCGGCCCAACTGTGGCTGATGCATGCTGCTGGCCCAAAAATCCAGCCAGGCCTTCATCGCCGCGCTGTGTACCTGCGTGTCATCGAAGTTACCTTCGACAATCGCCACTAAACGCGCTTCGGTGCTGGCACCGGCCAACGGCTTTAATCTTGCCGCAACGGCATCGCGTAATTGTCGTGTGACGTCGCGCATGGTGGCTTCCAGCAAACCGTTCTTGTCTTTGAAGTAGTGGCTGATGATGCCCGTCGAAACGCCTGCACGCCGCGCAATCTGCGCAATTGTGGCGTCGTTAATTCCGACTTCGTTAATGGTACTCAGGGTCGCATCAATCAGTTGCCGACGACGTATCGGCTGCATTCCCACCTTTGGCATAACGCTCTCGCTCCACCGCAATGTAAGGACACTATTTAAACTTTTTTTGATTGCACGTTCAATATAAAAAAGAAATTTGTTAGGATGCTGTGCTTCGATTGTTAAAAAAACGGAGCGGTTAACTGAACTTAGCCGGAGAAAAACCTGCACCGACCCTTGTAGGGTCGCCATTTATGGTGACCAACTCACGCTTGAATGGCTTGTATTACAGGAAATTAACCAGAGGTAACCGATGATTAATCCACCTGCCAGTGAAAAAGACAGAATCAATCCTGTGGTGTTTTACACCTCAGCCGGACTGATTCTGACATTTTCACTTGTCACTATTTTTTACAGCGAACTGGCTGCCAGCTGGATCCAAACCACCGTCAATTGGGTGACGTCGACGTTTGGCTGGTACTACATGCTCGCTGCCACGCTGTACATCGTATTTGTCATCTATATGGCGTGTTCGCGTTATGGCGCGATCAAACTTGGACCCGAACAATCCAAACCTGAATTCAGTTTACTCAGCTGGTCGGCGATGTTGTTTGCCGCCGGTATTGGTATCGATCTGATGTTCTTCTCGGTTGCCGAGCCGGTGACGCAATACATGCAGCCGCCGGAAGGGGCTGGACAAACCATGGAAGCCGCGCGTCAGGCGATGGTATGGACCTTGTTCCACTACGGCGTTACCGGCTGGTCGATGTATGCGTTGATGGGCATCGCGCTGGGCTACTTTAGTTATCGCTACAACTTGCCGCTCACCATCCGCTCTGCGCTGTATCCGATTTTTGGCAAACGTATCAACGGTCCGATTGGACACACGGTAGATATCGCCGCGGTGATCGGCACCATCTTTGGTATCGCCACCACTTTGGGAATTGGTGTGGTGCAGCTCAATTACGGGCTGAACGTGCTGTTCGATATTCCAGAAGGCTTTACCGCCCAGGCCGCGTTAATTGTGCTGTCGGTGATCATCGCCACCATTTCAGTCACATCCGGCGTGGATAAAGGCATTCGTATCTTGTCCGAACTCAACGTCGCGCTGGCGTTGGGCTTGATTCTGTTCGTGCTGTTTATGGGTAAAACCGACTTCCTGTTGAACGCGCTGGTACTCAACGTCGGTGACTACGTCAATCGCTTCATGGGCATGACGCTCAACACCTTTGCGTTTGATCAGCCGAAAGAGTGGATGAATAGCTGGACACTGTTCTTCTGGGCGTGGTGGGTGGCGTGGTCGCCGTTTGTTGGTCTGTTCCTGGCGCGTATTTCGCGCGGACGTACCATTCGTGAATTCGTGCTGGGTACGCTAATCATCCCGTTCACCTTCACACTGTTATGGCTTTCGGTGTTTGGTAACGCAGCGCTGTATGAAATCATTCATGGCGACGCCGGTTTTGCCCAGGAAGTAATGGCGCACGCTGAACGCGGCTTTTATAGCTTGCTGGCGCAATATCCCGCCTTCAAGTTCAGTGCGTCAGTTGCCACCATCACCGGTATGTTGTTCTACGTGACATCGGCGGATTCCGGTTCGTTGGTGCTGGGTAACTTCACTTCGAAGCTGAAAGACATCAACAGTGATGCGCCAAACTGGCTGCGCATTTTCTGGTCGGTAGCGATTGGTGTGCTGACCATGGGCATGTTGATGACCAACGGTATTTCAGCCTTGCAGAACGCCACGGTGATCATGGGCTTGCCGTTTAGCTTTGTGATCTTCTTTGTGATGGCGGGATTGTATAAATCGCTGAAGGTCGAAGATCATCGCCGCGCCAGCGCCAGTCGCGATACGGCGCCGTATATTCCGGCCAACAACGATCGTTTGAGCTGGAAGAAACGCTTGTCGCGTCTGATGAACTACCCGGGCACCCGCTACACGCAAAAAATGATGGAAGAGGTATTGTTCCCGGCGATGCAAGACGTTGCCAAGGAGTTGGAGCTGCGCGGTGGCCGCGTGTCGCTGGAGCGCATTGAACCAGAAGCGGGGCAGCCGCTGGGCCATCTTGATTTGCGCGTGTTGCTGGGCGAAGAGCAGGATTTCGTCTATCAAATCTGGCCGCAACAGTACTCGGTACCGGGCTTTACCTATCGCGCACGCAGCGGTAAATCAACTTATTACCGTCTGGAAACCTTCTTGCTGGAAGGCAGCCAGGGCAATGATTTGATGGATTACAACAAAGAGCAGGTGATTATCGATATTCTCGATCAGTACGAACGCCACCTGAACTTTATCCATCTGCATCGCGAAGCGCCGGGCAGCAATATGACGTTCCCAAGCGTGTAATCGCTGTTCACCTAAAAATAGCGGCGCAAATTTTCGCGCCGCTATCGTACGAATAATTATTATTTTTCGCTGCGACGGAAAATATAGAAATTGGCAAACGATGTGTTGTTTTGATCATGAACACTAAACGGATATTTATTCGGAATCAGTTTATGAAAATCCCATGAGTAGGCCATGTTTTGGATCACCCATTGGGTAAACTTACGATGACGAACATGTTTTACATGATTGCCCAATAACTGGTTCAGTTTCTCATCATTTGAAGCGTAGATAATCACAAATCGGCTAGCGGCACTGAACAATGTTTCCATATATTGTTCAAATACGGTGTCTTCGATTAAATGGTAGAGTACATCAAGTGACAGTGCCAATTCCGCCTGTTGCCCATTCCATTGCTCAACCGAGTAAAAGTCTTTTGACGCATCGTTAGCATACATCTGTTTACAGCGTTGCAAAGCATGTTCCGAAATATCAAAGCCGGTGTATCGAGGGTAGCGAGCAAGTGACAATTGATTACCGTCACCACAGCCAAACTCCATCACCGATTGAATATTTTCAGCTGCGACAAAATCATTAATCACTTCGGCTTTAAAGTCAGCTAAACATCCGTATGAACCCGCGCCTGAGTTACCTTGTAAACGATAGCGGTCATCCCAGTATTGCGCGGAGTGTTCAAAGGATAGTGTTTCACTTTTCATTATAAGTTACTCAAAATATTAAATAGCTAACGGATGAAATGCATCCGGCAGGTTTATATTGTTAAGAATGGCGGTTTTAAGTGCAGCGATTGACGCAGTATCTTGGGGTACGTCATTAGTGAGCACAAAGAATCGATGATAAATATCCGTTGATTGATTACGCACGTAATCTCTAACTTTTTCAGGATTGAGAGAATCCATAATCAGCACCGGAAGGCTGGCAAAGGGAAGCTTTTTATCAGACACAACGATGATGTTAAAACGCTTGTCATCCTGCGTTCTTAGCCATTGCGCTTGCTTAATGAGATTTTCAACAGAAGCATCAATGGCATTGATTACCACGGTAATGCCATCCACATCTGTTTCGCTATAAAGTGCGGCACGCCGCTGCGCCACAAAATCCTCAATCTCTTTGCGCTTAATGCCAGGGAATAATGACTCATAGCGATATCGTTTAAGTATGCTTTCGAATATACGCCACTCATAGGTGGTGTCAGAAAGCTTGCCAATTCCGGTTAAATTTCCATCATGCAGTCGATACATGATATTGCATTGGGCGGTGAAGGCAATTTTGCTATTTCCCACCACACGCGACCAAAACTCGTAATCATGGGCGCGGGGATAAGCCACATCATATCCGCCAAGCTGATCATAAATTGAACGGCGTACGCAACAGCCAGGATTGGATATAAAGTTGCCATGCGGCAGTTGCGGTAACCAGTTTTGCGGTGGTTGGTTATACAGTGAATAGTATTTCTTCTCGCCATCCAGCGACTCCAGTCCGCAAGAAATCACATCGACCTGCGGCCAACGCTGGATCACTGTTCGGTAGTGAGAAAGGGCATTGCTGTGCAGAATATCATCACTGTCCAGCCACACTAAATATTCGCCGCGTGCTTCTGCAATACAGCGATTACGCGTATCGGGTGCATTTGAATGTGACTTATGAATGATGCGCAGCCGGGAGTCACTAATATGCGCGAGCGAAGCAACGCTATTATCAGAAGAACCATCATCAACTACGATAACTTCGAAATTAGCGTCGCGCTGGCTCAACGCGGAACTCACCGCCGTAAGCAGATATCGCTCGCGGTTGTAGCACGGAATTAAAATAGAAATCAGCGACGATGACTTTTCAGCAGGCAGCCAGATTGCCGGATATTGCTCAACTAATGCCAGTTGATTCAATAGCGCCTGTGCTTCCTCGATGTAGGCTTCAGGCGATACGTTGCCGTCGAGAATACGTGCAATTGCCTCTTCGAGTGAGATAAAGAGATATTTCGCAGGCAAATATTCGCTTAAGCCACCCTGCGCATGGAATGCAACGGGTTTTAAGCCCGCCAGCATGGCTTCAAATATGCCCATGCCCTGAGATTCATTGTAACTGGCAGAGATGATAAACGACTTATCAGCGTACCAACCTGGCATGTTTGAAGCGGGGAGATTGCCACAAATAACAATGTTGCGCTTTAAGCCGTAAACATCAATCAGGTGACAAAAACTGTCATAGAGGCATTGGTCTTCAATTCTGCCGGCAATGAACAGTTTGTAGCGGGAATCTTTTTTTACCAGCGCCTGCATAATCGGCAGCAGTAAAATAAGATTTTTTTGTGCCGCAAAACGCGCAACGCAAGCCAAGTGAAAAGGATTTCTCTTTTTCGCAGTCTGAGCCAGCGGTTGATGATCCGATAAATTGGCCAAAACCGTTACTTTGAGATGGGCGGGTAAATTTGATGCTAACTGAGAAATGAAGCGTTGTTTCATCGCCTGACTAACCAGAATAACTTCGTCGATGTTCTCCCAGTTCACTTGCAAAAAATGATCATTGTAGAGTTCATAACGATGAATACGACAAACAATGCGGCAATATTTTGGCAACTTACTGGCGGTAATAATCGCTGAGTCGCCCCATTCAAACCATGCGATATCGCAGTGCCGCAGCGCGGAAAGTAGCGAATTCTCTGTGAGGTTAAGCTGGCTCAATTCCGTGACATGATGCCCTTGCGCGCGCATCAGTCGCATAACTGGCTGCATAAAATGCAGATTGTCGTTGGTCGCCAGAACCAGAATACGTTGTTTGCCTTCCTCCATAACGACAAATTGATGCCTAATAGGCTGATCGGTTTGCCCGACACACTGATAGCCTTGCTGCTGGATGCACCATGAAATTTGGGCAAACTTGTCTGGATTTGCACCCGTGAGCGTTATAGGTGAACGTTGGATTGCAGATGCTGCAATGATGTCGAGTTGCGACTCAAGCGCCATGTCAGCCGCGATAGTGTTGTGTGAGCTCATTTATCAGTGCCAGATTATTGTTTTTACGAAGGCCTCAAATGATCGCGAATGCAAAGCGCATGTCAGGCACTGCTTTAATCCGACACAACTAAGCCGATTCTTAAATGAGTGGTTTTCGTGATGAACAAATCGGCTGATTTCTCTGCGCCATCATGCACATCTGCGAATCACAGCTAGACTATCAAGCTGATTAAACCGGGGGATGTCATGAAACTAGGCTTTGCGTGCAAGTATTTTGATTCACAGGCGAAACAGCCGTATCCGTTTAAAACCACCACGCGCACGCGTTTTCTTGGCCTGGATAACGATGCGCGCGCGACCTTGCTGCATCAATTAGCGCATCACAATCTGCAAAATCTGTTTCTCACTCTGCAACAACTGGCGAAGCAACCCGAGGCATTACGCATGATGCGTATTGGCAGCGATTTGCTGCCTTTATATACCGTGCCGGAAGCCACGCAGTTGTATGGCGTATTACTGCGCGATCTTAAACCGTTGTTGGAACAATGCGGCGCACTGGCCCGCGCCAACAATATCCGCCTGTCATTTCATCCCGGTCAATACACGGTGCTGGCGTCAGATAATGAAGGCGTGGTCGATCGTGCGATTGAGGATGTGGAATATCATGCAACCTGCGCGGTATTAATGGGTTATGGTCGCCAGTTCCAGGATTTTAAAATCAATATTCACATGAACGGTAAGAAGGGCATTGACGGATTTCGTGCCGCGTTTCACCGCTTATCGCCGGAAGCACGCAATATGCTGACGGTGGAAAATGATGAAATATCTTGCTCGCTGGATGATGTATTACAGGCGCGCGAACTTTGCCCGGTGGTGCTGGATATTCACCATCATTGGGTGAAAGAGAATCAATTTATTCAGGCGGACGATGCACGCATCGCACTGATTATGGAATCCTGGCGCGGCGTGCAGCCGGTATTACATTATTCGATAGCGCAGGAAGGGATCATTCCCGATCACGGCTTTCCTGATCAGCAAGAGTTAGCGGTTTCGAAGTCGAAATTGCGCGCCCATTCGGATTATTACTTCAATCAGACGTTAAATGATTGGGCGCTATCATTTACTGCTTTCGACATTATGTGCGAAGTCAAAATGAAGAATTTAGCGCGCGACCGCTTGTATCAATACGCGGTCGAGCGCGGGGTGATCACGGCGAAGTGATCACAATCGCCACGCGACGATTTTGCGCGCGGCCCTGATTGCTATTATTGCTGGCAACCGGCGCGCTCATGCCTAAACCGCGCGTAACAATGTTGCTGCGCGGCACTTCAGCTCCAATCGCCCACTGCTCTGCGACGGCATTGGCGCGTTTCAACGAAAGCTGCTGGTTGTAATCCGCTTTGCCGTAATTATCGGTATGACCATCAATGCGGACATGATTAATGCCGGTGGCGGCGAGGTTTCTCGCCATCGCTGAGATGTTACTTTTGCTGGCCGCAGTCAGTTCCGATTCGTTAACGCCAAACAGAATCTTGTCTGATAATCCCAATCCCCAGCCTTCGCTATTTTGGCTGAATCCGGCGTTACGCATCGCGGAAATTTGCTCGTCGCTGAAGCGGCCCTTTGCCTGGCATCCGACCAAAGCCAAAACACCTATCAGTAGGAAAGTTTTAATTTTCATACGCGTACCTTGGTTATTCCCTTGTTTTTGTACATATTCATATCGGCGCGTTCCAGAATCGACTCTACGGTGTCGCCGTGCTGCGACCACGCATAGCCGATGGTCACCGACGTGTTGATTGGCGTGCCTTCGGCAATCACAATCTTCTCGCTGATGGCTTCATGAATGTCCTGCATCAGCAGCTGTAATTGCGCATCGCTCGGGCGGCTGGTCATCAACATGGCAAACTCATCACCACCGAGGCGCGCCACTAAATCGCGCTTATAGGCCAGAGCAGAGAGGCGCGAACCAATCGCTTTGAGCACTTCATCACCCGCAGCGTGACCCCAATTGTCATTGATGCTTTTGAAGCGATCGCCATCGAGAAACAGCAAGACAAAGCGCTCTTTCGCCAGCTGCTGGTCGAGCAACTGTGTCAATCGCGCGACAAAAGCCGCGCGGTTAGCGAGACCGGTCAGCGGATCTTCCAGCGCTTTAGCGGCCAGCGTGCGATTATCGCGCAGCATCGAAGCCTGTAATGTCTGCATCTCAGCCAGCAGCGAGTTAAGATCGTCGGAGAACAACTGAAACTCGCGCGTCGGACTTTCCGGGATGCGTAATGAGAAGTCGCCGGAATGAATCACGTAGTGAATGGTACTGGTGATATTACGCAATGATGCCAGAATGCCACGATGTAAAAACTCGCTGAGCAAGAATGAGATAATTAATACGCACAGCATGCCGCTGGTCAGAATCATCAGCGAATAGCGAATAAAATCCGCGGCACCAGTGATGGTGCCTTCGAGCGTCAGCGTTCCGACAATAGCTTCTGAGTGATTGATATTGACGCTCAGTGGCTTAACGTAAATCCACTCACGCAATAATTGTGAATACCAACCGTTTTGTTCCTGCTGATCGTGCCAATCCACTAATACCGTTTGATCGTCGGTGACTAATTTCGCCGAATCGAACATACCTTCGTTACCGAGCCGGGCAATTTTATTATGCGCATCATAACTGTCTTCAAATACCGTGGCGGCGGTCAAGGTGGTACTTAAGGTAGAGGCGATCAGTTCGAGATTTCTTTTCTCGTAGCTTTTAATAAACAGCAGGGAAGTGGATGACAATAACAGCCAGCACAGCAGCAAAATCACCGCTGAATTGATGGTGCTTATTTGGCGCAATTTATTGCGGAACGATGATTTATCGTTGTTTAAATTTTCAACTTTCATCTTATTTGCTTCCATTGCGCGACAGCAACAACACGTCCGGACTGACCTTCACGCCGCTGCGGGCCAGCGAATCAAGATTGACGGAAAACAGCGTGTGATCGGGTTTGAAGATCAAACAGAAGGCAGCGCCAACGGTGCATTCCGCATTGTTTTCAGCCAGCGTCAATACCGCTTTGCTCTTGAAATGCTTGACCAGTTCAACCTGTTCACCAGGCGATTGATCGCCAAAATAAACCGCATCACACCGTTGCGTGGCGAGTTCATTGGCGTTAGCAAGGTAAACCACGCTGAATGAGGTGGCCGCAGGCAAACTGTCTTGCGCTAAAGAGAGATGCTGCGCAGAAGAAAATACGCACAGTTGCGGCGCGCCGGTTAATCCCGGCCAATGGGAAAAACTAATGATGCCGCTAACGATGCGATTGGCTTTGTCATCTTTATTGGCGGCAACAGCCGCATGAGAAATAAACAACAGTAGCAAAAGGGCATTAAAGAAAACTTTGCAGGCATGAATAAGGGAAAGCAGTGAATCATTTTCCCGATAATGGTGTTGTGTATATAACATACTGCGTTCCCGAGAGTTTTCGCATAGTTCCGTGCCGGATTGAGCGTACGAATAATACCATTGGCGCGTTTAAAAATGTACCGTCGCTGATTATCCGCAATCCTTTTGTCGCCATTTCTGGTGACCAGGCATTAGTGCATCTGGCACAAAATTGATCACGCGCATCCATCCTCATTTCTTTGCGCGAAATTATTTTATGGAAAACCCGCTAAAAACTCGGGTTTGCAGCAAAGTGTGATCCAGCACACATTTATTGCCCTGAACTCTGATCCGCGAGAAAGGCGGCTAAAGCGCGATGAATGTACATAATCATGGTAAAAATCATTCTGCGCAACTAAATCCCATAAGCAACGTTAAAGATTTAGCCGCGTAGAAATTGCGGTTTTAAAGCGTGATTTTTGATTGCGAAACAATTTGTCATATTTATCGAGGTGAGGCTTTTTCACTTTCTGGCAGGATACGCAGCATTCCGCTTCTCCTGGTCTTTGCGTCATGCAGTGGTTTTCAAAAAACGCCGTTTTTTTTGCTGTAAAAACCTGTCTGGCCGCCTTTCTGGCACTTTATCTCGCACTGGAACTCAACCTGGACAAACCGGCTTGGGCGGTGACCACGGTGCTGCTGGCGTCGCAACTTTATTCAGCATCAACGATTTCCAAATCGGTGTTTCGCCTGCTTGGTACCTTGCTTGGTGGCGTGTTTATCTTCTTTATCTTTCCGCCTACGGTGCAACATCCGCTGCTATTCTGTTTCTGCGTTTCGTTGTGGGTCAGCGTGTGCCTCTATTTATCGCTGCACGATCGTACCCCCAAAAGTTATGTCTTCATGTTGGCTGGTTACAGCGCGGCGATCATGGGATTCCCGGAAGTCGCCACGCCGCTATCGATCACCAGCACCGTGTTGTCGCGCATCGAAGAGATCACCTTAGGGATTGTGTGCAGCAGCCTGGTGCATGCGCTGTTGTTTCCGGTGTCGATGCGCAGTTTGCTGGAGCAGAGCGTCAGCGTTTGGTATCTCAACGCGCGCAAATTGTGTAGCGATCTACTCTCTGGCATTCCCAGCGATACCTCTCCAGAGCGTGACGATATCCTGATCCGCATGGCGACCAATCCTCAGCAGGTAGAAGTGCTGATCACGCATTGCGTCTACGAAGGCGATGCCGCCCGACGGTTGATTCGCTTGGTCAGCGTGCAGTATCAACATCTTTCCTATCTGATCCCAACGCTGACGGCGATCGAACTGCGCTTGCAGCGTTTGTCGGCATTACAAATTGCGTTTCCAGAAAATGTCGCCCAAACCTTCCAGCAGTTTCTGCAATGGCTACACGATGGAGAAACGGTAGGGGAAACCAGCGGCATTCAGCAAACGCTTAGCGATTGCCAGCGAGAACTTAATGCCGTTTGGCAGCAGGGCGAAATGCCCACAGAAAACTGGTTGCTGTTTACCGGATTGCTGGAGCGATTGGCTGATTTTGTGCGGATCGCCGGGGCTTATCAGAGTGTGGGTGGCTTGGTCAGCGACTTATCGGGCGACACCACCTTAGCACGCGGCAAACGTACGCACCGTTTCTTCGATAAAGGTCTGATTCGGCTCTCAGCGCTGACGGCGTTTTGCGCCACCTTTGGTTCATGCCTGTTTTGGATGGCTTCCGGTTGGCGCGATGGCGCTTCTGCGCCGGTGATGGCGGCGATTCTTTGTTCGCTGCTCGCCAGCCAGGATACGCCGTTAACGTCAATGAAGCTGTTCGTGCGCGGAGTGATCGTGGCGATTCTGATCAGCATCGTTTATGTCGCTTTATTACTGCCGCAAGCAACCTCATTCGAAGCTTTGCTGATCTGCTTAGCGCCGGGATTGATCATCCTTGGTCTGATGATTGCGCGTCCCACCACCAATATGATTGGTTTAAGCGTAGCGATTCAAATTCCCGGATTTATCGGCCTCGGCCACCATTTGAAGCCAGACTTGGTGTTGCTGATCAACAATGCGATTGCCTCGATGGTCGGCGTGATATTCGCAGTGGCCGTGACTGCGATCATGCGTAATAAACGCCCATCATGGACCGCGCGCCGTGCGGTACGTCAGGGTTTGCGCGAGCTGTTGCGCTTCATTAAAGAGACCGAACGTAACGGTTCATCGCTATTGGGACGGCAACGTTTTATCGGTTTGATGCTGGATAAAGTTAATGTGGTGCTGCCACGTTTGCGCCTTGACCCTCAGCCGGATATGCGCAGCGCGGGCATGTTATTGGCGGAAGTGTGGTTGGGCGTAAACAGTTTTGACTATTACGCGCGACACAAGGATTTGTTGCAGCATTATCAATTGGATAGCGGACAGATGTTTCATGAGCTGGCACTGTTTCTCAAGCGCCGATTGAAATCGCTGCAAACGCCGCCGCATGCGGATTTGCAGGAAGAGCTGGATTTGCTGCTGTTGATGCTGGAACGCCTGGCGAAGCGTGATGAAAGGGTGCTGACGCCACTGTTCCACCTGTTCAGCATCCGGCTGTATTTGTTCCCGCAGCAATCCTGGCCGGTCGCCACGCCGCGCCAAATGGAAATCATGCAGCGCCAGCGCTATCGGTTATCCAATCCGTAAGGCCGCCATTTATGGCGACCGATTAACGGCTTAAATCGATGCCAAATCACGTCCATTACTGGCAATGACTTTTTTGTACCACCAGAACGATTTCTTACGGATGCGCTCAAGGCTGCCGTTGCCCTTATCATCGCGATCGACATAAACAAAACCGTAGCGTTTGCTCATTTCCCCGGTTGATGCGGCAACCAGGTCAATGCAGCCCCACGTGGTATAGCCGATCAACGGAATGCCATCGTCAATGGCGTCGCCCATCGCCTGGATATGTTGTTGCAAATAACTGATGCGGTAATCGTCATTGATCTCGCCAGCAGCATTCAGTTCATCGTGTGCGCCTAAGCCGTTTTCCACCAGAAACAGCGGTTTTTGGTAGCGGTCATACATCATATTCATGGTGATGCGCAGGCCGAGCGGATCGATGCCCCAGCCCCAATCACTGCGTTTTACATGTGGATTCGGTAGCGATTTCACCACGTTGGCGGCGCTGCTGTTTTGCTCGTTCATATCTGCTGAAGCACAGCGTGAGGCATAATAGCTAAAAGAGACAAAATCCACTGTATGGCGCAGCGTGGCGGCGTCTTCCGGCTGCATTTCAATTTCCACGCCTTTCTCACGGAACACGCGCGCCGCATAGGAGGGATACGCACCGCGCGCCTGCACATCGATAAAGAACAGGTTTTCGCGATCTTTCTCCAGCGCCGCCCAAACATCTTCCGGTTTGCACGACCACGGATAGAAATTGCCACCCGCCAGCATGCAACCCACCTGATTCTCCGGGTTAATCTCATGAGCGATTTTGGTCACCAGCGCGCTTGCCACCAACTCATGATGCGCCGCTTGATACTTGACCTGCTCAGGATTTTCGCCCGGTTCAAACACCAAGCCTGCACCGGAAAACGGGCTGTGCAGCAGAATGTTGATCTCGTTAAACGTCAGCCAATACTTCACCAGCCCATTAAATTCTTCGAAGCAAGTGCGCGCGTAACGGCTGAAAAATTCGATCATCTTACGATTGCGCCACGAACCGTATTCGGTCACCAGATGCATCGGTACGTCGAAGTGGCACAGCGTTACCAGCGGCGTGATGCCGTATTTTTGGCACTCTTCAAACACGCTGCGATAAAAGGAAATGCCTTCGGCGTTGGGCACTGATTCATCGCCGTTAGGATAGATGCGGCTCCAGGCAATCGAGGTGCGAAACACCGTAAAGCCCATCTCCGCCATCAGCGCGATATCGTCTTTATAGCGATGATAAAAATCGATAGCGTCATGGCTGGGATAGTATTCATCTTCGCGCAGCGTGAAGCGTTTTTCTAATCCCAGTTTTACCGGCATGCGATGTTCACCGTGGGGAATCATGTCCACCGTGGTTAAGCCTTTGCCGCCCGCCAGATAGCTCCCCTCTGACTGATTAGCGGCTAACGCGCCGCCCCACAAAAATCCCTCTGGAAACATAAAAACCTCGATTAATTAACGTTGACGGGCTGCGCGGCATCCGCTGCGGGCTTAGCCTTGGCAGGTTCGCTAACCGGAATGTCTTCAAAGCCCAGCATCAACGTGAGAATGAAAGAGAGCACCACCGAAAGCACCATCACTCCGCCGACCCAAACAATGCTCATTGGATTGCTGGGATCGAAAAATTGCACGCTGGTAAACAGGCCGGGTGACGCCATGGAATGGCTGGCTAATCCGCCAATCCCGGCGACTGCGCCACAGATAAAGCCGCTAATCAGGCTGGCGATTAACGGTCGTTTCAAACGGACCGCCACACCATATAAAGCCGGTTCAGAAATCCCGGCGATAATCGCTGAAGCCGCAGCGGCCAGCGCAGTCTGGCGCAGTTCAGGATTTTTGGTTCTCAACGCCACCGCCAACGATGAACCGCCGAGCGACAGATTGGCGCCAATTTCTGACGGCATCACCATGCCTTCTTTGCCGGTTTCGGCGATGGTTTGAATAATGGTCGGGGTGAACACGCGATGCATGCCAGTGATCACCAGCAGAGGCCACAGCGCGCCCATAATCGCTACCGATAACCAGCCCAAATAGCCGTGAATGGTGTAAACCAACGCGGAAATGCCGCTACCGATCCAGATACCAATCGGGCCGATTAACACGATGGCAATCGGTGCCGCGATTAGCACAATCAGCATCGGTTTCAGGAAGTTTTTCGTCACCGCCGGCGTAATGCGATCAACCCAATATTCGATGTGCGACAGAATCCAGGTCATCACTAATGCTGGGATCACCGTGTAAGTGTATTTCACAGCAGTAACCGGGATGTAGGCGAACTCCACTGCCTGGCCTTGTGCCGCTTTAGCCATCAAATCGACAAAGTTGGGATGCACCAGCACGCCCGCAATGGCGATGGCCAGCGACATGTTGGTTTTGAATTTCAGTGCTGCCGAAGCTGCCACCATAATGGGCAGGAAGAAGAAGGCGCCGTCGCCAATCACATTGAGGATCACCAGCGTCGATGAGCCTTTCGCCAGTACGCCGCTCATTTCCAGCACCATTGCCAGCAGCTTTACCATCGATCCGCCGATGATCGCCGGGATCAGTGGCGACATGGTGCCAACCAGCGCATCAAGAATGCCAGCCCCGATGCTGCGCAGGGTGATTTTGCGTTTCACTGGCGCTGCACCTTCGCTGCTTGGCGTGCCCAGTTTCAACACTTCCTGATAGGCGAGGTTAACGTTATTGCCGATGATCACCTGACACTGCGTATCGGTGTGCACCACACCCATCACGCCGGGAATAGCTTTCAGCGTGGCGTTATCAATCCGCGCGCTGTCTTTCAGCACGAAACGCAGGCGCGTCATGCAGTGCGTCACCGCTTCGATATTGTTCAAGCCGCCAAGCGCCGCCACGATGGCGCGTGAGACTTCCGCATAATTTTTAGCCATGGATTTTTGGTCTCTGTTTTTTTAAGTAGAGGTACAGCTGATTTATGGTTGAATTTTGCACATGAGAAACCGGTTTCACAAAATCATGAAGATCAGCCGCTAGTCAGGCAAGAAATTTAAAAACGGATATTTGAAACTGTGAAGTTGATCGTGATCGTGATGGTGTGGGCGGGTACGAATAGATGAAGTGAGAAAAATTGCCGCATAATTCGATGCTTAGGTACACTGATGCAATCAGCGCGGAAAAAGAGTGGAACATGGCGACCATACTTGAGGTGGCAAAAGTAGCAGGCGTATCTAAAGCAACGGTTTCTCGAGTGCTGTCTGGCAATGGTTATGTCAGCCAGGAAAAACGCGAAAAAGTCTATCAAGCCATTGCGGTGACTGATTTTCGGCCTAATTTACTGGCACGAAATCTGGCGACTAAATCCAGTCAAACCATTGGCTTGGTGATCACTAATACCTTGTATACCGGCAGTTATTTCACCGAGCTGATGCAGCACTCTGCGCGTTTAATGGAACAGCAGGGACGTCAACTGTTGCTGGTGGACGGTAAACACAGCGCGGAAGAAGAACGCGCGGCGATTCAGTTTCTGCTCGATCTGCGTTGTGATGGCGTGATCATCTATCCGCGTTTTCTCAACACCGATGAAATGGACGCGATTATTGCGCAGCACAAACATCCGATTTTAGTGATCAATCGCCGCCTGCGTCAGCATCACAGCTATTGCATCTACGCCGATCAGCTGCGCAGCAGCACGGAAGCAGTCGCGCAACTGATTGCACTAGGCCATCGCGACATCGCCTTTATCACCGGATCGTTGGATTCGCCCACTGGGCGCGAGCGGTTGGCGGGGTATAAAGCGGCACTGACACAACATCACATCGCGATTAATGATGCATTGATCGTCGAAGGGAAATGGCAGCCGCAAAACGGTGTGGCAGCAGTGGAAAGGCTGCTAGAGCAGGGCGCTCAATTTACAGCGCTGGTTGCCAGCAACGATGATATGGCGGTCGGCGCGTTGCAAGCGCTAGCGGCGCACGGAATCAATGTGCCAGCGCAAGTGGCGGTAATCGGTTTTGATGATATTCCGCTGGCGCCATTTACCATTCCCGCGTTATCAAGCGTGAAAATGCCAGTGACCGAGATGATTCAGGAAACCATCGCTCGCCTGATCTCGATGCTTGATGGTGGTGAAATGCGCAATGATAAAACCTTCGCTGGCGAATTAATGGTGCGTGAATCGCTGGGCCACGGCCCGCATCACAAAGCCAATGAAATGTAGGGTCGCCATTTATGGTGACCGACAATGTTACTTAGCGAATAATTGAATTATAGAAATAATTTTTCAGGAGTGATAAATCTTACCACTGAATTTATTCATGAATCCTCACATTTCTCTGTTAATTAATGGCTTTTGTTTTCTGAAAAACATCTTATTTTAGCGGCGTTAATCAGAATTTGTCTGATTGATTGTAAAACTCTGTCAATACTAGTTTGGCTTAACTTATCCGGTGATATTTCCTGAGGGAATTATGCACGCACGTATTACGCATCTTGATGGAATGCGCGGTTTAGCGATTCTCATGGTGATTGGTTATCATGCCTATGCGCGATGGCCGGAATTACTGCCCTATGTCGCGACAACCCAACATATTCCGATTTTTAATTATGGCTGGCTTGGCGTGGAATTGTTTTTCATGATTTCGGGCTTTGTCATTTTTATGACATTGGATAAATCAGAGAGCTACATCAGTTTTCTTAAGAAACGCTGGTTACGTTTGTTTCCGGCAATGCTAATTGCCAGTTTGCTGCTGTTTGCAGTCGGCGGATTTTTTCCCGAATGGAACGAAATGACACCTTACGTCAGAAATTTATTACCCGGCTTAATCTTTACTAATCCTGAAACGTTACATCAGATCACCGGCATTGATTTCAAATCTATGGCAGGTTCATTCTGGTCGTTGTATGTAGAAGCGGTATTTTATCTGATTATTGGTGCGGTCTATTTTACTCTTGGAAGAAAATATTGCTTGCCAGCATTATTAGTGCCTATGTTGTTATTGTCGGCATCTTCAGTATTGAAATCGATGGGGCATCCACTCTTAATCGATGTAATTTCTAAATTCGGTTTCATTCATTACGCGTGGTTTATGGTGGGATGTTTGGTGTATGAGCGCATGCACAACCGCGACAAACTGTTCCACTATGCATTGGTGGCTCTCGCCATGCTGATAAACTTTAGTTATTTCGTCAAAAACAATGGTGCGATGACTATTATTCCGTTGTTAATCGTCATGCTGTTCTTTATCGCCAGTTTCTATTCGAAACAGATTGAACGCATTCTCTCGGTACGTTTCCTGACCGCAATTGGCTTCGCCAGTTACGCGTTCTATCTGATTCATGAAAACCTGATGATCGCCACGCTGATCAAACTCAACGTGCATATCAAGAGTGAGTTCGTCATGCTACTGATGCCAATCGTGGTTGCTAGCGTGTTGTATTACATTGCCTATTTGATCACCAAATATGCGGAGCCGGCATTGCGTAATATGCTGAAGGGAAAACGCTTGCCGACGCCCGAAGCTGGTAGCGGCGCGTAAATAATGGCGGCCAACTGGCCGCCTGCTCATTAGTTTTACATCGCTTCCATCGCCGGGATGAAAATCGCGGCGTTAACACTCCACGAACTGTTATTCATTAGTTGTAAACGCGACACATAATAGCCCGTCGCGCCTCTTCTTTTCGCCTCGATTCTCACATCCTCTAATAACTCGGCTGATGTGCGTTGCTTTTGGGTAAACGAAATCGCGCCGATGCGTTTCCAGTTACCACTTTTGGCTTCTTTATACGAAATTTCAACCGGTAAATTATTTTCTGCTTGCGAAGCAATAGGGAAAAAAAGGCTGCCAGCCACCAATGTGGCAGCAAGGTTTAACTTTTTCATTTTAATTCTCCAGTGATGCCTGATATTCAGGCTGCCCATTAGTTTTACCACTGTAACCACCTGTCTTATCAATATACTCGACGATTATTTACATTTATTGATGGGCTTCGTTTAATTAGCATGATAATGAGTTTCCTTGTTCCTCTATTAAAACAAGAGATTAAGTATAGGTTTTGGCTTTGTTTATTGTAATCATATGTAATGGCTGTTGAGTATTGTGTTCTGTTAGTTGTTTATGTGATGTGTATATTCATGAAGACTGTTTCCACCTTACGATGTAGAACATTTCTGAATTAATCGAATAGTGATGTTAAGGGAGGGTTTTAATGCCAAATACCACATTGGAATTATTATTGGCGCGCAATAGAAATTACGCCGTGCGTTTAAGCAAAAATGATAGTGAATATTTTTCTCGTCATACAGCAGGTCAATCCCCACGTTGTTTATGGATTGGATGTGCAGATAGTCGTGTACCGGTGGATATCATGCTTCAGTCTTCGCCTGGTGAATTATTTGTACTGAGAAACGTCGCCAACCAGGTACTCGCACACGATGATGGCATGATGAGCGGTATTGAATACGCACTAAACTCGCTACAAGTGGAAACCGTGATTATTTGTGGCCACACCCAATGTGGTGGCGTTGATTTTGCTGGTGTGATGGCGATAACACCAGGCCATAATTTCCAGGAAACCCCGTTGCACAGACAAATAAAACCACTTAGCCAAATGTTGCTAAAGCACATTCAGCGCTATCCTGCTTTGCGCCAACTTCCACAGGATCATTTAAGCCGGTTATTTGTTGAAGCCAATGTGCGTCAGCAAATTAAGCAGTTACAGCAAACCGCGCTTTTTCAAGCCGTATCTCAGAAACGTCAAGTGGAAATATATGGCTGTGTTTATGACCTGAAAACAGGGATTGTCGATGTATTAACGGATGATGAAAATGAGGTTCCAGGATGAACAAATCTTTTCCCGTTTTATTCACTTCGCTTAAGCAGGATCTGTTTGCTGGCACGGTGGTTTTTCTGGTGGCATTGCCGCTGTGCTTAGGAATTGCGCAAGCGAGTGGTATGCCGCCACTTGCCGGGTTGTTAAGTGGAATTATTGGCGGTGTGCTGATTACGCTATTAAGTCCTTCACCCCTTTCAGTTAGTGGACCTGCGGCAGGTATGATTGCGCTGGTTGTGAGCAGTATTGCTTCACTGGGCAGTATCTCGGCGATGTTAGTTGCCTTGGTTCTGGCTGGAGCGCTACAGGTTGCTGCGGGATTACTGCGCTTAGGCCGGCTGGCGGGGTTGATTCCCGGAACAGTGATTCGTGGCTTACTTGCTGGCATTGGTATTTTGCTCATTATGCAACAACTCCCCGTCGCTTTTGGTTATATGCCTGATAGCGAGCCAACCAATGATGCTTCGATGCACTTTTTCAAAGACATCACGATGGGTTCGGTACTGATTATGCTGGTCAGTTTATTGCTGCTGATAGTGATGGAAACGCCGTGGGTGAAGAAAAGCAAGCTGTCGGCTCTCCCTGCACCACTGTTGGTGGTGTTATGGGGCATGCTGGCGCAAGGTTTACTCTCCAGCGCAGAAGGCTGGGCATTGCCAGATTCCCAACGTGTGCAATTGCCTGCCTGGTCGTGGGACAATGCTTGGCCGCTAGCGCTGCCCGATTGGTCGGTCTTGATGCAACCTTCTTTGTATCAAGTCGCTTTCAGTATTGCCTTGCTCGCCAGCCTGGAAACCTTATTAAGCCTGGAAGCCACTTCGCGTATTGATCCGCTGAAACGTGCACCGCGCTCAGATCGCGAATTAGTCGCACAAGGTGCGGGAAATATGGTGAGCGGATTATTGGGGGGATTGCCTTTAACCGCGGTGATTGTGCGCAGTTCGGCCAATGTGTATGCCGGCGCACGCACACGGTTTTCATCGCTGTTTCATGGAGTGCTAATGTTAATCAGCGCATTATTTCTTGCGCCGCTATTGAATCACATCCCGCTTGCCAGCCTATCGGCGATTCTGATCTTTACCGGATTTAAACTGGCTTCGCCGGCCTTATTTATCCGCGAATGGCGGCAAGGATTTACGCAGTTTATTCCTTTTGTCATCACGGTCACGGGTATCATCAGCGTTGGCATGCTGGAAGGTATTGGACTTGGTTTGTTGTGTCAGTTGTTATTAAGTGTGGTCAAGGCGGAAAGAAATACTCTCACGCTGACGCAGCATGGCGCGATCCACCTGTTGCGCATTCATCAAAATATCACTTTTATTAGCAAGCCAGAGTTGTGCCGTTTATTAGACAGTTTGCCGGACTCCAGCACGGTGCATATTGAAGTAGTCGATGGCATTACGCTTGCCCCCGATCTGCAAGAGGCGATAGATGCGTTTATGGCACAAGCTGAACAGCGCAATCTGACAGTCTTTTACATGCCAAAGAAATAGCGCAGCGCCATGTATGCCGCCATGCCGGCTAACACCGTGGCAAATAAACCACGCGTGATGATACCGGTGATGGCGGCAATCAACGCTGCCAACAGCGATAAACTCAGTCCAGAATGTGTTAGCGCCGGTTTTTCAATCAGCTCAGCGGAGACAATCGCCGCCATGATCGCCGCCGGAATAAAACTCAGCCACTGTTGTGCGATGGGCGCCAGGCGAAAGCGCGACAGCAGCAGAATAGGGCCGACGCGCATCACGGCGGTGACCAACGCCGCAATCACAATCGTCAGCAGGACATTACGCTCCATGATTAACTCCTTGCTGACTTTTCAAACGCAACAGCAGCGTTGCCAGGCTAGCGGCAACCGAAGCGGCAATAATCACCACCACGCTGATATCCAGATGGCCCGCAGAGAAGAACGTCACCAACACCGCCACTATAATGGCCAGCGTTTCGAGCGCTTTGCGGCGGCTGGCAAACCACGTCATCAAGATCAAACCAATAAACATGGAGATCAAACTGAAACTCAATCCCGCCATCAATGACGCGGGCAGTGCAGCAGCTAACCACGCGCCGACGACGCAAGCGATAATCCAGTTCAGCCAGGCGGTGACATTCAGGCCAAACATCCAGCCGAAGGGAATTTTACCGTGCTGATTGCCATGCTGAATCGCCACGCCAAAGGTCTCATCGGTAAGCAGCAAGCCGCTAACCACTTTCTGCCAGCCACGCTGTCCACGGAAAAAAACGCTGATTGCCGAGCTCATCAATAGATAGCGCAAATTAACCAGCATCACGCTGAGCACCACCGATGTCATTTCTGCATCCGCGGCCCACAACGAATAAAACAAAAATTGCGCTGAGCCGGTATATAACGCGGCGGCCAATAACGCTGTTTGCCCTACGGAAAAGCCCGCCAGTGTTCCAATCGCGCCAGCGGCAAAGCCGATGCTCCAGTAACCCGGTACGGTAGGAAGGCAAGCGATAAAGCCTGCACGCGCACTGCTCAATTCAGTGGCTGCTGGCAGGTTTTGTGTTTTTAACACCATAACAATTGTCCATAACCTTGAATAAAACGCGTTAATGCTTGCTTTACTTGACTGGCGCCTAATCTGCAAAAGAATAGGGTGCGCATCAGCGCACCCACATTCATTACAAGCCTAATGCTTGCACCACCGCATCCGGCATCGAAGGGCGGCCATTGGCCAGACAGGTGGCGATAAAAGTCGCATCGGCGTAGACCACGCCATTAACCAAAATCTGCTGCACGAAATTGACGCGATTACGCTTGTCATTCTTCGCCAGCTCGCAGGTCACTTCCACTTTGTCACCTTTTACCAGGCTCTTACGAAAGCGCAGGGAATATTCCAGCACCATGTAGATTTTGCCCTGTTTAAACTCTTCTTCGATATCAATTCCCAACGCTTCGCGCATGTAGGCGTGACGCGTCCACTCCATGTAGAACGGGTAGTAAAGGCCATCGACGACGCCCTGGAAATCGATATGCTTTTCATCAACCTCATACTGTTTGGTAAACATTTTTATATCCTTATCTGAGAGTTACGTAAAGAAGGCACTGTTTATACGTGAGTTAGCGCAGCGGGTAAATGCAGTAATTACGTTAGGTGACTAATGTCACATTTATTGCTGCAACAATGTCGTTCGGTTTTTCTAAAGCAACACCTCGGTTAATGCTGTTTTCCCCGCCGCGCGCATGCAGGTATACCTTGCGGAAACTCCTCATGCATAGCAGGCAGACATGACCACACATACACGCATCCGTAAATTTAATACCAAAGAAACATATCCCAATCAGTCGCTGGACAATGATCTCTGCCAGGCGGTTCGCGCAGGAAATACCGTGTATGTGCGCGGGCAGATTGGTACCGATTTCGCCGGTAATTTGGTGGGATTAGGCGATCCCGCCGCACAAGCTGAACAGGCGATGAAAAACGTGAAGCAGTTGCTGGAAGAAGCGGGCAGCGACTTATCGCACATCGTCAAAACCACCACCTACATTATTGACCCGCGTTACCGCGAGCCGGTTTATCAGGTAGTTGGCAAATGGCTGAAAGGTGTATTCCCGATTTCCACCGGTTTAGTGATTTCCGGCCTGGGTCAACCGCAATGGCTGATGGAAATCGATGTCATCGCCGTCATTCCCGATGACTGGCAGCCAGAATAAGGAACGCAGCAATGACGTTATCTATTGTGGGACGCTGCGCCGAAACCGGTCAAATCGGCATTGCTATCAGCTCTTCCAGTATCGCGGTTGGCGCGCGTTGCCCGTGGCTGCGTACGGCGATTGGCGCGGTGTCTACGCAGAACATCACGTTGCCCGCGCTGGGTCCGCGCATTCTCGATCGTCTGGAGCAAGGCGATTCAGTGGAAGCGGCGCTGAAAGCCGGTTTAGCCAGCGACGATTATGCCAATTATCGCCAGGTGACGGTGCTGTCTGCTGTTGGAGATGCCGCTTGCTTCAGCGGTGAAGAAACGCTCGGTATCAATAATGCGCAAACCGGGCTGCAATGCGTGGCGGCGGGTAATCTGCTGGCCAATCCCGAGGTCATCCCGGCGATGGTCAGCGCCTTCGAGCAACATGCCGGTCATTTAGCTGAACGCTTAATCGCGGCGATGCAAGCAGGCATGCAGGCGGGTGGCGAAGCGGGGCCGGTGCACTCCTCGGCGATGTCGATCGTGGATCAGCAAGTGTGGCCGATTGTCGATTTGCGCGTGGACTGGACGGAGAACGATCCGATCAGCGAGCTCAATCAACTGTGGCTGGCGTATCAGCCGCAGATGAACGATTACGTCACGCGCGCCATCGATCCCACCCAAGCGCCGAGTTACGGCGTGCCGGGCGACGAGTAGGAGCTGCCATGTTTACCAGCCGACAACTGCTTGAAAAACTGGTGGCGTTTGACACCACCAGCCGCGAATCCAATCTGGCGTTAATCGATTTCGTCTGGCGTTACCTGACTGATTTAGGCGTCAGTTGCGAACTGATTCATAACACCGAACGCAGCAAGGCTAATCTGTATGCGCGCCTCGGTCCGGCGGGCGATGGCGGAGTGATGCTTTCCGGTCACAGCGATGTGGTGCCGGTGGATGGGCAGAACTGGAGCGTGCCGCCGTTTGCGCTCACCGAACGCGACGGCAAATTGTACGGGCGCGGCACCGCCGATATGAAAGGTTACATCGCCTGCATGCTGGCAGCTGTTCCGCATTTTCTGGCGCAGCCGCTCAATCAGCCGCTGCATCTGGCAATCTCGTATGACGAAGAAGTCGGCTGTCTTGGCGTGCGCACCTTGCTCGAGGCGCTGGCGCAGCGCCTGGAAAAACCAGCCATCTGCGTGATTGGCGAGCCGACCGAATTGCAGCCGGTGTTAGGCCACAAAGGTAAATTAGGCGTGCGTTGCGAAGTGCAGGGCGCGGCATGCCATTCCGCCTATGCGCCCCAAGGCGTCAACGCCATCGAATACGCGGCGAAAGTGATTCAGCGCTTAACCGTGATTGGCGAGCGTTTGGCGCAAAACCAGGATGCCCGCTTTGATCCGCCGTTCACCACGGTGCAAACCGGCGTGATCCACGGCGGCCGCGCGTTAAATATCGTGCCTGCCGAATGCAGCTTTGATTACGAAATCCGCACCTTGCCGCAGGATGATGCGCAGGCCATCGCCGATGAGTTGGATGCCTTCGCGCAAAGCGAGCTGTTACCGCGTATGCAAGCCGTTGCCGCCGACAGCGCGATTCGTTTTTATCCGATCAGCGGCTATCCGGGATTGCTCACCGCAGCGGAAAGTGCAGCGGCAAAACTGATCGCCCATCTGACCCAATCCAGCGATTTCAGCACCGTTGCCTTTGGTACCGAAGGCGGATTGTTCCATCAAGCCGGTATTCCCAGCGTGATTTGCGGGCCGGGCAGCATGGCGCAAGGGCATAAACCGGACGAATTCATCAGCATCGCGCAGTTGGATGCCTGTGACGCCATGTTGCAGCGCTTAGCCGCATGGATGAGTCAATAATTCTTGTGACAATGTCACACAAAACAGTTTTTGGAGAATCCATGGTCAGTGCAGAAGTCACCTCATTCCCGTCGCCGAATCGCCTGCATCCGGCGGCTAAAGCCAGCAACATCGCCGTGCAGTTAGATGGCGTACTCAAGAAGTTTGGCGATGCCATCGCGCTGCACAAAATTTCGCTGACCATTGAGGAAGGCGAATTTATCACGCTGCTCGGCCCCTCCGGCTGTGGCAAAACTACGCTGCTGAATTTGATGGCCGGTTTCGCTGAAGCCGACGGCGGCGAAATCTTTATTGACGGCGATTTGGTCACTGAAATCCCACCGTATCAACGTGAAATCGGCATCGTGTTCCAAAACTATGCGCTGTTCCCGCACATGACGGTGGAGAAAAACGTCGGTTACGGCCTGCGCATGCGCGGCGTACCGAAAGCGGAAATCGCCGAGCGCGTTGAGCAAGCCCTGGCGTTGGTGAAACTGGCCGGTTATGGCCATCGCAAACCGCGTGAATTATCGGGCGGTCAACAACAGCGTGTGGCGTTGGCGCGTGCGCTGGTGATCCGCCCGAAAGTGTTGCTGCTGGATGAGCCGTTTTCCGCACTGGATAAGAACCTGCGTCTTTCGATGCAGGTCGAGTTGAAAGCCATTCAGCGCAAATTGGGCGTCACCACGGTATTTGTTACCCACGATCAGGGCGAAGCGTTGAGCATGAGCGATCGCGTGGTGGTGATGTCAGCCGGGCACGTGCGCCAAATCGGCACGCCGGATGAGATCTATCGCCAGCCGCGCGATCCGTTTGTCGCGGGCTTTGTCGGAGACGTTAACATCCTGCCGGGCCGTTATGCCGGACGCGACCATGCGGCGGTGATCGAGTTAGGCGGTAACGCGCTGCGTCTGCCTGCGGAACGTGTGCAGGCGACGGTAGGTGAGCGCCTCGATGTGTATGTGCGTCCGGAGAATATCCAGTTGGGGCAGTTGGGGCCGCACTCCTTCCTCAGCGCCACGGTGATTACCCATGTGTTCCAGGGCGATCACGTTGACGTGCATCTCGATGTACCGGCACTCGGCAGCGCATCGCTGTTTGCGCGCCAGTCGGGCCTCGAATCGTTGACCCGTTGGCCGGTTGGCAGCGTGGTGGGAATCACCTTTGATGATGAAGGCGTGTGCGCGTTTACCACCGCCCAGCAAGGATAAACGCAGATGTTGCCTGAAATGATGAAAGCGGTGATTGCTCGCCAGCCGGGCGGTGCCGAGGTGTTAACGGTGGTGGAGCGTGCTGTGCCGCAGCCGGGCGCAGGCGACGTGCTGATTCGCGTCGTGAGCGCGGGCGTCAATCGCCCAGACATTATGCAGCGCAACGGCATGCCAATCCCGCCGGGTACTAGCGATGTGTTAGGGCTGGAAGTGGCGGGTGAGATCGTGGCGCTAGGCGCAGACGTTACCGGCTTGGCAATCGGCGATGCGGTGATGGCACTGCTGAATGGCGGCGGTTATGCCGAATATTGCGTGGCACGCGCTGAACTCTGCTTGCCGGTGCCGGAAAATCTGCCGTTGTCACATGCCGCTGGCGTGCCGGAAGCGGCGTTTACCGTCTGGCATAACCTGTTCGAACTTGGCCGCTTAACGCCGGGCGAAACCGTACTGATTCACGGTGCGGCCAGCGGTGTTGGCACCTTTGCCATTCAATGCGCGCAAGCCTGTGGCGCACGCGTTATCGCCACCGCAGGCGGAGCCGACAAAATTGCGGCGCTACAACAACTTGGCGTGTGGCGATCCATTGACCGCCACAGCGAAGATTTTGTTGCGGTGATTGAAACCGAAACACAGGGGCGCGGCGTGGACGTGGTGCTGGATAACGTCGGCGGCGATTACGTGGCGCGCAATCTCAGCGTACTGGCATCGGGTGGACGTCACGTGAGTTTGTCGTTTATGCAGGGCGCGAAGATCGAACTTGATCTGCAACTGGTGATGCGCAAAGGCTTGAGCTTGACCTCTTCGACATTGCGCCCGAAAAGCGCCGCAGAGAAAGCGCGTCTCGCTGCCTGTATCCGTAAGCATCTGCTGCCGCTGTTAGCAGAGGGAAAAATCGCTCCGACGCTGCATCAAACCTTGCCGCTGGCGCAAGCGGCTGAAGCCCATCGCATCCTCGAAGCCAACGCCAACATTGGCAAAGTGCTGCTGAATGTCGATCAGCCAGGAGCGTTAGCATGATGCAACTGTTCTACGCCACCACCTCCGCCTATGTGCGCAAAGTGATGGTGACCGCGCATTGCCTTGGCGTGGTTGATGAGATCGAATTACTGGATTCCGCCGCGCATCCGATTGAGCGTGATGAGCGCATCGCCCGTTTTAATCCGCTGGCAAAAGTTCCGGCGCTGCGTACTGAAGACGGGTTGTGTCTGTATGACAGCCGCGTGATTTGCGAATACCTGATTGCTCGCGCAAACGGCGATTTGTTGCCATCGTGCGGCGACGCGCGTTGGATCACCTTATCGCGCCAGGCCTTGGGCGATGGTTTGATCGATGCCGCTTTGCTGGCGCGTTATGAATTCAGCGCGCGGCCAGCAGAAAAGCAGTGGCAAGGTTGGGCCGATGGTCAATTGAAGAAAGTCAGTGCCGCGTTGGCGGAAATTGAACGCAAGGTCAGTGCTTTTAGCACCCAACCTGATGATCTTGGCCTGATCGCTATCGGCTGCGCGCTCGGTTATCTCGATTTCCGTTTTGATGCGCTTAATTGGCGCGCCGGTCATCCGCAAACCGCCGTCTGGTTCGCGGTGTTCGATGCCCATCCAGCGATGGCCAGCACGCGCCCACATATGTAGGGTCAATTAAATAAATCAATTACCGCACATTCCGTAGCGGCGCAATTTATTGCGCGATGAATCGCGCCGCTACGGAATGTGCGCTCTGTTTGAACGAATTGCCTAATTTCAATTCAGGAACTCATATGAATCAGCAAATCTATTTCCTCAACGGCCCCAACGCCAACTTGTATGGCATGGACAAAAGCGGCACCTACGGCAACGAAAGTTTTGCCAGCATCGGTGAACGCTGCCAGCGCCGTGCGGCAGCGCACAACATCACGCTGCAATTTCGCCAGAGCAATCACGAAGGTGTGCTAGTGGATTGGATTCAGGAAGCCCGCCAGCAAGCTGCCGGATTGATCATCAACGCCGCGGGTTTAACCTACAGTTCAGTGCCAATCCTCGATGCATTACTCATGTTTGATGGCCCGATCATCGAAGCGCACATGAGCAACATCTGGAAGCGTGAACCGTTCCGCCATCATTCGATGGTATCGAAAGCCGCCACCGGCGTGATTGCTGGCCTGGGCGTGATCGGCTACGAGCTGGCGATTGATGCGGTCGTTGAGTTGATCAAGGCGAATGCGGCATGAGTACCTTGGTTTTTTACAGCGAATTCGACAGCTTTGAACAGTGGTCAAGCTTGCTGGCGCCGCATCTGCCAGGCGTAACGATTTGTCGGGCAGAAGAAGTGCAGAACGTCGATGAAGTGCATTACGCATTGGTGTGGAAACCGCCGCACGGCTTTTTCGCGTCTTATCGCAATCTCAAACTGCTGGTGAATCTCGGCGCGGGCGTTGATTCGCTGGTGGGGCGCGATGATTTGCCGGATATCCCGATTACCCGTTTGTCCGATCCACATATGGCACGCATGATGGCCGGTTTTGTGCTGTTCGCGGTGCTGCGTTATGCGCGCGATATTCCCGCCTTCGAACGCGCGCAGCGTGAACGGCGCTGGCACTATCTGCATCCGCGCTCACCTGAAACAGTGCGCGTTGGCGTGTTGGGATTGGGTGAACTGGGTTCCTATGCCGCGCTGGAACTGGCGCGCCACGGATTAGATGTGCGTGGTTGGTCGCGTTCGCAAAAAAACATCGACGGCATCAAATGCAGCAGCGGCTTGGACGCGCTGGATGATTTCCTCGCCAGCAGCGACATTCTGGTGGTGATGCTGCCGCTGACACCGCAAACCAACGGCTTACTTAGCGCCGAGCGCTTAGCGCGCTTGCCGCGTGGCAGCGCGTTTATCAACGTGTCGCGCGGGGCGGTTGTCGATCAGGCAGCGTTAACGCAAGCGTTACAGCGTGGCGATATTGGGCATGCGACATTGGATGTCTTCGATCGCGAACCCTTGCCGCCACAAGATGCTTTGTGGGCGATGGAAAATGTGCTGATTACGCCGCATCTGGCCTCGGTAGCGATTCCCGCCAGCGCCGCGCCGCAAGTCGCCGATAATATCCAGCGTGCCGCGCGCGGTGAGTCGGTATTAAATCGCGTGTATCCGCATCAGGGTTATTAACTAGCGGACGCCAAAAATGGCGACCCTACGACGAACAACGGTTACGCCACTTTCACCACTTGTGGATCGAAATAGCTCGGTGCCGCCATGCCCGGAATATATTGGTCGGAAATAAACATGCGGCAACGTTCGGCGAAGGCGCTGACCACCATTGATTGCTGTACGTGTGCCATGGTGGCGTAACCGAGTTGCATTGGCTTATTAACGCCCGCTAAGCGCACGCGGATCAGCCGTTTGCCATCCTGCGATAGATGCGCTTTTGGTCGCACGTTGGCGATACCAAAACCAACGCCGTTTGCCACCATTGCGCGCACCGTTTCCATATTGCTGGAACGCATCACCACATTCGGCGTCACGCCAGCTTCACTGAATAAGCCGAGAAAATATTCGCGGCTCCACGGCATATCCAGTAGCACCATCGGTACGTCAGCCAGATCCTGAATCGACACCGCAGATTGCGTAGCGAAAGGATGATGCTCGCCGACCATCACGTACGGTGGTAGCTGCGCCAGTGACTTAAACGTCACATCGCTGGCAGGCACTAAATCGTAGGTCAGCGCAATGTCGATATCGGCAGCGCGCAACTGTTTCAGCAGCTGCTCATGGTTGCCTTCCACCAAGGTGACACGCACGCCGGGAAAAGCGCGGCCAAAGCCAAACACCAGTTCTGGCGTCAACATCGGCGCCAGCGTATCCAAGCAACCGACACGCAGCGGGCCGCGCACGTTGTTCATTGATTCCGAGGCGATGGTGTAGAGATTCGACATCTGTTCAAGAATCAGTTTGGCCTCTTTTAATACCTGATGGCCGATTGCGGTGAGGGAAACGCCTTGGGCGTGATGGCGCACAAACAGCTGCACGCCAAGCTCAGACTCAATGTGGGTGATGGCGGCGGATATCGAAGGCGATGAAACGTGAATACGTTCCGACGCGCCGATAATGCTGCCCGCTTCACCGGAAGCGACAAAATATTCCAGCTGACGCTGGGTGATGCGACTGAGCATGCAGGTTCTCCTGAGATCGCTGGCACGCTCATGTCGCGCCAGTCATTCTAATAATGTCGATAAAGCTCAAGCATTTCTCATGCCAAATTCCGACTCACAGCATAATCTCCTGCTTAATGGCTAGCGCCTATTCGCTTCTCCCTCACCACTGCTTAAGAAAATCCTTGCCAAGCCAGCCGCTTTTTTAGCGTCAGAAATTCTGATGCAACAGCGAGGGAAATGCTGTTTTACCGAATCTCAACGCAACGGCATTATCGCTGCAACACCCGAGAGCCGCCTTCGCACTGTTTAAGTGCATTGCGACGCGATGGAGCAGACGGTGGTGCAAAGCAGCTACAACAGCCATTTCATTCATTGGGGACGAGAATATGTTGCGTAAGATTGGTGCCTTAACGTTGTTGACCACGTGTGTATTGAGCGCAGGGAATGCGATGGCCGCAGATAAGCTGATTGTCAGCACCTGGGGCGGCAGCTTTAAAGATCTGATTGATCAAACCATCGCTAAAGAATTCACCAAAGAAACCGGCGTGGAAGTGCAGTTCGTGACCGGCGGCACCATTGATCGCCTAAACAAAGCCAAGCTGGCCGGCGGTTCGCCAGAAACCGACGTCACCTTTACCACCGCACATGTCGGCTATCTGTATGCCAACAGCGGCCTGTTCGAAAAGCTCGACATGAGCAAAATTCCTAACGCGGTGAATCTGGTGCAGCAGGCGAAAGTCAGCCCGTATCACCTCGGCGTGTGGGGCTACGTTTACACCATCGGCTATCGTCCAGATTTAGTGCCAAAAGGTGAAGAGTTCACCAGCTGGAACGATCTGTGGCGTCCAGAGCTGAAAAGCTCGATCGCGCTGCCAGATTGGGATCCGAGCCATATCATCGCGGTTTCCGCCAAGCTTTCTGGCACCGATGCGGCGCATTGGCAGCAAGGTCAGGCCAAGCTGAAAGCGCTGATCCCCAACATCAAATCCTTCTATACCGATGATGCTAACAGCCAGCAGTTGATCTCCACCGGCGAAACGCCAGTGCAGGTGATGCTGTCAATGAACGCCTACAGCATGATTGCCGAAGGCGTCAACATTAAGCTGGCGATTCCAAAAGAGGGCGCGATTCTGGGCGTGGATACCGTGGGTATCAACAAAGGCACCAAGCACGCCGATCTGGCTTACAAGTTCATGAATATTGCGCTGAAGCCGGAAATCCAACAGGAAGTGGCGAAGATCTATCGCGGCAGCCCAACGGTGACCAACGCGCATATCGATCCTGAGTTGGCGAAACTGCCTGGCATGTTGACCACGCCAGAGCAGTGGAACGCCACCATCAACACCGATCCACAACTGCGTGCGGAAAAAACCGCCGAGTGGCGTCAGTGGTTCTCTGAAAACATCATGTCGCATTGATAAGTATGGGCGGCCACCAAGCCGCCCGGTTCGTCGCACCACTTTATTCAGGCAGCAACGTCTATGACGAGAAAACCGACATTCTTACCCTGGTTCATCATTCCCGCCACCTTAACGGCGTTGGGACTGGTGGTGGCCATGTTCGTCGTTATGCAGTTCAGCGTGCGGGCCTATATTCCCGGTTCGCTCGACGTGGGCGGATTTACCCTGGCAAACTTTGACGGCTTATTTAAAAAAATCTATGCCGATGCCTTTATTAACACCGTGATGCTCAGCGCCAAAACCGCGATTTTCGGTTTGTTGATGAGCTATCCGCTGGCGTATGCGCTGGTCAGAACCAAAACCACATGGATCAAATCCACTATTTTGATCATCGCCATCACGCCGCTGTTTCTCGGCGAAGTGGTGCGCACCTATTCGTGGATTATCGTGCTGGGTAACAGCGGTTTCCTCAATAGCTTGCTGCTGGCGATGGGCCTGATTAGCAAGCCCATCCAGTTTATGTTCACGCAAACCGGCGTGGTGGTGGCGTTGGTGCATGTGACCATGCCGATTATGGTAATGATGCTGGCGACTGCGCTGTCGCACATCAATCCTGACTATGAAAAGGCCGCTACCAGTCTGGGCGCTGGTCCAATTCGTACGTTGTTGACGGTGACGGTTCCGCTGTCGATTCCTGGCATTGTGTCGAGCCTGACCACGGCGTTTGCCTGGACGTTCAGCGCCTTCGCCACGCCACAATTGATTGGCGGCGGACGCGTCAGCACCGTGGCGACCATGGTGTATCAGTTGGGCTTCTCCTCGATGAATTTCCCGTTTGCCGCCGCGCTAAGCATTGCCGGTTTGATTCTGACCATTCTGTTGCTGATGGCATTAAAACGTATGAGCCGATTCCTGCACGCGATGGGAGAGCACTAAGATGACCCGATCCCTCAACGATAAACTGATTACGCTGGCCGGACGCACGCTGGTTATCGCGATTCTGCTGTTCGTATTGCTGCCAACCATTGTGGTGTTCATCTCCTCATTCAGCAGCACGTCGGTATTGTTCTTCCCGCCGAAAGGCTGGTCGCTGCGCTGGTTCGAGCGTGCGGTGAACTACGACGATTTCCGTCACGGCTTCTACTCTGGCCTGATCGTCACCGCGTGGGCTTCAACGCTGGCGGTAATCATCGGTGCCACGCTGGCGATTGCCATTGAACGCTACAGTTTCCCGTGCAAGCAGGTGCTGGAAGGCGTGTTGCTGTCGCCGCTGTTTATCCCGCATTTCACCATTGGCCTCGGTTTGCTGATGCTGGTTTCACAATTGGGGATAGGGCGCGGTTATCCGCTGGTGATTTTCTGTCACATTGTGCTGGTGCTGCCGTTTGTGTTGCGCAGCGTATATGTATCGCTGAAAAACCTCGAACAACGCATTGAACTGGCGGCGGCAAGTCTTGGCGCATCACCGCTGCGCGTGGTGTGGACCATTACCGTGCCGCTGATTCTGCCAGGCCTGTTTGGCGGTTGGTTATTTGCCGCCATCCTGTCGTTCAACGAATTTACCGCTTCGCTGTTTATTACCACGCAAGCCACCCAGACGTTACCGGTGGCGATGTACAACTATGTGCGTGAGTTTGCAGATCCAACCTTGGCGGCATTGTCGGTAATTTATATTGCGGTAACCGCGACGATGTTAATTATCGCAAATAAGTTTTTAGGCTTAGGGAAAATATTGAACGTCGAAGCCGGGCATTAATTCCATCTCCATATAAACAATTAGGTCGCGGGTTTATTCATTCTTTTATGAATGGGTCGGCGTCGAACATTTTAGGGATTTCACATGTCAGTAGAAAAAATTAATACTGTGATTGTTGGCGCAGGTCAGGCAGGTATTGCGATGAGTGAGCATCTGTCGTTAATGGGCGTGCCACATGTGGTGTTAGAACGCAGCCGTATTGCCGAACGCTGGCGTTCAGAGCGCTGGGATTCATTGGTGGCTAATGGCCCAGCCTGGCACGATCGTTTTCCTTCGATGAAATTCGATAATATTTCTCAGGAAGCGTTTCCGCCGAAAGAGCGCATGGCGCAATATTTCGAAGATTACGTAAAAATGCTTAATGCGCCAGTGCGTACCGGCGTGGACGTGCATTTGGTGGAACGTCTACCGGGGCGCAGCGGCTTTAAAGTGGTGACCTCGGCTGGGGAATTTGAAGCCGACAATGTGGTGGCGGCAACCGGTCCATTCCAGAAGCCGTCTTTCCCGCAGATCGTGCCGGAGAGCGCCGCGCTGCATCAAATCCATTCCTCAGCGTATAAGAATCCCCAGCAATTACCGCAAGGCGGCGTGCTGGTGGTTGGCGCGGGCGCTTCCGGCACACAAATCGCTGAAGAACTGCGTAAATCGGGTCGCGAAGTGACGTTATCGGTTGGCGAACATTATCGTCCGCCGCGTTCGTATCGCGATCGTGATTACTGCTGGTGGTTAGGCGCGCTCGGCTTGTGGGATGAAGTGAAAATTAAGCCGAAGAAAGAGCATGTGGCGTTTGCCGTAAGCGGTTATGAAGGCGGCAAAACGGTTGATTTCCGACGTCTGGCGCACATGGGCATTACGCTGGTTGGCATTACCCAAACTTATAACAATGGCGTGCTGAGTTTTGCCGACGGTTTGGTGGAGAATATTGCTGAAGGTGACAAAGCCTATTTCGACGTACTGCGTGATGCTGATGCTTATATTGAACGCAATGGCTTAGATCTGCCGCCAGAGCCACAAGCGTGGGATTTGTTACCTGATCCAGAATGCTTAATTAATCCCCTGTCTGAATTGGATCTGCGTGCTGCGGGTATTACTTCAATTATTTGGGCCACCGGCTTTAAATTCGATTTTAGCTGGCTGCAAGTGGATGCCTTTGATGAAAAAGGTTTCCCATTCCATAAGCGCGGTATTTCAGCCGAGCGTGGCATCTATTTCCTTGGCTTGCCGAATCTGGTGAATCGCGCGTCGTCGTTTATTTATGGCGTATGGCATGATGCGAAATATATTGCCGACCATGTGGTATTGCAAAACGCGTATACCGATTACAAAAAATAATCGTTGGGTCACCATTTATGGTGACCGTTTTAATATTGTTGGAAAACGGTCTATGGCAATTACCTGCATCGAAGAATTACGCCAATTAGCGCGTAAACGCGTACCAAAAATGTTTTATGACTACGTGGATGCCGGTTCATGGACGGAATCCAGCTATCGCGCCAATGAAGCCGATTTACGGCGTATCGAATTCCGCCAGCGCGTGGCGGTGGATATTTCACAGCGCAGCACCGCCAGTAGCATGGTCGGGCAATCAGTGGCGATGCCGATGGCAATTGCGCCCACCGGATTAACCGGCATGGTGCATGCTGACGGTGAGATCCATGCCGCGCGCGCGGCGAAAAAGTTTGGCATTCCGTTTACGCTCTCCACTATGAGTATTTGCTCGCTGGAAACGGTGGCGCAGGCCACGCAACAGCATCCGTTTTGGTTTCAGCTGTACGTGATGCGCGATCGGCAATTCGTCGCCAATTTAATTGAACGCGCCAAAGCTGCCAACTGTAGCGCGTTAGTGGTAACCATGGATTTGCAGGTATTTGGTCAGCGGCATAAAGACATCAAAAATGGCTTATCCACGCCGCCGAAAATGACGCTGCGCAACATGCTAAATATCGCCAGCAAACCGCGCTGGTGTCGTTCGATGTTGGCGACCAAAAATCGCAATTTTGGCAATATCATTGGCCATGCCAGCGGCGTCGATAGCATTGATGCCATGATGGAGTGGACACAGCAGCAGTTCGATCCCTGTCTTTCGTGGCAGGACGTTGAGTGGATTAAACAGCGTTGGGGCGGAAAGCTGATCGTCAAAGGCATTATGGATGCCGAAGATGCGCGCCTGGCGGTGGAAGCGGGCGCCGATGCGCTGATCGTCTCCAATCACGGCGGTCGTCAGTTGGATGGCGTTTCATCCTCGATTTCGATGTTGCCGGAAATTGTCGCAGCGGTGAACAAGCAAGCAGAAGTGCATTTCGACGGCGGGATTCGTTCCGGTCAGGATGTGCTGAAAGCGGTGGCGCTCGGTGCGCAAGGCACCTATATAGGCCGTAGCATGTTGTACGGCCTGGGCGCGATGGGTGAAGAGGGCGTAACCACCGCGCTGAATATCATTCGCAATGAGTTTGACCTATCAATGGCGTTCTGCGGCAAAACCGCTGTGACGTCGATTGGGCCGGATATTCTGCGGATGTAAGGCGGTCACCATCAATGGCGACCCTAGGATGTGCATATCTGGGGTTGCGGCTTTTTGCTGCCCAAGGTAATCACGAAACTCAGCACCGTAAACACCGTCATAATCCCCACCATAATCCACGGCGTGCCGTTATTCAGCCACGCCAGCAGTAGCGATGAAATAATCCCGCTACCGTATTGCAGCGATCCAATCAGCGCCGAGGCCGATCCGGTCGCATTGGGCACCGCATCCAATGCGGCAGCGGTGGCGGAAGCGGCGATAATGCCATTCATCGAGAAGAAGATGAAAATACAGGCCACCAATAATGCGATGCTGCGGGGATTGAGGTCTAACGTCAGACACATCAACAAGGTCATCAACGCCGCGATGAACGACGCCGCTTTCAACAAGGTTTCCAGTTTGATGTTCTGCACCAAACGTTTATTGATGGTGCTGATGGTCACCAATCCGACGATATTCACCGCAAACAGCCAACCGTAATGCTGCGGATCGATGCCGAAGTAGCTGATATATACCGCCGGTGAACCAACAATAAAAGCGTAAGCCGCCACGTAATAGAAGGTGACGCATAAGGTAAAGCGCATAAAGCTTTGATTCTTAAGCAGCGTACGGTAATTGCCAAACGCATGACCTAACGAGGTTTTCACCCGCTTCTCTGGCGGCAAGGTTTCAGGCAGCAGCGTTAACGCCACAAACATCAGCGCGCCAACGACGGCCAAAAACCAGAAAATCATCGGCCAATGAGAAAAGCGGATGATCTGCCCGCCGAGCAATGGCCCGGCAATCGGCGCAATCGCCATCACAATAATCAGTGTTGAAAGCATCTGCGCGGCGCGGGTGCGCGCAAACAGGTCGCGAATCATCGCGCGGGCCAACATCGGTCCAGTGCAGGCACCCGCCGCTTGCACTACGCGCCAGATCACGATCTGCACCATATCTGTCGAAAGCGCGCAACCGGCCGATCCAATAGCAAAGACAATCATGCCGATATACAGCGGTTTCTTGCGCCCCAGTTGATCGCTGATCGGTCCCCAAACCAGCTGCGCAATGGCAAAACCAATCAGAAAACCAGTAACGGTGAGTTCAGAATTGCCGTGCAACGCCGCCGACATCGCAGGCATCGCCGGTAAATAGATATCGGTGGAAAGCGAGGTAAACGCCATTAAGGCGCTCAAAATGACGATGAAAATAATGCCGGTTTTAACGTCGGGCGGATGCTTGGCTGCTTGGGTGTCCATGGGATCTCGGGGGGCTGGTGTTATTGATGGTTCATTTTACCAAACACCATTTAAAGCATTAATGGCCTTAATCCGCTAGAACCTATGAATCGAAATCATAATTAAAGCGGCTGCGGTGATCCTACTCATCTAAAGGTTGGCTTTGGTAGCCTTTATAGTTCTGATGAATAAGAGGATCGTCCAAACTGCCATAGCAAATGGCCTCTTTATCCAGACCATCAAGCCCTTTTATTCCACCAATAATTGTCGGCCACTGATCTCGATGATCAATATTGATGATGTAGGGTTGCAAATAGCTATCCAAATGCCCCTTTGACGGCTCGCGGATTTCGTCACTGAGTGCCGCAAGATAACCATCTTTAGTGGTGCGAGACCAATCAATTGAGAAACCTGCGCGGTAACTTAACTCCATGAAAACCAGCAATAATGTGCGTCCATTGCCATCAAGGAAGGGATGTGCAAATGCAAGTTGACCCAACACAGCACCGGGCTGTTTGCAAAAGCGTTCAACGTTCAATGCCATCTTAAGCGCATAGTCCACAGCTAGCTGAATTGAGTGCGGATATTCGAACACGGTGAAATAGGGATCGTCGCGAGAGCCTTTGAATACCGCTAAATGCGGCGTTAACTGATTTCTATCTTTTCCTGCCCACGGATAGAAATCAGAAAACAAGATTTCATGAACTTTAAGAACAGTGGCGTAGCTGATTTGATCCTGAGAAGCTAAAAAAGCCAGCGCATCTTCAACACTTAATTCAAATGAGAGATGTTCTGACTCTTTAACTTCTGTGGGATCTTTTAATTTAAGCGTATTTTGCAAATAGCCAGCAGTGGCGAAGTCGTTGAAAGGATCAAAACTCATGCGCTGAAATTCTGCTTCTGCTGTCTTTTTTCCTGCAAGTAGCTGCCCTGTAGTTGCAAGGTCTCAGCTTTGGTCAGGACGCCTTTTTTCTTCAGGTTCACCAGTAATTGCTCGATAGTATCGAGTTCTACGATGTCACCCGCCAAACGAGTAATCGCCACAGCCATGCGGCTCATGCCGTCACGCTCAGCGGTCACTTGATGCGCTTTTGCAAGGCTACGCACGTGATTGGCAACACTTAACGATGCGGTTTTAGCCATATCATTACCCCCTAAAAGAGCTGTAATTTTAGCATGGCGCTGGGTGGATGTCGTCTGACGATGATGGTCTATTTAGGCACAAAAAAAGCCGGACAGTGTCCGGCTTCTCATTGCGAGGCGTGAATTACAGCGCCATATCCTGCTTGCCTGATTCTGCGCGCGGTTTCGCTTGCGTCGGGGCCGCAGTTTGGTCTGGCATGGTGATCACTGGCGGTTTGGTCAGTTGCAGCGCGGCTGCGGTGTTATCCCAAACCTGCTGCGTCAGCGCGGTGTTGCCATTCAGCTTCTGGCCGAAGCTTGGCACTATAGCGCGGATCTTCTGCTGCCACTCGGGCGAAGCGAACTGCTCTGGGAACAGCTTCTTCATCACGTCGAGGGTGATTGGCGCAGCAGTGGAAGCGCCAGGTGAAGCACCCAGCAGCGCAGCCAGGGTTTTCTGCTGATCGGTCACAATTTCGGTGCCCAGTTTCAGCAAGCCGCCTTTTTCCGCATCTTTCTTGATGATCTGTACGCGTTGACCAGCCTGAATCAGTTTCCAGTCTTCTTTACGCGCGTTTGGATAGTACTCTTTCAGCGCGGCAAAGCGGTCATCGTCATTCAGCATTACCTGACCAATCAGGTATTTCACCAGATCAAAGTTATCGATACCAACATGCGTCATCGGCATGATGTTGCTGGTGGTGGTTGCGCTCAGCAGATCAAACAGTGAACCGTTTTTCAGGTACTTGGTCGAGAAGGTCGCGAACGGCCCAAACAGCACCACTTTCTTACCATCAAGGTAACGTGAATCGATATGCGGAACCGACATCGGCGGTGCACCTACCGAAGCCTGACCGTAAACTTTTTCCAGGTGACGGTTAGCGATTTCTGGGTTTTCGGTCATCAGGAATGAACCACCAACCGGGAAGCCGCCGTAGTTGTCAGCTTCTGGAATACCGGTTTTCTGCAACAGCTTGATCGCACCGCCGCCCGCACCGATAAACACGTATTTAGCATCGACTGCACGCATGTCGCCGCTTTTCACATCTTTAATTGTAACGTGCCACGAATTGTCGCCGTTGCGTTTGAAATCAGTGACTTCAGCAGAGGTTTCTAATTTGAAGTTCTGATCTTTTTTCAGGCTGCCGATCAACTGACGGGTGATTTCACCGTAGTTAACGTCGGTGCCAACGGGCGTCCAGGTAGCGGCCACTTTCTGATTCGGATCACGACCTTCCATCACCAGCGGTGCCCATTGCTGGATCTGCTGATGATCGGTAGAGAATTTCATGCCCTGGAACAGGGTGGTTTTCTGCAATGCATCATAACGCTTGGTCAGGTACTCGACGTTTTTGTCGCCCCAAACAAAGCTCATATGTGGAGTGGAGTTGATGAACGAGTGCGGATCGTGCAATACGCCGCGCTGCACTTGTGCCGTCCAGAACTGACGTGAAATCATAAAGGATTCGTTGATTTCCAGCGCTTTGCTAACGTCGATTGAACCGTCTGCACGCTCTGGCGTGTAGTTCAGCTCCATGTTAGCAGAGTGACCGGTACCGGCGTTGTTCCAGCCGTTAGACGATTCCAGCGCTACGCCGTCCAGCTTCTCAACCATCAGCTGTTTCCAGCCTGGTTGCAGCTCTTGCAGCCATGTGCCCAGCGAGGCGCTCATGATGCCGCCGCCAATTAGCAGAACGTCAGTTTTTTCCGGTGCGTTTTCAGCATGAACCGCTGAAGAAACAAGTAGCGCTGCCAGCGAAAGGGCAGACACGATCTTTTTGGTGTGAGTCATTCCAGTCCTACTTATTGTGCTTTTGCAGGTGAACGTTAAAAATTCGGTTTGCACATTAAGAGATTGTTACGAAGTTATTAACTTGTTTTTAGTTAATTAAGTATTGGTGTTAGTTAATTAACTTACATAAAAGTAAATCGGTGAAAATATAGACGAAAGGGGAAATAATTCGGGGATAAACCGCTTGTGGAATGCGGTTATTATTTATAACCGCAGCCCTTATTTAGGTCAAATTAATTCACGCACGTGCACGAATATTGCGCTTTATCGACATGGCATATCCGGCTAATGCACAAGCCGCAATCACCCAGGGAATCCATTTCACCACGCTGGAATCGCTGCCGCTCAAGGATTGCAGATTGTTGACCACCAAAATAATCGTCACGCTCATGCACACCATCGATAATAACGGCGACCAAAACACCACAAAGCGCCTGTCGTCGGTGCGTACGCGGCGGAAAAATAACACCACCGCCGCTGATACGCCCAGTTGCAGAATCAGGATGCACAATGTCGCCACCGCCGATCCAATGGCGAAAATATGCACCATCGGATCCAATCCTGCGCCGCCCATACCCGCCAGCAACATCAGCATAATCACGCTGTGAACGTGGCTGGCATTATGCGGCGTGCCGTTGGTGGGATGGGTTTTGCATAACTCTTTCCAAATCAAACCATCACGGCTAATGCTAAAGATGTAGCGCGAAATGTTGTTATGAAACGCCAGCGTGGCGGCAAACAAGCTGGTGATCAGCAATACCGACATGGTGTTCACCGCCCACTCACCAACATATTCGCGCGTAATATTGAAGACGAAATTACCGGGATCTTTGCTGGCAATCGCCACAATCTGATCAAAACCATAAGCCTGCACCAATGACCAACTGGTAAAGCAGAAGAAACCGGTGATCAGCAGCAGGGCAACGATGGTGGCGCGCGGCACGGTTTTATGTGGATCGCGGCACTCCTCGGCATAAATGGCGGTGGATTCGAAACCAATAAAGGCGGCGATCGTGAAGATAAACGCGATGCCAAGATTGCCCTGCATAAATACCGTAGGTTCAAATGACTGGAAGCTGTACGGGCCGACTTTTTTCACCAACAACATTACGTCGGTGAGCAACACAATCGCCACTTCCGCCAGCATTAATATGCCCAATAATTTCCCGCCGACTTCGACGCGTTTAATGCTTAATATCCACACAATCAACACGAATAACATGCTCAATGCCCACCATGGAATATGCGTGGCGAGATGTTGTTCGAGAAATAATTGGGTAAAAAAGCCTAACATCGCGACGATGGCAATTTGAATCGACACATACGCCATTAAGGCTAATACCGAGGCGGAAGCGCCCCAGTTTTCCCCCAATCCTTTGGAGATATAAGTATAAAACGCGCCCGCATTATTGACGTGTCGGCTCATGGCAATAAAGCCGACGGCAAATAACATCAAAATAACGCAGGAGAGAATATAGAACACCGGAATACCGCCGCCGTTGCCAGAGATAATCGCCACTGGCAATCCACCCACCACGCCGGTCAGCGGCGAGGCCGCTGCGACAACGAAAAAGACCAGAGAAAACACACCCAACGTATTTTTGCGCAAGCCGGATTCATTATTCATCGCCAATGCCTCTATCAGCAGAGAGAAAATCTCAGGCAGTCTGCGCCGCCTGATGCAGGTCAACTGGCTGCATCATTTCTCAGCGCCAACCTCGACGGATAGAAAAAATCGGACAACCGCACAGTGCAGCGCTGCACCGTTTTAGGGCTTTATTGGAAACGCAGACGCTGAAAATAATCATCATGCGCGATGCGGCGTTGGTAATCGCACGGCGTGGTGCTAACAAACTTTTTAAACTCGCGCAGGAAATGCGATTGATCGCTAAAACCAAGATCAAACGCCAGATCGCTAAATGACAAATCCTGCTGGGCGTGAATGCTATTCAATGCCGATTGGCAGCGCAAAATGCGGCTAAAGGCTTTCGGCGACATGCCGGTATCCTGGCGAAACTGGCGCTGGATAGTGCGGCAGGTATAGCCACTCAAGGTTTCCAGCTGATCAACGCGAATGTTGCCGTTTTGCTGGCGCATCGCGCGGATAATCAGCGAGGTCAGTGCCGAGGCTTTGCGCACCAGGCGCGGGGTGAAATAGGTGTTGAACAGGGCGATTTGGCGAGTGAAATCGCGCGCTTGCACAATGTGTTCGAACGCCAGGCGCGCATCAGGCACCACATCTAAGAAGCTAAATTCATGGTCGGGAATCTCTTCCGCCATCACATCGAGAAAGTCGGGGATGATGCCTGGCGCAAAACGCACGCCGAAGTAGTGATGGCTGTGCTGCATATCCGCGCCGCGCGCTTCCAGCGTGGTGCCGCAGACGCGCGCGCTGGGATGCTGTGGATCGCAATCAAACACGATATCCACGCAGCCATCGGGGATTGCCAGCGTCATGCCCGCCGTTTGCGCCACGTCAAAGCTGTAGAAATGCGAAATCGCCGGATTTTCCGAGGCGATCATCGAGTAATGTTGCGCGGCATTTAGCACGAACCACGGCTGTTCGGGCTGGAATCCGTGGTGACGATAAACAGGCAACTGAGTCATGGCGCGCTCCGTTCGGGCAAGGATGTTGCCAGAGATGATGCAAAGCGCGTGCCTGATTCGGTTTAGCTCAATTCAGCATGTTGCCCATCCATACATTGCGCGATAAATCGCGCCGCTACGGTCTGTGCCTGTATTTCATTCAAGTTTCAATCAACGCACGAAATTGTAGCGGCGCGATTTATCGCGTTCTGTTGACCTCCATCCATGTCGCAAATATTCAATACAGCCTGCTTGCCTGCACGTTATTTCTAACGCTCACCACTGATTGCAGAGGCATTGAAAATGACGGATTCAACGCGGATAGATTTTATTTACCTGTCTGAGCAAGACATGATTCGGGCAGGCGTAACCGATATGGCGGCCTGCGTCGATACCATGGAGGAGATGTTTGGCTTGCTGTATCACGGCGACTATCGCATGGCGGGCGCGAATAACGATTCTCACGGCGCGATGGTCAGTTTTCCGGAAAATTCACCGTTTGCCAGCATGCCTAAACCCACCGCCGATCGCCGCATGATGGCGATGCCGGCCTATCTTGGCGGCAACTTCTGCACCGCAGGCGTGAAGTGGTACGGCTCGAATATCGCCAATCGCGAAAAAGGCCTGCCGCGCTCGATTCTGATGTTCACGCTCAGCGATGCCGACACCGGCGCGCCGCTGGCGCATATGTCGGCTAACTTGCTCTCTGCTTATCGTACGGGCGCGGTGCCGGGCGTGGGTGCACGTCATTTAGCGCGTAAAGATTCCCGTGTGATTGGCTTACTGGGACCGGGTGTGATGGGCAAAACTGCGGTGGCGGCCTTTATTGCGGTGTGCCCGCTGATTGACACCATCAAAGTGAAAGGTCGCGGCCAGCGCAGCCTGGATAATTTCCTCACCTGGGTACAAGAGACCTATCCGCAAATTAAGCGTGTCGAAATCGTTGATACGCTGGAAGCGGTGGTGCGCGACAGTGACATTGTCACTTATTGCAGCTCTGGCGAAGTGGGCGATCCGGCCACTTATCCGCTGGTCAAACGGGAATGGGTCAAGCCGGGCGCGTTTCTCGCCATGCCAGCGCTGTGCAACATCGACGCGGGAATGGAGCAATCTGACGTGCGCAAAGTGCTGGATAACACCGGTTTGTATCACGCGTGGTTTGAGGAAGTGCCTAAGCCCGCACATCGCTGTATCCCAATTATTGGCGTGCGATTTATGGATATGGTGGCTGCTGGGCAACTCGACGCCACGCAGTTGGAGGACATCGGCAAGATTGTTGTCGGTGAAGCGCCCGGACGCCAAAACGATGAGGAGATCATCATCATGTCGGTGGGCGGCATGCCGGTAGAGGATGTGGCGTGGGGAACGGTGCTGTATCGCAATGCGCTGGCGCGCGATATCGGAGTGAAACTTAACCTGTGGGAAACCCCGGCTTTAAGCTGATTAATTGAGAGAAGGAACAGCAACATGACGCAGATCATCAAACTGAAAACCGGTTCGATTTTCGAAGAAAAAGCCAGTTATTCGCGCATTGTGGCGGTGGATAACTGGATTTACGTTTCCAATACCGCCGGGCGTAACCCGCACACCAAACAGATTCCTGAGGATGTCAGCGAACAAACTTTGCAGGTATTCGCCAACATCGAAGCAGCGCTGGCAGCGATTGATGCCAGCTTGCAAGACGTGGTGTGTTCACGGGTGTTTATCCAGAACCCCGATGATGTGCCAACGGTGATGGCGATCATCGGCGAGAAGTTTCGTGGCGTGAATCCCGCCTCAACGGTGACCTGTCCGCCGCTCGGTTCCACTGTTTACAAAGTCGAGTTGGAAGTCACCGCCTATCGCGGTGCCAGCAAAGCCAATGTTCAAGAGATCACGGTTGCCCTGTAAGGGCGGGAGACGCGCTATGGCACCGGTTATCACGCCCGTTGTAACTTCACAGCAGCTGCCAACGTCCTGTACGGTGGTGATTATTGGCGGCGGTATTGTCGGCTTAACCGCCGCGTTAACGCTGGCGGAGCGCAATATTCCGGTGGTGGTGCTGGAAAAAGGGCGCATCGCGGGCGAACAATCATCACGTAATTTGGGTTGGATTCGTAAAACCAGCCGCGCGGCGGAGGATATTCCTTTGGCGCAAGCCGCCGACCGTTTGTGGGCCGGGATGGCGGCGCGCGTCGGCAGCGATGTGGGTTATCGCCAGGCGGGCATTATGTTCATTGCCCGCAACGAGGCGCAGATGGCGCTGCATGAAAAATGGCTGGAGGCGGTGAAACACGTTGGCCTGGATACTTGCTTGCTGCATCACGCGGATATTGTTGATCAGGTACCAGGCGGCGTGGGCAAATGGGCGGGCGGTATTTTTACCGCTTCGGATGGTCGCGCCGAACCGACGCTGGCGGCCAGCGCCATTGCCAAAGCGGCGATGGCGAAAGGCGCGATAATCATTGAGCACTGTGCGGTGCGCAGTTTATCCACCAGCAATGGCAAAGTCAGTGGCGTAGTGACGGAGAACGGCGAGATTAGTTGCGATCAGGTGCTATTGGCGGCGGGGGCCTGGTCGCGGCGCTTCCTCGGCAATCTGGGCATCAATTTGCCGACGCTGCCGCTGATCTGCTCGGTAATGCGCACCCAACCGCTGGATGGGCCAAGTAACATTGCGGTGGGCGCACCGGATTTCTCGTTCCGTAAACATCAGGATGGCGGTTTTATCATTACTCAGCGCGGCGCGTTGGATGCACCGTTAACCTGGGATCATCTGTTATTGGGGCCGCGTTATCTGCCGCAACTGCGTCATGCGCGCGATAATTTGCGCATCTCGCTGGGCAAATATTTCCTCAAGGATTTGGCGTTGGCGCGTCGTTGGCGCAGCGATAGCCGCACGCCGTTTGAGCGGGTGCGTACGCTTGATCCGCAGGTCAATCCGGCGTTGAATCAGGAAGCGATGCGCAATCTGTGTGCTGCGTGGCCAGCATTTCAGCAAGCAAAAATGGCGCAAGCCTGGGCTGGCGTGATCGATGTGACGCCGGATTCCAATCCGGTGATTGGACCGGTGGCGGCATTGCCGGGATTGACGCTAGCAACCGGTTTTTCCGGCCACGGCTTCGGAACCTCGCCCGCAGCAGGACAATTAGCGGCTGATTTAGTCACTGGCAATACGCCGCTGATCGATCCTGCGCCGTATCGGTTCGAGCGGCTGAATTGATTACGCTGCACACTTCATAAACCATCACTGCACGAACCGTGTTGATTGCCCGCGCGAAAGTTGTATTACCCTAAGCTCTCTAATGACTTTCTCTTTATCGCGTGGGCAACGGCATGGCTAATAAAACACTGTATGAAAAGCTGATCGATCAGCATATGGTCCGTAAGTTAGATGACGAAGGGCACGTACTGCTCTACATCGATCGCTCGATCCTCAATGAATACACCAGCCCGCAAGCGTTTAGCGGCCTACGCGATCACCAGCGTGCGGTGCGTCATCCCGCCAACATTTTGCTCAATGTCGATCACGTTAACCCAACGCGACCCGAACGCGATAACGACATGACCGATGCGGGCGGCCAGTTGCAGGTCGATTACTTCCGCGAAAACGCCGCGCATTTCGGTATCGAATTGTTCGACGTGCTCGATCCGCGCCAAGGCATCGAACATGTGGTGGCACACGAACAAGGCTTAGTGATGCCCGGCATGGTGATTGCCGCAGGCGACAGCCATACCACCACTTACGGCGCATTTGGTGCGCTAGGATTTGGTATCGGCACCTCGGAAATCGAACATCTGTTAGCGACGCAAACGCTGATTTATCGCCGCCTGAAAAGCATGCTGGTGACGGTGAACGGCGAGCTGCCGTTTGGTTGCTCGGCTAAAGACATCATCATGGCGCTGATCGAAAAAATTGGCGCATCGGGCGCGACCGGTTTTGCGATTGAATTTGCTGGCGAGGCTATTTCTGCGCTGAGCATGGAAGGGCGTATGACGCTGTGCAACATGGCGGTGGAAGCGGGTGCGCGCGGGGCGATCATCGCGCCGGATGAGAAAGTGTTTGCCTATATTGCTGATAAACCACAAATGCCAACTGGCGAGTTGTGGCAACAGGCGCTTGCCGAATGGCGCACTTTGCGTAGCGATGATGATGCCGTTTTTGACGCGCGCATCACGATTGATTGCAGCGACCTCGAACCCAAAGTCACGTGGGGTATCAGCCCGGATCAGGCCAGCGCGATAACCGCCTGCGTGCCCGATCCGGCGCAGGAGAAGGATGCGGTTAAGCAGCAAGCGCTGAAAACCGCGTTGAAATATATGGGACTGGAACCCGGCACGCCGCTGGCTAAAATCGCCATCACACATGCTTTTATTGGCTCCTGCACCAACGGGCGCATTGAGGATTTACGTGCTGCCGCTGCGATTCTCGACGGACACAAAATCGCGCCTCAGGTGCGCGGCATTATCGTGCCGGGATCAACGCAGGTGCGCATGCAGGCGGAAGCCGAAGGATTAGCGGCCATCTTCGTCAATGCCGGTTTTGAGTGGCGTCAATCGGGCTGCTCGATGTGCCTGGCGATGAATGAAGATGTGTTAGCCCCTGGCGATCGTTGTGCTTCCGGCACCAACCGCAATTTCCCTGGCCGACAAGGTGCCGGTGCGCGTACTCATTTGATGAGTCCGGCGATGGTTGCCGCCGCCGCGATTGCCGGCCATCTGGTTGATGTCCGCCGCTTTATGACAGCAGAGGTTTGATATGCAAGCATTTAACAACATCACTGGCACGCTCGCGCCGTTGCCGGCTGCCAATATTGATACCGATGTGATCATGCCGAAGCAGTTCCTGAAAGGCATTGATCGTCAGGGTTTGGATCGCGGTGTGTTTTTCGATCTGCGCTTCTTAGCTGACGGTAGCCCAAATCCTGATTTCATCCTCAACCAGGCTGGCTGGGAAAATGCCGCATTCTTGCTGGTGGGCGCCAATTTTGGCTGCGGCTCCAGCCGTGAACATGCGGTTTGGGGACTGAACCAACTGGGAATTCGTGCCATTATCGGCACCAGCTTCGCCGGTATTTTTGACGACAACTGTCAACGCAACGGCGTGCTGACGTTGACCTTAAGCGAAGAGGATTATCAGCGTTTGGTGGCGGTAGCCAATGATCCCGCGAGCAACCGCATCACCGTGTCGCTGGAACAACAAACCATTCTCTTCAATGATCAGCGCATGCCATTTTCAGTCAGCGCGTTGAAACGCGAGATGTTATTGGGCGGCGGCAGCGCGGTGGATTGGACGCTGCAATATGAAAGCGATATCAGCCAATTTGAAGCGCAACATTTCGCGCAACGTCCGTGGCTCAAACGCGCCAACATCATCAGGGAAGCCGAGCATGAGTGAGATTACGCCTCGCGGGGAATCACCGTTTATTGCAGGCTTTAGCCTCAGCGATGTGCGTTTGTCGAACGGCACAACGCTGCGCGTAGCGATGGGCGGCGAGGGCGCGCCGCTGTTATTGCTGCACGGGCATCCACAAAACCATTTAGCCTGGCGAAAAATCGCACCCACGTTGGCGCAGAAATATCGCGTGATCTTGCCGGATCTGCGCGGTTACGGTGACAGCGATAAACCCGCCAGTGATGCATCGCATCGCCCTTATTCCAAACGCGTGATGGCGGAAGATATCAGTTTGCTGATTGAGGCGCTGGGATTGGAGCGCGTGGCGTTTGTTGGACACGATCGCGGCGCGCGCGTTGGGCATCGGCTGGCGCTCGATCACCCCGAAAAAGTCTCCTGCTGCGTGTTTGTCGACATTGCTCCCACCGCCACCATGTATGCGCGCACCAATAAAGAATTCGCCACCCGTTATTTCTGGTGGTTTTTCCTGATTCAGCCTTATCCGCTACCGGAAACCATGATCGGCCACGATCCGGCTTTATTCCTGCGTAAGCATATTGATGGCCAATTAAAAACGCCCGGCGCGACTGAGAATGAAATCTTTAATGACTATCTGCGCTGTTATCAAAATCCACAGATGATTCATGCGGTGTGCGAGGATTATCGCGCGGCGGCCACCATTGATTTAGATGACGATGCGCAAGACAGTGAAAAACGTATTGAAGCGCCGCTGCTGCTGTTATGGGGCGCAAAAGGCACCGTCGGCCAGTTATATAACGTGGTGGAAACCTGGCAGGATAAAGCGCGCGATGTGCAAGGATACGCATTACCTTGCGGTCATTCCCCACATGAAGAAGTGCCAGAACTGTTTTTAAGCCAGCTACAACCGTTCCTGGATTCTGTGTTATAACCGGCTAAATTTGCTTAACACAGTGATGTTATGAAGATATTGCTTGCCGGGAAGAGTTATCAAAAACCGTTACAGGGCTGGCCATCAGTGGAAGATCTGTATGTGTTTATTAGCGTGGCGCGTTATGAAGGATTTGGTCGCGCCGCCGCTGAACTCGGTCAGTCGCCTTCATATATCAGCAAACGTATCGCCATTCTGGAAAAACTGCTGGAAACCCGGCTGTTTTTTCGTACCAATCGCGTGATGCGCCTGACGCCCGAAGGTGAAAAGGCGTTAGAAGGCGCACTGCACGTGGTGCACGAAATGGATGCTTTCCTGCATAACTTTCAGCAGTGGCGCGGCGAATTAACCGGCGATCTCACCGTGGCTTGTTCATTTGGTTTCGGTCAGGATTACTTATCCGATGCGATTGCCGAATTTATGACGCTACATCCGTCGTTGAATATCAAACTGATGCTGAGCGATCGCGATATTGACCTGCTGCAATCGGGCATTGATGTGGATATTCGCGTCGGCGATGATGTTAATCACTCCTACATCGCCAGAAAACTGGCAGCGAATCGGCGCATTTTATGTGCTTCGGCACATTATTTAGCGCAATCTCCCGCGCTGAAAAAGTTGGATGACCTGATTGATCACAGCTGTTTAATCATTAATGAAAATAACAATCCGTTTGGTCATTGGGCGTTGAGCAATGGCGAACAAGAAATCGTTTGTCGCTTAAATAGCCATTATTCATCCAATAGCGGCAAAGTTATTTTAAATTGGGCCTTAAAATCACACGGCATTGCATTACGTTCTGCCTGGGACGTTGCACCGTATTTGAGTGAAAATAAATTGGTGCATGTTTTACCCGAATGGTATCAGGAAGCCAATGTGTGGGCGGTTTATACTCAACGCGCTTCGGAATCGCCACGAATTAAAGTGTTTATTGATTTTCTTGCCGACTATTTTGCAGAAAAAAGCCTGCCTATGATGAAGGGCAGGCTATAAATTTAAGTAGAACGAAAGTCGACATTAGCCATAAGCCACTTTGCTATTGATATGATACAACGTGGCGGTGGCTGCCATTACGTGCTGGCCATCGTGTGCCGGTTCGTGCGATTCCACTTCAGTAATGTGATAGCCGACAGCGCCTGCGGCTTGCGCTTTTTGCACAAAAGCATCATTCAACTCTTCCATTGAGGTGGCCCAGCTTACCGACGTAAATCCGACCGGATGAATAGAGGATATTTCGCGATGGGTTAAATCAGCACGAATTAAAACCGGTTTAACAGATTGCGGTGTAAAGATTGAGATAACGTCATTAATTAATTGTTTCATGTTCTTACTCCTCGAAAATAATCTCAGCCAACGGCTAAAGCTGCGTGTCTTTCAAATGTTGGTGAACTTTTTAGCAAACCCTAAATTGCGCACGGCAACTAATGATTGCCGGTGAAACTAATAAACACCTTTTGAGGTTAAGCGTTTTAGCTAAAATTGCTAATTAGTTGTTAAGAAAGATTCAGCCACAACTCATTCAAACTTCCGCGAATATTTTTTCATCTGCTTACATTTGGCAGAGTTAAACGGTCACCATTTATGGTGACCGAATAAATTAAAACTCGCGCTGTCCGCCCAACTCGATTACCCGATTCGGTGGGATATTGAATTGTTCATGGGCGCGCAGGGCATTGCGCTGACAGAAATGGAAAATCCCGCCAATCACGCGTTTCAAACCTTTGCGCTTCTTCATCACCAGCGTGTCATGCGAAGTAAAGAAAGAGGCTTCATTAATGGTGCAGCCAAACCCTTCTAAGCCGCAAAGGTAGAGAATTTCCGCCATTGATGGCGTTTCGCGCCAGCCATATTCGGCGGTGACTTGCCAGAATGACGGCGATATCTGCGTAATGCTGAGGCGTTTCTGGTTGTAGACGCGCGGAATATCGCTGGTGCGGATATGCAGCAGTACTACGCGTTTGTGCAACACGCGATTGTGTTTGAGGTTATGCAGCAGCGCCTGCGGAATCTCGTGCTGTTTACGCGCCAGGAAAATCGCTGTACCCGGCACGCGGCTCGGTGGATTGGTTTCCAATGATTTCACCAGCGCTTGCAGGCTTTCCGGATCGTTATTCAGGCGACGAATCAGGCGATTACGCTCGCTGCTCCAGATCAGCATTAAGCCCATCATGCTCAGCGCTAGCAACACTGGCACCCAACCACCGGACAGCAACTTCATCAGGTTGGCGCTGAACAGCGGGATATCAATGCTCAACATGCACAGCAGGAAAATAACCGCCAGTGGCAATGGCCATTTCCAGTTGCGCAGCGCGACAACGCCCGCCAGACAAGCGGTGATCACCATGGTGCCGGTTACCACAATGCCGTAAGCGGAAGAGAGCGCCGAGGACTGGCGGAAGGCCAACACGATCACGGTCACCGCGACAAATAGCAGCCAGTTCACCACTGGAATATAGATCTGGCCGGATTCGGTATGTGAGGTAAAGATGATGCGCATCGGCGGCAAGAATCCCTGACGAATCGCCTGATGCGTAAGCGTGTAGACGCCGCTAATCACCGATTGCGCGGCGATCACCGTTGCCAACGTGGACAGTACAATCAGCGGAATCTGTCCCCATGCTGGCGCGAGATTGAAGAATGGATTATTCAGCGCCTGCGGATCGGCAATCACCAAGGCGCCCTGGCCGAAGTAGTTCAGCACCAATGCGGGCATGGCGATCACCAGCCACGCCATGCGAATCGGCGTTTTGCCTAAATGTCCCATATCGGCGTACAGCGCTTCCGCGCCGGTTACGGCCAGCACCACCATGCCGAGCGCGGCAAATGCCAGCGCTTCGTGGCTAAGCAAAAACGTCAGCGCATAGCGGGGATTGAGGGCATACAGCACTTCAGGATTTTGCATGATGCCACGTATGCCGAGTAACGCAATCGACACGAACCAGATGAACATCACCGGCCCAAACACTTTGCTGACCTTTTCCGTACCGTGTTTTTGGATGACAAACAGCAGCGTCAGAATCACCACCGCCAGTGGCACCACGTATTTACCCAACTCCGGCGATACCACTTCGATGCCTTCAATCGCCGACAACACCGAAATCGCCGGCGTAATTACGCCATCGCCGTAGAAAAACGCACCGCCAATCAGCCCGGCCAGCACAATGATATGTGCGGCTTTCGGACCAACGTGTTGGCGTGCCAGTGACATCAAGGTTAAGACGCCGCCTTCGCCGTCATGGTCGGCGCGCATCACGAAACAGACGTATTTCAGCGTCACGATCAGCGTTAACGCCCAGAAAATCAGCGACAGAAATCCCATCACCGCGGTGGTCGAAAGGGTGCCATCCGGCAAAATGGAGAGACATTCTTTGAGGGTGTAAAGCGGGCTGGTGCCGATATCGCCAAACACAATGCCCGCCGCCGCCAACATACCGGCGGGTAACGACTGTTTTTCGTTGTGACTCATAGATTTCCTGTGATCATCAGGGTTGCTGCTTATAGGCGCGAACATACCTGTAAACGCACAAAACGCATAGAGGACGGCGAATTAATAGACAGCATTTTTACGCCAATCACTGAAATTTTTACGCCATTTTTATATCGCTGCTCATTTTATCTTCTGAGCATAGTCGATGAATCAAACAGCCAATGATGAGGAGATTATGCGAGGAGTCACAGAACGGCATGAAAGCCGCGCAACGGAATGTGCGCGGCGTTTTGCGGTAAATTACCAGCCTTTAATAATATCGCCTTTGTAGATCTCATTGGCTTTATTCAGCACTTCTGGCGACTGGAAGGCTTGTTTCAGCTTCTGTACATTGGCGCTGTCTTTATTATCTTCACGCGCCACGATGGCATTAACGTATGGCGAGGCTTTGCCTTCCATAAACATGCCGTCGCGCGAGGCGGAAAGATTGACCAACGCGGCAAAGTTATTATTGATGATCGAAATATAGACCTGCGGATCGTCGAGCGTGCGTGCCAATTGTGGCGTGTCCACTTCAACAATTTTTAATTTCTTCGGATTGTCGGTGATATCCAATGTGGTCGGTAGTAGACCCGCTTCTGGTTTCACTTTGATCAAACCTTGCGCTTGTAATAACAGCAAGCTGCGACCCAGCGTGGTGGCTTCATTCGAAATGGTCACGGTAGCGCCATCGGGCAGATCTTTCAGCGATTTAATTTTGCGTGAATAACCGGCGATGGGGAAAACAAAGGTGTTGGTTACCACGGCGAAATGGTAGCCGCGCTCTTTGGTTTGCATTTCCAGATACGGCAGGCTTTGGAAAGCATTGGCATCGACGTCTTTATTAAACAGCGCTTCGTTCGGCTGCACGTAATCATTGAAGGCAATAACATCGACATCCAACTTATATTTGTCGTGCGCAACCTGCTTAACCGTTTCCCACAGCGCCTGATCAGGACCAGTGTTAATCGCGACTTTAATCTGGTTTTCATTGTCTTTATTGCAACCGCTGAGTAAGGCAACAGAAGCGGCAAGCAGCGAGGTCAGTAAAATTTTCTTCATGGCGCAGATTCCTATTTTGCGTAGGATTCGGACTATAGTGGATATCTAGACGTCTGTACATCCATCTTCGGCGCGTTTGCTGCTTATTCACTCAGCGCGAAAATTGCGCGCATCATAGCAATAAGTAATTAATTGCCGTAATTGACATGTTGATGCCCTGATATATCCATAACGAAACAGTGTAGCGATGGGAAACTAATTAACTCCCAGAATAGGCTTGGGTGAACTGAGAACGATCTCAAACAGCAGGTTCTATGAGGATTTCAGGAGGTGTCGATGAAGAAAAACAGAATTTTTCTATTACAATAAGATTACAAAAACTGCATTGTGTAATCGTTTACTTATAAGCTAGTCTGTTGGCGCAAAATATTTTTGTGATGGATAGAGAGAACATGATGTCGTCAGTTACAGCGGAAAACATGGAGCAGCTGGAAGCGTATCTCAGCAGCGGTAAACACCCTTCAGTTATTATTGGCTTTAATCTCACCAGCGATGCGTTCTTTACTATGGCAGCGCATTGGCACGATCGTGGTGTGAAGATTGAGAAGGGTGATCACTATTTCATCGCCACGCAGGAGTCTGATTTCATCCCGCAATGTGGCTAACGTTTGCGCTAAGAAATAGAATTCAGGTCAAGCAGGAGAGATATTTCTCGCCTGACCGCAACAAGATTCGCTGAGCATTGAACGTAATTTCACGGTGTTCAAACGCACCGTAAATCCGCTCAAATTTTATCTTTGCCAATCGTTGAATGATTTTTTCTACCGTTGTCGCTGACAACGGTAACATGTTGGGATAGCTCCACATAAACGAGACGCCATCCGCGCCAGGCGTAACCTGTACGATATCCCCGCTCAGTAATATCCCGTTTTCATGCTGCCAATGTAATACGCAGCCGCCGGCAAAATGTCCGCCAAGGCGAATCAGTTTAACCGTAGGTAAAATCTCGAACTCATCCTCCGCGAAAAGCTGTATATGCGGACTGTCACGCATGATCCATTCGCTATCATCCGCGTGCAAATAAATAGGTGCATTAAACGCTGCCGCCCAATCTTGCATGGTGCTGTAATAATGTGGATGAGAAATAGCGATGGCATGCAGGCCGCCCAGCGCGGAAATAAGGGTTTTGCTGGCATCATCCAAATTGGCGATGCAATCCCAAAGAACATTCCCATGCGGCGTTTGCAGCAAAAATGCGCGTTGGTTAATGGCAAATCTGGGTACGGTTTGCAGACTCAATAATTGAGGTAAATGTTGCTGCCATTTATTGCTGTGCGAGGCGCGCAATGTTTCCAGCGATAACCACTGTTGCCCACTTTTAGGCACAAATTGCCGTTCATCCTCGCAAATTTTGCAATGTTCAATCTCGTCCTGAAGATAGGACGTGCCGCAGGCCACGCAGACGTTAATCATGGTGCTCTCCTCGATGTTTAAACATCCTCAGCACCAGCGTAGTCGCTAACCCGGCGGTTGGTAAATTACCAGGTGCGCATGAATGCGCACCCTACAAAATTCGTAGATCATTGTTGCGGCTGCAACTGGTAAACCCACGCAGTGATTTGCTCGTCATTGTCGGTGGTGACATTCACTTCGACACGGTCGTAACCGTCTTCAAATTCATCCAGCATCGGCCAATGGTCTGCAAGATTTTCTGAGGTGAACACATAACCTGGCACGCGCGGGCCATTTTGCTGTAACACGATGCCCGGAAAATCAGCGGCTGCGCCCCAACCATATTGATAGAAGGTGCCGGTTACCCATCCGGCCTGCCAGGCACCGCCGATGTTCTCCAGAATATGGGCATTAGCGTGTCCCGGTTGCAGCGTGCCATAAACAAATAAGCGTTTCATTTTCCCTCGTGAAATCAAGCAAAAGCGTTACGTTAACTATCGGCGATAACGATGTCATCAATCGCCCGATATGCGATGTGTCTGGTAATGAAAGTGGCTATTCTGAAGGACCCGCGATGAGAGGTAAAAGATCAATGTTGAATAGTTCGAGCATTTCTCGCTGCAATATCAAAAGCTACCCACAATCAGCGCAATATGATGGCGCAAGATTTACCAACAACATTCCACGTCAGCAGCTGGGATTTGCCGAATATGCCAAATTGCTGTGGGATTTCACCTTCAACAAACCGAAAAATACTGTGCCAGAATCGGCACTGCCGCTGATTAAACTCGATGCGCAGCAGCTTGCCGCTGCTGCCGATAACAGCGTTTTTCGACTTGGACATTCGTCGTTATTGTTCAAAATGCACGGCAAATTTTGGCTCACCGATCCGGTGTTTAATCAGCGCGCGTCACCATTCAGTTGGCTGGGTCCGAAACGCTTTCAGCCTGCGCCCATCGCGCTAGACGAATTGCCGCCGATTGAAGGCGTGATTCTTTCGCATGATCATTATGACCATTTGGATTATCACAGCATCATGCAGCTGAAGGATCGCGTGCGCTATTTTCTTACGCCGCTTGGCGTGGGTGATTTGCTGACTTCATGGGGTGTCGCGCGAGAAAAGATTACGCAACTGGATTGGTGGGAATCGAAACATATTGGCGGCATTCAGTTTGTGGCTACGCCGTCACAACACTTTTCCGGTCGTGGCTTATTCGATGGTAATAAACGTTTATGGTGTTCCTGGAGCATCATCAGCGATGAATTTCGTCTGTTCTTTGGCGGTGATTCGGGTTATTTCCCCGGTTTTAAACAGATCGGCAATAAATTAGGCCCGTTTGATATGGCGTTTCTGGAAAATGGCGCCTATGACGCGCGCTGGGCCGATATCCATATGCAGCCGAAAGACACGATTAAAGCCTTCATCGATCTCAACGCCAAATGGTTATTCCCGATTCACAACGCAGCGTTCGATTTGGCGTTTCATGCCTGGCATGATCCGTTGAATCAAATTGTCGAGTTGGCAGAACAAAATCACATCAAGATATCAATGCCGCAGATTGGGCAGGGCGTGCAATTTTTACAGCCGAAAAATGAAAAAGCGTGGTGGTGAGAAACAGTGAACCCGATTTTAAATCGGGTTCATTGTTTTACTCTTCGGTCAGTTCGTCATACAAATTGCGTAGCCGCGTGCGTAAAAACAGCACCGCTTTGTGTTTGCGCGATAATAGCGCCTGCACGCTACTGCCATTTTCCGCAGCCAACTCTTGATAGCTGTAACCCAGCAGTTCAGTCTTCTCAAACACCTCGCGTTGTGTGTCTGGCAATTCAGTTAATGCTTCTTCCAGTTCTTCCCACAATAGCGCTTTAAGATATTCATCTTCGGGCGTTTGCGGCACGCCGAATAAGGTTTCCGCCAGCTCATCTTCCGGGAAATCGCTCTCGTCCGAGGCGTTAAAATAATCGGCTAACGGCAACTCACGTTTTTTGCGCGCCCGATCGGTCATCTCATTGCGTGCTGCGCGGAACAGCCAGGCAGCAACATTTTCCACCGGCTGTTCAACTTGCATCAATTTATAAGTTACTTCCTGCAAGATATCGTCGGCATCTTCGCGCACCGCGGTACGACCACGAATGAACGCTTTTAGCTTAGTACGACAGGCGTTAATCGCCGACATCAGCAGAGAATCATGTGCCATCAGGCTTACTCGGCATCAGTCGGTTTCGGCGCATTGTCGTCGGATTGCGGACGATTATCATAACGTTCGTCGCGACGTTCACGGCGATCGCAACGCTCATGGCGATCGCAACGCTCATGGTGACCACGATGACCAAAACGGTTGCGGCGATGTTGCATAAACTCTTCGCGCTGCTCTGGTGTCATCTGCATCCAACGTTCATGCATGCGACGACGCGCCATACCAAACATGCCAGGACGGAAACCTAAACCACCAAATAGAATGCGGCACAGCGCCAGTAATCCCAAAGCCTGCCAGAAGCCGATGGTTTTCACGCCGACAATCTCCGGCAGCAAAGCGTTCCACAGCGACATCACCAGCAAACCGAGCGCGGCGACGATCACCGCACCAATGACTAGCGGCTTCGCCATGCGGTGGCGGCCAAAATGGTGTTCACGATGGTGACTGCGCATATCAAAATCTCTCATTGTTTGTACCTCATTAGATTAACGGATAACTGCTTGTGAGGAGGTAGACGAATGAGCGATGGGAATATTGCTAAAAAAAGGAAAAAAATGAATGAGACTTGGCAAGGGGAAAGAAGGTGCGAATTTCTCCGCACCCGATATAGCGATTATTTCAATTTAAAGAAGCCGACCAAACTGCGCAATTTATCGGCCTGTTCCTGTAAGGATGCGGTTGCTGCCACTGCTTGCTCAACCATTGAGGCGTTATGCTGACTGGTGCTGTCAATTAATCCCATCGCTTCATTCAGCTGCAAAATTCCGTCGCTTTGTTCTAACGATGCCGATGAAATGTCGCGAATCAGCATTTGCATATTTTCGACTTTGCCAACAATGGTATCCATGCCGGTGTGTGCTTTGGTCACCAAATCCTGACCACCAATAATACGTTCGGATGAATCATCAATCAGGGTACGGATTTCTTTGGATGCACCTGCTGAACGTTGCGCTAAGGCACGAACTTCAGAGGCCACTACCGCAAAGCCACGGCCTTGCTCACCCGCACGCGCCGCTTCTACAGCCGCATTCAGCGCCAATATATTTGTCTGAAAAGCGATGCCATCAATCACTTCGGTAATCGCCACCATCTTCTCGGATGAGGTTTTAATCGCATCCATTCGCGAAGTGGCTTGAGCCATCAATGAACCATTTTCGTTAACGATCTCGCCAGAATCTTGCATGTAGATATGCATTCTGTTGGCGTGATCGGCAGTGTTTTTGCTAGTGGCCGAAATTTGTTGCAAGGTCGCCGCAGTTTGTTCAACGCTCGCCGCCTGTTCTTCAGTTCGTGCGGCGAGATCGTGACTTGCTGAAAGAATCTCGGTTGAAGCGTGTGAAATGGCGACGCTGCCATTAATGATACCTTCTGAGACTTCGTGCAGGCTGATGCTCATATCGTGCAAGGCGGCTTTTAGCTGACCGAGTTGATCTTTGGAATCAACCACAATGGTGGTGGTTAAATCTCCGGCCGCCACGCTTTGTGCAATATTAACTGCCTCACGTAATGGTCTGGTGATGCTGCGAGTAATAAAATAAGCCAGCAACACGCTCGATAAAATAGCCAACAACGCGCCGATGATCAGGCCACGTTCACCGGAAATCTCCGCATTGCGAATTCTGACATACTCTTCATCAATCAAATGTTGTTGATACTTCATCAACTCACCAACTGAATCATTGTATTCAGCAACGACAGCCATCCATCGCGCATCAATAAATTGATCAACTTCAGCCATCGTCGCATTAGCTGCTATTTTGAGTCCGTTGTTACGCAACTCAATGTAATTACTTCTTGCAGTTTTAATCTTCCCGATAAGATCGATACCATGTTCACTTTTTATACTTGACTCAAGTTGAGTCATAATTTCGTTGTAGCTTGCGGCATCAGATGTGAATTTTGAGTTGATACTGGCGCGAATTTCCTGATTGTGGGTGCGCATCCAGGTCATTGAGTTAGCGCTATTTGAGCGGATAATCGTAGAGAGTTGATTGGCTAAGCGTTCTTTAACCAGCAGTTGCTGAACAATCATTTCGGTTTTTTCGCCGGCTTCTTTCAGACGCAGGAAACCTATGGATGCCATAACGACTACCAGGCATAAAAGAAAACCGAACCCTAAACCTAGTCGACAGCCAACACTTAAATCTTTGAACCGCATAATCACCTCATTATTAATCAAAATACTCAGTCGGTCTTACTATCGGTGGAAGTAGAATTTGCATAAATTTAATGTTGAAGTTAGGTCGTTTTTTGTCCATTAAGGGTGCGCAATAGGTAAAAGCGGAAAGTATGTAAGGATGTTGTTAGTTAAGTGAAATAACAAAGTAATAATCCTTCTTATCACAAACTATTGAGAGTATGTTTCTGAAAATCAAATTTGTAGAACTTCGCGCTAGTTATTAGAAGTTATTATTAAGTGCGGGTAACATCATGCCATTAAAAAATACCAGGGTGACCTATTTAGGGCAATCCAAACTGGTGGTGTATTCCGATTGTCCTTTTACCTCATTGGGCATCAGTGAATTGATTGTCAGTCGATTTCCCACGCTGCCACATAATGACGTGATTATCGTATTAGATTCCGCTGCGGGATATCTGGATATCAAGATGGCGGATATTTTTAGAATCAGGAAAATCTATGGCGATCATGCCTATGTGTTCGTGTTATCGCACGATGACGTGTGCTTTGAAGTCTATGATCGTATTCATTTTATTTCGTTGAAAGCCAAGGTTAATGATCTGGCGTGTTACATCATGTGCTCGCTGGTACTCGAACATCGGCACTCAACGTTGTTATCGCTGCAAAGTATGCAGATCATCTATATGAAGTCGCGCGGGATGGATATTACCGATATTGCGCTGATAATGAACAAGAGCCGGTCAACAATAAAGAACAACTTCTCCTATTGTAAGCGGCGATTGAATATCAAGAATCTTCTTTCAGAAAGGGCGCTGATTTATATCGCTAAAGGCATCGTTAGTTAATAATAAACCTCAAGGTGTTACGTGTCTGAATTCCTATCAGTAATTATTTCGTTGGCTTGCATGGTTATTTTTATTTTCGCCATCACCAGGGCAATCAACAGCAGCAGGAAAAAGAAGTTTTATAACCGACGCCGTGGAGCGTAATGTTCATCTGAAGCATTTACCCGGTCACCATAAAGGGTGACCGGGAAAAATTACAGCTTCGACAAACTACCAAATACCTGTTTACCGTTATGGAAGGTGGCGACCACCGGCGCAACATGTGCCACCGCTTCAGCGGAACAGCTAGCGTTAACCAACATCATGGTGGCTTTATCCTGCGCTTTTGGCCATTGCTGCTCGCCTTGTGGGTTAAGTGGCAACACCTCATTAGTGGCAATACCTAATGCGCGGCTCAACGAGAATTCATCGGGACCGCGATACAGCTGCGCATAGACGTTGGCCTTTTCCAGCATGCTGCCGCTGCCAAACGGTTGCCAGTGATCGGCGATAGTATCGGTGCCCGACCAAACCGGCACGCCAGCGGCACGCAGTTGCGGCAACGGCATAATGACCCGTCCAATCGGTACTGTGGTGGCGATGCTAAATTGTTGCTCTTTAAGCTGCTCGATCATCGCATCCAGCTCTTTGCCTTGCAGCGTGCCGAGCGCGAAAGCGTGGCTAATCGTCACTTTGCCTTTCAGTTGCGGATTGTCGCGTACGGTTTTCAGCATATAACGAATCGCGGCAACGCCATGCGGCTCAGTTTCATGCAAATGAATATCGATGGGTTTAGCAAAGTCGAGCGCGATACTGAACATTGCATCCAGCGATTTCTCCATCGCACCGTCGACGTTGGTCGGGTCCAATCCGCCGACATAATTCGCCCCCATTTTCATCGCTTCGCGCATCATGCCTTCAACATGTGAACGCAATAACCCGTGCTGCGGGAAGGCGACGATTTCTGCCGAAAAGTCGGCGCGATGATGTTCAATTGCCTGCTGTAAATGTTCCAGACCTTGTAACTTGCTGATCGGATCAATATTGCAGTGACTGCGTGCGGTGGTGCTGCCTTTCGATTGCAGCAAGCCGATCAATTTCTCCGCGCGAATCTCCGACATTGGCACCAGTTCGGGCAAGATTTGCTCTTCCTGATGGATCATATCGATCACGCTGTGGCGAGGAAGCGGGGCGCGCCAACCTTCGCCGTAGAAAGTTTTATCCAAATGGATATGCATATCGCGAGTGGCGGGCAGCAGAATATGGCCCGCTGCATCCCATGCAGGAAGGTTGCTGCTGATTCCGGCTGAATGAATGGCGGCAATGTCACCTGCATTCACTTCGATATCGTACAAACCAGTGCGCGTACCGGTAATCACATCCGCTTTGCGAATGAAGGCTTCTTCCAGCCGCACATTGCGCAGCAGGTAGTGCGTGGCGTCAACTTGAGCGGCGTGAGAAGGCGCGCAAGCTTCAGCCGCATTAGCGCTACGACTGAAACCAGCGCTTAGCAGCGTACCGGCCGCCGCCAATTTCATACCAGCGGACAGAAATTCACGACGATTGCCAGATGATGAGATGCTCATAATTATTCTCCTTGTAGGGGAGAATCACCCTAAAATAGAGAACCTTATGGCGCTGAGATATTTTCCACTGCTAGCTATGGGGAATTGTAATTGCAAGCGTGATGATTTAAGTACGGTTGTTTTTTAGGTCACTATTGATCACAACCTGGAACAATCAGCCATTGTCATCTATTTTATAAACTCAGCCGTAGAGTATAAAGTCACAAGCAATAGGATTTACCACCATGAAACTTCTCTCTATCCATTACCTACGCGGTATAGCCGCGCTATTGGTGGTCGTTGCACATAACTCTTTTTTATTATCTGGTGAATGGGTTAAGAATATTCCGGGTGCGTTGGGTGTCGATATCTTTTTCATTATTAGCGGTTTTATTATTACGTTAGCGACACAAAAAAGTTCCATTACGCCGGTGAGTTTTATTATTAAACGATTTTTCCGCATTTGGCCGGTTTTCTTTATCACCTGGCTGTTAGCGTGTTTGTTTGTCTATCGCGATCAGCCGTTAGGCACGATGATCAATGCGTTGCTTTTTGGCCTGCAAGATTACACGCGGCCAGGCCCCGGCTTCGGCAACAGCATGCTGGGACCGCCGTGGACGTTAACCTATGAGTTATTGTTTTACCTGCTATTTGGTCTCTCAATGATGATCTCTTATCGCTACCGCAGCTATGTGTGCGCGGGGATCATTTTGGCTTCTACCGTAGGATTACAACTGGCGGTCAACGGTGACTTTGCGCTGGCGTCACAGATTTCCCCGCAAATTACCGTCACACATTGGTGGCAAGCGATATTGAAGGTGGCTGGTAACACCATCCTGTATGAATTCATTTTCGGTATGTTATTAGCAGAGGCTTATTTACATCGAATCGTATCGAAAGAGGTACAGTGGCCGCGAGTGATTTCAGTTATTGCCCTTATTGCTGCGCCCTTTGCAGCATTTATTATCGGTCCGCAAAAGTTTGGTATGTATGGTGGATTTTGGTTGGCTGCGTTGATTCTCTTGGCGGCGATTATCAGTGACTATTACCGACCGACAAAAGAAATACCGCTGATGATGTTTTTTGGCGATATATCCTATTCGTTGTATCTGGTGCATTTTTCACTCAGGATATTTATTCTCCGTTTTCTGCCGGAAAATACCACCGCGGGTCAAAATATCCTGATTTTCATATTCCTTATGCTGTGCAGCATATTGCTGGCAACGCTATTCTTCCACTTTATTGAGAAGCCCGGCATTAAGCTCGGGCATCGTATTGCAGAAAAAATGCGCTTTGAAGAGCAACGTGTTAATTCATAAATCAGGAGATTAAAAGCAAGACCTGATGCTGTTGCGGCTTTTGACTCAACACGATCTCATCGCCGCCAGATTGTTCACCATCCAGCCACAACTGACAGGCGCCATCCGTGCGCCTGATATCAATCTCATAATGACCTTTACCTTCACGATAAATCACCGTTACGCCAGGCCACGCCGCAGGCAAGCGCGTGCGCAATCGCAGCCGATTACCCTGGCGCGTGATGCCTAACAGACTTTCGAGGATTAATTGATAGGTCCAGCCCGCTGAGCCGGTATACCACGTCCAGCCGCCACGACCTTCGTGGTTTTCAGCGCTGTAAACATCGGCGGCCATCACATAGGGTTCAACCTTATAGGTTTCGACGGCGGAAGCGCTAAGGCTGTGGTTGATAGGGTTAATCAGCGCCAGCAGCGACCATGCTCGCTCGATGTCACCCATTTCGGCAAATGCCATGATCGCCCACAACGCGGCGTGGGTATATTGTCCGCCATTTTCACGCGTGCCGGGCAAGTAGCCGCGAATGTATCCGGGGTTGGGGCCGTTGCCATTGAATGGAGGAGTTAACAACTTAATTAACCCATGCTCCTCATCCACCAATTTCTGGTTCAGCGCCAGCATTGCCGATGCCGTTTTCTCTTTCTCACCCGCGCCAGAAAGCACCGACCAACTCTGGGCAACCGCGTCAATGCGACACTCATCATTAAGGTGAGAACCCAGCGTCGCGCCGTTATCAAAGAAGCCGCGCAGGAACCATTCGCCATCCCAGGCGCTATGATTTAATGCCGTTTTTAGCTTTTCCGCCTGCATCTGGCACAAGTTTGCGTCATCCGTTTTGCCAATGCGTTGGGCGAGGGCGGCAAAGCGGGTCAAGACGCTGTAGAGGAAAAAGCCCAACCACACGCTCTCGCCTTTGCCCGCCGCGCCAACCGCGCTCATGCCGTCATTCCAGTCACCTGATCCCATTAACGGCAAACCATGTGCGCCGAAAGTCAGTCCGTGTTGGATGGCACGTAAACTGTGTTGATAAAGGGATTCCTGCTCCGGGCTGACGCCAGGCAGGCTATATATCGACTCTTCGTCGGCAGCAAGCACCGGCGCATCCAGATAGGCAACTTGCTGATCTAAAACGGTGAGATCGTCTGTGGCGGTCACGTAATGGCAAAGTGCATACGGCAGCCACAAATAGTCATCGGAGCAGCGTGTTCTCACGCCGCGCCCTGAAGGTGGATGCCACCAATGCTGGACATCGCCGGCAAGGAATTGTCGTGAGGCGCATAACACCAGCTGATCGCGTAACAGATGTGGCGCGGCATGGGTGAGCGCCAGGGTATCTTGCAACTGATCGCGAAAGCCAACAGCGCCACCCGATTGATAATAACCGCTGCGCGCCAGCAAACGGCTGGCGATGGTTTGATACAGCAACCAGCGGTTGGCCAGCAAATTCACTGCATTATCCGGTGTATGCATTTCGACTTTATTCAGCAAGGTTTGCCAATGTTGTTTGACCTGCTCAAGTTCGGCTTCGGCTCGGTCTACAGGCAGCAATTGCTGCATCAGCGTTAAAGCCGCTGCGCTGTCGTCTGCCGCGCCCAATACGAAAACGAAGGTGCGAGTATCACCATCAATCAGCGTGGTCAGCGTTTGCAGTGCGGCACAGGGATCGAGACCGGCGCCGGTCGAGCCAGATAAGCCACGGCTTTGCATCATCGCTGGTTGGCGCGTTGAACCGTGGCGTCCAAGGCATTCCAGCCGATTGCCACTGAAGGCGATTTGATGGCCGGATGCGGCAAAAAAGGCGGTGCGCGACGAACCGGCGCTGGTATAAGGATTGTTCGCCAAAACGGCGCTACCGGCAGCAACCAGCGCCGATGAAGTCTGGACATGGCGAGCCGATTGGCTGGCTAATTCACCCAGCACCCATTCCACATAGCCGGTGATGGATAGCGCACGGGTTCGGCCTGACAGATTGTTGAGCTGGATAAGGGTAATTTTCGCTGCGGCTTCATGAGCCACAAAGGTGGTGACAGTACTTGAAATACCCTGTTCATGATGCCTGAAGCGACTGTAGCCCAAACCATGTTGCGTCAGGTATTCCCCAGTGCCGCGCAGTGGCAGCGGCTGAGGCGACCATACATCGCCACTCTCTTCATCACGCAGATAAAAAGCTTCACCGGAAGAATCGCTAACCGGATCGTTGTGCCACGGCGTAAGTCGATACTCATGCGCGTTCTCATACCAGCTATAACCCTGACCACTTTCGGAGATCACGCTGCCAAATTGTTTATTCGCTAGCACGTTGCACCATGGCGCGGGCGTTTGCTGGTTCTCCGCCAATATGATGTGGTACTCGCTGCCATCGGCGTTATAACCGCCGGTGCCGTTGAAAAATTGTAAGTCAGCTGCTGAGGTCGGACTCGGTGTGCTGGGTGCCGGATATTTCTGCGGCAGGAAGCGTGTGCTGGCAGGCGTAGGTGGTTTTTTCAATACCAACGCCAGCTGATCGTTTAGCGTGCCGTTGCTGCCTTCCAACACAATCACTGCCACGCTGAATAACAGCGTGATCTCGTCGGCGGCAAGATGATCGCGTTGTCGCAGGAAAATACCGCCGGATTTGTCGACCAGTTGCTGCATCTCGCCAGATGCCAGCAATCTGAGTAACTGATTTTGCAGTAATTGCTGATAACTGGTTTGTTCTCCGTTAACGATCACCAAATCCGCTATCAGCCCTTTTTGCCGCCAGTATTGCTGCGCTTTGATAACCGAACTCACCAGGCTGAGCTGCGTGTCATTGTCGATGCAAACCAGCACGATGGGCAGATCGCCTGATATGCCGTATCGCCACAAAGCGCTTTGCCCCAACCGATTGTGCTGCCAGCGTTTGCTGTCACCGCGCAGTTCCGGGCTGGCAAAAATGACGGCGCTGGCGAGTTGGTTGTACAGGCTCGCCTCATCCGCGCTGATATTAAGCTGGCGCAAGGTTATCTGGCTGTGCGACGTCGCCATTTCGACAATTCGGTTGGCGTAAAGGTTGTTGCGATACTTTTCAATCAACAGCAGGCAGGTGGCGCGTTGCGTGGTGACGCCAATGATCAGATCGATCGTGATTGATTTACCTGGTTTGAGGGCGACCTTCTGACGAATCGAAAGTATCGGATCTAACACCGCGCCCGCGCTGCCGGAGAGTTGGCCGTGCGGCATGATGGCTTGCGGGTTTGCCGGTGTATTGCTGCGCCCAATGAACTGCGCACGGTCGGTTTCATATGCGGTGTCGCGCTCGCTGGCACCATGAATCAGCAGGGCATGGAACACCCAAGCTGGTTCGGGGTTCTCTTCACGCGGGCGACGATGCGCCAAAATCGCTTCCAAATCCGCCACAATTTCTGTTTGCACGAACAGATTGCTAAACGCCGGATGCGCCATTTCGCTGGCGGCAGGTGCTAAAACCACTTCGGCATAGCTTGTGACATCAATCTCTCGCAGCTGACGCGAGGAATTGGTAATCACGATACGGCGGATTTCTACATCATCTTCCGGAGAAACCACCAAGTGCATGCGTGCAGTGAGCGACTCTGTGCGCGCCTCAAACTCTGCGCCAGCATCCGTAAAGTGAGCCATTGCATGGGTTTGTGCCAGCGGCTGAAACGCCGGGCTAAGTATCTCGCCGGAGAGATGATCGCGGATATAGCAAAAAATCCCATGCAGATTGCGGGTGCTATCCGCGCGCCAGCGGGTGATCGCCAAACCTTTCCAAGCACTGTAGCCGCTGCCGCTTTGTGTCACCATCACATGATAATTGGCGTTAGAGAGCAATTGTACCTGCGGCAGATGCGTGGCCGCACCACGCAACACGCGCAGTTCAGAGGTTGCGGCACGCGGTTTATTGTCCGTGAGATCGACAAATTGACGACGCGGCGTATACAGCTCGATATCGTCTGGCACTCTTTCCTGTAATAGCAAATACGAAGAGTGAAAGCGGGCGCTGGACATAAAGCGTGCCACCATCGGCGCGTTCAGCAGCAGGTGCGCAATGGCTAAAAATCCCATTCCCTGATGATGCGACATGTAGGTTTTGACTGCTGTAAAGGGCTGGCTTGGCGCCACGCGCTGCGCAGTGAAATCCAGCGCTTCATAAAATCCATATTTGCCGCAGGCGCCCATTGCCTGCAACTTCATCAGGTTATCGGTGGCTTGTTGCGGTAATACCATTAGCGCCAGCATGGAAGCGTAAGGCGCCACCACTTTGTCATCATTAAGACCGCGCTGCAGACCTAATTCGGGGGTACCAAAGGCTTTGTATTGATAATTTTGGCTGTCATCGAACGCTGCGTAGGCCGACTCGGAAACGCCCCACGGAATATTTGCGGCTACGCCAGAAGCGATCTGTTGTTTTACCGCGGCTAACGCCATTTTTTCCAGCAGCGTATCGGGATAGACCGGCATCACCAGGTGCGGCATCAAATATTCAAACATCGAGCCACTCCACGACATCACCGCGGGCTGATTATCGAGTTGTGTGAACAGACGCCCTAACACAAACCAGCTTTTTACCGGCAGTTGATTAGCCGAAATCGCAAAGTAATGCGTGAGTCGCACTTCCGAAGGAAACAGATCGTAATGGCCTTTATCCAGCACGCCGCTGTCGAGGTTGTAGCCGACGCTGAGCAAGGCGGTACTGTCGACATAAAGAAAGCGGAAATCCATTTTGCCATGATTTTCCAGACGGCCTTCCAGTTCCAGCAAGGTTGCCAGGCGTTCACGCGCCGCCCAGACCACTGATGTGGCCTCCAACTCTGGATGATGGCGGTCTAATTCGCTCAGCCATAACAACGAAGGCAAAGTGTCGGGCAACGTCTGCTGCGGTGTAATCCAGGCGAAAAAAAGCAACCACTCGCGCTGCAAATCCGCCAGCTGACGCGTGAAGTGCGCCAGCCAGTTGACCTGTTGCGCAGGCGGCAATGTCTGCGCCAGCAGTTGTTCGCTGATTGCCAATAAGCTGGCGAGTTCGTGTTGCAAGGTGGACGGCAACGCCTGCTGCAAGGTTTCAAACTGGGCGGCTAATTTTTGCCATAGCCGCTCAGAGCCGATTTGCTTTTCAGCCAATAGGAAAGTGTCATTTAACCCCGCCATGATTACCGGCAGAGAAATCACCGGTTGCTGCTTCCATTGTGCCAGGCCCGCTTGCAGAGTGGCTAAATGTGCCGCGAGATTGCCGCTGTCCACGCTGGAGATATAGCGTGGCTGCAACGGTTGCAAGGTGTGCGTGTCGTACCAGTTGTAGAGATGGCCGCGGAAATGTTCCATGCGGTCAAGGCTATCCAGGGTTGCCAGCGTGCGGGAGATCACCTGATGTTGCGTTAGGTAGCCAAAGTCCCATGCGGTTAAGTTGGCAAGTAGCGACAAACCGATATTGGTGGGCGAAGTACGGTTTGCCACTTTGGTCTGTAACACTTCCTGAAAGTTATCCGGCGGCAGAAAATGATGTTCGGCAGTCACGAAGTCATCGAACCATGCCCAGGTATGACGCGCAGTTTGACGCAGGAACAGCTGCTGCGCGGTGGTTAGCGTTTTTTGGCGTGCAGGCGCAGGTTTACTGATGTGCCACAGCATCCACGGCGCAATCAGCCATAGCGCAGCCAATGGAAGCGCGAAAACCACCAGATACGGAGCGAGTAAAGAGGTTAAAAGAAACAGTGCAACGGCGGCTACAGGGTTGATCCACATCGCACGATAGAAATGATGCAATTGAGGAACGGGAGCCGCACTGTGGGCCGACGCGCTTTGCCATTCATGCAGAAATTGCCCGCTTACGTTCAATCGCCACAACGTGACAATGATCGCTTTCACAGACCAATAACTTTCGTGCGGCAAAACGGCGAGCGTCAATCCTGCTCGGCTAAGCCGCGTTTGCGCATCCGCGAACAGAATCTTCAGATAATGTCGCCACGCGCGTTGGCGGCTTTTTCGACATGCCTCAATGCTCAGCGCGAGCATGCCAGGTAGCAGCAAGAAAAGCGCGATACATCCCAGCCAAAACAGCGGCTGAGCAACAAAAGTAAACGTCAGGAAAATCAGCACCAATAACGCAGGTGCGATGAGACTTCTGCGTAAATTATCAAATAATTTCCAGCGTGATAGCGCACTCAATGGATTCGCTTGCTGACCGCCATCGGCCAGACGCACGCGCCAACGTAACCAGTTCAGAAGTTGCCAGTCACCGCGCACCCAACGAAAACGACGTGCCACATCGCTGAGATAGTTATCCGGATAGTGTTCATACAGCACCACATTACTCACTACGCCGGAACGCGCATAACATCCTTCAAGCAGGTCGTGACTCAGCACCAGATTCTCAGGACAGGTGTTACGCGTAGCGCGAGCGAATGCGGCGACATCGTAAATGCCTTTGCCAACAAACGAACCTTCGCCGAACAGATCCTGATAAAGATCGGATGACATCGAAGAGTAAGCGTCATTACCCGGAATACTGCTGGAGAGGCGGGCGTAAATGCCTTGCCCGAAAGCCGGGATCTCTTCAGCGAGGCGAGGTTGCAGAATGGCGTAGCCTTCAACCACGCGGTTAAGGCGATCGTCGAATACCGGTTCATTCAGCGGGTGCGCCATGATACCGATGAGTTTATGCGCGGTTTCACGCGGCAAAATGGTGTCGCTGTCGAGGGTGATCACGTATTTAACCATGCGCATTTGCGCCTGATTAGCACCGACGATGACATTGAACATATCCGCTTCACCTTGCAGCCAGCGGTTTAACGCATGCAGTTTGCCGCGTTTGCGTTCATATCCCATCCACACGCCCTGCACAGGATTGTGCATGCGGTTACGGTGTAACAAGGTGAACAGCACGTCCGCACTGGGTTGGCTGTTATAACGGCGATTCAGCGCCTCAATTCTCAGTACGGCATAACCGATTATTTCATCATCATCGGCACGATGTTGATCGACGTTGTCAGTGAAATCAGCCAGTAGCGCAAAGCTAATGTTGGCTAACGCATTGCCGAGATAGCTGGTTTCCAGCGAACGCAGCAAGGTATCGGTGCCCTGTTTGCTGCTGATCAAACAGGGAATCACCACTAATGTTCGCTGGCTATCGGGCACGGTAGTTTCATAATCAAGGCGAGGCAGCGCGACGGGATGGCGAGTACGCGTGGTGACTTCACTAAGTAACTGCATGGCGAGCTGGCTGCTGATCAGGATCACCGCAGGAAGCAATAATAGCCACAGCACCCAAGACATGCCGGAGTGCTGAGTAAACGATAGGGTTTCAACGCTAAAGGCGGTGGTTAACAGTGCAATGCTTCCCAACCACGTCAGCAAAGGCGTTTGGCTAAGATGATGGCGCGCACGATTCAGCCACGAGTTGCGCACCTGAAGTTGCTGCTCAAGCTGCTGACGCCCCTTATCCAGCAAAAAGAAGCCAATATGCTGCTGGCGTTGCGGTAAACCGGGCTGGCCGCTCAACGCCAGCACCTGATGGGCCACGCTTAACTCATCGTGTTGGCAATGCCGGGCGAGTTTCTCAATCACATGGCGATATTGATCGCGACTATCGAAGTGCATTTGCGGGTAAATCCCCGCAGGATCCTGCATCAAGACTTGTTCAACCAAACTGAGAGACTCGACTAAATCCTGCCAGTTAATCTCACCCAGCTGGCGCAGCCCACCAATGCTGTTGCTCACCGAGAGCTGGCTCAATGCCAGCTGGCGGTTGAATTGCTCGATGACGTTGGCGCTGTTGCGCCCGGAGTTGAGTAGATGCTGGTCGACCCAAGTCAATGCCAGTGAATGATGCTGGCTATTGAGCCTGCGCGCCAACTCAGCGACAAAAGCCCCGGAAAGTTCGGCGTTTTTTTGCGCCATCGGGGCCACAACCTGAATCACCTGTGTCGCATCGTTAGCCGAGTGATGAATAATTTCATCAATCCATTGCTCAGCCTGATTTCGTTGCTGGTGGATCGTTGCTACACCTTGGGCAATGCGCGCCAGATTATCGATTAATGCAAAACGTAACATGGCAGGAAGCGCCCATAATTCACCCATGAGCAATGGCGTAACGTTTTGATAAGCCGTAATAAAGGCAGTTAATACGCTGGATTCAAGCCGACCATCGCTGTGGCTGATCATTTCATCGGCAATCGCCTGAATGCGTAGATGATGGTCAGTGGTGGCCAGCACGGGTAAACCCTGACCAAATTTGGTTGGCAACAACTGACGCACTAAGCGAATTTGTTCTTCAATAATATAAAAATTATCCAGTAACCATTCACCTGCTGGCGTCAGGTTGCGCTTATCACCGCTGCTTAATATTTCTGCGCTGAGGATCAACGTTCGTTCGTTTTCTGCCAAGCGCTGCAATAATTTATAGGTCTTTTTTTCCGTGGAAAGATGATGCGTTTTGGCTAATTGTTCCGCATAATTTGTCATTTGTTGTTCGGAAAAAACGTCAGGTCTATTTTCCTGATAAATTCCCGTTTCAGTTGGAGAATTAACGTTGCTGCAAGCAGCTAATGGCAGGTTTTCATTATATAAAAAAGAATCCGTGGGAGTTTTATTTTTCATAATAGCATCACAGCGATATCCACAAACGTAAAGAAATGGGCACTATCAACAAAAGGATTGACGGTATGAGAGGGGGCGGAAGGAATGAAAATATTTTTTAAGTGTAGTCCAAGATTCGTTTTATTGTCTGATTTTCAAGAAAAAATAAATTAATCTTACTATGTTGATATTAATTATGGGCTTGAGTGTATTTCTTTTTTTTGACCGAGTTGGTTGGCAGTGAAATAAACGCGGCGTGCTAAACTAGAATTAGCGAAAAAAGGAAAAGATCATGATGTGGTTAAATCGACTACTGGAAAATGTTGGGCGAAGCGGAGTCAATGCTCAATGTCCAGTTTGCAAGAAATTCTGCACGCAGTCGGCGCAAAAAAAATTACGCGGGCAGGCAATGCTTTGCCCACATTGTAAGTCTCTATTTATTATGAACTCTGAGGGTAATTAACTTCCGCAGGAGTTGATTTCACTCAGTTTATTAACTGACAGTAAAATTTCTACCGCCGTCAACTCTCATTGATTAACCGTTTGTTGTCGCCAATAAATTTGGGCAAACTATCCGCGGAAAAACAACCCGGAAGGTTAATTATCGTGAAATTGATTTCTCAAACATTGCTTGCTACTGCGCTAACCGCGCTGCTCTCAACCACCGCCTGCGCCTCTGATATGGAAGCCGAAGTGAGTCAGGTCATCGAACCGTTGATGCAGCAGCAAGGCATTCCCGGTATGGCGGTGGCGGTGATCAGCAAAGGTCAAACGCACACCTTCACCTGGGGCATGGCGGATGTAGCCCAGCATCGCCCGGTCAATCAAGACACGCTGTTTGAACTCGGCTCGGTGAGCAAAACCTTCACCGGCGTGCTGAGTGCGGTGGCCATCAGCAAAAATGAGATCGCGCTGGATGACAAAGCCAGCAAATACTGGCCTGCGCTGAGTACGCCGCAGTGGCGCGATATTACGCTGCTGCAATTGGCGACTTACACGGCGGGGGGGTTGCCGTTGCAGGTGCCAGACGAAGTCACTAATGAAAAGCAATTGGCCAATTTCTACCAACAGTGGCAGCCGCAATGGGCGCCTGGCAAAACGCGTCAATATGCCAATAGCAGCATTGGTCTGTTCGGCTGGTTAGCCAGCAAACCCAGCGGATTGAGTTTTGAGCAGGCGATGCAGCAGCGCGTATTGACCCCGTTGAAGCTTGAACACACCTATATCAACGTGCCTGATTCCACAAAAAGTGATTACGCATGGGGCTATCGCGATGGCAAACCGGTGCACGTCTCACCCGGCATGCTGGACGCCGAAGCTTACGGTGTAAAAACCACCATCAAAGATATGGCGCGTTGGATGCAGGCCAATATAGATCCGCAGCAGATTGCAGATAAGACTTTGCAGCAGGCGCTGGAGCTGGCGCAAACACGCTTCTATCGCACCGATGCGCTGTATCAAGGCTTGGGCTGGGAGATGCTGGATTGGCCACAACAGTCACAGATGGCGGTGCAGGGCGCGGATAACAAAATTGCGCTTGGTCCACAGTTGGTCCTTGATCATCAATCCCATCCACGGGTAAAAGCTTCGTGGGTACACAAAACCGGTGCGACTGGCGGCTTTGGCGCCTACATTGCGTTTATTCCTGAGAAGCAGATCGGCATCGTGATCTTGGCGAATAAAAACTATCCCAACACCGAACGCGTCAAAGCGGCGATGAAAATCGTCGATTCAATGCAGTAAGCCAAAGGGGCGAATTTTCGCTCCTTGATTTTCCCCGCTTAAGTAATTGCCTTGCGTCTGTAAGACATTTCCTACGTCGACGCAATATCACGCCGGTTATCTGATTGTTTTATCAGCGCGATCTTTTAGAATATAAGGACGATTACTGTCTTCGTAATAGAGGGTGAAGATGGCAAGTATTATGATTATCGATGACCATCCAGTTGCACGTCTTGCCGTGCGTTTTTTGCTGGAAAAAGATGGGCATACCATAGTTGCGGAAGCCGATGAAGGTCATCAGGCATTAAAAATGATTAACGAGCATCATCCGGATTTGATCGTGCTCGATCTCGATATTCCTGGCTTAAGCGGTATCGAACTGATTGTGAAATTGCGCGCGGCGGAATATCGCGGCGGTATTTTGGTGTTAACTGCACGAGATGATGACCATTATCTCAGTCGCTGCATGAGCACTGGCGCAGATGGTTTTGTCGGCAAGAAAAATAATCTGGAAGAGCTGGGCGATGCGGTGCGCGCGGTAATGCGTGGCTACGGTTATTTCCCGCTGAAACGTCGTGAGAAGGGCGCAAGTAAAATGCCGGAAGTGGAAGTGGATGCGATTAAAAACCTCTCCAGCCGCGAATTCCAGGTGTTACAGCATTTAGCGCGCGGCATGAAAGTGATCGATATTTCCGAAGTGATGCATATCAGTAATAAAACCGTCAGCACCTATAAAACCCGCATACTGACGAAATTGTCATTGGGTTCGACGCTTGAGCTGATTGACTTTGCGCGACGCCATCACCTTGATTAAGTTATGGATCAGCCATGCTGGGTTAATGTATACCCTCTGCAACATGCAGCATGGTTATTACTGAAAGAGGCCACTGTGAACACATCCAGCCGATCGTCCTCTCCCGTTTTATCCTCGCTACTCAGCGTTGAGCGCCTGCATATCCTGACGGATAACAATAATAAGATGCTACATGCGCTACTAACCATGACGTTACAAAGCAATATCACCGACCTGCAACAAGCCAAATCATTATTCGAACAACAAGCCTGGGATGAGTTAGCGAAAACCATTCATCGCTTATCTGGTGCAGCGCAAATAACCGGCGCACAACGTACCGAAATCGCCTGCCGAAATTTAGAAAAAGCTTGCTTAGTCACCTCGCCTGAAATATCCCATCTCACCACTTTGTGGTCTGAAGCCAAGCTTGCCATTGATGAACTCAATGCCGCCATTAATGGCTTTCTTCAGCCGCAATAACTGCCTGCTTACAATGGACTACAGCGCCTGACAAAATGCCCTACAAAGATTCGTCACCCGCCTACAATAACTCCGCTTTCACTCCGATATTTCGTCCTGCATCCAACCTTTAATATGCGCTTCATCAGACGGCGTCTCATCTGGATTTTATTCGGGAGCCCAGTCTGAAGATCGGAGTCTCAGCCTCCTCGTATTATGGAAAACACACGGAATACTTAAAGTGAACAAAACTACTTCTATCTTCGCTGCTTCTGCTTTGGCTCTGCTGGTAATGAGCGCGGCTTCTCAGGCTGCTTCTACTGGCACCATCACCTTCAATGGTGAACTGACTGCCAACACTTGTGACGTCATCGTTGATGGCCAGAACAAAGATGCCACCATCGTTCTGCCAACCGTTTCTACTTCACAGCTGACTGCTGCAGCTCAGACTGCTGGCCGCACTGGCTTCAACATGGCGCTGAGCAACTGTGCTGGCACCCTGAAAACGGCTGCTGCGTTCTTCGAATCAGGTGCGACTGTTGACACTGTTACTGGTCGTCTGACCAACACCAACACCACCGGTGCTAAAAACGTCAGCCTGCAACTGTTGGACGGCGCTAACTCTGCTGTGATTCAGGCGGGTAACACCAACCAGGTGACCAAAAACACCTACGCAACCATCACTGGCGCAAGCGCTTCGCTGCCTTACGCAGTTCAGTACTACGCAGAAGGTGCGACCACTGCGGGTCTGGTTAAGAGCAGTGTTGTTTACTCCATTATGTACAAGTAATGGTCAGGTGGGAGCAATCCCACCTACTTTTTAGGATTCCTCATGAACATCTCCATTGTAAAAACCCTCCCTGTAATTTCATTACTTTGCGCCGCGTTGGTGAGCTCTCAGGCATTCGCCAGCATCGTGATTACCGGCACTCGCGTTATTTATCATCAGGAAGACAAAGAAGTCTCCGTGCAACTGAAAAACGTTGGCAGCGCGCCAGTGTTGATTCAGAGCTGGGTGGATAATGGAGATGCCAATGCGACACCCGAAACTATTCAGTCGCCGTATGTGATTACGCCGCCGGTCAACCGTGTTGATGCCGCTAAAGGCCAGACGTTGCGCTTGTCGCTGACCAATGCGACAGGTTTTGCCCACGATCGTGAATCGGTATCCTGGCTGAACGTGTTAGAGATCCCGGCGAAAGGCAAAGAAAAACAAGATCTCAACACGTTGCAGATGGCATTCCGCTCGCGCATCAAACTGTTTTATCGTCCGGCGGGTTTGCAGGGCGATCCCAACGAAGCGGTGAAATCGCTGAGCTGGTCGGTAAGCGGTGGACAATTGAAAGCCACCAATCCAACACCATTCAACGTCTCGTTAGTGACGATAACGGTGAACGGTAAGACCATTGATGCGGATATGGTGCCGCCTTTGTCTTCGCTGAACTTCAAAATCAACGCTGGCGCAGGGGCAAAAATCAGCGGCGATTACGTTAACGATTACGGCGCCGTACAACCATTCACCGCCACGATTAAATAAGTTTCACCTCCTTGTTTAACCTCCAATAACCGGCATGCCATGACATGCCGGAAGGCACGACTATGACTTTTACCAGGGAATGTAAACAGCAGATGCGTCGCACCGTATTGGCCAGCGCGATTCTTGTGGCGTTGTTAAGTGGTGTCGATCCTGCACGTGCCGCTGAAGAAGCGGAATTTGATGCCAGCTTTTTACAGGTAGGTAAAGGCGGCGCGATTGATCTCAGCCGCTTTAATGAAGGTGCATCCGCTACGCCAGGTACTTATAAAACGCTGGTGTACGTCAACGATCATCTGATCGCCAATGAAAACATTACGTTCCGTGAGTGGACGGATAAGCGCGTGCGCGCTTGTATTCCGTCCGCCATGTTGAAACATATCCCGTTTAATAGTTCGGCGTTGCCTGCGTCGGCTGCCGATTTACTGACGAAAGAAACCGACTGTAGCGCGCTGGAAACTGTGCTGCCTGACGCGACTGTCACGTATGACAGTAACCAACTGCGTCTGGATATCTCGATCCCGCAAATTTATCTCAACAGCGTGCCGCGTGATTACATCGATCCGGCATTGTGGGATGAAGGCATTCCCGCGTTGATGCTGGGCTATTCCACCAACGCCTATACCAGCCGTTCGGCTGGGCAAGTGTATAAATCGTTCTTTGGCGGCATCAACGCGGGACTCAATCTCGACGGCTGGTATCTGCGCCATAACGGAAACTACAACTGGCAGCAGCAGGGTGGTAGCAGCTATCAGGCGCTCAACACCTACGTGCAGCACGATATCGTGCCGCTGCGTGGTCGTGTGGTTGTAGGTCAATCCAATACCAGCGGCGTGATTTTCGATACGCTGCCGTTTACCGGCGTACAGCTCGCCAGTGACGAACGCATGTTACCGGAATCGCAGCGTGGTTATGCACCGCAGATTCGCGGCATCGCGCGTACCAATGCGCGTTTGACCGTGAGCCAGCAAGGCCAGGTGATTTATGAAACCACCGTGCCGCCGGGCGAATTCCTGATCAACGATCTCTATCCCACCGGTTACGGCGGCGATTTGGAAGTCACGGTTAATGAAGCAGATGGCACCAAAAACAGCTTCCGCGTGCCGTATGCCGCGGTAGCGGAGTTGCTGCGTCCAGGCACTTATCGTTATGACGTTACCGGCGGTAAATTGCGCACTGATTATTTGCGCGATACACCGGCTTTATTGCAGGGAACCTGGCAACACGGTTTGACTAACGATGTGACCGGTTACGTCGGTGTGCAAACCAGCCAAAACTATTATGCGGTACAAGGTGGTGCGGCGTTGGGCACGCCAGTGGGCGCGTTTGCGCTTGATGTGACGCAAGCGCGCACGCATTTAACCGACAGCGAAAAGAACAACGCCAGCATGAGCGGGCAGAGTTATCGCGTCAGTTATAGCGAAGCGTTGCCAGAAACCGGCAGTAATTTGTCGATCGCCGCGTATCGCTTCTCGACATCCGGCTTTATGGATTTCATGACCGCGATGCAAAGCCGTGATGCGTTGCAGCGTGGTGCCGATCTGAACACCGTTTATCGCGCCAAAAACCGCTTCTCGGTGACCGCCGGGCAAGCGCTGCCGGATGTGTGGGGCAACTTCTACCTCAGTGGATCAGTGCAGGATTACTGGAACCGTGAAGGCAACGAGAAACAGTTCCAGTTGGGCTACAACAATCGCACCGGTTCGGTTTCATGGGGTATTTCGGTTAACCGCAGCTACAGCAGCTATGGCAGCACGCAAAACAGCTATTTACTCAGCATCAGCATGCCGTTGGGTAGCGAGAACAGCCAGTATACGCCGCAGTTGCGTACCGAGTTGTCACACGACAACGACGGACGCTGGGGCCAGCAGGCGTCATTGTCTGGCACCGCCGGTGATAACAGCCAGTTCAGCTACGGCGCGACTGCGCGCCACGCTACGCCAAATGAAGGCAGCAGCGGATCACTTAACGCGCAATATCGCGCCAGCGTCACCAACCTGAGTGGTTCGGTGAGCACCGGTAAAGGTTATCAGAGCGGTTCATTTGGCATGAATGGTTCGATTGTGGCACACAGCGGCGGCGTGACCTTGAGTCCGTATACCGGCGACACTTACGCCTTGGTTGAAGCCAAAGGCGCGCAAGGTGCCAGCATTCCGTCTTATCCGGGCGTGTATGTCGACAGCAACGGTTATGCGTTGGTGCCGTATCTGAATCCGTATCAGATGAACGAAATTGTGCTGGATCCAAAAGGCGCATCCGATGGCGTTGAACTGGAAAACACCTCCGCGCGCGTTGCGCCTTATGCTGGTGCGGTGGTGAAAGTGAAATACAACGCGCGTCGTGGTTTGCCGATCTTAATCACTGCAACCCAACAAGGCAAGCCATTGCCGTTTGGTGCAGATGTGTTAGACAGCAAAGGCAATGTGGTGGGTTCAGTCGGTCAGGCGGGACAAGCGTACGCGCTGGTGGAAGAGGAGCAGGGCACGTTAACAGTGCGTTGGGGCGATGATGCCGATCAGTCCTGTTCATTGCCATATAAACGCATGCCCGATGCCAAGGGCAGCAAAGCGGCGTTGCAGTCGTTTACTGGGCTGTGCGGTCGTTAACAAAAATACACGCCAACTCCTTCAGATTTTCTCATTGTGGCCGATTATTAGGGTAATGCTCCCTGATATGAGGCCACATCATGTTTCTCCGTCGCGCCACGCTCTCTCTTCTCATCATTACCTTCATCGCCATCCCGGTTCACGCCACAACGTCTACCATTACTTTCCTCGGTGCAATTAAAGAAGACACTTGCCAGATCAATGTGCAACGCACCACGGTCAGTACAAATTGCCCGCAAACGGTTAAACCGACCAGGGTGGATATTCGCCAACTCAGCCAGCGCAATGAAGCTGCTTTTAAGCAGGGAACAGTGAATATAACTTGGTTGGATAACACCAAACGGAAGGGAATTGTGACGACGACGTATCGTTAAGCAGTTCGCTGTAGAGGCATGGACATAGGTATAGCCATTAAAAAGCCCGAGCGAATAGATTCACTCGGGCTTGTCAGTATTGAAAGTTAATAATAGTTGATATTAAATATCATCTTACCATTAGCAATCCCAGGCGTTACGGTGGTGCCTGTTTTAATATAACGAGCAGCAAAGCCAAAGCTATAATTGGATCCTGACAACGTTTGAGGAAGTGTCTTGTTAATTTTATTGTTAAAGTTAACCAACGTATGTGCACCATCATCATTAGCTATCTGAATGCCAACTCCTTTTGCTGCATTTGCACCACTTTGGATGTTCATAATCCCTTGCGCTGCATCAACCACGCCAAAGCTCGGCGTGAACAGAATATCAATGGCATTAAGAATGAGTTTTCCAGCCGAGAATCCATTTTTAGTATCATAAGTTGGCGGTGAATTGGTATCAGAAAAATTTCCGCGCATTGCTGGGCAGCCAGTTAAATTAACCTGAAAAGGTACCCAAGCAGTTGTCGTAGATTGTCCTGGAATTGAAATATTACTCACATCCCATTTACCCATATTGACGTTGACATCAGGTGTGGTACAAGTGGCGGCAATCACATTCAAGCTTCCGGAAAAGTTGATGCTATAGATCGTGTCTGGAACACCTGCCACTGGGGTAGCTGAATTGGTCGTCAGCAATACCGTTGGCAGTCGAGTACCGTCGACCGACCCAGAGTTCATATCGCCAGTTTTAATAAAATAAATCGTGAATGAGTTTCCGTAATAAAAACTATAGCCCGAATCATTATATTGAGAAATTGGTGTCATCCACTTTTTAGAAGCAACAGTACTTATTGCCTGCCCAGGGTTCATGCCATCATTATTAATGATGGCAAAGCCAAGTCCCGGAACGGTTGTTTGATAAATAGCCCCTGCATAAGGGCCGCCCCAGTTCGATACAGGACTGGGCGTATTAATCAAACTAAGATATTGGTCAATAACAACATTGGGTGCACCTTCGTGCTTACAATTCTGCCACGGACGCAAATCGTTGTTGCCCACGACTTTGAACGAATGCACTATTGTGCCGATGCTGACATCCTTTCCAACGGAGATATTTCCCACCGATAACGGAATAGTCATTCTAACGGCGTGAGTGTTATCAATATAATCACAGCGAGCCGCCCAGGTTTGCTGACTGATCATTGCAGTAATAATTAGCAGCAGTGCAGAAACGAATTTATTCATAACGAGTCCATAGCTGCACATCATTTATGCAGTTGAGTTTGTGGTGTTGAAATAAAAAACGACATTTTTATCGCTATATCATTTTAAATTTTAGCTAATTAATTAACCATCAGAGTCAATCGCGAGATAAGTAGGACATTTCATACAAAAAGGTTTTTAAACAGCAAAAAATATGCCTGGAAAACCAGGCATATCAGAATCATTTATTATAAGAACAACCATCGCTGCTTAATTATGATGCGTTTGCACACCTTGCTGAATCAGCACGTCCACCTCGTGGTTGTCGTTCTGGTAGATGTTATAAACCGTACCTTCTACCGTCACTTCACCTTGCGCGTTCCAGTTCTGAATGCCTTTATCACCGTTCACTGCTTCAAGGCTGACTGAATCACTTTCATCACCGGTTACCAGCAACTGCTTGTGGCCATCTTCGATGAACAGATCTTCTTTACCAAAGGTCAGCACATCATCAATGGTGATTTTGATGTGATCTTCGGTGCCGTTGCCTTCCAGCGAAACCGTGTGCGCTTCTTGCTGCAATTCAGGCAGATTTGCCAGGCTGATCGGATGATCATCGGCAACTGTCGGCGCAGCCACGGCTTCAGCTTTTTCCTGCTGCTGCGCAGGTTCTGTCGTCTCAATCGTAGGCTCTGCAACCGCCGCCGCAATAGGTGCTTCTTCTACTGGCGCAGCATGGCTGTGCTGAACGTCATCGACCGCCTGTGTATGCGCGTGGTCGGTGGTCATCAGTGAGCTGTGTTCATCACTGTTCGAATCAATAGTCATCGGCTGAACCGGATCTGGGCCAGCGGCCGCACTTGAACCTCCGAGAATATGGATTTTACCTTGACTACCTAATGGGCTCGAGTTTCCAGCAAGATCGGTCTGACTGGTACGGAAGAACATGTCTCCGTCCGGCAGCTTTTGCACCACCTGAATTGACCAGTTTCCGTTTTCATCTGCGGTAGTGGTAAACACACGGTTGCCTGCGCCCCAGCCTTGGTTTTGACTCAATGCGATGCGCAGCGTAATAGTGGCAAACGGTTCTGCAGTGCCACTCACTAACGGACGAACTTCATTGGTATTGGCACCATAAGCAATTGCGACACCGCTACTGTTAGTAATAATCGGTGCACCCATGTTTGCCACCGTGGTATCCAACGTCATCTCAACACCTGCCGAATACAGACTTTCATTGCCTGCCGCATCAGTGAAGGTTGCTTGTAAATCGCGCGCACCATCAGTGCTCAACTTAGTGATAATACTCCAGCTGCCGTCAGCGTTCACGATTGAACTACCGATTAAGTTGCCGTTGAGACCGTTATACAGTTTAACGATTTCACCCGCGGTACCGCCGACGCCGCCGACAGTAATGTTGGCATTGTTGGTCAAACCATTGCTGATTAAATCAGTCGGCGTACCTTTACCATCATGAACCACGCTAATGACCGGCGCATCCGGTGGATTGGTATCAAGGTCAACGGTGACCAGTGACGAATGCACACTTTCGTTGCCAGCTGGATCGGTATAAGTGGCGCTGAGCTCGTGTTCAGTGTCACCGCTGATGTTAGCTGGAATGCTCCAACTGCCATCTGCGCCAACCATTGCTGATCCTACAACTGTCGCACCGTCATAAATCTTGACGATATCGCCAAATGTACCGGTACCGCTCAGTGTCAGGCTGCCATTGTTGGTTAAGCCGCCCGCCAACAAGTTGCTGCCTTTACCATCGCTGACGGCATCAAATACCGGCGCATCTGGCGCAGTGGTGTCGAGATCGACCAGCACCGGGGTGGATTTCAGGCTTTCATTACCGGCGGGATCGGTGAAGCTGGCACTCAGGCTATGTTCAACGTCGCCGCTGATATCGGCTGGAATACTCCAGCTGCCGTCCGCACCCACGGTAGTGGAGCCGATCAGCGTGGTGCCGTCGTAAAGCTTAACGATGTCACCTTCGGTGCCGCCGGTGCCGGACATCTCAACGCTGCCGTTGTTGGTCAGGCCACCCGCAGACAAGTCTGCGCCGTTGCCATCTTTCAGATCGCCAATCACCGGCGCGTCTGGCGCGGTGGTATCGAGATCAACGATCACCGGCGTAGATTTCGGGCTTTCGTTACCGGCCGGATCGGTGAAGCTGGCGCTCAGGCTGTGCTCATCGTCGCCGCTGATATCCGCCGGAATGGTCCAGCTGCCGTCCGCGCCCACCGTGGTGGAACCGATCAGCGTGCTGCCGTCGTACAGCTTAACGATGTCGCCTTCGGTGCCGCCGGTGCCGGACATTTCAACGCTGCCGTTGTTGGTCAGGCCGCCCGCAGACAAGTCTGCGCCGTTGCCGTCTTTCAGATCTCCAATTACCGGCGCGTCTGGCGCGGTGGTATCGAGATCAACAATCACCGGAGTGGATTTCGGACTTTCATTGCCCGCCGGATCGGTGAAGCTGGCGCTGAGGCAGTGCTCATCGTCGCCGCTGATATCCGCCGGAATACTCCAGCTGCCGTCCGCACCCACCGTGGTGGAGCCGATCAGCGTGGTGCCGTCATACAGCTTAACGATATCGCCTTCAGTGCCGCCGGTGCCGGACATTTCAACGCTACCGTTGTTGGTCAGGCCGCCGGTGCTCAGGTCCACGCCGTTGCCGTCTTTCAGATCGCCAATCAGCGGCGCATCTGGCGCGGTAGTATCAAGATCAATGATAACAGGCGTAGATTTCGGACTTTCATTGCCCGCCGGATCGGTGAAGCTGGCGCTCAGGCTGTGCTCATCGTCGCCGCTGATATCCGCCGGAATGGTCCAGCTGCCGTCCGCACCCACGGTAGTGGAGCCGATCAGCGTGGTGCCGTCATACAGCTTAACGATGTCGCCTTCGGTGCCGCCGGTGCCGGACATTTCAACGCTGCCGTTGTTGGTCAGGCCGCCCGCAGACAAGTCTGCGCCGTTGCCATCTTTCAGATCGCCAATCACCGGCGCGTCTGGCGCGGTGGTATCGAGATCAACGATCACCGGCGTAGATTTCGGGCTTTCGTTACCGGCCGGATCGGTGA